>NZ_JBVJRT010000002.1:0-795611 GCF_055607425.1 Lentzea sp. NPDC037011 | reverse complement strand
CCAAACCCCGCTGCCCCTGGACCAACGGCAAAGCCGAACGCTTCAACCGCACCCTGCAAACCGAGTTCGCCTACGCCCGAGCCTGGACCGGCAACGACCACCGCCTGGCCGCCCTGCCCAGCTGGGTCCACCACTACAACACACGACGCGCCCACACCGCCCTCGGCGGCCAGCCACCCATCACCCGACTGACCGCCTAGACATCAACAACGTCACGAATCAGTACACCTAGACCCTCAGGGCAGCCTGCGCCCGCAGACGAGGAGCAGCAGGTTCTGCGCCTCGTCGCGGACGGGCGTCCCCGCGCCGAACGTCCAGTCCAGGTCGGTGGCGACCAGCTCCCTGCCCTTCACGTCGGACTTGAAGTACCGGACGTGACCGGGCTTCACCCCGTCGAGCACGAGCCGCAGCCGGTCGAGCGGCACCTTCCGGTCGAGTCCGAGCGCGACCGTGACGTCCAGGCCGTGGATGACGTCGTGCGAGAGCGCGCCGACGGGCCCGCCGCCCGGTGGGGTCCAGGGGTGGTGGACGTTGGCCTTCAGGGTGTCGAGGAGCTGCCGCGGGGACAGTTGCGCGGCGTCCTGCCTGGCCATGCGGTCGGAGGCGCGGTTGAAGCTGCCGCCGGCTTTCAGCACCTCCTTGAGGATGCGGCCCGGTGAGCTGCGGTACGGGAGCGTCGTGTGGGCGATGACCTCCTTCACGCGCCAGCCTGCGCACAGGCTTGCGGAGTCCCACTGCTGCTGCGTGAGGGATTCGAGCAGTTCTGCCTGGTCGCGCCGTTCGGCGGCCACCACGTCCTTGATGTCCATGCACGTCGTACGGAAGGGACGACGAGAACTCATCGGTCCGCGTAGGGTCGTGCGCGTGATCGAGGCGCTGGAGCCGTTCCGGGTCGAGCTGACCGGCTACTGCTACCGCATGCTCGGCTCCGGTTTCGAGGCCGAGGACGCCGCGCAGGAGACGCTCGTGCGCGCGTGGAAGGCCTACGACAGCTTCGACGCCTCGCGCGCGTCGCTGCGCACGTGGCTGTACCGGATCGCGACCAACATCTGCATCGACATGCAGCGTTCTCCGCAACGGCGTGCGTTGGCCGTGGACCTGGGACCGGCCGGCGGGGAGCTCGGGGCGCCGTTGCACGAGCGGGTGTTCGTGCAGCCGGTGCCGGACCACAGGGTGTTGCCGGAGGACCAGGCGATCCGCAAGGAGACGGTGCGGCTGGCGTTCGTGGCGGCGTTGCAGCACCTGCCCGCACGGCAGCGCGCGGTGCTGATCCTGCGCGACGTGCTGGCGTGGCAGGCAGCGGAGGTGGCCGAGCTGCTGGACATCTCGGTCGCTGCGGCCAACAGCGCGCTGCAACGGGCGCGGGCGACGGTGCGCACCACCGATCCCGGTGAGGCGGTGGACCCGGCGGACGCGACGCAGAAGGAGCTGCTCCGCCGGTACTGCGATGCGTTCGAACGGCACGACATGCGCGCGTTGGTGGCGTTGTTGCACGAGGACGCCACGATGTCGATGCCGCCGTTCAGCTGGTGGATCCGCGGACGGGACGCCATGGCGGCGGTGCTGCAAGCGCCTGGTTCGCCGTGCGAGGGGGCGTGGCTGGTGCCGGTCGCGGCGAACGGGTCGCCGGCGTACTGGCAGCTGCGGCCGGGCCTGGACCGGCCGTTCGGGCTGGTGTTCCTCGACGTGCGCGACGGGCTGGTCACGGGTGCGTGCACGTATCTCAACGTCGAGGACTTCCTGCCGTTGTTCGATGCACCGATGAGTTCCGGCGCGCCGTCCCGTAGGTGAGTGGACGAAAGGAGCTCCCATGACGATCCAGCCCATCATCGTGACGCCGAACCCGGGGCCGATGCAGGCGTTCTACGAGCAGGTCTTCGGTGCGACCGAGGTGGCCAGGTACCCGGCGACCGGTGCGGTGTTCTCCACGACGCTGCGGCTCGGGGACGCCGAGCTCGGACTGGTGGCGGAGGACGCCGACCTGACCGCGGCCCCGCGCATCGTGCTGAGCGTGGGCGTCGAGGACGTCGACGCGCTGCTGCCCGTGGTCGAGGCCGCCGGCGGGCGGGTGCGGGGGCCGTCGAACGACATGCCGTGGGGGCAGCGGGTGGCGCACGTGTTCGATCCGGACGGAAACCCCGTGAACCTGACCCAGCAGCTCTGAGCACCTGATCGGCAGCCTTGCCCTCCTTGCTGCCGAAGGCGTCTGCAAGTACCGCCAACCCTTGATCGGATCGCCGCCAACTACCACCAACATGGTCGTCGCCGTCGAACCGGACCTGGATCTGCAGACGGCCAGCGGTGCTGTTGGTGGTAGCAAAGTGCTTGTCGATGTCGAGTTGGAGGTACTTACAGGCGCCTGGGCAGCAACGAGGGTGAGATGTACGCTGATCCGGCGTCGCGGGCGAACTCGTTGCGGCTCTACCGCGCGAACTTTGACCGTGGGCTGCACGATCCGGAGCTGGCCCCGTTGGCGAGGGTGTCGGAGCGGACGGCACTGGTGCTGGAGTGGCTGCGGTAGCCGGTGTCAGGCCGCTCCGACGAGGTCCCGGCGCTCGCCCTTCGCCGAGGATGCCGTCCGCCGGATTCGTCCCCACGGCTTGAACACCGACAGCACGTACGCGACCAGCAGCAACGTCGGTGCCACCACCACCGGGGGCAGCAGGCCGGACGGGAGCACCGCGGCCGGGTCACCGGCCAGCACGCGGGTGCCGATGCGGGCCGCCTCCTGCACTCCCGGTCGCAGGGCGAAGGCGATCAGCAGGCTCATGCCGACGTTCAGCACGAGCTTGACGGCCACCCACCAGTAGCGCACGAGCCCGTACTTGCTGCCCAGGCCGAGGACGGCGCCCGAGACCATGCACACGACGCTGGCGCCCAGCATCGGCCAGATCGCGAACATGTCCACTGCCTGGATGGCGATGCCCGCCGTGGTCGTGTCCGTTGTGGACAGGGCGATCACGATCAGGATGCCCAGTGCCAGGTCGATGCCGAGCCAGGCCGCTGCCGCCAGGACGTGCACGAGCAGCACGGCTTTGCGGGCACGGCCGCTGAGCTTGCGGGTGGTGGTCATCGCGGTGTGCTCCCTCGGTCGTGGTGTCGGCACCCACTCTCGCCGCTCGCAGCGACCGCATCATCCGCTCGTGCTCTGATCCCGTCTACGTCAGTTTGCGTACACCGGCCTCAGCCGGTCACGTCACTTGCGGGACCGCCAGCTGACCTTCGACGACCCGGCCTCCGGTGCGTCGCGCACGACCGTCCGCACCGGCAGCCCGAGGAACTCGCCGAACCGCCGGGTGTGCTCGGCCAGCGCGTCCACGTCGAAGCCGGGCAGCGGCCGCAGCTCCACGTCCACGGAGGTCTTCTTCAGCACCCGCTTCCACAGCCCGGCGATCTGGCCGTCCTCGACGATCGTCGCGTAGAACATGCCGTTGTAGGTGGAGATCGGGATCTCGTCGTAGCGGGTGAAGTACGCGGCGCGGTCCCGGTAGCCGATGACCAGCTCGTCGTAGGCGGGCAGCAGGTAGGTGCCGGTGGCCGGTTCGAGGTCCGGCGGCAGCCAGTACTCCTTGCCGTCGAAGGTCTCCCGCACCAGCTCGCCGCGCACCGGCTCCAGCCCGCGTACGGCTTGCTTGAGGCCGATGCCGGCCCAGTTCGCGAAGTCGGCGACGGTCGCCGGGCCGTGGCTGGTGAAGAACCGCTGCGCCAGCACGGCGAGCGCCTCGTCCCCGGCGAGCGACCGCTGGTGCGGCGCCCACTCCTCCAGCAGCACGAACGTCTGGTCCTTGCCGCGTGGCGGGCCGGGCACGACCAAGCCCTCCTGGGCGAGGTGGATGAACGTGAAGTAGCTCTGCTGCCGGTCGTCGGGGATGCCCACGCCCGCCATCAGCTCGATCATCTCGCGCCGGGTCAGGCACCCGCCGCCGCTGAGCGCGTTCACGAACGTCTTGCGCGCCAACGCCATCAGCTCGGGCGTCATCCGGTGGTACTGCCACGCCTTCGGAGTGAGCTTGGCGAGGTCGCGCGCGCCGAACAGGTCGAGCATCCAGCCGACGTCCTCGGCCAGCACGTAGTGGATCGTGCCGCGCATCAGCCAGGTGCGGACGATCTTCCCGGCGCGCAGCTCCTCCTCGACGTCGGCGCTCACCCCCGGTTCGGTGCGCAGGCCCAGTGCCCACAGCGACTGGCCGTAGTCCTGGGCCTGGACGGCACCGAGCGCGCGGACGGCGGCCTCGGCCGTGGCGTACGTGCCGATCCGCTGGTTGGCGAGGCGCAGTGCGGCGATGTCCACCGCGGCAGTGTGCGCCTCGCGGCTCCAGTCCCGCTCAAGCCGGCCAGGAGCCGGTGTAGCCCTCGGCCAGCAGCCGCCGTCCCGCCTCGGAGTCGACGATCGACTGCAGCTCCCCGAGCTGGCGGCGCACGTCGAACTCGGCCGCGCCGGGCAGCGTGTGCAGCATCGACGTCATCCAGTAGGAGAAGTGCTGTGCCTTCCACACCCGGCCCAGCGCGCGGGGCCCGTACTCGTCGAGCGCGTCGTCGTCGGCCTTGAGCAGTGCGCGTTCGATCACCTCGGCGAGCACCTTCACGTCGGCGAGCGCCAGGTTGAGGCCCTTGGCACCGGTCGGCGGAACGGTGTGCGCGGCGTCGCCGGCGAGCAGCAGCCTGCCGTGGCGCATGGGTTCCGCGACGAACGACCGGAACTTCAGCACGGTCCGCTCGGTGATCGGCCCCTCCTTGAGGGTGAAGCCGTCCGGCCCGGCGACGCGGGCCTGCAGCTCCTCCCAGATTCGCTCGTCCGACCACGCCGCCGCGTCGGTCTCGGGGTCGCACTGGAAGTACATGCGCTGGTGGGTCTCGGTGCGCTGGCTGATCAACGCGAACCCGCGCGGCGAGTGCGCGTAGACGAGCTCGGGCGCGCTCTTGGGTGCCTCGGTGATGATGCCGAACCAGGCGAAGGGGTACTCACGGAAGTAGTGCGTGCGCTCGACCTGCGGCACCTGGGCGCGACAGGTCGACCGCGACCCGTCGGCGCCGACGAGCAGGTCGCACCGCACCTCCTGGCGGACGCCGTCGCCGTCGGTGAAGCAGATCGCCGGCTCGTCGACGTCGACGGCCGTGTCGCGCACCCCGAACCGCACGTCGCCGCCGTCGCGTTCGCGGGCGTTCGCGAGGTCGACGAACACGTCGGTCTGCGGGTACAGCCACACCGACTCGCCCACCAGCGCCCGGAAGTCGACGCGGTGGCTCTCCCCGTTGAACCGCAGGTCGATGCCCTCGTGCGGGTGCCCCTCGCGCAGCACCCGGTCGGACACGCCGGAGTCGACGAGCAGCCGCGCGCTGTCGGCCTCCAGGATGCCGGCGCGGACGGTGTTCTCGATCTCCACGCGGGACCTGTTGTCGACGACGACGCTGTCGATCCCGTGCAGCGACAGCAGGTGCGACAACATCAGCCCGGCGGGCCCAGCGCCGACGATGCCGACCTGGGTGCGCGTCACGCTCACATCTCCTCCTGAAGGGCACGCCGCGCGACAGCGAACGCGTGGTTGGCCGACGGGACCCCGCAGTAGATCGCGCTCTGCAGCAGGACTTCCTTGATCTCCTCTGTGGACAGTCCGTTGCGCCGCGCTGCTTTCACGTGCATCGCGAGCTCGTCCCAGTGCCCCCTGGCGATGAGCGCGGTGAGCGTGATCGCGCTGCGCATCCGCCGGTCGAGCCCCGGCCGCGTCCACACCTCACCCCAGGCGTAGGTGGTGATGAACTGCTGGAAGTCGGCGGTGAACTCGTCCGGCGCCGACGCCCGGTCGACGTGGGCGTCACCGAGCACCTCCCGGCGCACCTTCATGCCGTCGTCGTAGCTCACTTCGCCCACTCCCCGGCCAGCACACCGGCCACCGCTCCCGGCTTCTCGACCGGCGGCAGGTGGCCGCAGTCCTCGATGACGTGGAACGACGCGGCGTTCAGCTGCTCCATCGCCTCGGGCGGCACCACGACGTCGTGCCGTCCGGCGATGGCGTGGACCGACCGTTCCACCTCCTCGGCCTGGAACCCGGCAAGTGCCTCGCAGGCCCAGGCGTAGGAGTCGTCGTCGACCTCGGTGAGGGCACGCAGCATGGCACCCGCCACGGCCGGTTCGCGGTCGATGAAGCCCGGCGCGAACCAGCGCCGTGAAGCGCCCTCGACCAGGACGGAGGTGCCCGCCCTGCGGACGAGCTCGGCGCGCTCGTGCCACATCATGGGGTCGCCGATCCTGGAGGCCGCGGCGATGCAGAAGACCTGGTCGAAGACACCTTTCGTGGCGAGCTCGAGCCCCACCGCGCCGCCGAAGGAGACGCCGGCGTAGGCGGTGGGGCGGTCTGGCGTGGGCCTTTCCAGTGCGTTTGCGATGTCCTGCACCGTGAACGGCCCGGTCGCGTTCTTGCCGTTGCCGTGGCCGGGCAGGTCCCAGCCGATCACCTCGACGTCGTCCAGCTGCTCGGCGCAGGTGCGCCAGAGCTGGGACACCGAGGAGCCCAGGGACGGGCCGACGATCAGCAGGCGCTGGGAGTTCTCGGTGCCGGCGAGGCGGGTCAGGGTGAGTTCAACCGCCATTGTTGTCAGACCCCTTTGAGATGATGGGAGTGGGGACTTGCGCGCCCCCTGGAGGGGGACCAGTCGGAATCGATTCGGCTGGGACCGCGATTGGTGGGGCGGCGTTTGCTGGGATGGCGTCCGCTGAGGCAGCGTCTATCGAGGCCGCGTCCGCTGGAGCTGCGCCCGCAGAGGTTGCGTCCGCCGGAGAAGCATCCGTTGGAGCTGCGCCCGCCGGAGCAGCGTTCGCTGGAGCCGCGCCTGTGGAGGCCACGTCCGCCGCGGCGTCCGCTTGAGCCGCGTCCGCCCGAGCCGCGTCCGCCCCGGCCGCATCCGCTGGAGCTGGCTCCGCCGAAGCCGCACTTGCAGCTACTGGTTCCGGTTCCGTTGGAGCCACGTTCGCCGACGCCGGTTCTGCCCCAGCCACGCCCGCT
Source organism: Lentzea sp. NPDC037011 (assembly GCF_055607425.1). Classification (NCBI taxonomy): domain Bacteria; kingdom Bacillati; phylum Actinomycetota; class Actinomycetes; order Pseudonocardiales; family Pseudonocardiaceae; genus Lentzea; species Lentzea sp. NPDC037011. The sequence continues at coordinate 788,610 of NZ_JBVJRT010000002.1, read as the reverse complement.
CCAACCGGGCCCGCTGAAGCCGCGCGCACCGACGCCGGCTCCGCTGCAGCCGCGCCCGCCCCAGCCACGCCCACCCCAGCACCGCCCACCGGCAACACTCCCAACGCCAGCGACTCCGCACACCGCCGCAGCACGTGATCGACGAACACCCCCGCAGCCCCGAGGTAGCCGCCCGGTTCCCCGTCACCACCCCGCTCAGCCAGCAGATCCGCGGCGACCTCCGCCACCCGCCGCGCCATCACCTCGGGGAACACCCGCAACCCCTCGGCCAGCTCCGCCGCCTGCGACGCCGCCACCACGGTCAGCTCCACCAGCCCCAGCAGCGCGGGCCACTCCGCGTGCCAAGCGCCGTCCGGTCGTTCGTCCACCGCCCGCGCGGCGCACAGGTGCAGCTGCGCGCCCAGCCCCGGCGCCCGCAGCGACGCGCTGTTCACCAGCACCGCGAGCACCGGGTTCTGCTTGTGCGGCATGGTCGACGACCCACCGCGACCCGCGACCGGGGCCTCGCGCACCTCGCCGATCTCTGGCCGGCCCAGCGTCAGCACGTCCGCCGCGAACACTCCGAGCGCGTCGGTCACCCGCACCAGTGCGTCGCCGATGCGCGTGATCGGTGCCCGCTGCGTGTGCCACGGCAGGCCCGGCCACTCCAGGTCCAGCTCACGCGCGAAAGCCGCGGCGGCCTCGACCGGGTCGGCCCGCAGCGCCGCCCGCGACAGCGTTCCGGCCGCTCCCCCGCACTGCACCGGGAACCGCACCCCCTCCAGGTCCGCGAGCGCGTCCAGCACGGAGTCCAGCCACCGGGCCGCCTTGAGCCCGAACGTGATCGGCACGGCGTGCTGCGTCAGCGTCCGCCCGGCCATCACCGAGGACCGGTGCTCGTCCGCGAGCCGTGCCAGTGCCGATGCCACCCGTACGAGGTCCGCCCGCACCCGCGCAACCGCGTCGCGTGCCAGCAGGACCAGCGCGGTGTCCAGGACGTCCTGGCTCGTCAGTCCCGTGTGGACCGGGGCCGGGACCCGTGAGCGCAGTGCGGTGACCAACGGCAGCACCGGGTTCCCGGCCGCCTCGACCTCGACGGGGTCCAGCTCGGGCGTCCAGTCCCGCAAGGCGGGCTCGATGTCGGAGCCGAGCACGCGCGCCCACGCGACCTCGACCCGCACCATCGCGCGGACGAGGTCGCTGTCCGCCCGGTGGGACCCCGGCAGCACGCGTCAGCTCCGGTGCCGGGGGAACGAGAAGAACACCGTCTCGTTCTCGCCCTGCAGGTGGATGTCGAACCGCAGCCCGCCGTCGTCCTCGCGCCGCGCCACGAGGCCGTCCACCGCGCCGTCGGTGCCGGGCAGGTAGATGCGCGTGAACAACCGGTCCAGCAGGCCGCGGGCGAACACCGCCACCGCGAAGAACGGCGCCGGGCCACCGGGTTCGACGGTGCTGAACCAGTAGCGGCCCGTCCGGTCGGTGCAGGACCGGCCCCAGCCGGTGAAGGCGGAGCCGCGGCGCCGCAGCGACCCCTCGCTCTCGGGTACGGCACCGGTGGCGTCGGCCTGACGGATCTCGATCATCGCGTCCGGCACCGGGGCGCCCGCGCCGTCGTGGACGTACCCGTGCAGCAGCACCGATCCCGCCGCGCCGAACGGCACCAGCTCGCTGTCACCGGGGTACGCCAGCGCGTGGTGGAAGAACGGCCCGACCGTCTGGCCGGGGGTCGCGCTAGTCATCGGAGGCCTCCAGGTGGGTGGCGTGGCTACCGGTCAACACGATGTCCCACCGGTAGCCGAGCAGCCACTCGTGCTCGGACAGCGAGTGGTCGTAGGAGGCGATGAGCCGGTCGAGGGCTGCGGGGTCGGTGATGGACTGCGCGATCGGGTCCAGCGCCAGCAGCTGGTCGCCGGGGAAGTACATCTGCGTGATCAGCCGCTGGGTGAAGTCCGTGCCGAACAGCGAGAAGTGGATGTGCGCCGGCCGCCAGGCGTTGTGGTGGTTGCGCCACGGGTACGGGCCCGGCTTGATCGTCGTGAAGTCGTACCAGCCGTCGTCGTCGGTGAGGCAGCGGCCGACGCCGGTGAAGTTCGGGTCGAGCGGCGCCGGGTGCAGGTCGCCCTGGTGGGAGTAGCGGCCGGAGGCGTTGGCCTGCCAGATCTCCACGAGCTGACGGCGCACCGGCCGCCCGTCCCCGTCGACGACCCGGCCGCGCACGCGGATGCGCTCCCCGATCGGTTCCCCGCCGCGCTGCACGGTCAGGTCGGCCTCGACCGGCGCCACGTCGGAGTGCCCGAAGACCGGCGCGACCAGCTCGACGCCCTCGGGGTCGGCGTGCCGCGGCTCCTTGGTCGGGTGGCGCAGCAGGGAGCTGCGGTAGGGCGGGTAGTCCAGCAGCGGCGCACCCCCCGGTGAGTCGGCCTTGATCTTCGCGATCTCGTCGCTGATCTCGTGCTGGCTGGTCGTCACCCACTGCACGCTAGAGATCAGCGGCGCTCGTAGTCGAGTCCGGCTTTCCACTCACCGGAAGCCGCTGCGGACTGCGCCGCCTCGTGACGGCCCCCGGTGGGCGGCCCGCTCAGTCGGTGCGGCAGGGCGCGCTGTTGAGCGTGAACGCCGTCGGCGCGCTGTTCGCCCCGGTCGCGGCGCCGTTGAAGCCGATCGAGATCGACCCGTTCGGTGTGATCAGCGCGGCGTAGTCGGCGTTGGTGGCGCTCACGACCGCGCCGTCCTGAACGTGGCTCGCGTTCCACATCTGACTCACCGTCTGGCCGTCGGTGAAGCGCCACCGCAACGTCCAGCCGTTGATCAGCACACCGCTGACGTTGCGCACGGTCACCTCGGCCTGGAACGCGCCGGGCCACCGGCTGGTCACCCGGTACGTCACCGCGCAGGGCGGCGGCGGCGGGGTCGTCGTGGAGGGTGCGGGAGGCGGCGGCGGGGCGACTGTCGCGCACTCCAGCGACCACAGGCCGATCTTGCCCTGGGCCGCGTCGCCCTCCGCCTGCGTCAACGGCCCACCGTCCACACCGGTCGTGCGCGCCACGCCGCTGCGCACCGCCAGCAACGCGTAGTCCGTGCCGTCCTCCAGCACCAGGCTGACCTCGCCAGGCGTGATGCTGCTGACCCGGACCTCCTTGTCCTGCAACGTCTTCCTGGCGAACTCCAGGGCCGCCTCGCCGCCGCAGCCGCTCGGTTCCGCGAGGTAGGAGATGCGCGCCTTCGTGCCGTCCGCGAGCTCGACCGTGCGCCCGTCGACGACCGCCACGACCCGGACCGGCGGCTGCTCGTCGCTCACCGACGAACGCGTGTTCGCCGGCGACGCCGCCGGGTGCGGAACGGACGCCACCTCTGCGGTGCAGGCGGCGGTGAGCAGGGCCAACAGCACCAGGAAGTGCTTTCGTGCTGCCATTGGACGACCGTATCGCTGCACGCTAGCCACGCAATCACCTGTTCGGACTTGATCGACTGTGGCGATCAGCCGTGGTCACAGCATTAGTTGCACCCCCGGTCGCCCGCCGTTCACCCCGTCTTGATGATCGGTGGACATGATCACGAGGTCCGCACCCCGCTGATGGAGGTCTGAAGTGCACACCCTGCAACCGCACTGGACTCACCGCCTGCTCGCCGCCTTCGCCGTCGTCGCCTCACTGCTGGTCTTCGCCACCCCTGCCGCCGACGCCCGCGTCTACCAGTCCTGCGGCATCTCCGGCTGCGCCGCGGCCCGCTCCGCCGACTCGATCTGGGAGTCGAAGGGCTATCCCTCGACCCGCGGCTGGAACAACTGGCCCGACGGCCGGTGCAACTTCGCCGGCGGCACCTACTACAACCGCGACGGCCAGCTGCCGGCCGGGCACCGCTACCAGGAGTTCGACGTGTACCCGCGGGCGGGCGGGGCGGCACGGGACGCGGCCCGGATCGTGGTGGACCGCACGAGCGGCCAGGTCTACTTCTCGCCGAACCACTACGCGGACTTCTACCTGGTGTACTGAGGTCCGTGCCGGGCGCTGCGGCGAACACCGCAGCGCCCGTTCGCAGGTGACCCACCCCACGTCCACGGACGTGGCGCAGCCCACTGCCCCACGGGAATCTCCCGGCCCGGTCGTCCGTTGTACAGGATGGTCGGTGCGGTCCGTGTCCCCCGGGCCTCATCTAACCGCCTTCGAGGATTACCGTCCGGCTGGAGCCTCGTTGTGCCTTTCGCCGAGAGGCGACCGCCGCACCGACCCCCGTACTCGCCTCCAGTCGTTCTCGAATCCCCCCGCGGCGACGGCTGGAGGCTGCCTCACCTACCTGCCCAGTGCGGTGAGCGCCTGCTTCAGGCACTCCTGCGCGGTGGCGGCGGCCGAGTCGACCACGAGGTGGTCCTCGGGCCAGTCCTCCCACAGGCCGCGCATGCGCTGCACGTGCTCCCACGGAACCGTTGCGCGCCAGCCGGGAATGCCGCGGTCGCGGCCTTCGACCCGTTGGCGGTGCACGGTTTCGTCGGAGCACACGCACTCGACGCCGGCGAACACGCCGCCGAGGCGTTCGGTGAGGGTGCGCAGGCGGGCGCGTTCTTCGCGTGTGTGGGCGGTGAGGTCGAGGACCACGTCCACGCCCAGCTGCACCTGCCGGGCCAGCAGGGCGGCGATGCTCGTGTCGACCACGTGCCAGGCGTTGTCGTCGGTCAGCACCTCGAACGGAACCAGGGCGCCGATCACCCAGTCCGCGGAGAACACCGGGGCGCGCAGGTGCCGGGCCAGGCCCTCGGCCAGGGTGCTCTTGCCGGCGCCCGGGATGCCCGCCACCAGCACGACCGTCGGCCGCGCGGTGGTCGGTGGCAGCGCCAGGTACCTCTCCAGTGCCCGTTCGGCGATCTCCCCCGGCGTCATGGAGCGACGCTATACCTCGATCCGCGCTCCCATGATCACTGTTCGCTCTCGGGGTAGACCGAAGTGCTCAGCGGCGTCCGCGGTGATGTACGAGGTGGCCACGAACAGGCGTTTGCGCCAGCCCGCCATCGTCGGTGCCGTGCCGCGTTGCAGCTCGATCTTCGACAGGAAGTACGAGGCGCGGTCGAGGTCCAGGGTGCCCTCGGTCTGCTCGGAGGTCAGCAACGCCAGCGCGGCCGGCACGTCCGGGGTCTCCATGTACCCGAAGCGCGCGCTCACGTGGATGATGCCGTCGTCGCCGTGCCCGAGGTCGTCCACGTCTACCCGGCGGTCGGACGGCACGCGCGGCACCGGTTCGGTCTCGATGGACACGATCAGCACGCGTTCGTGCAGCACCTGGTTGTGCTCCACGGTGGCGCGCAACGCCAGCGGGGCGGTCTGCTTGCCGCGGTTGAGGAACACCGCCGTGCCGGGGACGCGGACCAGCGACCGCTCGCGCAGCTCGTCGACGAACTCCTGCAGCGAGCCCTCGGCGTTCTGCCTGGCCTTCGTCACGATGGACCGGCCGCGCTGCCACGTCGTCATGACGGTGAACGCGGTCAGGGCGATCAGCAGCGGCAGCCACGCGCCGTGCAGCAACTTGGTCAGGTTCGCGGCGAGGAACAGCAGGTCCACGCCCAGCAGCACCACGCAGCCCAGTGCGATCGCCCACACGGGCGCACCGAACTTCCAGCGCGCGAGGAACAGGAACAGCGTCGTGGTGATGGTGATCGTGCCGGTGACCGCCATGCCGAACGCGAACGCCAGCGCCGCCGACGAGCGGAACGCGAACACCAGCGTCAGCACCGACACCATCAGCACCCAGTTGATCCACGGCACGTAGATCTGGCCGATCGTGGACTCCGAGGTGTGCGCGATCCGCAGCCGCGGCAGGTACCCGAGCTGCGCCGCCTGCGAGGCCACCGAGTAGGCGCCGGTGATCACCGCCTGTGACGCGATCACGGTCGCCGCCGTCGCGAGGACCACCATCGGCCACCGGCCCCACTCCGGCACCAGCAGGAAGAACGGGCCGCTGATGTTGGCCGGGTCGGCCAGGACCAGCGCACCTTGACCCATGTAGCTCAGCACGCACGCCGGGAACACGAGCAGCAGCCAGCCGCGGGCGATCGCGGGCCGCCCGAAGTGCCCCATGTCCGCGTAGAGCGCCTCGGCGCCGGTGACCGCGAGCACGACCGCGGCCAGCGCGAAGAACGCGATGTGGAAGTGCCCGAAGAAGAACCCGAGCGCGTACGTCGGTGACAACGCCTTGAGGATCTCCGGGTGGCTCGTGATGCCGACGACGCCCGCGGCGCCGATCGCCGTGAACCACGCGATCATCACCGGCCCGAAGACCCGGCCGACCACCGCCGTTCCCCTGCGCTGCACCAGGAACAGCCCGACGATGATCACCGCCGTGATCGGCACGACGAACTCGCCCAGCTCCGGCTCGACGATCTTCAGCCCCTCGACGGCGGACAGCACCGAGATCGCCGGGGTGATCATGCTGTCGCCGAAGAACAGGGCGGCGCCGAATATGCCGAACGCGGCGAGCGTGGCGGCGGCCTTGCGGCCCTGCTTCGACTTCCACCGGCGCAGCAGCGTGATGAGGGCCATGATGCCGCCCTCGCCGTCGTTGTGGACGCGCATCGCCAGCAGCACGTACGTGACGGTCACGATGATCGTGACCGACCAGAAGATCAGCGACACGACCCCGTAGACGTTGTTCGCGTCCACCGGCACCGGGTGCGGGTCGGCCGGGTTGAACACGGTCTGGATCGTGTAGATCGGGCTCGTGCCGATGTCGCCGAACACGACGCCGAGCGCCCCGACGACCACCGCGAGCCGTGCGGTGTCGTGCGCGAGCCCGGTGCGGGCCGCCACCTGTCGATCACTCACGAGCGGACGATAGCCGTGCGGACCACCGCCTGCCGAACAGAACTTTGACATACCCATACCCCCCTGGGGTATAAATGCGGTGAGCGCTCACCGCGCCCCCGGCAGCACGGCCGGCCGCGCGGTGGCCGGAGAAGGAGCGGGACGTGCACGGCTACACCGAGAACAAGGCTTCCCACCTGCGCCGCCTCAGGAGGATCGAGGGGCAGGTCCGCGGCCTTGCGCGGATGATCGAGAACGACGAGTACTGCATCGACGTGCTCACCCAGATCTCCGCAGCCACTCGGGCGTTGCAGGCGGTCTCACTGGGGCTGCTCGACGAGCACCTCAAGCACTGCGTGAGCCAGGCCATCGCCGAGGGCGGGACGACGGCCGACGCGAAGATCGCGGAGGCCGGCGACGCCATCGCACGCCTGGTTCGCTCCTGACCTGGAACGAGGAGAAACCATGAACGAGTCCGTCACCACCGCGTACACCGTCAAGGGCATGACCTGCGGCCACTGCGCCACCTCGGTCACCGAGGAGGTCAGCGCGATCGACGGCGTCGGCGCCGTGGCGGTCGACCTGCCGACCGGACAGGTCACGGTCACCAGCAGCGCGCCGCTCGCCCTCGACGACGTGCGCGCGGCCGTCACCGAGGCCGGCTACGAGCTGGTGGCCTGATGAGGACCGGGTACGGGGTCGCCGCGTACGGGCTGGCGCTGGCCGCCGTGTTCGGCGGCACCTGGGCAGCGGGCGCGGCGACCGGCACCACACCGCCACCGCCGGAACCGGCGACGGCGCACACCGGCGACGGCACGGACGCCGCCGGTCACGGCAACACCCACGGCAACACCCACGGCAACACCCACGGCGACACGGGTGAGAAGGCACCCGGCGCCGTCCCGCCCGGACTGTCCGTCTCGGACAGCGGGTACACCCTGGTGACGGGTGACCGGAGCTTCCGGATCACCGGGCCGGACGGCAAGCCGGTCACGCGGTTCGCGGTCGAGCACGAGAAGCGGCTGCACCTGGTCGCGGTGCGCCGCGACGGGTCCGGGTTCCGGCACGTGCACCCGGAGATGGCGGCGGACGGCACGTGGTCGTGGCCGCTGCAGCTCACCGAGCCGGGCAGCTACCGCGTGTTCGCCGACTTCCGGCCGGAGGGCGGGCCGAAGCTGACGCTGGGCACGGACGTGCAGGTCGCGGGCGACTACCAGCCGAAGCGGTACCACCACGACAGCAGGACGTTCACGGTCGACGGGTACGAGGTAACCCTGGACGGGACGCTCACCGCGGGTGCGGCGTCCGCGGTGGCCGTCACGGTCGTGAAGGACGGGCGGCCGGTCACCGACCTGCAGCCCTACCTCGGGGCCAGGGGCCACCTGGTCGCGCTGCGGGCCGCGGACCTCGCGTACCTGCACGTGCACCCGGAGGACGGGGAGCGGGTGAGGTTCGCGGTGGAGGTGCCGACGGCCGGGACGTACCGGCTGTTCCTGGACTTCCGGCACGACGGCGTGGTCCGCACCGCCGAGTTCACGATCACGACGGGAGAGGGGGACGGCCATGACCACGGCAACTGAGGCGAACCGGATCGAGCTCTCGATCGGTGGCATGACCTGCGCCTCCTGCGCCGCGCGGATCGAGCGCAAGCTCAACAGGCTCGACGGCGTGCAGGCCTCGGTCAACTACGCGACCGAGAAGGCGCGGGTCAGCTACCCGGACGGGTGCACGCCCGCCGACCTGGTGAAGGTCGTCGAGGCCACCGGGTACACCGCGGAGCTGCCCGCTGCTCCCGCGGACGCGGAGCCGGCCGAGGCGGTGGACCAGCTGGCGCCGCTGCGGCAGCGGCTGGTCACCTCGACCGTGCTGACCGTGCCGGTGGTCGTGCTCGCGATGGTCCCCGCGCTGCAGTTCACCTACTGGCAGTGGCTGTCGCTCGCGCTGGCCGGTCCGGTCGCGGTGTACGCGGCCTGGCCGTTCCACAAGGCGGCGTGGACGAACCTGCGGCACGGCGCGGCGACGATGGACACGTTGATCTCGATCGGCGTGGTCGCGGCGTTCCTGTGGTCGCTGTACGCGTTGTTCCTCGGCACCGCCGGTGTTCCCGGCATGACGCACCCGTTCACGTTCACCGTCGAACGCACCTCGGGTGCGGGCAACATCTACCTCGAGGTCGCGGCGGGCGTCACGACGTTCATCCTGGCCGGCCGCTACTTCGAGGCCCGCTCGAAGCGGCGGGCGGGTGCGGCGCTGAGGGCGCTGCTGGAGCTCGGCGCGAAGGACGTCGCGGTGCTGCGCGACGGCCGCGAGGTCCGCGTCCCCACCGACGAGCTGCGGGCCGGTGACCGGTTCGTGGTGCGGCCCGGCGAGAAGATCGCCACCGACGGCGTCGTCGAGGAGGGCAGCTCCGCGGTCGACGCGAGCATGCTCACCGGTGAGTCCGTGCCGGTCGAGGTGCGCCCCGGTGACGCGGTGGTCGGCGCCACGGTCAACGCGGGCGGGCGGCTGGTCGTGCGGGCCACCCGCATCGGCGCGGACACGCAGCTCGCGCAGATGGCGAGGCTGGTCGAGGACGCGCAGAACGGCAAGGCCGAGGTGCAGCGGCTCGCGGACCGGATCTCGGCGGTGTTCGTGCCGATCGTGATCGCGCTGGCCGTGGGCACGCTGGGCTTCTGGCTCGGCACGGGCGGCGGCACCGGTGCGGCGTTCACCGCGGCGGTGGCGGTGCTGATCATCGCCTGCCCGTGCGCGCTGGGCCTGGCCACGCCGACCGCGCTGCTCGTCGGCACCGGTCGCGGCGCCCAGCTCGGCATCCTCATCAAGGGACCGGAGGTGCTGGAGTCGACCCGGCGGGTGGACACGGTGGTGCTGGACAAGACCGGCACCGTCACGACCGGCCGGATGAGCCTGGTGGGCGTGCACGTCGCGGACGGCGAGACCGAGGAGCAGGTGCTGCGGCTGGCCGGAGCGCTGGAGCACGCCTCGGAGCACCCGATCGCGAAGGCCATCGCCGTCGCCGCCGGTGACGTGCCCGCCGTCGAGGACTTCCGCAACCTGGAGGGCCTCGGGGTCCAGGGCGTCGTGGACGGGCACGCGGTGCTGGTCGGGCGGTCGCGCCTGCTCGGCGACCGGAGCGTGCGGGTGCCGTCGTCGCTGGCCGACGCCCGGCGCGAGGCCGAGCAGCAGGGCCGCACGGCGGTGCTGGTGGCGTGGGACGGCGAGGCGCGCGGCGTGCTGGTGGTCGCGGACACCGTGAAGCCCACCTCCGCCGCGGCGATCAGGGGCCTGCGCGCGCTCGGGCTGCGGCCGGTGCTGCTGACCGGCGACAACGAGGCCGCGGCCCGTGCCGTGGCGGCCGAGGTGGGCATCGACGAGGTCGTCGCCGAGGTGCTGCCCGCCGACAAGGTCGACGTCGTGAAGAGGTTGCAGGACGAGGGCCGCGTCGTGGCGATGGTCGGCGACGGCGTGAACGACGCCGCCGCCCTCGCCCAAGCCGACCTGGGGCTTGCGATGGGCACCGGCACGGACGCGGCGATCGAGGCCGCCGACCTCACGCTGGTCCGCGGCGACCTGACCGCCGCCGTGGACGCGATCCGGTTGTCGCGGCGCACGCTCAGCACGATCAAGGGCAACCTGTTCTGGGCGTTCGCCTACAACGTCGCGGCACTGCCGCTGGCGGCGTTGGGCCTGCTCAACCCCATGATCGCGGGCGGGGCGATGGCGTTCTCGTCGGTGTTCGTGGTGAGCAACAGCCTGCGGTTGCGCCGGTTCGCGTAGCCTGGGAACCGCCGAACGAGTGGAAGGGGCGGGTGTGCGGAAGCCGGCTTGGGCAGCGGTGGTGCTGGTAGCGCTCACGGCCTGCTCGACTCCCCCACCCGCCCCCTCCCCCACCTCCAGCGCGCCACCACCGTCGTCCGCGTCGGCCTCGGCCTCGGCTGCGGAGAAGGTCCACGTGTCGATCGGCGACTCGTACGCGACCGGCTTCGGCCCCGGCGGCACCACCGGCGAGAGCTTCGCCTCCCTGGTCGCCCGGCAGTCCGGCCTGCGGCTGGTCAACCTCGCCTGCAACGGCGCGACCTCGGCCGACCTCGCCACCAAGCCGGCCTGCGGCCCGGACGCGGGCGGCCGCACCCAGCTCGATGCGGCCGTGGAGACGTTGCGCGGCAAGGAGGTCGACCTGGTGACGGTGGTGATCGGCGGCAACGACCTGACCCCGTGCGCCCTCGACCGGCAACCCCTGGAGTGCGCGAACCGCACCCTCACCGACGTCCGCGCGAACGTCGTCGCCGCGTTGACCAAGCTCCGCGCCGCGGCCCCGGACACGACGATCGTGGGCCTGACCTACCCGGACGTGTTCCTCGGCGCGTGGGTGAACCCGTCGTTCCCCGACGGCAAGAACCTCGCCCGCCTGTCGGTGTCGATGTTCGAGCAGTTCAACGGCGTGCTGGCGGCCGAGTACGGGAAGTTCGGGGCGAAGTTCGCGGACGTCACGAAGGCGACCGGGGCCTACCAGCCGCTGACGCAGACGACGCAGGACCCGAAGTACGGGGCGGTTCCGGCGTCCGTGGCGCAGGTGTGCTCGCTGACGTACTTCTGCGACCGGACGGACGTGCACCCGACTCCGGCTGGGCACAGGGCCATCGCGGAGGCGGTCAGCGCGGCCCGCTGAGCTCTCCGGCAGGCACGGCGACGGCGGCGGCACAGGCCCGAACGCTCACCACAGCGACTCCGGGAGCACCGCGGCCAGACCGTCGACCTCCTCGTCGGTGAGCGGACAGAGGTGGGCCAGGGCGTTGCGCACGTTCCGGGCTTGGAACAGCAGCGAGGTGTCCGGTTGGGACAGCCGCACCCGGCCCGTGCCGACCGCCCACGCCATGGAGCCCAGCTCCAGCGTGCCGTCCCTGGTACGGCGGCGCTCGGTGAAGTCCTGCCCGCGCTCGATCTCCTCGACGACTGCTTTCGACGCCTTGGAGCGCAACGCCTTCTCCAGCCGCGCCCGGCAGTCGTCCACGATCGGGGTGAGCACACGGCTCTGTCCACGCCAGACCAGTGTCTCGAGGCTGCCGCGTTCGGCGGCGGCCACCTTCGCCGCCGGACTCACCCGCACCCTCCCGTCCCACCTGTCCAGAACACCTCTGCGCCAGGCGGCTCTGAGCGCGTGGGGAGGACGTACGCCGTCCGCGCGGCCGTCCACGGTCACCGGCAGGACGTCGTCGGCCGTGTCGTACGGCAACGCCTCCACCTGTTCCAGGAGGGTGCCCACTCGACCGTCCCACCAGCGGGCCAGGTGGTCGGCCAGCAGCAGGTCGGGTCCGGCGACCTCGACCAGCACCTCGGTGGCGACCTGCTCGCGCAACGCGCGTGCCCTGCCCTTGGAGCTCCGCCAGCGCGACTGCCTGCGCACGGCAGCGGCGACGGTCGCGGTGTCCAGTCGCCCGAACACGTCCCACCACCAGTGCACCCTGGTCGTGAGCGGGTCGGCACCGTTCTGGGCCGACGGGGGAACGTCGTCGGCCTTCACGACCACCAGCAGCCGCGGCCTGAGCTCCGGCGAGACGCCGTGCTCCTTCAGCACGGCGGTGAACCTGGTGACGCAGGTCCCCAGATCCGCCACGTCCCAGCCGTCCCACCCGCACAGGACGAGCACCTTGCCCGCGACCTGGTCGTGCCGCACGAGCCGGGTCAGCGGATCACCCTCGGGCGAGATCTCGAACAGCTCGCACAGCTTGTCCACCACCGTCTCCACCGGCCGGTCCACCTCCGCCGGGACCGCGAACGGCGGCTCGTCGTCGTGTTCCAGCAGTCCCAGGCTCTGCTGAGCCCACGAGGGCAGGTTCGCGACCGGGTCCCTGCGGCGAGCCTCCGGCGGCGGAACGCGGCGCCGCTGCGGCGCCTGCACCCGCACGCTGTCCACCCACCCGCTCAGCAGGTCGACGAGGTCGTCGGCCGCTCCCCTCTCGACCAGCTCGTCCGGCAGCACCCAGACGCAGGTGAACCCGTCGGCCAAGTCGTTCGACACCGCCTCGAGGTGTGCCTGCGGCCCCGGCAACGCCGCCAGCTCCCACGCCGGTCTCATGACGACGCGCACAACGTCGCGAGACAGCGGTGCACCATCCGGTCGAGGGAGACGCCGAAACTGCCCTCGTCGAGCACCTCCAGCTCCGCGAGCTCCTCCAACAGCTCCGTCGTACTGGCGAGATCGATCTCCAGTGCGGCCGCGACGTCCGCGGGCGACACGGAGTCACCGGGGTCGAAGTACTCGACCCACACTCCGATCCGCTCCCGCAGACCGGCGCTCACCCCCGCCCGTTCGAGGAACTTGGCCGCCCAGCCGGGGTCGGCGGCGTTGCGCAGCACGAGCTCCACCGCCTGCTCCCTGGTCCGGCCCCTGCGCACCACGCTGATCAGGTTCTCCACCTGTTCCGGCCAGCCGCCGGTCGCCTCGATCAGCCTCGTCCTGGCGGCCAGCACGTCGAACGGGCACTCCGGCCAACTGCGCAGGCTGCCGGCCGTCCAGCGCGTGAGCCGCACCACGTCGGCGCCGAGCTTCTCCGCCTCGTCCCGTTCCAGCACCAGAACCGCCGTGACCGGTGCCTCGGTCAGCATCTGCTGCGCGCGCTTCACCTCCCCCGGCGACTTGCCCCTGAGGTCCGCGACGACCACCGTGCGGCGCCTGCGACGGGCAACGGCCTGCAGTGTCTTGGTCACGTCGTTGCCGGACCTGCACACGTCCATGTTGAGGCTGCGGACCTCGACGTAGTTCTTGATGGCGTCGGCGACGCGGTCGATCCCGAGCGCAAGGGAGCCCACGACGACCGACACGGCGGTGGCGGGACCGGTCAGCTCCGACAGCTGCCCCTCGGTGAGCGGGCTTCTGAACTCGGTTCCCTGCTCGTCGACCGCGAGCAACCTGCGCGCGTCGCGCGGGTTGTACTGGTAGGGCAGGTCGAAGTCGGTCTCCTCCAGCTCACGGCTCAGGTCCGACTTCGTGCCGAGCATGTTGACCACGTTCGGGCTGCGCACGGCGAACCGGTCCTGCCCGGACAACCGGATGAGCAGCCCGAGTCCCACCATCTCGTCGAGGTGGATCCTGGTCTGGGTGACCGTCATGTCGTCGAAGCCCGCCGGCCAGCGCTCCCTGGCCAGCCCGAGGAGCTCGTCAGCGCCGTAGTTGCTGCTGAACGAGTCCTTCAGGCTCTCCAGGGCGACGATCAGCATCAGGACCCGGTAGCGGTCCTCCAGGTTGATCGTGATGCGCAGCCGTTCGGCGATGCGCGCCCGCACCCGGTCACTCGCGGCGACGGCCTCGACGTCACTTTCCCTGATCTGCACCGGCACGTCCTGCAGCTGCGAACCCCGGCTGTGCAGGGTGCGCACCAGCTCCTCGCAGAAGATCTGGATGAGACCCGCCTGGTAGTTGGTCGCCGCGAGCAGGCGCCACACCAGTTCCGGCTGTTCGAAGGTGTACCCCAGCGCCGCGAGCGGCTCGGTGACCAGCCGCCGCGCGTCGGCGGGAGCGAGCGGACCGACCAGGATGTCCGGTCCGCCGTGCACGAGCGGCACGTTCGACAGGTCGCTGAACCGCTGCACCTGGTGCAGACCGGCGAACACGACCTTGAACCGGCGCTCGGTGGACTCCATCAGGTCCTTGAGCCGCGAGACGTTCGAGAAGGTCGCCACACCGCTCGCCGTCGGCACGCCGCGCGAGTCCGCGGTCAGGAAGGCATCGGCCTCGTCCGCCAGCAGGAGCAGCCGCTTGCCCGGGCTGTGGGCGAGCCACGCCCGCACCTGCGTGACCACGTCGTCCGCGGAGACGTCCGCGGGCACCTTCGACGTCAGCACACCGCGTTCCTTGAGCTCGACGACGATCTCGCGCCAGATCCGTCCCGCCGGCTCCGCCTCGCCGATGCCGCGGCCCTTCAGGTCGAGGTAGATGGCGTGCTGGTCCACCACCGCGTTGAACGTGGCCTCCACCCGGCGCAGCAGGGCGGACTTGCCGAGCTGCCGGCCGCCGTAGACGAACAAGCCGCCGTTCGGGTCGATCACCTCGGCCATCTCCTTGGCCCGGCCGACGAACACCTCCGGCGGCACCAGACCCGCGACGAACGGCGTGTAGGGGCTCAGCGCCGTCCAGGGCAGCGTGACGCGTTGCGTGGCCTTCCACGAGCCCGGCGCCGTCGCGGCGACCCAGCCGAACACCGCGGGGTCCACCACCAGCGCCTGCACCGCGGAGTTGACGGCCTGTGCCGCGAGCCGGCGCCGCGCGGACAGGTCCATCGGGTGCAGGTACAGGATGATGTTGGCCCGGCCTGCCTCCTCCGCACCGAGCACGTCGAGGACGGACCGCCCACGGCGTTCCTCGACCACCACGGTCACGGTGAACTCGGAGGCGGCGGACCCGAGCACCGACACGTAGGACCCGTCGCTCGGGACGCCCTGCACGCGGAACTTCCGGAAGCCGCGGCTCTGCCGCAGCTGGTACTCGCGCGGCCGGACCGAGGAGTTGAGGCCGAGGGTGCGCAGGATGTCCTTGACGACTCCGGGCAGCGCGTCGTTGCCGTGCCGTCTGCTGTCCGTCAACGAGTCCCACGCCCGCACACCGACCCGGCCGAGCTCGGCGGGCGCACCGTCGCGCACCACCAGCCTGGCCCACGGCGCCGCACCGGTCTGCGGGGCCGCGAGGCCGCGCCCCGCACCGTCCGCCAGCACCGCGGCGAACGACTTCAGGTCGTGACCGATCAGCTCGGCGTGCTCCGGCAGCGGTTTGCCCTCGCGCAGGAACGCCAGGAACTCCGCAGCGGTCACGGTGTCGTCGTCGTCGAGCAACGCGGTCACCCGCCGCTCGTCCTCGTCCGCGAGCTTCAACGCGGCGAGCTCCGCACGCAGCTCGGCGACCCACGACCGCTGCTTCGCCAGCAGGTCGGCGACCAGGTCGCGCACGTGGCGTGCGGCCTCGTCGAACCGGTCGTCGCGCACGGTGCCCAGTGCGACCAAGCGGCCGTGCACCACCGTTTCCTCGTCCTGGTCGAGGAGGTTCTGGGTGCGCACCCTGGCGAACAGCTCCTGCGCCTTCATCAGTTCGCCGCGGAACTGCCGGGTGAGCGTCTCCCTCGCTGCCGCGACCTTCTCGCGCGCTGCGGCCGCCACCTCGCTCTCTCGCCAGAAACCGGCTTCGGCCAGCTCGACCACCTTCAGCGCACTGCGGAGGTCGCCGGTGTCGCAGTAGGACTGGACCACCGCGTCCAGGTCGAGCGGCTCGGCGAGCCTGGCCAGCACGCCCGATGTGCGCGGGTCCTCCTGGTCGGGGCGGCCGTTCTGGTCGCGGGGCAGGTCCGGCAGCGGCAGGAGGACGTCGACGCTCGGCTCCGCGATGCGGGGTTCCCCACCGGGCAGCGGTGGCTCGTCGGCGCTGAAACCGGTCCAGACCGCGGTCGTGGTCGACTCAAGCCAGCTGCGCAGCAACGAAACCGCAGCGCCCACCATGCCCGGCGGGACCTCCGCGGCACCGGCCGCCGCCGCTTCGCGGAGGACCTTCGCCCCGAGAGCTGCGTCGTCGGCCTCGGCGGCGGTCAGCCGGCGGTTCACCGCGTCCGCCTCCTGGACGACCGCCCTGACCTCCTCGATGGCACGTTGCAGTGTGCGCAAGGCCGTGGCGACGATCGGTACCCGAGCCTGTTTGGGGGTGCGCATTTCGGCGTCGGCGGCCTCGATCATCTGCTCGACGGCGTCCGGTGCGGCGAGCTCGGCGACCAGGTCGGACACCGCCTGCCCGTTCGGCGCTCCCCGTCCCCAGTCGACCACCACCGTGAGTGCGCTCCACAAGGGCTGTCCGGTCACCATCAGCCGCTGCAGCACCCTGGTGGCGCGCTGGTAGTTGTTCTTGCGCCTGGGCAGTTCCTCCAGCAGCACGGCTGCCCGCCTGCCCAGCTCCGCCCGTGCCTCGTGCACGTCCTCCTCGGGCTGCACCAGCCCGACCTCGAAGTCGACCCGGTACTCACGGCGCACAGCGGCGACGCAGGCTTCCACCAGCGTCTTCCACGGCGCGGGCAACGGGAGGTCGTCTTCGAGCTGAGCCAGCAGGGGGTGCCCCCAGCCCGCCACCAGGCCGGCCCGCAGCGCAGCCGTGGTCACGACGACGGCGGCCTCCGGGTCCTCGCTCAGTTCCCGTGCGCCGAGGTCGAGTGCCGCGAGCACCGCTGTGGCCTCGGCGTTGCTCGTCACCGAGTAGGCGGCGGCGGCGAAGCGCAGCGCGGACGCGCGCCGGTCGACCTCACCCGACATGGCCGTCACCCAGTACGCCTCGCCGAGGCGGCCCGCACGCGTCAACGCCACCGCGAGCGGGGGGTCGCCCTCGTCCCACCCGTGAACGAGCTCGTACGGCGACTGGGACGTCTCCTGCTCGATCGCAGGCTGGGGCAGTGGCACGAGCTCCGGCTCGCTCACGGGCTCGGCCACGATCTTCGGCTCGGTCTCGGGCAGCGCCTCGTCGGCCGCCACGGCGACCGGCGTCACGGCGACCGGCGTCACGGCGACCGGCGTCATGGCGACCGGCGTCATGGCGACCAGGTCCGGCCGCGGTCCCGACGCGGGCTTCTCCTCCGGTGTTCTCACAGGGCCGGCGTCCGTTGTGGTCGTCAACGCCGCGTGGTCCCTGTGCAGCACCGCCAAACTGTTCAGCAGTCCGGCCTTGGCCTCCTCGGGAAGAGTGGCGAGCAGGGCTTCCAAGCCGGCGATCTGACCGCGCAGCTCCTCGGCGCGCGCCGCGACCGAGGCCTCTGCCCGCAGGCGGTCGGCTTCCTCCGCGCGCAGCTCCTCCACCCGCGCCTCGATCTCCACGAACTCCACGTGCTCCGGGAGGTCCAGCGCCAGCACCAACTGTTCCCGCTGGCTCGCGTACTCCTCGAGAGGCGCCGTCAGGACGACCGCTCCTCCCCGGTCGGCGACCTGCGCCGCAGCCCGCAGAGCAGCCGAGACCTCCGCGGCGAGGTCGCGGAGCCCGGTCAGCCGCAGCTCGTTCTCGGCGAGCCGGTAGCCGTCCCCCACGGCGCTCGCACGGTCTGTCACGTGGTGTTCCCCGCTCCCGATGAGGTCTGACAAGGTCTTCCTGGCCGCGCCGCCCACAGCGCGTTCGAGCTCGTCGCGATGACGCGTGGCGGCCGGAGTGGCCCTGGCGTTGCCGAGCAGGAGGCCGTACAGCGTCAGCCGCCCCACCAGCTGTCCGAGGCCAACGAGCATCGCGCTCAACTGCTCGTCGGTCGGATCGGCGACCTCGGCCTCGCTGAACGACAGGTGGTGGATCAGCAAGTGGGCAGCGGGGCTCAGCACGGCCTCCGCGACCAGTGCCAGCTGGTGGGTGTGCGCCTTGGCCAGCCAGGCGCGGACCGCTTTGAGCTCGCGGCGCACCGGCAGGCGTGTGGTGACCGCACCGTGGGAGAGCTTGGCTGCAGCTTGCAGCGGCCCGCTCAACACCACGACGACACCGAGGTCGGCGTCATCGAGCGTCTTGAGCCACCTGCGCAGTTCGTTGGAGACATCGGCGACGACTGTCACGGTGGGTAGTTGTACGCCTCACTCCAACGGAACCGGCCAGGCCGCTACTCAAGATCACCTGAGTGGAGCAGTGCAGTTGGCTCAATTGCGCTCGAACGGCCCAATGCAGCCAGCAGTACAAGTCAGTTGAATGACGCGAGAAGGCCGCCGTAACGCCGAACAAGGATCACGCGATAGGAGATCAACCACCCTCAGCAAAGTCGGGCTCAGACTGATTCGGACACATAACTCCTGCTCAACACAGTGGGCACGATCCGCTCCCGGCACCAGGCGTCAAATAAAATGGTGTCCAGTTTTTGTCCTTCTACTGTCACTTTTTCGCACCGGGAAAGCGCAACTCAATACGACAGCATCCGCTGTACGAGTTGCACGTGGACAAGGAGAATTTCCGCAACTCTCCACGATAACGCAAAGTGACACGCCGCTGCGCCGAAGAGGTCACGGAAAGCAGCCACCCACACCCGTGCGGAGCTGTGAGGCTGAACGGCTCGCGCGAGTTCTCAGCGCAGGCCGTGCGCGATCCGGGTCACGAACGCCACCAGCCGGTCCGGCGTGAACTTGTCCGGATCGGTCAGCACCAGCCGCCCTGACATCTCCGCCAGCGCCAGCATCGCGTGTCCCAGCAGGGCGGAGTCGAGGTCGTCGAGGCCGCCGAGCTCCTTCAGGCCGAGCGCGGCGAGCTCCTCGATCTGCGCCAGCACGCCGGAGCGCACCAGCTCGACCTGTGCGCGGAACTCGCGCGGGGTGCCCTCGGGGGGCAGCAGCACAAGGCGCCAGCGGTCCGGGCAGTCGACGACGGCCTGCACGAACACGCGGACGGCGTCGGCGAAGGCGTCGTCGGGGGCGCGGGTCGCGAAGTCGGTGGGCAGGGCGGCGAGGACCTGGTCGGTGGCGCGGGTGGCTTCGCGGTCCAGCAGGGCGGAGATCAGCTCGGCGCGGTTGGCGAACAGGTCGTAGAGCACGGGCTTCGTGACGGCCGCCGCGCGGGCCACCGACTCCATGGTCACCGTGTCGAAGCCGGCGGAGATGAGACCCAGGGCGGCGTCCAGCAGCTGCTCGCGGCGTTCTTCCGGGGGCAGGCGGGGGGCGTACTTCCTGCGCGTTGTGCTCACGGGTCCATATTGCTACGGTGGCGTAGCTTTCACAAAGCTACGCGTGCGTAGTAATCGTCGGGCCGAGGACGGAGCCGGACAACCGTTCGCGGTGGGACCGCACCGCAGCGGGTAACCCTCGACGTGCCGACACGTGCGGCGTGCGGATCTGCGGCGACTGCCTGGTGTTGGAGGAGATGTGAAGGTTCGCTCCGGAGAAGTCGACTTGGCCGTGCAGGTGCGCGGGACGTCGGGACCGGTGGTGGTGCTGGTGCACGGCTACCCCGACACGCACGCGGTGTGGGAC
Organism: Lentzea sp. NPDC037011; assembly: GCF_055607425.1. Lineage (NCBI taxonomy): Bacteria > Bacillati > Actinomycetota > Actinomycetes > Pseudonocardiales > Pseudonocardiaceae > Lentzea > Lentzea sp. NPDC037011. The sequence goes on along the minus strand of NZ_JBVJRT010000002.1, from coordinate 768,895 downwards.
CGGGTCGCGGCGTTGCTGGAGGGGGACTTCCGGGTCGTCACCTACGACGTGCGCGGCGCGGGTGGGTCCACCGCGCCGTCCACTGAGGACGGTTATCGGCTCGAACACCTGGCGCGGGACCTGTTCGCGGTGGTCGACGCGGTCAGTCCGGACGAGCCGGTGCACCTGGTCGGGCACGACTGGGGGTCGATCCAGTCGTGGGAGGCGGTCACGACACCGGGCGCGCGGATCGCGACGTTCACCTCGATCTCCGGACCGTGCCTCGACCACCTGGGCCACTGGTCGCGGAAGCGGTTGTCGCTCGCCCACGTCAAGCAGTTCCTCCGCTCCTGGTACGTCGCCGCGTTCCAGCTGCCGGTCGTCGCGCCCGCGTTCTGGCGCCTGTACCTCGCACGCCGCTGGGGTGGCGTGCTGCAGCGGCTGGAGGGCGTTGACGCGCGGCCGGCGAGGACCATCGCGTCCGACGCCGTGAACGGCATCTCGTTGTACCGGGCCAACATCCGGCAGGTGATGCGCTCGCCGCGGCAGCGCGTCGCCCCCATGCCGGTGCAGGTCGTGCAGCCGACCCGCGACCGCTACATCCGCACCGAGCCGCTCGACCTCGAACGCTGGGTGCCGTCCCTGCGCCGGCGCCGGATCGCCGCCGGTCACTGGGCGCCGCTGAGCCACCCGGAGCCGGTGGCGCGGATGATCAGGGAGTTCATCGCGGACTCCACTCCCCCGCGCGAGCTCGTCGTGATCACCGGCGGCGGCAGCGGAATCGGGCGGGCGACGGCTCTCGCCTTCGCCGCGACGGGTGCGCGGGTCGTGGTGTCCGATGTGGACTTCGTGGCGGCCGAGGAGACCGCAGCGCTGGCCGACGGGCACGCCTACGAGGTGGACGTGCGGTCGGAGGAGGCGGTGCGGGCGTGGGCGCGGCAGGTCGCCGACGAGCACGGTGTGCCGGACGTGGTCGTGAACAACGCTGGCATCGGGCACTCGGGGTCGTTCCTGTCGACCTCGACCGAGCAGTGGCAACGGGTGCTGGACGTCAACCTGTGGGGCGTCGTGCACGGGTGCCGCGCGTTCGGCGAGCTGATGGTGGAACGCGGCGAGGGCGGCCACATCGTCAACCTGTCCTCGGCGGCCGCCTACCTGCCGTCGAAGATCCTCTCGGCGTACGCCACCAGCAAGGCGGCGGTGTTCATGCTGTCGGACTGCCTGCGTGCCGAGCTCGCACCGCACGCGATCGGGGTCAGCGCGATCTGCCCAGGGGTGGTGAACACGAACATCACGGCCACCACGACGTTCTCCGGGGTCAGCGCCGACGAGGAGCGGCGCAAGCAGGACCGCGCGTCACGGCTCTACGCGCGGCGCGGGTTCGGGCCGGAGCGGGTGGCGGCGGAGATCGTCACGGCGGTGCGGCGCAACCGGGCGGTGGTGCCGGTGACCGCGGAGGCGAAGGCGGCCCGGCTGGCCAGCCGGGCGGCGCCGGGGTTGTTGCGGGCGTTCGCGAAACTGGACATCGTCTAGGACAACAGGATTCCCCTGGAGCGGGAAAGGTTTCCCCGAACAGAGCAACCCGCCGATCCGGTGTAACGAGCTGTCGGCACGCGTCGAAACAGGTGCCGTAAGACCTCGACACCAAGCCGGAAAGGTGTGTCCACTATGGCTCCGAAGTGTCCACATTGCGATGTCTCCATGTGGATTTACGAGACCGTGCAGAAGGCCGACGGACCGTACGGCCGCTACGAGTGCAAGACGCAGCACTGCCCGAAGTGCAACGGCAGGTGCACGCACACGGTCGGACAGACGATCTCCTGACCACCGCGTCCCCGACCAGGAGCAGCCATGGGCATTTTCGGCCGTCGCGAGGAAGTTCAGACCGTCGACGTGGAGAACGTCCCCGTCGATCCGGGGGTGGCTGAGCGTCTGCCCGACGCGGGCGACTTCCTGCTGCGCAACCTGTCGGACCTCCCGGCGAGCTCGCTGCGCGAACTCGCCGCGGAGATCGAACGGGTCCGGCACCCCAACGGCTCCATCACGAACCGCAACCTCGACGGTGTGGGGGTGCGGGACTGGAAGAGCGGGCCGCTCACGAACCTCGTGTGGATCACCGCCGCGGACTGGATCATCACGGGCGTCTGGGCGTCGTTCGGGCTCAGCGGCCGCGACCGACGCCAGGTCGAGCGCACCGCGGAGACCATCGCCAGGGGACAGGGGGTGGCCGCCGCCGCGACCTGGGCGTTGCGGGCCAGGCCGGAGGGCAGGCTCCGCATCGAGTCGCTCGCGTCGCAGCTCGAGGACTCGCACAGCGAGTGGTACGGCAAGCTCACGAACGGCGACGTCATCAAGTCGTTCAAGAAGTGGCGCCGGCAACCGGGGTGACCGCACCGGCCGCGGTGAACGCGGCCGGTGCGGGACCGGAGGTGCTCAGGCCACCGGTTCGCCGGAGAGGGCGGCAGCCAGGCGGAGCCACGGCGTGGCCTCGTCGGACCGCCCCTGGCGCTCCAGCGTGCGGCCGAGCAGCAGGTGGGCGTAGTGGTCGACCGGGTCGCGGTCGACGAGCACCCGCAGCTGCGCCTCGGCCTTGGTCAGCTGGGCCGAGTGGTAGTAGGCGCGGGCGAGCAGGAGGCAGAGGTCTGCCTGGAACGGCACCTCGTCGACCACCTCGACCAGCAGCGTCGCGGCCCTGGTGTACTCCTTGGCCTCGAAGAGCAGCTGGGCGCGTTCCCACTTCTCGGCCGCGGTCTCCTCGTGGCCGGTGTCGAACAGGTGCGTCGCGGTCACCCACCGGTCCGGCGACACGTGGCCGTTCGGCAGGTAGTCGGTGAAGTTGTCCTTCATGAAACCTCCTTCCGCTGCCTACAACGCCGCACGGCCGCTGCTATTCCCGGCCGTCGAGCAACGCGAGGACGACCGCCGGCGATCCCGTCACGACTTGGTGCTCGGGAACGCCATGTCCTTGAAGTAGGTGGTCGCCTCGCGTTCCCGCAGCTCCCCCAGCCGGTCGATGAACGCGGCGGCGTTCTTCTCCTGCACCAGCCGCTGTTCTGGCTCCTCGGTCACCGGGAAGTTGCCCGGCGCGGCCTTCCACTCCAGGTAGGCGGCGGTCACCGCCATCTCGGTGTTGCGCAACAGGATCCACGACTGGTCCCACCGGTAGAACGCGCGCAGCCCGGTCAGGCCCGCGACGAGCACACCGGCGAGCGAGATCAGCCAGCTCTTGCCGGGGTACTCCAGGCTGGTCAGCACGGGCAGCGCCGCGCCGACGAAGATCACCGCGACGCCGCTGAGGCGGTAGAACCGCCGGTGCCAGCGGGCGCGGACGTCGTAGAACGTCCTCAGCCACGCGCCGTACGCGTCCGCCGTCGCCACGACACCGTCGTTCAGCGACGCGATCCGAGCGGGAAACGACGGAATCCGCCTCATCTCCAGGCCCCCTCTGAGCATTGTGGCCACACGGTATCCACGACCGCGGCCGGGCCGCTCCCCGGCAACTGCGCGACACCGCTTTCTGATCCTCCACAACGCCTTCACGCTTCGCGCACAACTCGGACCTAGCGTGCGGCACGTGCTGGGGGAACTGGAGCGGTCGCGGGTGGCCGTCGTCGTGCTGGTGGTCGCTGCCGGAACGTCCGCGCTGGTGGCCTGGACGGCCGGGCTGGTGGTGGTCGCCGGCGGGTGGGTCGTCCCGGACTGGGCGGTCACCGGTGCGCTGCTGGTGGCGGCCGGACTGGTCGTGGTGGTCCGCTGGCGGGGCCGGACCCCGTGGCCGTTCCGGGTGGTCGCCGTGCTGACCGCGCTCGCGACCCTGCTGTCCGGGCTGGGCGACACCCTGGCGACCTACACCGTGCTGCCGCCGGACGGCTGCCGGGTCGTGGTGCGCGAGACGTCGTTCCTGTTCGCGGGCTCCGGTGACGTGTTCCTGACCGGGCCGCTGGGCGTCGGCACCCGCGTCGGCTCCTACCGCACCGACGACGGGTACCTGCCGGTGGCGAGTGGCGACTACTCGTTCCGCTGGGAGTCCGGCACCGGGCGGCTCGGCTTCGCCGGACGTCCTGGCGACCCGGTCCTGAACCTGGAGATCGAGCCGTTGCGCTGCTGACGGCCGCCTCCCCGGACACGGTTCCGGGAACCGCGGCGGGCGGGTGTCAGCGGCCTGCCAGGTGCTGGGCCGCGTACGCCCGCCACGGCCGCCACTGCCCCGTCCGCTGCTCCAGCGCCTCCGCGGACGACGGCAGCCCCAGCTCCCCCGCCGCCTGCCGGACCCGCGTGTCCACCGCGAACGCGTCGGGGTCGCCCAGCGCCCGCATCGCGATCGTCTCCACGGTGGTGCCGCCCATGCCGGTGAGACCGCCCAGCACCGCGCGGGCCTGCGCCCAGTCGCCGCCGACACTCAGGTCCACCGCACCGGAGACCAGCGCGCCGGCCACCGAGTGGATCGCGGCCGCCCTGCGCGGTGACACGGGCAGGTCCGCCTCGTGCAGCCGGTCCGGGCTCGGGAACAGGTGCGTGAGCCCGCCGCCCGGGTCCACGACGGGGTCGCCGTGCGCGGCCACCAGCTTCGCCGACGACGAGCCCGCGACGGCGCGCACGGCGAACTCGGCGCCGTCCACGGTGCGCGGCACCCGCCGGCCCGGCACCTTGGCCACGAGCGGCGCGAGCACCGGGTCGCGGCCCAGCAGGTCGTCCACGGCCACCGGGTCCGCGTCGAGGTCGAGCAGGAAGCGGCACCGGCTGATCGCGATCGACAGGTCGCGCAGGTCCGTGAGCGTCAGGTGGCAGCTCACGTGGTCGGGCAGGGCCCGCAGCTCGGCGATCGCGGGGCCGTGCGGCAGCCGCAGGGTGCGGCGGTAGGCGCCGTCGCGCCACTCCTCCACACCGGGCACCGCGGTGGCGACCAGCTGCTCGAACAGCTCGTCCGGCGCCAGCGGGGCGCGGAAGGGCAGCCGCAACGTCAGCGCGCCCGCCGTTCCCACCGGGCTCTTCCTCTTGCCGGCGCGCGCCCGCAGTTCCGTGGGGGACAGGGCGAAGACCTCGCGCACGGTGTCGTTGAACGTCCGCACGCTGGAGAACCCGGCCGCCAGCGCCACCTCGACCATCGGCAGGGCGCTGGTCTCGATCAGCAGCCTGGCCGTCTGCGCCCGCTGGGCCCTGGCCAGCGCCAGCGGACCGGCGCCGATCTCGGCGAGCAGCTGCCGCTCGACCTGGCGGGTGCTGTACCCGAGGCGCCGGGCCAGCCCGGGAACGCCCTCCCGGTCGACCACCCCGTCGGCGATCAGCCGCATGGCCCGCGCCACCAGGTCCGCGCGCACGTTCCACGCGGGCGAACCGGGGCTCGCGTCCGGCCGGCACCGCTTGCAGGCGCGGAACCCGGCCTGCTGGGCGGCCGCCGCGCTGGGGTAGAACCGCATGTTCTCCACCTTGGGCGGCACCACCGGGCAGCTGGGCCGGCAGTAGATCTTCGTCGTGACGACGGCGGTGAAGAACCACCCGTCGAACCGGGCGTCCTTGGACCGCACGGCACGAAGGCACCGCTCGCTGTCGTTGTGCACACCACGAGCATCACCCCGGCACCCCGGTGCGGTCTAGCAGGAATGCGACACGGTGATCCGTACGGGTGGTGATGTCGCAAAACCGCCAGACGGACCCCTCACCCGGTGGTGGAGTTGCCCGCATGACCAGTTACGCGCGCGAGGAAGCCGACCCCTACTGCGCCTGGCCCGCCGAGGCCGACCTGCTCGTCCGCGCCACCCCGTGGAAGCGGGTCGTGGTGGTCGGCGACAGCGTGGCCGCGGGCATCCGCGAGCCGCTGGAGGGCTACCGCGACCTCGACGGCACCGGCCGGGTCGCGGACGCCTTCGGCTCCTCGGTGGAGTACCTGAACCTGGGGGTGCGCGACCTGCGCATCGCCGAGATCCGCGCCACCCAGCTGGAACCGGCGCTGGAGTTCGCACCGGACCTCGCGATCGTGGCGGCGGGCGGCAACGACGTGCTCGGCCGCAAGTTCGACGAGCAGTACGTGGAGACCGAGCTGACCGCCGTCGTCGGACCGCTGGTGGCGCAGGGCGCGCAGCTGGCGATGATCGGCCTGTTCGACCTCGCCCGCTCCGGGCTCGTGCCCGCGGAGCACGCACCGGCGCTGGCCGAGCGGTTCGACCGCTTCGACGCGCTGACCAAGCGCGTCGCGCAGGCGCACGGCGGTGTGCAGTCGGAGAACCACGCGCACCCGCTGGCCGCCGACCCCAGCATCTTCTCCTCCGACCGGATCCACTGCAACGCCCGCGGCCACGCCATCGCCGCGACCACGTTGCTGGAGGCGTTGCTGGTGCTGTGGAAGCGCCAGGACGAGGAGCGCACCGCCTGACCCCGGTGACCGGAGGCCGGACCGCACGACCGGGGGCGCGGCGCTGAAGTTCGGGTCTCAGCCCGTTCTCAGAGCGATGTCAGCGCCCTCGTGTTGCATGAGTCCAGTTCACGGCCGACCGGTAAGGGAGATCAGCAGTGATCGTCGTCGGTTACAACGGATTCACCCGAGGCGCCGAACTCTTCGCCGGCCTCTACGGGGCCACGGGCAGGGACCGCCACAGCATCCTCGGCCACGACGCCGCGGTGGCGCTGATGATCGACGGCGAGCTGGTCGTGGCCGTGGAGGAGGAACGGCTCAACCGGGAGAAGAAGACCTCGGACTTCCCCATCGAGTCCCTGCGCTACTGCCTGGACCAGGCGGGGGTGGCGATCGACCAGGTGGACAGGTTCGCCTTCCCCTGGTCCTTCCCCTCGTCCACGGTCACCACGATGATCAACGCGATCGCCGCCACCGAGCTGCCGGACGCGGCCAAGTTCGACCGGCTGCGCAGGTTCGGCGACCTCCACACCGGAATCCTGAGCCACCAGGCCATCCGGGCCGACCTCGCGGCGAGGACCGGCTTCGACGTGCCGGCGGAGAAGATCGTCACGGTCCCCCACCACCTGGCGCACCTCAGCTGCGGCCGCCACTTCAGCGACGGCGGGGACGCCGCGTTCCTCATCAGCGACGGCCGGGCGGAGATGTGCTCCGCCATCGCAGGCGAGATCCGCGACGGCGAGATCACCGTCTTCGACGACATGACGATCACCGTCACCCACTCGCTCGCGCTGCTGTACGGCGAGATCACCCGCTACCTGGGCTTCATGCCGAACAACGACGAGTACAAGGTGATGGGCCTGTCGGCGTTCGCGGACACCGAGCAGCCCAACCCGCTGATCGAGCACGAGGTCGTGCAGCTGCTGCCGAACGGCCGCTACGCCCTCGCCATCCCGAACGACCCGGCCGGCACCAGGGGCTACTACGCCCTGCTGGACCGGATCTTCGGCGGTTCCGAGGACGTCCGGGAGGAACCGTCCTACCAGGCCAGGGTGGCGCGGGCCGCGCAGGACATGGTGGAGGTCGTGACGGCACACCAGGTCGCGGAGCTCGAACGGCGGACCACCGCGCCGCAGCTGCTGATCGAGGGCGGCCTGGCGCTCAACTGCGTCAACAACACCAAGCTGCTGGAGAACTCCCGGTTCGCCGACGCGCACGTGAGCTTCGGGGCGAGCGACCCCGGCGTCGCGATCGGCGCGGCGGTGTACGCGGGCGGCACCACCACCCGCGACCCCTCCCCCTACCTCGGCCCGCATTACTCCGACGACGAGGTGGAAACCGTTCTGCGGCAGTACACCGACCGCGTCCGCTGGGTCGTGATGGACGACATCGCCGGTGAGACCGCCAAGCTGCTGACGGAGAAGACGGTCATCGGCTGGTTCCACGGCAGGACCGAGTACGGCCCGCGGGCGCTGGGCAACCGCAGCATCCTCGCGAACCCGAGCTTCCCCGACATCAAGGACATCATCAACACCAGGGTGAAGCACCGCGAGCCGTTCCGCCCCTTCGCCCCGATCGTGCTGGAGGACGACGCGGCGAAGGTGTTCGAGCTGGGCAAGAAGAAGTCCTCGCCGTACATGACGTTCGTGTTCCCGGTGAGGCCGGAGTACGTGAGCGTCATCCCCGGTGCCGTGCACGTGGACGGCACGTCGCGCATCCAGACGGTGACCGAGGAGGGCAACCCGCTGCTGGCGGAGCTGCTCGGCCGGTTCACCGAGCTGACCGGCATCCCCTGCCTGGTCAACACCTCGTTCAACGTCGCGGGCGAACCGATCGTGTGCTCCCCGCGCGACGCCGTCGAGTGCTTCCTCAACACCGAGATCGACCACCTGGTGCTCGGCCGGTTCCTGGTCTCGAAACAGGACTGACCCGCCGTGGCCGGGGGGAAGTCGGTGCGGGACATGCTGGAGCACGCGCTCGGCGAGCTCCTGGAGGCAGGCCGCAGGGAGGAAGCACTGGTGGAGGCCAGCATCGCGGCCGTCGAGTGCGCGCTGCGGCTCGTGACGGTCTCCGAGGGGGCGCAGCGGGGCAACCCGAACCTGGTCGAACCCACCAGGGAGGCGCTGGCGTCGGCCAGGGCCTCGGTGGTCGCCACCAGCTGTGCACTGTGGACGATGGACGACGAGCGCAGGGAACGCACGCATGAGCGGTGAGCGCACTCTCGCGACGGAGCTGGCCACCTGGGCCGCCCGGCTGACGTACGCGGACCTCCCCACCCGGATCACCGACTATGCGGTCAGCGCGGTCATCTCGCACCTGGGGGTGCTCCGGGCGGGCATCTCGCACCCGTTGGGGTGGAAGCTGCTGAAGGCGTTCGGCTCACCGCTGGCCGACGACCCGGCGCGGGCCGCGCACGTGCTGGCCGGGCTGTCCTCGTGCCTGTACTACGAGGACAGCATGTACGTGGGGCACGTGACGCACTCGACGGTCAACGTGCCGCTGGCCTACCGCAGGCAGTCCGGTCTGGACGGACGCGCGCTGCTCGCCGCCGTGGTGGCGTCGAGCGAGTGCGCCGCGCGGGTCACCGCAGCGGCGGCGCTGGGCACGTTGCGCGGCCAGGGCGCGAGCTACGCGCAGCTGGTCGGCGCGGTGGCCGCGCGCTCCCACGCCCAGGGCGACCCGGTCGAGGCGTGGGTGAACGCGTGGGGCATCGCGCTGAGCGCACCGCCGTGGCCGCTGCGCAGGGCATTCCTGGGCAGCGACGCCAAGGTGCTGTCCGCGGCGGTGCCGGTGCGCATCGCGCTGGACGCCTGCGACGCCGCGGCGGCGGGGCTCACCGGCGCACCGGACCTGTTGGAGCACCCGAACGGGCTGCTGGCCAAGGTCTCCCAGGTCCCCTCGCCCGAGGTGATCACGAGCGGGTTCGGCGAGCGGTGGCACACCGAGACGCTGACGGTGAAGCTGCACCCCGCCGGTGCCTACGTGGACGCCGCGATCGACTGCGCGATGGCGTTGCACGACAAGCTGACCGCGCAGGACGCGGACGACATCGCGGAGGTCGAGGTGCGGGCGGCCGGGCTGACCATCGCCATGGACGCGGACGGCGCGCCGTACCTGGACCGGGAACGTTCGGCGATCATGGCGCTGAACCTCTCCGTCGGGTACAACGTGGCCACCGCGCTGCTCACCGGTGCCGTCACGCCCGCGGACCTGACCGGACCCGCCACCGCGGACCCGCGCCGCTGGGAGCTCGCCGAGCGGACGCGGCTGCGGTTCGACCCGGAGCTGAGCCGCAACCTGCTGCGGGCGACGGCCCCGCTGGGCGAGGCGGTCAGGCAGGCGGGCGAGCGGGCCCGCGGGTGGCTGGCCGACTTCTCCGGTGGCAGGGCCGCGCCACCGCCCGGTCCGCCCAGCACGACCTTCGAGAACGCGACCAAGGCCGTGGGTGCCGTGGTGACCCTCGTCTTCAAGGACGGCCGCAGGCTCACCGAGGGCCGTGCCCACGCCGCCGGCTCGGCCGGCGAGGAGACCAGGCGCGAGCACCGCGCCATGGCACGGGCGAAGCTGCTCGCGACCGGTGTCCCGCAGGAGGTGGCCGACGAGCTCGACCGGCTCCCCGAGCTCGACGCGCGGCAGCTCGACCACCTGATCCGCACCGCACTGACCGCCCACTGAGGAAGGACGTTCCGCCATGGCCGAACACACTCCGCGGTTCGCCTACCCGTTGCTGCGCACGAGTCCCGTGGACCCGCCGGAGGAGTACGCGCAGCTGCGCAGGGAACAACCGGTGTGCCCGGTCTCGCTCGCGACCGGTGACCCCGGCTGGATCGTCACGAGGCACGACGACGCGCGGGTCGTGCTGAACGACCGCCGGTTCAGCCGCGAGGCGGTGTTCCTGCCGGGCGTGCCCAAGGCGCAGCACGTGCTGCCCGACCCGAACAGCATGCTGAGCATGGACCCGCCGCGGCACACGCGGCTCCGCAAGCTCGCCAACCCCACGCTGACCGCGGCGAAGATCGACGCGATGCGCCCGCACCTGCAGAAGGTCACCGACGAGCTGCTGGACGGGCTGGCCGCGCAACCGCAGCCGGCCGACCTGCTGGAGCACCTGGCGCGGCCGCTGGCGCTGCGGATGATCTGCTCGATCCTCGGCGTGCCGTTCGCCGACCACCACCTGTTCGGCGGCTGGACCGACCGGTTCATGTCGCTGACCAAGTACCCCGGCGAGGAGATCGCCAAGGCCAACGCCGACATGCGCGCGTACTTCGCCAAGCTGATCGAGGACAAGCGGGCGGAGCCGGGCGACGACATGATCAGCTCGCTCGTCGCCAAGCACGACAGCGAGGGCGACGAGACGATCACCGAGACCGAGATCGTGAGCCTCGGCGTGCTGCTGCTGCTCGCCGGGCACGACACGACGGTCACCGTGCTCGGTTCGTCGGTGGTGACGCTGGTGCGCAACCCCGACCAGCTCGCGATGCTGCTCGAGGACCCGTCGCTCTACCCCGCCGCGGTCAACGAGATGGTGCGGCTCAACGGGCTGGGCGGCGGCACGTCCATCCGCGTCACGGTCGACGACGTGGAGCTGAGCGGGGTCAAGATCCCCTCGGGGTCGGCGGTGATCGCGTCGGTCGCGTCCGGCTGCCGCGACGAGTCCGTGATCGAGAACCCGGACACCTGCGACATCACCCGCGCCGAGACCACGCAGCTCGGGTTCGGCTTCGGGCCGCACTTCTGCATCGGCGCGAACCTCGCCAAGGCCGAGCTGGAGATCGCGCTGCGCGGCCTGTTCGACCGGTTCCCCGGCCTGCGGGTCGCGGTGCCGCTGGAGGAGCTGCGGTGGAAGGACTACGCCGCGCTCGGCGGGTGGGAGGAGCTCCCGGTCGCATGGGACTGAGCGCCGCGTTCTTCGACGTCGACGAGACGTTGCTGGCCGTCCGCAGCATGTTCCGCTTCCTGCAGCACCACCGGCCCGACCGGTTCACCGAGGTCACCACCCGGCTGCGCGCGCTCGCCGCGGCCGGGTGGTCGCGGGCGGAGGTGATCGGCGACTACTACCGCGTGTTCGCCGGTGAGGCGGTCGCGGAGCTGGCGGCGGCGGGCAGGGAGTGGTTCTCCGCGTACCCCGACCCGGAGGAGCTGTTCCTGCCCGCCCCGCTGGAGGCGTTCCGGTGGCACCGCGACCGCGGCGACCTCACCGTGCTGGTGTCCGGGTCGTTCGAGGTGTGCCTGGCGCCGATTGCCGCCTGGCTGGGCGCCGACCTCGTGCACGGCACCCGGCTCGCGGTGCGCGACGGGCGCTACACCGGCGAGGTCGTCACGCCGATGATCGGGCCGGACAAGGCCGACGTGGCGAACGCCGTGATGGCGGCGCACGGCCTGGACCCGGCGCTGTGCACCGCTTACGGCGACCACTCGACGGACCTGCCGATGATGCTGGCCGTCGGCACCGCCGTGGTGGTGGGCGACGATCCGGTGCTGGTGGAGCAGGCAGCCGCGCGGGGGTGGACGCGGCTGCCTGCCGCGGCTGCTCAGACGCGTTCCATCTCCAGCAACCGCATCTTGCGCGGTAGCCCGCCGCCGTAACCGGTCAACGAGCCGTTCGCGCCCACGACCCGATGACAGGGCAGGATGATCGAGATCGGGTTGCGCCCGTTGGCGGCACCGACCGCGCGTGACGCGGTCGGCTTGCCGATGGCCAGGGCGATCGCGCCGTACGTCGTGGTGACACCGCACGGCACCGTGCTCAGCTCACGCCACACCTCCAGCTGGAAGGGCGTTCCCCGTGGCGCGAGCGGCACGTCGAACACCTTCAGCTCGCCGGCGAAGTACGCGTCCAGCTGGCGTTCCAGCTCCCCGAACAGGCCGGGGTCGCGCACCCAGTCGTCGGCGATCGCCGGCATGTACAGCTGGTCCGGCATCATGTAGATGCCGGTGATCGACTCCCCGTCGCCCAGGAGCAGCAGCTCCCCGATGGGCGTGGGGGTGATGGTGAACCTGCGCGGTCCCCCGAGCGGGACCGCGAACTCCACGGGTGGCAGTGGTGCTGACGTCACCTGATCATGGTGGCGCATTCCCCGGCGCTTGACTGGCAGTTTTGCGACACGATCCGCACCGGGTCACGGCCCGGACGGGTGATGTCGCAAAACCGCCAGAGCCGCCCGGCGATCACTGCCATGGTCGACTCCATGACCCGGCCCGGCTTCACCACCGTCGTGCTGCTCGCGTGCGGAGCGACGTTCCTGTCGCTGCTCGACGCGACCATCACGAACCTCGCCATCACCGACCTGCACCGCACCTTCCCCGACGCCTCCGCCACCGACGTCACCTGGGTGATCTCCCTGTACGCGGTGCTGTTCGCGTCGCTGCTCGCACCCGCCGGCCGGCTCGCCGACGTCGTGGGACGGCGTTCGCTGTACACGTTCGGCGTGGGCCTGTTCACCGCGGCGTCGGTGCTGTGCGCCGTCGCCCCGACCCTGCCGGTGCTGCTGATCGCCCGCGGGCTGCAGGGCGTGGGCGCGGCCGCGATGATCCCCGCGTCGCTGGCCGTGGCGCTGGTCGACTCACCGCCGGAACGCCGTGCGGAGGCCATCGGCCTGTGGGCTGCCGCTGCCTCCGCTGCCGCGGCCGCCGGTCCCGTGCTGGGCGGCGTGCTGATCGACGCGTTCGGCTGGCGGTCGGTGTTCCTGGTCAACCTGCCGCTGGGCGTCGCGCTGCTGCTCGGCATCCGCAAGACCGAGAAGTCCGCGCGGCACAGCGGGAAGCTGCCCGACCTGCTCGGCACGGCGGTGCTGGCGTGCGGTGTCGGCCTGCTCACCCTGGGCGTGACCGAGGGGCAGACCTGGCGCTGGGACTGGCGGGCGCTCACCGCGCTCGGCGCCGGCGCGGTGCTGCTGGCGGTCGCGATCGTGCGCTCGTGGCGGCACCCGGTGCCCGCGCTCGAGACGAGGCTGTGGCGCACCAGGACGTTCGCGCTGGCCAATGCCGTCTCGCTGTTCTTCGGCGCCTCGCTGTACGCGTGGCTGCTGATCGGCGCGCTGGTGCTGGTGAACGTCTGGCACATCTCGTGGCTGGTCGCCGGTCTGGTGATGAGCCCCGGCGCGGTGGTGTCCGCGATCGTGGCCGCCCGCGTCGGCAAGGTGCTGAGCAAGCGCAACCCGCGGCTGGTGGTGTCGGTCGGCGCCCTGCTGGTCGTGGCCGCCGGGGTGTGGCTCTACCTCGGGCTCTCCGCAGAGCCGCAGCTGTGGTCCCTGTGGCTGCCGGTGGGCCTGGTGGCCGGGCTCGGCATGGGCGCGGTGAGCACCGGTGTGTCGAGCGCGGCGGCGTTGTCCGTGCAGCCGACCCAGTTCGCCGGCGCGACCGGGCTGAACATGGCCGTGCGGCAGATCGGCGGGGCGCTGGGCATCGCCGCGCTGGCCGCGATCCTGCCCGTCGAGGTGTCGTCCGATCCCGTCCCGCACGGCCACGTGGCGCTCTTCTGCTGCGTGACGGCCGCGATCGCGGGTCTGATCAGCCTCGGCCTGTCCATCCACACCGGTGCGCCGGCACCGCGCGCGGAGACCGCGCTGAAGCGGTGATCTCAGTGGAATGTAAGGACCTTCTGGCAGCATCGGTGTCGAACGAGGAGAGATTTCCGTAGTGGCCCAACGGAGGTCGGGCTCGCCCGATCGAGGCCCCCGTGGCTTCCGCAGGTTCGAATCCTGCTCTCTCCGCTGACAGCGAAGGGACCCCCGCATGCCGGTGATCATCACCAATCCCGTTGCCGGACAGGGTGGTCGGTCCCTCGCAGACGAGGTCGCCGGTACGTTCGCCACGGCGGACGTGCTGGTCACCGAGTACCCGGGACACGCGGAGGAGCTCGCCACCAAGGCGGCCGCCGACGGCGCCGACCTCGTCGTCGCGGTCGGCGGTGACGGCACCGTGCGCGAGGTCGCCTCCGGGCTCGTCCGGGCGGCCGGCGAGGCGCCACCGCTGCGGATCGTGCCCGCGGGCACCGGCAACTCCACCTACCGCGAGCTCTGGTCGGACCTGCCGTGGCGGGAGGCGCTGCGGGCGCCGTCGCGGGTCGCCCGGCTCGACGTGGGCTGGGTGCTGGAGACCGACCGCTACTTCCTGCTCGGCGCGTGCACCGGTCTGGTCGCGCAGGCGCTCGTGAGCGCCGCGCGGCTGACGCAGCACCACGGCCGTGAGCGCTACCAGCGGGCCGTCGCCGAGACCATCGCCACCTTCACGCCCTACCCGGGCCGGGTGCTCGTCGACGACCGGCTGGTGCACGACGGCACCGTGGTGCTGGCCAACGTCGGCGGCGGCCGGTTCCGCGGCGGCCGGTTCATGGTGCTCCCCCACTCCCTGCTCGACGACGGGCTGCTCGACGTCTGCGTCGTGAGCGGTGAGCTCGACCCGAAGGCGCTGCCCGGCCTGACCGCCGACGGCAGCCACGTCCACCGTCCCGAGGTGACCTACGTCCGCGGCCGCCGGTTCGTGCTCGAACGCACCGACGGCGAGCCGCTGGTGTTCGAGCACGACGGCGAGCTGCAGACCACGCCCGAGTCGCGGTACACGATCGAGGTCGTGCCCGGCGCGCTGCCCGTGGTCGTCCCCTCCGAACCTGTGGAGAGTTCCTGATGGACAGCACGAACTGGACGTTCCCCGCGGCCGGCGACACCTACTTCAGCTGGGACTACGACTCCGGCCGCGAACGGCTGCTGAGCCTGTACCAGAAGGGCAAGGACAAGCAGTGGGACAGCGTCAAGCGGATCGACTGGGACATCGAGGTCGACCCGTACGACGTGCTCGGCACACCGGAGAACACGCTGGCGCTGTACGGGTCGCGGCAGTACGAGAAGCTGAACGACCAGGAGCGCAAGGTGATGCGCCAGCACATGGCGTCGTGGGAGTTCAGCCAGTTCCTGCACGGTGAGCAGGGCGCGATGATCACCTCGGCGCGGATCGTGCAGTCGGTGCCCGACATCGACGCCAAGTTCTACGCCGCCACGCAGGTGATGGACGAGGCACGGCACGCGGAGGTGTTCTCCAAGTTCCTCGACGAGAAGATCGGGCTGACCTACCCGATCAACCCGCACCTCAAGTCGTTGCTGGAGGACGCGCTCAACGACTCCCGCTGGGACATGCCCTACCTGGGCATGCAGGTGCTGATCGAGGGGCTCGCGCTGGCCGCGTTCGGCATCCTGCGGGACAAGACGAACAAGCCGCTGCCCAAGCAGATCCTCGCGTACGTCATGCAGGACGAGGCGCGGCACGTGGCGTTCGGCCGGCTCGCGCTGAAGGACTACTACGCCGAGCTGTCGGCGAAGGAACGGGCCGAGCGCGAGGAGTTCGTCATCGAGGGTTGCTACCTGATGCGCGACCGGCTGCGCATGCAGGAGGTGTGGGAGAACCTCGGGTTCGACATGGCCGAGTGCATGGAGCTGATGAACAAGGGCCCGCGCATGCGCGCCTTCCGGTCGTTGCTGTTCGCGCGGATCGTGCCGTGCGTGCGCGACATCGGCCTGTGGGGCCCTGCCGTGCAGAAGGCCTACGACGACATGGGCGTGCTGGACATGGCGAACAAGGACCTGCTGAAGCTCATGGCGGCCGACGAGGACCAGGCAGAGCAGCTCGACCGGGAACGCCGGGAGCTCCAGGAGCGCCAGGCCGAGATTGACGAGACCATCTCGATGGCGGCGGCCGACTGATGCGCGTGCTGGCCGCGGTCACCACCGGTGGCCCGCTGAGCGTGGAGAAGATCTCGCTGCGCGCCCCCGGTCCCGGCGAGGTGCGGGTCCGCCTGACCGCCGCCGGTGTCTGCCACTCGGACCTGTCGCTGGCGCAGCGGACGCTGCCGCACCCGTTGCCCGCCGTGCTGGGGCACGAGGGCACCGGCGTGGTGGCCGAGGTGGGACCGGACGTCACCGGTGTGCGGGTGGGCGACCACGTGGTGCTGAGCTGGCGGCCGGCCTGCCGGTCGTGCCGCTGGTGCCTGCGCGGTCAGCCCTTCCTGTGCACCCGCGGGGACGAGGCGTCACGCCGCCCGCTGGGCACGTGGCAGGACGAACCGGTGTACCCCGGTCTCGGGGTGGCCGCGTTCGCCGAGCAGACCGTGGTGCCCGCGGAGGCCGTGGTCGTGGTGCCGTCCGACCTGCCGCCGGAGACCGCCGCCCTGCTGGGGTGCGCGGCGCTCACGGCGTACGGGGCGGTGCGGCGCAGCGCGCGGGTCGCGCCCGGTGACTCGGTCGCCGTGATCGGCACCGGTGGTGTCGGGCTCATCGCGGTGCAGGCGGCCAGGTTGAGCGGTGCCGAGCGGATCATCGCGGTCGACGCCTCACCGGCCAAGGAGTCCGCCGCCCGCGCCTGCGGTGCCACGGACTTCCTCCTGGCCGGCGAGTCGGCCCGGTCGCTCGTGGACGGCGGTGTCGACCACGCCATCGAGTGCGTGGGCAGCGCGGAGACGATCCGGCAGGCGTGGGACATGACCCGCCGCGGCGGTGTCACCACGGTCGTCGGTGCGGGCGGGAAGAGCCAGCAGGTCACCTTCTCCGCGCTGGAGCTGTTCCACTCCGCGCGCACGCTCGTCGGCTGCCTGCACGGCAACACCGATCCCGCTCGCGACCTGCCGGAGCTGCTGGAGCACGTCCGGACCGGCGCGATCGACCTCGACGTCGTGGTGACCGACCGGATTCCGCTGGAACGGGTCGGTGAGGCGTTCGAGCGGATGGAGGCCCGCACCGGCGGGCGTTCGCTGATCGTCTGGTAGTCCCCGGGCACCACCCGCCTGGTCCTGGTCGTTCTCGACGACCAGGACCAGTCGCGTCAGGGGCGGGTGAGCACCAGCACGGCGTTCTGGCCGCCGAACCCGAACGAGTTGCTGACCGCCACGTCGACCGTCGCCTCCCTGGCGATCTTCGCGACGACGTCCACCTCGATCTCGGGCGCGATGTTGTCGAGGTTCGCGGTGGGCGGGATGAGCCGGTCGCGCACGGTCAGCGCCGTCGCCACCGCCTCGATCGCCCCCGCTGCGCCCAGGGCGTGGCCGACGACGCCCTTGATGGACGTGACGGCAGGCCGGTCCCCCAGCACGCGGCGGATCATCCTGGCCTCGGCGACGTCGTTCAACGGCGTCGAGGTGCCGTGCGCGTTGACGTGGTCCACCTCGCCGGCACCGATCTGCGCGTCCCGCAACGCCGCGAGCACCGCCAGTTCGGCACCGGCGCCGTCCGGGTCGGGCGCGGTCGGGTGGTGCGCGTCGGCCGAGGCGCCGTACCCGCTGACACACGCGTGGATGCGCGCGCCGCGGGCACGGGCGTCCGCGACCCGTTCCAGCACCAGCACCGCCGCGCCCTCCGCCGGCACGAAGCCGTCCCGGTCGACGTCGAACGGCCGGGACGCCACGTCCATCTCGTCCCCGCGCGCCGACAGCGCGCCCATCTGGCTGAACCCGGAGATGATCGACGGCACCAGGCACGCCTCGGTGCCGCCGGTGATCACCACGTCGCACCTGTCGTTGCGCAACAGGTCCCTGGCCACACCGACGGCGGTGGTGCCGGAAGCGCACGCCGTGGCGGTCACCAGGCTGGGTCCCTTCGCCCCGCACTGGATCGCGACGTAGCCGGCGGACATGTTCATCGACAGCATCGGGATGAGCATCGGCGACACCTCCAGCGGACCGTTGTCGCGCAGGACGTTGTGCTGCTTCTCCCACGCCGCGGCGCCGCCGATGCCGTTGCCCAGCACCACCGCCACCCGCTCGCCGTTCCACCGCGCCGGGTCGAGACCGGAGTCCGCCAGCGCCTCGGCCGCGGCGGCCATGGCCATCTGGGTGCTGCGGTCCAGCCGCCACGCGGTGCGCTTGCCGAGGGCCGCGATCGCGTCGAAGCCGTCGGCCTGGCAACCGAAGTCCGCCGGGGTGCCCGCGAGCGCGGGCACCTTCGTGGCGGCGGTCGCCGAGCCGAGCAGGATGCGTTCCCACGCGGCGGCCGCGCCGACTCCGGCGGACGTCACCAGCCCGACCCCGGTGATCGCGGCGTCGAACCGGCCGGGCGTCACACCTTCACGCCCTTGCCCACGATCAGCTCCGCGGTCTGGGCGATGGTGAAGTCGGGGCTGACCTCGTCGTCGGCGATCTCGACGCCGAACTCCTTCTGCACCACCAGCACGAGCTCGACCAGGCCGAGCGAGTCGACCTCGAGCTCGTTGAACGTGTGGTGCGGCTGGATCTCGTCCTCCTCCATGCCCATCACGTCCATCAGCATCTTGACCAGCCGGTCGTAGACGTCGTTCATCTGCGTTTCCTTCCACTCAGGTCAGGGACAGGTCCGGCCAGCGCAACGCGCAGGCGCCCCAGGCGAGTCCGCCGCCGAAACCGGTCAGCAGCACGCGGGTGCCCGGCGCGAGCCGCGCGTCGGAGAGGGCGAGCGGGATCGACGCGGCGGCGGTGTTGCCGACCCGGTCGAGGTGCACGGCGCACCGGTCGCGGGACACGCCGAGCTGGCCCGCGACGGCGTGGATGATGCGCAGGTTCGCCTGGTGCGCCACCAGGACGTCCGGTTCGGCCCAGCCGGCGGTCCGCAGGGCGGTGCGCGCCGACTCGGTCATGCGTTCGACCGCGTGCCGGAACACCGCGCTGCCGCGCATCCGGAAGTACGGGTCGGTGCCGAACGGGTCGCGCGCGCCGCCGGACGGGATGGTGATCATGTCGTGGCCGGTGCCGTCGCTGCCGAGCTGCACGGGGCCGAGCGCACCCAGCTCGTCCGGCTCGCCCGCCCGCAGCACGACCGCTCCCGCGCCGTCACCGAAGATGACCCGCGTGCTGCGGTCGGCGGGGTCGAGGATGCGCGAGTAGGTCTCCGCGCCGATCAGCAGGACCCGCTCCGCGGCACCGGACGCGATCAGCCCCGCGCTGATGCCGAGCCCGTACAGGAAACCCGTGCACACGGCCTGGACGTCGAACGCCGGCACGGTGCCGAGCCCGAGCCGCGCCGACACCAGCGGTGCCGTCGCCGGGCACCGCTGGTCGGGTGTCGTCGTGGCGAGCACGACGGCGTCCACGGACGCGGCACCCGCCGACTTCAACGCCCGCGCACCGGCCTCGACGGCCAGGTCGGACGTCGCGAGGGACGGGTCGGCGACGTGCCTGCTGCGGATGCCGGTCCTGGTCGTGATCCACTCGTCGGAGGTGTCCAGCTCGGCGGCCAGGTCGTCGTTGGTCACGACCGCGGGTGGCAACCAGGCGCCGAGGCCGCACAGGACGGCGGTCACACCTTCCCCAGATCGCGGACGTCGTCGCTGACCTCGCCCAGGTAGTCGGAGACCTCCAGGTACGAGCGGGCCAGCGACACCTCGACGTAGGGCAGTCCCTGGCGCAGGCAGAAATCCTTCACCAGCGGCTGGGCGCGGTGCAGGTTGCTGCGCGGCATCGACGGGAACAGGTGGTGCTCGATCTGGTAGTTCAGCCCGCCGTAGAAGAAGTTCGTGACCCGGCTCGGCAGCATGTTGCGCGAGGTCACCACCTGGCGGGTCAGCCAGTCGAGCTCCTCGGACTCGCCGTCGCGCACGGGCAGGCCCTTGTGGTTGGGCGCGAACAGCAACCCCATGTAGAAGCCGAAGAGCGCCTGGTGCACCACGATGAACGCGAGCGCCTTCAGCGGCGACATCACCAGGAACACGGCCACGAGGTACACGACCAGGTGCAGCGTGATGACGACGAGCTCCGCGTTGCGGTACCTGGTCAGCGCGCCCTTGCTGGCGGCGACGTAGCCGGACAGGTGCAGCCGCACGCCCTCCATCATGATCAGCACGTAGAACATCCACGACTGGTGGCGCACCACGAACCGGGAGAACGCGCTGGTGCGGCTGGCGCTCTGGCTCTTGTCGAAGATCACCTGCCTGCGCAGGATGTCCGGGTCGAGCGAGAGGTGGTTCGGGAAGTTGTGGTGCTTGGTGTGGTGCCCGACCCACCAGCCGAAGCTGACGCCGGTGAGCACGTTGCCGTGGACGTAGCCGATCACCTCGTTCGGCGTCTTGGTGCGGAAGATCTGCCGGTGGCCGGCGTCGTGGCCGATGAGGTCGGTCTGCGCGAAGCAGAACGCCAGGTAGACCGCGACCGCGAGCTGCCACCACGAGTCGCCGACGAGCACGAACGCCACCCAGCCCGCCGCGAGCAGCACCAGGTTCGAGATGATCTTGATCGTGTAGTAGACGGGCCGGGAGTCCATCAGCCCGGCTTGCTTGACGATCCTGGTGATCTCGGCCAGCGCGGTCGGCGGCTGGCTCTTGATCGAGGTCATGCCGTTCCTCCCTCCAGTCCCATGTAGGCGAGCCGGACGCGCTGCATCTGGTCGGTCCACTCGTGCGCGGTGCCGACCCGTTCCTCGACGGTGGTGTCGGCGAGCCGCCTGCCCGGCCAGATCTCGTAGTCGCCGAGCAGGTGCCCGTGCAGGCGGATGCCCTCCTGGAACAAGGACTCGCGGCGCACCAGCATGTCCTCGGTCGGCAGCTTCGCCCACAGCTCGTAGCCGTGCTGCATCAGCTCCAGCACGCGTCCCCTGGCCTCGGGGTTGTGCCGCAGGTAGTCGCGGGCGATGGCGCTGCCGACGGTGAGGTGGCGGATCTCGTCGATGCCCGCGCCGCGTTCGATCTCCGCGGCGGCCGGGTCGAAGACGCGCCACTTGCGCTCGCTCAGCTCGGCCGCCGGCGCCAGCACGCCCTCGACCAGCACGGTCAGCACGACCACGCCGCCGATGAAGTCGCCCTCGTCGCGCAGCACTCGCAGGCCGAGCTCCTCCAGCGGCACGAGGATGCGGTCGCGGTCGGTCTCGGCGAGCCGGTCGATGGTGGACCACAGGTCCTGCGCGGCGACGCCCAGCTCCAGCAGGTGGTTGCGGAACACCATGGCGTGCCGCGCCTCGTCCATCAGCTGGGTGGCGTAGAACTCCATGGACGCGTTGTCCGGTGCGAGCGCCACCAGGTAGGAGATCGCCCGCGTGGCCTTCTCCTCCGCGATGGAGCGGAACGCGAGCTCCTGGGTGAGCGCGTCGTTGAGCGGGCCGGGTTGCGCGGTGACGTCGAGCGGCACCACGTCCGGCGCGTGCCCGAGCACGTGACCGCGCAACGTTCCCTGCGGCACGTTGCCGAACCAGTACTTCAGGTCGCAGGTCTCGGCCGTGAGGTCGAGGCTCATCGCGCCGTCGACGAGCGAGGGAGCGTTCTCCCAGTCGGCCTCGGCGGGAATCGTCGTGCGGTCGGACACCGTCAGCTCCTCGGGTCGGTTCGAAAGGTGTTCGAGAGCGGGGCACCCGCACCGAGCTCGGCGCGCAGCACGCGGCCCAGCACGAGGACGTGGTCACCGGTGGGCACCACCCGGTCGACCGTGCACTCCAGCCAGCCCGCGGCGTCGGCGAGCAGCGGCACCTCGGTGCCCTCCCGCCACACCTCCGGCTGCCCGCGTCCCCTGGTCGCGCTGGCGAAGTAGCGGGCGAGGTCGGCCTGCCCCTCCGCGAGCCGGTTGACGGCGAACCGCCCGGCCGCCAGCAGGGCGGCGAGGCCGCGGCTGCCCGAGCGCAGCGCGAACGACACCATCGGCGGGTCGACCGAGGCGAGGGCGAGCGTGCTGACCGTGACGCCGTGGACGGACGGCCCGGTGCCGCAGCTGAGCACCGCGACACCGTTGGTGAAGTGCCGGCTGAACCTGGGCACCGTGCCGACGCTCACCGCGTGCCCACCAGCTCGGTCACCCCGCGGTCGGCGGCGTCGAGCTCGGCGCGGAACCGCAGCCACGCCGGGTGGGCGACCGGTTCGAACGACAGCACGAACGGCTTGAGCAGGTTGCCGAACAGCGCGCGGTCGCCGAAGAGGTGGATCGGCAGGGCGAGCAACGCCCACTCCGGTCCGATGAGGACGATCCACGCGATGGCGACGAGTCCCTGCGTCACCAGGCTGTGCATGGTGTTGTAGAGGACGTAGTAGACCTTGGGGATCTTCTTGTCGGCGCTGCGGTGGTAGGCGACCGCCCCCGGCAGGTAGCCGATCAGGTCGATGTAGAGGAACAACCCGATCGCGGGCAGCCAGCGCACCTCGCCGATGTGCCAGAAGAACAGCACGACGGCGACGACGAGACCGAGCCCGTACTCCGCGCGCAGCAGGTTGTACGTGGTGCGGGTGGTGAACGTGTTCTTGGCGTCCATCACCGCACCCCCGCCGCGAGTGCGAGGGCGGCGTCGTCGCCCACCACGTCCACCCGGTCGAACAGGCCGGCCACCGCGCGGACGATGGTCTCCTTCAGCACCCGCTCGGCGATCGGGTCGAGCAGTCCGGCGAGGCTCGGGATGCCGAAGTCGAACCCGGCCGTGAACGCGACGGCGCTGCCGGTGCCGTGCGGTGTCACCACCCAGGTGCCCGCGAACTCGGCGAAGTCGCCTTCGAGCTGCTCGAACGTGATCGTCAGCGCGTCCGCGTCGAACCGGTCGACCTCGGTCCAGCGCAGGATGCCGTTGCGGAAGAAGACCTCCCAGTCGCTGTGGTCCTCGCCGGGGCCGACGGGCCGGACGCTGACCGAGCGCACGACATCGATCAGGTCCGGGTACGCGGCGAAGTCGGAGATCCGCTCGAACGTGGTCGCCGGGCCGACGTCGGCGACGAGGATCGTCACCTGCGCGTCACGCATGGGTCTGCACCCCTTCCGGGTATCGGGCGGCCTGCACCGCGCACGCGCGGTCCAGCGCCTCGTAGAGGAAGTCGAGCTCGTCGCGGGTCAGCACCGCGGGCGGCGTCAGGCGCAGGACGAGGTGGGAGTTGAGCGAGTGGTTGGCGATCACGCCGTGCTCGACGAGCTCGATCAGCAGGTCGCCGGCGAGACCGGGTTCGGTGAACTCGACGCCCATCAGCAGGCCGCGGCCGCGCACCTCGCGCACCAGGTCGCCGAAGTGGGCGTGCACGATCCTGCGCACCTGCCCGAGGATCTCCTCGCCGAGCACGCGGGACCGTTCGACGAGGTTGTCCTCCTGGATCGCCTCGATCGCGCCGCGGGCCGCCGCCATCGCCAGCGGCACACCGGAGAACGTCGAGGTGTGCAGGAACGGGTCGCGGTCGAGCGCGCGGAACGCCCGTGCGGTGGCCACGACGGCGGCGACCGGGACGACACCGCCGCTGAGCCCCTTGCCGACGAGCAGCAGGTCCGGCGTGACGCCCTCGGTGTCGACGCCCCACCACGAGCCGAGCCGGCCGAGACCGGTCTGGATCTCGTCGACCACGAGCATCGCACCGTGCGCGCGGCAGGAGTCCGCGACCGCCCGCAGGTAACCCGGCGGTGGCAGCACCACCCCGGCTTCGCCCTGCACCGGTTCGACGAACACGCAGGCCTCGCCCGGCATCGTCGCGAGCAGCGCGTCGAGGGCCTCGGCGTCGCCGTACGGGACGTGCGAGGTGCCGGGCAGCAGCGGCAGGAACGGTTGCTGGAACACGTCCTTGCCGGTGAGGCTCAGCGCGCCCATGGTCTTGCCGTGGTAGCCGGACCCCATCGCGACCAGCCGCCGCTTGCCGTTCGTGCGGGCGATCTTGATGGCGGTCTCGACGGCCTCGGCGCCGGCACCGGAGAAGTGCACGCGTTCCAGTCCCGGCGGTGAGACGGACACCAGGGCGTCGGCCGCGAGTGCCGCCTGCGGTTCGAGGAAGATCCGCGTCGACACCGGGTGCCTGCTGAGCTGCGCGAGCACGTGCCGCAGCACCGTCGGGTGCCGCGCGCCCATCAGGAACACGCCGTAGCCGCCGCAGTTGAGGAACCGGCGGCCCTCCTGCGTGGTGACCCAGGCGCCCTGCGAGCCCACCTCGACGTGCCCGCCGAACATCTCGCCGAGCGTCGCGCGGCCCTTGCTGAGCCTGGACCGGTACAGCCGGCCGAGTGCCTCGCGGTCGGGCGTGGCGGTGTCCAGCACGCTCATGACCCACTTCCCAGTCGCAGCGGCTGCCCGCCGACGTGTGCGAGGAACGGAACGGTGAAGCTGCCGCGCGAGGGCGGGTGGAACGCGAGCGCGTGCGTGACCGCTGCCAGGTAGGCGACCTCGGGCGAGGAGATGAACGCCATGCCGCCCAGCAGCTCGACCGCGCGGTTCACGGTGTCGGTCAGCGCGTCCTGCGCGGCGTACCTGGCGACGAGCGTCTTGCCCAGTGCGACGTCGTCCACCTCACCGGCCATGATCATCCTGGCCATGCCCTCCAGCAGCAGCGTCGCGGACTCCAGCCGCAGCACCACCGCCGCCCGGTCGGACTCGCTGCCCTTGGCCGCGGCGAACACGCGTTCCACCAGCGCGCTCGCCATGCCGAGGTAGGACGAGGAGATCAGCAGCTCGAACCAGATGAAGCCGATGGTCTGCAGGTCGTCCAGCTCGTCGCGGGCCGCGTCGGTGCGCATCAGCAGCTGCTCGTCGGCGAACACGTCGGTGAGCCGGATCTCGTCGCTCTCCGCACCGGCGAGCGCCCAGCTCGACCAGAACGGGTGCACCGTGATGCCCTCGCTCTGGCGGGGCAGCAGCAGCACCGCCATCTCCTGCTGACCGTCGTCGCCGGTCACCGACACGCTGGCGGTCAGCAGGTCGAAGGACCGGGACAGGCTGCACGGCTTCTTCGAGCCGTTGATGAGGTACCCGCCCTCGGCCTTGACCGCGGACATCGTCGGCGTGAGGATGCCCTGCCCCGGCTTGCCCTCGGCGAACCCGGAGGCCACCAGCAGGCGTTGCGTGGCAACGCCTTCCAGCAGCGCCCACTCCATCCCGCTCGACTTCACGCTCTCCGCCAGGGTGAACAGCGTCGCCACGGAGAAGTGGTGCATGGTCGTGGCGACCGCCAGCGAGGGCGCGCGGGAGGCCAGGGCGCGGGTGACGGCCATGGCCTGCAACGGGTCCGCGCCGGCGCCCGCGTACGCCCGCGGGATCACCAGCCCCGGCCCGCCGGCCGCGCGGAAGAGCGCGATGGCGGAGGACTCCGGTCCTTCCAGCTCATCGAGCTCCAGCGCGGCGAGCTGGTCCTGCAGGCCGGGGAGGAACGCCTCGCACGTCTCGCGAGCGGCGTCCAGTGCACGCATGGGTGGTCCCTTCAGTTCGCCGTGCCCAGTGCCGCCTGCCACGCGCCGAAGATCGCGTCCCTCGGACGGATGCCGGTGGCGATGCTGACACCCTGCAGGTGGGAGGTGCGCAGGATCGGGTAGTTGGCCTCGCCGAACACGCCGCCGGTGAGCCCGGTGCCGCCGTGGGTCGGGAGGTAGGGCAGGAAGCCGATGTGCGAGTCGTTGACCTTGAGCAGGCCACCGCCGTTGATCCGGTCGACGAACCGTTCGACGACCTCGGGGTCGTTGGCCCACACCGAGTTCCGCAGCCCGTACCGGTTGCTGTTGACGAAGTCGACGAACCGGTCGAGCAGCACCTCGTCGCTCGCGGGCTCGGCCACGACCAGCGGCAGCAGCGGGAAGAACGTCTCCTCGCGCACCGCGTCGACCTCGCGGGCGCCCTCCAGTCCGCGCACGAGCACCACCGTCGGTTCCAGGAAGACGCCGTTGGGGTCCCTGGTCTCGTCGGTCTGCATCGCGTACCCGCCGCACACGAGCTCGGCGCCCTTGTCGAGCGCGTCGGCGAGCACGGCGAAGAACTTGTCGTTGCGCAGCACCGGGGTGAGCAGCACGTCCTCCTCGGAGGCCGGGCCGGGGCGGATGTGCAGCGCGGTGCGGACCAGCAGCCGGACCAGCTCGTCGGCGACGTCCGGGTGGACGAGCACGTGGTTGGGGATCATGCAGAGCTGGCCGGAGCCGAAGAAGCTCTCCGACAACGCCTCCGCCGCCAGCTCCAGGTCCGCGTCCTTCCAAACCACGACGGCGTCGTTGCCGCCCAGCTCGAGGATCGGCTTCTTGCCGGCGGAGACGCAGCGGTCCTGGAAGCGGATGCCGTTCTCGCTGCTGCCGAAGTACATGATGTCGTCGACAAGGGGGCTGTCCAGCCAGACGTTGAGCATCGGCGCCGGGTCGCCGCACACCACGTTCAGCGTGCCGGGCGGTGCGCCGATCTCCTCCAGCGCCGGCACCACGACCTCGTGCAGCACGTACATGACGCCCAGTGGTGCGCTGCGCGGGGCGCGGACGACCAGCGAGTTGCCGGCCATCAGCGACGTGACGCCGAGCAGCGCGCTCGACAGCGGCGCGTTCTGCGGCGGGTTCAGGCACACCACGCCGTCGGGCTGGCGGCGCACCAGGATGCGCCGCTCACCGTGCTGGAACTCCTGGCGCATCTGGGACCGGTAGAAGGCCAGCGACTCCGGCCCGTAGCACTCCAGCATCCCGGACACCTGCCAGCGCGCGAGCGCCAGCGGGTGGCCCTCCTGCACGAGGACCTCGGTGATCTCACCGGCCTTCTCGACGAGCCGGGCGTGGATGAGCTTGCCCAGCTCCTCCAGCCTGGTGTCCAACGGGAACGCCGCCCACACCGGTTGCGCGCGGGCCGCGGCCTCGACGGCCCGGTTCACGGTCTCGCGGTCGGCCTTCGCCACCTGCCCGACGATCGAGGCGGGCAACGCGTCGGGGAGGTGCGCGCCGTCTTCCAGCCTGCGCTTCAGCGTCAGGCTGGCGAAGACGTCGTCGAGCAGGCTCGCGGCGTCGACGACGTACACCCAACCGGCGCTGGAGACGTTCCGGCCGTCGACATAGGACAGATATGTGCGCATGGCTCGACGTGGCCCCCTGTTCTGTCGATGTGCCGGTGACTCTTCCAGCCGCCGCTGAGAACCCCCGGAGACAGCGCTGACACCGCGCTTTCAGCACGGTCTCCGGCTCGTCGGCGATGCTGGGCCCCTCCCGGCCACCGAAGGAGATCCGCATGAGCACCGTGGACGACACCGTCCGCTTCGACCTGGCCCGGCACGCGGTGCGCGAGTTCGGTGAGAACCCGAGCGCGTTCCTGGCGCTGAACTCGGGCAACGAGTACTTCACCGCCGCAGGTCACACGGGTGTCATCGCCTACCGCACGGCCGGTCGGTACCTCGTGCAGTTCGGTGGGGTGCTGGCGGCGCCGGAGGACCAGGAGCCGCTGCTGCGGGCGTTCCTCGCACACGCGGGTGCGCACAAGCGAAAGGTCGTGTCCATCCAGCTGCAGCCGGCCGATGTCGAAACGTACGTTCGTGCGGGGTGCACGATCAACCAGGTCGGTGCTTCCTACTCCCTGGAATTGTCCGGTTTCTCCCTGCGCGGCACGAAGTTCATGAAGCTGCGCAACAAGATCGCGAAGGCGCGGCGCAGCGGGGTCGAGGTCGCGGAGGTGCCGTACGAGCAGCACCGGGACGACCTGAAGACCATCGACGGCCAGTGGCTGCGGTCGAAGGGGCGGCACGTCAAGGAGATCGAGTTCCTCGTCGGCGAGTGCGGCGGCGCGGTGCAGGAGGACCGCAGGCTCTTCCTCGCGACGATCGGCGGCGAACCGATCGCCTACGTGTCGTACTCACCGGCGTTCGGCAGCAGGAGCGGGTGGCTGCACGACCTCAGCCGGCGGGTTCCGACGGTTCCACCGGGGGTGATGGAGCTCGTGAACTCCGTCGCGATCGAACGGTTCCGCGAGGAGGGCGCCGCGTGGCTGCACTTCGGCTTCACGCCGTTCACCGGTCTGTCACCGGATCTCCGCACGTCTACGGCGAGTCCGTTCACCGACCGGCTGATGCGGTTGCTCGCCACGCACGGTGACGCCGTCTACCCCGCCGCGAGCCAGTTGGCGTACAAGGAGAAGTGGGGACCGCAACTCGTTGTGCCGGAGTACCTGGCGTTCCACGGCAAGGCGTCGCTCGGCGCGGTCTGGCAGATACTCCGGATCACCAGGTCGGTGTGACCGTTCAGCGCAGCAGGGCGGGGTCTTGCTGGAGGATCCCGTGGAACTTGTCGCGCAGCGCCTGGCTGGGTTCGAGTCCGAGGTCGACGGCCAGGCGCTGGCGCAGCTGGTGGTAGAGGTCCAGCGCCTCCGCCTGGCGTCCGGCCTGGTAGAGAGCGGTCATCAGCTGCCCGCAGAACCGCTCGCGCAACGGGTGCTGCTGGTGCAGCTGTTCCAGCTCGGTGATCAACGCCCGGTTCTCGCCGAGGGCGAGCTGCGCGTCGAACAACCGCTCATAGGCATTCAGCTTCGTCTCCGCCAATCGGGCGTACGCGAGCCGGGAGATGCGGCCGTGGCCGGTGTCGATGAGTGCCGGACCGCGCCACAGGGACAAGGCCTCGGTAAGGACCGCGATGACGTTCAACGAATCCATGTCCGGTCGCAGGCCGACCTGGTTCACCATTTCACAAAACTTCAGCCCGTCGATATCTTGGGGTGCCAGCGCCAACGCGTAACCGGCATCCGAAGTCTGCACGATATCGCGCAGGGACTCGCGCCCGGTCTCCTCGCCGAGAATCTTGCGCAACCGCGCGACATGCCCCTGCAGGGAGTTCGCTGCATTCCGCGGCGGGGAGTCCGGCCACAACTCGTCGATCAGCTGCTCCTTGGTAGCGGGCCGACCTGCGCAGAGAGCGAGCGCCGCCACCAGTGCCCGCAGCTTCTCGCCCGGCACCCTGAACTTCACGCCGTCCTCGGATAACTCGAGCGGTCCGAGAATGCTGATCTTCACGAATACCCCCGACTACCGTGTGCGGACGTTCGGAGGTTGATTTCGCAGGAAAGCGCGCACGCCAGCGTGCGCCCCCCAACGCGACCCCCCGCAGCCTTGTCAGCAGACTAACCTCACGCAACGTCGTCGTCAAACGTCACAGCGTGATCCAGGGCTGCAATCCGATAGGCAGGATGCAAGAGCCCTGTACCCTCGAAAACCGGTATTGTTCGGCTTGCGTCGCACACGTATTCGGGGTCAGGGGGAAAAATGACTGAGACACGGCTGGCGGGGGTGACGCCCGACGCACCGTGGCGTCGGCTGGTGGCACTCGGCGACCCCGGTGGCATCGGCCCGTCCTCGCGCAAGGGACTCGCCAGGCACCTGCGCGACACCCACACGAGCCTCGCGTTCCTCGACCTCTGCCGCACCAGGGCGTCCATTTCGGACACCCGCGCCCGGCACCTCACCCGCGCACTGGACTTCCGCTGCGACCTCGCGCTGGTGCTGTGCGGAGGACAGGACGACGCCGCGAACCCGTACGACGCGGAAGTGGAGCTGGGCCGCGTGATCGGGCCGTTGCGCGACGCCGGTGCGGACGTGCTGACGATCGTGCCGCCCACGTCGACCCGTTCCCCGCTGCGCGACCGGTTCGCCGCGGTGTCCATGCGGCACGGGGCGTTGTACCTGCACCTGGAGTCGACGGCGCAGACCTCGGTGCTGGGCGAGGTCGTGCGCACCCTCAACGCGAAGGTCTGGTCTCGCCGGCAACGCGTCTCGTCGTGACAGTCCTCAGCAGACGGTCGTCCGGCCTTTTCGGACGGACGACCGTCTGTTGTGGATCGGGTCAGTTCCCTGCGGCGAACCAGTCCTCGATGCTCGTCGCCTGCAGCTGCGCGCCGGCGTTCGGGACGAGCTGCCTTCCGGTCAGCGCCGTGCCGAAGTACTGCGCCCGTGGGTCCGACACGACCTCGCGCTCGTCCTCGCGCCGCGTGAGCACCGTGCGGATCCACCCGTCCATCGTGAACTCCTCGGGCCCGCCGATCTCCAGCACGCCGTTCACCGGCTCGGTCGCCGCCGTCCTGGCCACGACCGCCGCCACGTCCGCCGCGGCGACCGGCTGGACACCGCCGTGCGGGAGCCGCACCACGCCGTCCGCGGTGGCGCTGTTCGCGATGGCGCCGGCGAACTCGAAGAACTGCGTGGCGCGGATGACCGAGTACGTCAGGCCCGACGCCCTGATGAGCTCCTCCTGCGCCACCTTCGCCCGCAGGTAGCCCGAGTCCGGCAGCTCGTCGGCGCCGACGATCGACAGCGCGACGTAGTGACCGACCCCGGCCTGCCGTGCGGCGTTGACCAGGTTCGTCGTGGCCGTGGTGAAGAAGCGCAGGACGTCCTCGTCGGCGAACGACGGCGAGTTCGACACGTCCACGAGCACGTCGGCGCCCTTCACCACCTCCTCGACGCCTGCGCCGGTGACGGTGTCGACGCCGCTGCTCGGGGACGCCGCCACCGCCTCGTGGCCGTGCTCCCCCAGCCGCTTCACGACCTGGCTGCCGATCAAGCCGGTGCCGCCGATGACAACGATCCTCATGGTCCGTCCCTCTCGTGGGCCCGCTGGTGTGCGGGCGTTCACGAGCTAGGACAAGACAGCCGGCGCGGTTGTGACGCGCTGCGAACGCCCTCCTAGGCGAACGCGCCCAGCTTCTCCGGGTTGACCAGCCACATCACCTGGTCGATGCCCTCCTCCGACACCGCTACCGTGATCACGCCGAACACCGTGCCGTCGCGTTCCAGCCGGATCGCCGCCTGCCCGTTCGCCTCCACGTACGAGACGTCCTCGGCCGTCCAGAACGTCGGTGCCCAGGCCGCGAAGATTTTCGCCAGCGCGGTGGCGCCGTACAGCGGGCGGCCGGCGGCGCGGACCTTGCCGTTGGAGTCGGACCAGCTCACCACGTCCGCGGCGAACAGCTTTTCCAGGCCGGCGAGGTCACCTGCCTGGGCGGCGGCGGCGAAGGCCTCCAGCAGCTCGCGTTGCCTGGCGGGGGTGGCCGGGGTGCGGCGGGAGTCGGCGAGGTGCTTGCGGGCGCGGCTGACCAGCTGGCGTGCGGCGACCTCACTGGTCTGGACGACCTCGGCGATCTCGCGGTACGGGTAGTCGAACGCCTCGCGCAGCACGTAGGCGGCGCGTTCGGTGGGGGTGAGCTTCTCCAGCAGCATCAGCACGGCCAGCTCCAGCACGGCACCCCGTTCGGCGCCCAGCTGCGGGTCGGCGGCCGTGTCGACCGGTTCGGGCAGCCACGGGCCGGCGTAGGTCTCGCGGCGGGCGCGGGCGGTCCGGCTCTCGTTGATGGCGAGGCGGGTGATGGCCGTGGCCAGGTACGCCTCGGGGTTCAGCACCGCGGCGCGGTCGGCGGCCTGCCAGCGCAGCCACACCTCCTGCACCAGGTCCTCGGCGTCGGCCACGCTGCCGGTCATCCGGTACGCGATGCCGAAGAGCCTGGGCCGCGCGGCCGCGAACGCCGACTCCGCCTGCTCGAGCTGCGTCATCCGCCACTCCGTTCCGTCTCCGCACCCACCGTAGCGCCGGCCCCCGGCGGCGGTCGCCGCGGTGGCGGATCTCCACAATGGAGGGCGTGATCGACCGACCTGAGCCGCCGCTGACCGGGAACGAGCGCGACACCCTGCGCGCGTTCCTCGACTTCCACCGCGCCACCCTCGCGCTCAAGTGCGCGGGGCTGTCGGACGAGCAGCTGCGCCGCCGGTCGATGCCACCGTCCACGCTCACCCTGCTGGGGCTGGTGCGGCACATGGCCGAGGTCGAGCGCACGTGGTTCCGGCGCGTGATCAACGGCGAGGACGTCACCAACGTGTGGTCCGCCGACAACGACTACCAGGTCGCCTACGACGCGAGCGGCTCGACGCGCGCGGAGGCGTTCGCGGCGTGGGAGGCCGAGGTCGCGCACGCCCGCAGGATCGAACGCGCCGCCGAGTCGCTCGACATCACCGGCTACCAGCCCAAATGGGAGCAGCACGTGTCGTTGCGGCTGGTCATGCACCACCTGTGCCACGAGTACGCACGGCACAACGGCCACGCCGACTTCCTGCGCGAGGCCCTCGACGGCTCGACCGGCACCTGACCCCTGCCTCTGCCAGCATCTGCAAGTACCACCAACTCAACATCAACAGGCACTTTTCCACTACCAACAGCGCCGCCGACCGTCCGTGGGTCCGGAGTCTCCTTCGTCAGACGGCGAACATGTTGGTGGTACTTGCAGATGCCTGGGCAGCAACGGGGGTGGCGGTGGTACCGGCTAGAGGGATCGCCAGACGTAGAGGTGCTCCCCGGCGGCGCGTGAGCGCGCGGCCAGTGCGATCAGCTCGTGCAGGTGCGGGGCCAGGTCGAGCGGCTCACCGGTGTGCGTCGCGAGCTCCTCGATGCCCGCCCAGCGCCGCGCCAGCGCGGGCACGTCGGCGGCGGGGATGTCGGCCAGGGTGTCCCTGACGTCATCGGCGAACTCGCAGACCCACGCCTCGAACTCGCTGTCCTCGTCGCTGACCAGCGTGGTGGCGGACAGGCCGGGGTGCCACTCGACGTCGCGCACGAACCCGATCAGCTGACCCAGCACCACGTCGGGTTCGAGGCCGGCGACGGTGTCCAGGTGGTTCAACGGTCCGCCGTCCACCACGAGCGCCGCCTGCTCGGCGCCGGGTGCGCGGAAGTAGTCGTTCAGAACGCCCACGTGCTCCCCCAAAAGATGTCCGGCGGAGCATAACCACACGGGTCCCGGGGCTGGAGTTGTGGTCGTCGCGGCTCGCATCGAACGGGCCCGGGGCGGGTATTCCCCGTGACGGCGGCACCTCGACCCGCGAGGGCCGCCGACCTGCGGAGGTGAGCTCGTGCTCTTCCACGTGCGAATGGACGTCTCGCTCCCCCACGACCTGGATTCCGCGCGACGGGCGGAACTGGTCACGGCGGAGAAGGAGCGGGCGCTGGAGCTGCAACGCCTGGGGGTCTGGCCGCACCTGTGGCGGGTCGTGGGGCGCAGCGACGTCATCGGGATCTTCGACGTGCCGACCAACGACGAGCTGCACGCCGTGCTGTCGTCGTTGCCGCTGTGGGAGTTCATGGACGTCGAGGTGACGCCGCTGGCGCAGCACCCGTCCGACCTCGCGGCCCAGGGCTAGGCCGCAGGCCGAGCTGGCGGTCGTGCAGCCGCCGCCACACCAGCAGGGAGACCACCGCTCCGCACAGGCACAGGAACATGTCCCACTGCGTGTCCCACTGGTCGCCCTGCGTGCCGAGGAAGTCGTCGGCACCGGCTCCCAGGACCACCGCGCTCAGCCACTCGACGAACTCGAAGCACGCGCTGATCGCCAGGCACACGCACGTGCTGAGGAACGCCACCCAGCCGCCCGGCCGCAACGGCGTCCGGCGCAGCAGGACCTCCCGCACCGCGACCGCGGGCACGAACCCCTGGACCACGTGGGCGAACCGGTCGTAGTTGTTGCGTTGCGTGCCAAGCCATTCCTGTGCCCACTCGCCGAGCGGTGTCTCCGCGTAGGTGTACTGCCCGCCGTAGCAGAGCACCAGCGCGTGCAGCACCAGCAACCAGCACAGCAACCGGGTCAGCGGAAAGCGCTTGCGCAGCAACACCACCAGCGGCAGGCCGACGACCACCCACACGACCTCCAGCGCCCACGTGCCGGGTGACCTCGCCAGCACACCGGTCACCACCAGCGCGGCGACCACCACGCCGACCAGCACCCGCCCCTCGATCCGGCCCGGCCCGTGCACAGTGGACTCCATGCCGGATCACCGTAGTGGTGCGGCGGCACCGGTCTCGGCACCCGGCCGTACCACCGCGCCGAGCAGTCCCGCAGCGGCGGCGCCGAGGAACGCGGTGAGGTGGCCGAAGTGGTCCACCGCCACGCCGGCGAGCAGGGCGCCGACGGCCTGCCCGACAGCGATCAGCAGGAACGACGTTCCGACACCCGTGGCCGGCCGGTCGCCGTGCACGCGCGTGCTCCATACCAGCAGCAGCCCGCTGAGCGCGATGTAGGAGGCACCGAACAGGCCGGCGGCGGTGAACGACACGGCGACGTCGCCCGGCCACAGCGCGAGTGCGGCGGTGGCCGCGGAGAGCAGGACGAGCACGGCGGTCCAGGCGGTGCGCAGGCCCAGGACGCCGGTCAGGTGACCGCTGACCGCGCCGAGCAGCCCGGCCAGTCCGATCAGCGACCACATCAGCGCGGCGGCGGTCGGCCCGGTGCGCACGACGTCGCGGCCGAACGTCCACACCGCCGAACTGGCCAGGCCCAGCAGGAACGCGGCGGTGAGCAGCGGCGCGGCACCGGGCGGCAGCAGCGACCCCGTCCCCCGGCCCGTCGCACCGCGTCCGTGCGGCACCGTCGCCACAACCCACGCCGTGACGGCGACCGACACCACGGCGAACGCCGCCCAGGCGAGCCGCCAGTCGTCCAGCAGGACCAGCGCGACCGGTCCGGACAGCAGCACGCCCACGCCGGTGCCCGCGTTCACCACCGACTGCGCGCGGTCCTGGCGCGCCGCGTCGACCGTGCGGGCGATCGCCTCGGCCAGCGGCGGCGACGCCAGACCGGTGCTCACCCCGGCGACCAGGACACCGGCCGCGAGCAGCACGCCGTTCGCCGAGACGGCGACGAGCGCGGTGCCGGCGGCGGCGAACACCCCCGCGCCCACCGCCACCGGCCGCGGACCGTACCGGTTGGTCAGCAGGAACCCGGCGACGACCGCGATCCCGTAGCCGGCGTAGCTGCCCGCGCCGATGACGCCGAGCAGCGTGGAGCCCAGCGCGAACTGCTGCTGGAACGCGGGCGCGAACAGGCCGTAGGCGAACCTGGCGAACCCGTAGCACACCCCGACGAGTGCCGTGCCCGCACAGATCAACCCCACCTGCCGCCTGTCCACGATCCTCCCTTGGTAGAACGTCAGTTCTACTCCTAGACTAACGGCGTGGCCCCTTCAGCGCGAGAACGCATCCTCGTCGCCGCCTCCGAGCTGTTCTACGGCGACGGCATCGCGAACACCGGCGTGGACGCCGTGGTGGACCGCGCCGGGGTCGCGCTCGGCTCGGTGTACAAGAACTTCGGCGGCAAGGACGGCCTGGTCGAGGCCTACCTGCGCCGCCGGGACCACCTGTGGCGCGCGACCTGGGAACGGGTGGCCGCCGACGCCGCGACACCGCTGGACCGGGTGCTGTCGGTGTTCGACGCCCTGCTGCTGTGGTGCCGCGACCAGGGCGCCGACCAGGGCTGCGCGCACGTCGCCGGGCTGGTGCAGTTGCCGGCCGGACATCCGGCGGTCGAGGTGGCCCTCGCGCACAAGAACCACCTGGTGCGCCGCCTGGCCGAGCTGGCGGCGGGTCTTCCGGCGGTGGACGAGGTCGTCGCGGACGTGGCGATCGTCTACGAGGGCGTTCTCGTGCGGATGCAGCTCGGGGCCGATCCGGAGAAGGTCATCCCGCGGGCCCGGAAGCTGGCGGAGACGGCGATTCTTTCTCGTTAGAACTCTCGTTCTAGTTCGGGTCGGCGTAGTTGCAGATTTCCACGAGGTTGCCGTCCGGGTCGCGCACGTAGACGCTGCGCATCTGCCCGAGGGCCCCGTCGCGCTCCCCCGGCCCCTCCTCGACGGGAACGCCGTGGGCGGCGAGGGTCGCGAGCACCTCGTCGAGCGGGTCCTCGGTGACGAAGCACAGGTCGGCGCTGCCGGGCACGACGTGGCGGGCCTTGGGTTCGAACTCGTGGCCTGCCTCGTGCAGGTTGATCTTGCTGTGGCCGAAGGCGAGCGCCTTGCGGTCCTCGCCGAAGGTCATCTCCCGCATGCCGAGCACGGTCACGTAGAAGTCGAGCGTGGCCCGCAGGTCGGTGACGGTGAGGACGAGGTGGTCGAGCCGGTCGATGCGCATCACCCCAGTCTGCCGGTTCGCGGCGTTCAAGGAGGTCCTCGCCGAGGTCGCGCGGACCTGCCGCCACTGAGCGGGCGTTGCCGGCCCTGTGCCGGGTCAGGTGACCGCTCCGCCGGGAACAGCAGGGGGCGGCGGTGGTTGCGATAGGGGTTCGCGTCGTTGCGGTACGGGTTTCCCGGATCGGCGTACCGGTCTTTCCCGGTGCCCTCCACCGACGTGAAATTACGTGGTGGCCTGGACGGATGTCGTTCGTAGCGTGGTGAGAGCGCGGGTTGTCTCCGCGTTCTCCCCTGCGAATGAAGGACATGACAGCTCATGGCGAGATGGAAAACCTCAGCGGGTGTGATCGGCTGTGTGATCGCCGCGGCCGGGTCGGCTCTCGTGCTCGCGACGCCGGCGTCGTCGGCGCCTTCGGCCCCCGTCCTCAACGCCGGGTCCGCCGATGCGGTGCCCGGCAGGTACATCGTGGTGCTCAAGGGCACCGCGACCGCGCAGGGCACGGCCTCGGCTGCCTCGTCGGTGGTCCAACGGCACGGCGGTCGCACCCGGCACGTCTTCGACGCGGTGGTCGGTGGCTTCTCCGTGTCGATGTCGCCGGAGCAGGCCGCGCGCACGGCGGCGGACCCGGCCGTCGAGCGGGTGCAGCAGGTCGTGCGCATGCAGGTGCTCGACACCCAGCAGAGCCCGCCGAACTGGGGTGACGACCGCATCGACCAGCGCGACCTGCCGCTGGACAGCAAGTTCACCTATCCCGCCAACGGCGGGGAGGGCGTGCGCGTGTACGTCCTCGACTCCGGCATCAACGCGAACCACCAGGACTTCACCGGCCGGATCGCGGCGGGTTACGACTTCGTCGACAACGACTCCACGCCGCAGGACTGCAACGGTCACGGCACGCACGTCGCCGGCACGGCCGCCGGAACGCGGTACGGCGTGGCCAAGAAGGCCACGATCGTGCCGCTGAAGGTGCTCGACTGCGGTGGGAGCGCCTACGACGACGACCTCATCGCCGCCGCGAACTGGGTGGTGCGCAACGGGTCCGGGCCCGGCGTCGTCAACTACAGCATCGGCTGCCGTCAGCGGTGCCCCAGCAACCCCGCGCTCGAGAACGCCGTCACCGGTGTCGTCAACAGCGGCGTGCAGTGGGTCATGGCGGCGGGCAACTCCAACGACGACGCCTGCCAGTACAGCCCGCAGCACCTGCGGGCGCCGATCACCGTCGGCAACAGCAACCGTTCCGACGCCCGCCGTTCGGACAGCAACTACGGCACCTGCCTGGACATCTTCGCCCCGGGAACGGACATCGTGTCCGCGGCGTACAACAGCAACACCGGCTCCGCCACCATGTCCGGCACGTCGATGGCGTCGCCGCACGTGGCGGGCGTCGCGGCACTGCACCTCGCGCAGAACCCGTCGGCCACCCCGGCGCAGGTGCGCGATGCGCTGGTGAACAACGGTTCCACCGGCAAGCTCAGCGGCATCAACACGGGCTCGCCGAACGTGCTGCTGTACTCCGGCTACCTCAACGGCACCCAGCCCGGTGGGGTCACCGTGGCGAACCCCGGTGACAAGACCGCGACGGTCGGCCAGTCGTTCCAGCTGAACAACAGCGCGAGCGGCGGGTCCTCCCCGTACACCTGGTCGGCCACCGGTCTGCCCGCCGGCCTGTCGATCAGCTCGACGTCCGGTTCGATCACCGGCACGCCGACCACCGCCGGCACGGCGAACGTCACCGTGACCGCTCGCGACAGCGCGGGCAAGACCGGTTCGGCGTCGTTCCGCATCGTCGTCGGCACCACCGGCGGCGGTACCTGCCCGGCCGTGACCAACTCGAACAGCGGCCAGATCCTCGACTACTACACCACGCAGAGCGCCATCACGATCACCTGCTCCGGTGCGGCGTCGGCCACCTCGACGGTCGCGGTGGACATCACCCACACCTACATCGGTGACCTGCGGGTGTACCTGACCGCACCGGACGGCACCACCTACCAGCTGCACAACCAGACCGGTGGCGACACGGACAACCTGGTGCGCACCTACACGGCGAACCTGTCCAGCGAGTCCCGTGCGGGCCGCTGGCTGCTGAACGTCTACGACGGCGGTCCCGGCGACACCGGAACGCTCAACCGGTGGACCCTGACGCTCTGACCTGAGCGAACGGTCCCCGCGCAGGAACAGGGGTGCCCGGCGGTCACCACCGCCGGGTACCCCTGGCTTCGTCTCAGCCCCGGCCGATGAGGTGGTCGTTGTCCCGCAAGGACTGCCGGGTCACCCCCAGTTTGCGCAACACCTTGGCGACGTGTTGCTCGACCGTGCGCGGCGACAGGAAGAGGACGTCCGCTATCTCGTTGTTGCTGCTGCCCGCGGCCACCAGCCGGGCCACCTCGCGCTCACGAGGTGACAGGTCAGAGCCATAACCCCGGCGACCGGCACGCGAAGGGGTCGCCCTGACCCCGAACTCCCGCAGCAGGTGCCGGCAGCGGGCGGAGTCGTAGGTGGCGCCCAGTGCCTCGTAGTCGTCGATGGTCCGGGTGAACGCCCGCACCGCTGCCGCCGGGTCGCCGGCGAGCAGGGAGGTGTCGGCACGCTCCCGTGCCCCGACGGCCAAGTACGACGCACCCATCTCCTCGTACGCGCGCGCTGCAGCGGTGTGGTGCTCGATCGACGACCGACCGCCGTGGTCGGCGAGCGCGCCGTGACAACTGTGCAACGCGGCCACGGCGAGCGGCGCGTCCATCCCGCTCACCCCGTCCGTCAAGTCCCGCACGACGGCCTCGGCGTCGGCGACCCGGTCCGCCGCCAGGTAGGCGTCCACGGCAGAGGGTGCGACCTCTCCCGCCCACGCCCACACGCCCTTGCGGCGCAGCAGCGCCATGCCCGCGTCCGCCTCGATCCCCGCACGCTCCACGTCACCGTCGCGCAGCGCGATCCGGACCAGACCGGCGGCGCAGCCGAGCGCGACCGGCGCGAACGCGTTGCGCGGAGTGCGGACGTGGGTACCGGTGAAGTGAGCGACGGCCGCCGCCCGCTCGCCGCGGGCCAGCGCGTGCAGGCCGAGCACCATGTTCAGCTCGTCGGTGATCGCGGCGAGCTCGTGGTACTCGGCCAGCAGGGCCCGCGCCCTGGCCGCCAGACCGTCCCAGGCTCCCGTGAACCAGTCGAGGACCAGCGCGGTGCTCCGCGCTCCGCTCAGCACGTACAGGCTGCCGGTCTCCTCCGCCGCCCGGATTCCCGTCCGCAGGTACCGGCGGGCGTCGCCGAACATGCCGATCGTGGTCATCGCGTCGGCCAGGTTGCAGTGGACCCGGGCGACCTGGCGGTGTTCGGCCATCGTCCGGCCCGTCTCCGGCACCGCCGTCAACCGGTCGCGGACCCCGGCGTCGCCGATGACGACCAGCGAGCCGATCACGTTGGCCAGCAACGACATCCGCATCGCGGGGTCGGCGCTGCGGTCGATCGCCTCGTCGGCCTTGCGCAGCCACGGCCTGAGCTCGGTGAGCGGGGTGTCCCCGATGAACGGCTGGGACAGCATGCTCATCGCCCTGGCCGCGAGGTCCGGCCGGCCGGCGAGCTCACCGACGGCGATCTCCATCTGCGCGCGCGCCTTCGCGACACCTTCCTCCTGCTTGACGAAGAGCATCGCCAGCAGCATGCGCACCTCGCCGCGCGCACCCTCGGACAACCTCGGGTCGACCAGCAGCTTCTCCAGCGCCTCCGCCGGGCCGTACGAGTCGAGCCCGAGCGCCGAGACCTCACCGAGCTTCGTCCCCAGCCGGTCCACCTCGGCACCGGACAGCCACGGCTCGGCCAGCAGGCGCCGCAGCAGCGGGATCGCCGCGGACGCGTCGGACAGCACGAGCGCCTGGTCGGCGGCGGCCTCGCCGTAGCGCAGCCAGTCCTCGCGCCGCCCCACCCTCCTGCAGTGCTCGGCCAACTGCACCAACGGCGGCCGGTCGAGCCCGGCGAGCACCACCACCGCGCGCTCGTGCAGCTCGTACCGCTCCAGCACCCCCACCGCGCGGTAGACGGCCTGCCGGGCCAGCGTGTGCCGGAACTCCAGGACCCCGGCGCCGCCGTCGTGCAGCAACGTGCTCGCCAGCGCCTCGGTGGCGGCGGCACGTACCGCGCTCCCGTCCAGTCCGGCGACCTCGCCGATGAGGTGGACC
Organism: Lentzea sp. NPDC037011; assembly: GCF_055607425.1. Taxonomy (NCBI): domain Bacteria; kingdom Bacillati; phylum Actinomycetota; class Actinomycetes; order Pseudonocardiales; family Pseudonocardiaceae; genus Lentzea; species Lentzea sp. NPDC037011. The sequence continues at coordinate 728,858 of NZ_JBVJRT010000002.1, read as the reverse complement.
GTCGCCGGCACGGCCAGGACGGCCGCCGCGCGCACGAACTGCCCGGCCTCCGCGGGCAACGCACCCAGCCGCTCCGCCGCGGACTCCAGCAACAGCGCCGGAACCTCGCCACCGCTCGTCAGCCGCCGCACGGCCGCGCTGTTCGCCACCACCTCGTCCGAGCCGCCGCGCAACGAGCGCAGGACCTCCTCGACGACGAGCGGCAGCCCCGCGGTGTGCCCGTGCAGCTCCGCGGTGAACTCATCGCTCACCTCGTCCGTCTCCAGCGCGGCCGCGGCGAGCGCGGCCACCTCGTCCACGGTCAGCGGGGCAGGCCTCACCAGTTCCGTCGTCACGCCCGGCCCAGGCCGGTACGCCGTGCCCAGCGGCATCGCGGTGGGCAGGTCCTCACGCCGGTAGGTCACCACCACCGCCAACCCCGCGGGCGGGTCGGCCATCAGGAACCGGAGCAGCTGCAGCGTCCCGTCGTCGGCCCAGTGCAGGTCTTCGACCACCAGCACGGTGTCCCCCAGCGCCACCAGCACCGCGCGGATCGCCCGGAACAGCAGGTGCCGGTCGAACGAGTGGCTGCCGTTCACTGTCACCGGCTCCGGCAGCACGTCGGCCAGTTCGGGCAGCGCCTCCCGCAGGGCCGCCGTCACCGGGCTCAGCGGCCCGCACCGCTCGATCCGCGCGCGGCACCGGCCGAGCGCCTCCAGCACCGGCCCCAGGATGAACGGCTCGCGCAACTGCTGGCAGTGTCCCGTCAGGACGGTGCGCCCAGCGGCCTCCTCCGACGCGAGCAGCTCACGCACGAGCCGGCTCTTGCCGATCCCCGCTTCCCCCTCCACCTGCACCAGCGCGGGCAGGTTGCGCAGCGCGCGGTCCATCACCTCGAGCTCGTCGCGGCGGCCGACGAACACCGAGCTGTCCCGCACGACCAGAGACCGGACCAGGACCCCGTCCCTCCTCTCGGCGGCGAAGACGGGCTCGCTGCCTTCGAATGGGCCAACAGGGTACGTGACGTGCGAAGAAGACGTAAGGGACGACTTCGAACCGGCGGCGGACCTCTCCTGCAGCGAGGAGTGAACTGGGCGGCGCCTGCTCACCGCGCCCGCGGTCGCGGTTGACGCCTGCGCTCAGGCGTCGAACGAACGGCGGGCCGCTTCGATCTCCCGCAGGTGCTTCGTCGTCCACGCGCACATGGCGTCGACGGTCTGGCGCAGCTCCCGGCCCGGTTCCGTCAGCGCGTAGTCGACCCGCGGCGGCACGGTCGGGTGCACGAACCGCGACACCAGCCCGTTGCGCTCCAGCAGCCGCAGGTTCTGCGTGAGCATCTTGTGGCTGATCCCGTCGACCAGGGCGCGCAGCTCCGTGAACCGCCGGGTCTCGTCACCGATCGCCTCGATGATCAGCAGCGCCCACTTGTTGGCGACGTCGGAGAAGATCTCGCGCGCCAGCGAGTCAGCGCGGGCCAGGTCCGCGTCCTGCGGCAGCGTGAACTGCTTGCTCACCTTTAGGTTCCCCAGTCACGATAAAGTGCGTTCTTCCAGGTCAGCGTTCACTCTCCTATGGTTTCCCAGTAACCACAAGAGAGCGAGAACCTGAACATGATCACCCTGGTCAACCCCGACGGCCTGCCGCAGATCGACGTCTACCACCAGGTGGCGGTGGCGAGCGGGAGGACGGTGCACGTCGCCGGGCAGGTCGCCTGGGACGCCGGGCCCGACCTGGCCGAGCAGGTCGCGCAGGCCTACCTCAACGTCCACACGGCGCTGCGGAGCGTCGGCGCGACGTTCGACGACCTCGTCAAGGTCACCGTGTACGTCGTGGACTGGACGCCGGACAAGATGCCGCAGCTGCTCGAAGGCATCGCGAGGGCGGCTGCGGAGGCGGGCAGCACGCCCCGGCCGCCGGCCACGCTCATCGGCGTCCAGGCGCTGGACGTGCCGGAGCACCTGGTCGAGATCGAGGCCACGGCGGTCATCGACTGATCCACCGGTGGTCACCGGCGGAGGGTGACCGCCAGCGCCACCGCGGCGGTCAGGGCGATGACCCCGCTCACCACCAGCTGGTTGAGCCACACGACGGAGTTCCAGTCGGAGTCGCGCAGCAGCGCCGCCACTACCAGGGCGAGGGCCAGTGCGATCGTGATCTGGCGCAGCAGCGGCACGTCCAGCGGCGCCATCGCGCGGACCATGCCGAGCAGCATGACCAGCACCGCGAGGCCCATGGACACCCAGTAGGGCTCGAAGGCGTTCACCGCCGCGTCGAAGTGCAGGACCGGTGGCGCCGCGATCAACCACACACCGGCCAGGAACGCGGTGACGCCTGCCCTGCTCTCGACGGTCCGCCCGCGCGCATCCCCCACGCGAACGATTCTCACCTCTTGGCGGCGCTGAGGGAATACCCGTGCGGGATGTGCAGGACCTGTGCAGGTTCGGTGAAAGGGCCGCGCACAACGGGCAACCGCGCGCCGGGCGCGTTCTACCGTCGGGCATGGACACCGTGGACGTGCTCGTCGTGGGCGCGGGACTGGCCGGTCTGCGCACCGCCCGCCTGCTCGCCGAGGCCGGGTTGGACGTGGCCGTGTGCGAACGGCGCGGCGACCTCGGCACCGGCATCCGCACCACCGGCATCTTCGTGCGGCGCACGCTGGAGGACTTCGACCTGCCGCACCTGGGGCCGGCGGTGCGCAGGGTGGTGCTGTACCCGCCGAGCCTGACCAGGCCGGTGGAGCTCGTCAGCGGTCGTGACGAGTTCCGCGTCGGGCACATGGAGGGCGTGTACGCGCAGGCGGTCGAGGACGCCCGGCGGGCCGGTGCGCAGGTCACCCTCAACGCCGGCTACCCGGCGAAGGCCGTGAAGGCGCGGTTCACGATCGGTGCGGACGGGGCGCGGTCGACGGTCGCGCGGCAGCTCGGGCTCGACGTCAACCGCACGATGATCACCGGTGTCGAGGAGGTCTACCCGGTCGCTCCCGGCGGGACGCCGACGTTCCACTGCGTGCTCGACCCGCGGCTCGCGCCCGGCTACCTGGCCTGGGTGATCGACGACGGCGAGCACGCCCACGTCGGGCTCGCCGGCCGCGCCGACCGGTTCACCGCGCCGCTGCCCCGGCTGCTGCGCAGGTTCAAGGACGGCTTTCCCACCCCCACACCCACCGGCCCGGTCCGGCGGCGCGGCGGGCCGATCCCGGTGGGCGGGGTGCTGCGCCGGATCGTCAGCACCGAGGGGTTGCTGGTCGGGGACGCGGCGGGGGCGGTGTCGCCGTTGACCGCGGGCGGGCTCGACCCGTGCATGCGGATGTCGGAGCTGGCGGCGTCGGTCACGGCCGACTACCTGCGCAGCGGCAACCGGTACGTGCTGGAGCACTATGACGGGGCGGGGCTGCGGCGCCGGTACGTGGCGCGCGGGGCCATGCGGCGGGGGTTGTCGCTGGTGCGGGCGCCCGGTGTGGCGGAGGCCGCGTTCAGCGGGCTGCGGACGTGGCTGGGACGGGCGGTGGCGGCCAGGATCATGTTCACCTGACCGCCACCGCCCCTGCCGTCAGGCCGTGAGCAGCGTCAGGCCGTAGACCCGCAGGATCTCGTTGACCGGCTGGAACCACGTGCGACCGCCGCTCGCGCAGTTGCCGTAGCCGCCGGACGTCACGCCCTGGGCCTGGTCACCGGTGATGAACGAGCCGCCGGAGTCGCCCGGCTCCGCGCACACCGACGTGCCGACCATCTCGTAGACCGCGCCCTGCTGGTAGTTCACGGTCTCGTTGCGGCCCTGCACCACACCGCAGTGCCAGTGCGTGGTCGAGCCAGAGCGGCACACGGACGTGCCGGGCGGGGCCTCCCACGAACCGCGCACCAGGGCGTCGCTCACCTGGCCCCAGCCGAGCACGACCGGCACGTTCCACCAGCCGCCGCCGGTGCGCACCCAGCCGTGGTCGTCGGTGGGGAACGACGAGCCGACGAACTCGCCCTGCCAGGAGCGGTCCCAGCCGTGGACGTTCCAGGCGCCGACGTTGCAGTGCCCGGCCGTCACGTAGCCGCCGTGCACGGAGAACCCGATCGAGCACCGGACGTTGCCGGTGTAGAACGGGTCACCGCCGACGGTTCCGGCGGCGAACGTCTGCGGCTGCCGGACGCCGTCGCGCTGGACCACGACGTCCTTCGGCAGTGCGGAGACGTCCGCAGCGGGCTCGGCCTCGACGACGACCGTGCCGCTCGGCACGTCGACCCTCCACGACGCGATGCCGGGCGGGATCTTGCCGGACTTCGACATCCGGTCGATGTCGTTCTTCACCGCGGTCAGCGACGCGAGCGACTTCGCCCGCAGCACCGGTGTCGCACCGGTGGCCCGCACGGCGTCGGCCTTCGCCGGGTCGGTGACGGCGACGTTCAGCTTGCCGTCGGCGAACCAGCTGCCGCCGTAGGCGTCACCGGCCGCCGCCTGCGCGGACGGGTCGATGCGCAGCGCGGTCTTCTCCTGGCCGATCCGCGTCACCGCCTCGGCCTTGCTGATGCCGAAGTCGCGGCTCATGGCGTCGACGACCTCGGCGGAGGCCACGGCGGCGGGGACGACGATGGTGCTGAGTACGAGAGCTGATACGGAAACAACGCGCAGCAACACTTTTCCTCCTAGGGTGCCCAGGGTGAGGTGGCGGCCCAGCTGACGTCCTCGGCATAACCTGCAGGGTTGTCGTAGACGTGTGCGCCGCCGCTCGATGCGACCCAAACCTCCTCTGCGTAGTGCCTGATGTTGGTGCCGAGCTCGTTGAACGACTCCAGTCGCACGCCGCCCCGCCCCGGCTGGGCGCAGAACGTCGCGTCGCGGCGGAACAGGTCGGTGTTGTCGTTCGTGCCGAGCTGGACGCGGAAGTCGGCGTGCCTCAGGAACTGGTTGGGGAAGTTGCGGGCCTCCAGCGAGTAGCACGACGGGTCGGCGAGACCGCGCCGGACCACGAACGTCGCGTCCGCCTTGAGCACCGCGTCGCTGCCGCCGGCGACGACGTCCGTGCGGGCCAGGCCGTCCCGGTGCCGCAGGTAGCGGTCGGTGAAGCCGGGCGTGGTCACCCGGAACGACCGGGCCTGGTCCAGCGGCAAGTCCGCGCCGCTGCGCCACAGCGCACCCGCCACCGCCCACGTGGTGTCCGCGGCGAACGAGCTCGCGGTGTCCCACGGGTTCGGGCCGCCGGAACGCGCCAGGTAGACGTTCTCGCCGTAGTGCCGGATGAACGCACCGCGCTGGTTGTACGACTCCAGCGCGGTGCCGCCGGAACCCGCGCGGGCGCAGAACGTCGCGTCGCCCGCGGCCGGGTTCGCCGCCGTGCCGATCCGCGCGCCGCTGTGCCGCAGGTACCGGCCGGGGAAGTTGCGCGACTCGAACGACAGGCACGAGGCGTCCGCGAGACCGGGCCGCGCGAAGAACGTGGCGTCCAGGCGGTCCAGGTCGGAGGACGGCACGTCGGTGCGCGCCAGGCCGTCGCGGTGGCGCAGGTAGCGGTCGGTGTGGCCGGAGGTGGTGACCCGCAACGAGACCACGTCGTCCGGGCCGACCGCCGTGCCGTTCGCGATCGCCAGGACGCGCAGGTTGATCTCGCGCACCCGTGCCTCGGTCATCTTCAGCACCTGGCGGTCGTAGGTGTAGAAGCCGTTGACCTCGTTCTCCACGTCGTACGGTTCGGTGTAGACCGAGCCGGACAGGCCGCGCGTGTGCACCATGCGGGCGACCTGCTTGGTGATCTCCACGTACCGCGTGGTCAGCGACGTCTCGTCCGGGTACAGGGCGCCGTAGGCGAACCCGCGGCCGGGCTGCCACTCGTGACCGGTGATCCGGCGGCCGAGACCGCCGAACTCGCCGAGCACCGCCACCCGGCGCGCGTCGGGTGTCCTGGTGGCCGTGGTGATCTGGTAGTGGTGGTCGTCGATGACGTCGCCGTTGCCGGGGTCCGGGTCGGAGACGCAGCAGTTGGCGCCGGAGTTGTGGTTGACGAGCCTGGTGCCGTCGATCGACCGCACCAGGTCGGTGATGCGGCCGGCGTCGTACTCGCCCCAGCCCTCGTTGAACGGCACCCACTGCACGATCGACGTGATGCCCTTGAGCTGGTCGATCACCCGGCGCAGCTCGGACTCGAACGCGGTGTGGCCGTTCGGGACCTCGTCGACGGCGTCGAGCGACGGCATGTCCTGCCACACCAGCAGGCCCAGCCGGTCGGCGTGGTAGAACCAGCGGGCCGGCTCGACCTTGATGTGCTTGCGGACCATGTTGAACCCCAGTGCCTTCTGGCGTTCGAGGTCCCACCGCAGGGCCGCGTCGGTCGGGGCGGTGTAGATGCCGTCGGGCCAGTAGCCCTGGTCGAGCGTGCCGAGCTGGAACACGAACTTCCCGTTGAGCAACGGCCGCATGACACCGCCGACCAGCGCCTTGCCGAGCGAGCGCATGCCGAAGTAGCCGGTGACCGCGTCACCGCTGCTCGACGTCACCCGCAGGTCGTAGAGGAACGGGTCGTCCGGCGACCACAGCCGCGCGTTCGGCACCGGGACCCGCAGGCGCGCACCGGTCTGCCCGGTCGCCGTGCCCACGACCTGACCGCCGCTGAGCACCTGGGCGGTCACGGTCTGGCCCGCGGTGCCCTGCACGACCAGGTCGAGCGCGCCGCCGGGCACGTCCGGTGTGGTGTCGAGGCGGGTGATGTGCTGCGCCCGCACGGGTTCCAGCCAGACGGTCTGCCAGATCCCGGACGCGGCGGTGTAGAAGATGCCGTCCGGGGTGCGGCGCTGCTTGCCGATCGGGTAGCGGCTGCCGTCGACCGGCGAGTGCACGCCGACGACGACCTCGTTGCTGCCCGCGCGCAGGGCGGGCGTGATGTCGAACGAGAACGCGTCGAAGCCACCGGTGTGCGTGCCGACCTGGGTGCCGTTGACCCAGACCCTGGTCTCCCAGGTGACCGCGCCGAAGTTGAGCTTCACCCTGCGACCGTCCCAGGTGGACGGAATGGCGAAGGTCCGGCGGTAGAACATGGTGTCCTCGTGCCGTTTGATGCCCGACAGGGCGGACTCGACCGGGTACGGCACGAGGACCCCTTCGGCCAGCGGCCTGCCGAAGGGCGGTGAGCTGAGGTCGGGAGCACCCGTGAACTCCCAGACCCCGTTGAGGTTCTGCCACTCCTGCCGGACCAGCTGCGGTCGCGGGTACTCGGGCAGGGCGTTGGCCGGTGACACCTGGCTGGTCCACGGTGTCGTGAGAGGTGCGGGTTTCGGTTGCCACTCGGCGGCCTGCGCGGCCGTCGGTGTGACGGTTGTTGCTGCGACGAGGAATCCGACCAATACGCCCAGGACGCGTCTGGTCATGGCTCTCCTATCTCCGGAGTGTTCGTTGCAGGACGACGACGATGAGCAGGAAGACGCCGCTGACGACGGACTGGAAGTTGCTGTCGAGCGTGCCGATCTGGTTGATGACGTTCTGGATCACCGTGCGCAGGCCGACACCGATCATGGTGCCGAGCACGGTGCCCGCGCCGCCGGTCAGCAGCGTGCCGCCGATGACGACCACGGAGATCGCGTCCAGCTCGGTGCCGACGCCGATGACCGTGACACCGGACTGCAGGTAGGCGGCGGTGAGCGCGCCGGCCAGACCCGACAGCACGCCGCTCATGGTGTAGACGAGGACCTTGGTGCGCGCGACGGGGACGCCCATCAAGATCGCCGAGGACTCCGCGCCGCCGGTGGCGAACACGTTCTGGCCGAAGTTGGTGCGGTTGAGCAGCAGACCGCCGAGCGCGGCCAGCACGAGCGCGATGAACACCGGGTGTCCGAAGCCGAACACCGTGCCGCGGCCCAGCTCGACGAACGCCGAGTCCGGTGCGATCCGGTAGGTCGTCGCCCCCTCGTCGGTGATCACCAGCAGCAGGCCGCGGGCGAACAGCAGCGAGGCCAGCGTGACGATGAACGGCGCCATGCTCGTGCGGGCGATGAGCAGGCCGTTGACCACGCCGATGAGCCCGCAGACCAGCAACGGCAGCAGCAGGGCGCCGAAGAAGCCCCACTGCGAGCCGTACGCCGCGAGCACGCCGCCCAGCGCGTAGAGCGAGCCGACGGACAGGTCGATGCCGCCGGTGATGATCACGAACGTCATGCCGATCGCGATCACCGCCAGGAACGAGCCCTGCAACGCGAGGTCGCGGACGTTGTCGAGGCTGCCGAAGCGCGGGAACACCAGCCACGCCACGACGACCATCAGCACGAGCGCGACGGCCGCGCCCTGGCGTTGCAGGACCTTCGTGCGGGCGGAGGCGAGGGTGGTCGTCATCGGCGCTCCCTCGCGACGTAGACGGCGGCCACGATGATCGCGGCCTGGATCATCTGCGCGATGGAGTCGGGCAGGTCGTGCTTGATCAGGGTGGCCCGCACGAGCTGCATCAGCACCACGCCCATGACCGTGCCGAGGACGCGGACCTTCCCGCCGGTCAACGGGGTTCCGCCGACGACGACGGCGGTGATCGCGGACAGCTCCATCAGCAGGCCGATGTCGGCGGGGTCGCTCGCGGCGAGCCGGGACGTGGCGAGCACGCCCGCGACGGCGGCGAGCACGCCGGTGATCGCGTAGACCCCGACCAGCACCCGGCTGACCGGCAGCCCCGCCAGGTGCGCGGCCCTGCGGTTGCCGCCGACCGCGACGAGCTGGCGCCCGAACGTGGTGCGGTTGACCAGTCCCGCCACGAGGACCGCGAGGACGACGGCGACGAGCACGCTGATCGGCAGGCCGAACACGTCGTCGGTGCCCAGCGCCAGGAACGCCGGGTCGTGCAGCTGGACCAGCTGACCGTTGGCGATCACCAGGGCGAGACCGCGCCCGGCGACCAGCAGCGCGAGCGTCGCCACGATGGGCTGGATGCCCACCCGTGCGACCAGGAAGCCGTTGAACCCGCCCGCCGCCAGGCCGACCGCGAGCGCGATCAGGACGGCGGGCACCGGGCCGTACCCCAGGTACAGCGGGATGAGCGCGGCGGCCAGTGCCATGACCGCGCCGACGGACAGGTCGACGCCCTCGGTGCCGATCACCAGTGCCATGCCCAGCGCGACGACCAGCACCGGCGCGGCCTGGACCAGCTGGGTGCGGAAGTTGCCCGCGGTCAGGAAGTTCGCCGTGAACAGCACGTTGAACAGCAGCAGGGCGGCAACGGCGACGTGGACACCGTTGTCCTGGAGCCAGCGCGTCCTAGTGGCGGTCAGCGTCATCGGTCACCTCCGCCGGTTCCGCCGCGATGGCCGCGAGGACGTGCTCGCGGGTCAGCTCACCGCCGGTCAGCTCGCCCGCGACGTGGCCGTCGCGCAGCACGACGAGCCGGTCGGCGCCGTCGAGCAGCTCGTCCAGCTCGGAGCTGATCAGCAGCACCGCGAGTCCCTCCTTCGCCAGCTCGTCGATCAGCGCCTGCACCTCGGCCTTGGCGCCGACGTCGATGCCGCGGGTGGGCTCGTCGAGCAGCAACACTCTCGGTTCCGCGCAGAGCCAGCGGGCCAGCAGCACCTTCTGCTGGTTGCCGCCGGACAGCTCGGCGACCCGCTGCTCCGGGCTGGAGACCTTGATGCGCAGCCGCGTGATGAACAGGTCCACGATCCGGTCCTGCTTCGCCCGGCTGACCAGGCCGAACCGGCTGAGTCCCGGCAGCGCGGCCAGCACGATGTTCTCCCGCACGGACAGGTGCGGGATGATCCCCTCGGCCTTGCGGTCCTCGGCGAGCATGCTGATGCCGGCGCGCATCGCGGCCTTGACGTTGCCGCGCGGCACGGGCTTCCCGCCGACGAGCACGGTGCCGTGCTGGGTGGGGATGGCGCCGATGATCGCCTTCGCGGTCTCCGTGCGGCCGGAGCCGAGCAACCCGGCCAGTCCCACCACCTCCCCCGGCCTGATGGTCACGTTCACCCCGTTGAGCCTGGGCCTGCTGGTCAGGTCGCTCGCCTCCAGGACGGGCTCCTTCCCGGCGTGGTGGTCCTCGCCGAACGCCGTCGTCCCACCCGCTCTGATGTCGCTGACCGATCGGCCGAGCATGAGCGACACCAGCTCGATCCTGGGCAGGTCGGCCAGTGGTCCGCTGTGGACCTTCCGGCCGTCGCGCAGCACCGTGACGGTGTCGCAGAGCCGGTACAGCTCGTCCATGCGGTGGCTGACGTAGACGATCGCGATGCCGCGCTCGTGCAGCCGTTCCACGACCGCGAACAGCGTCTCCACCTCGCGCGGCTCGAGCGACGACGTGGGCTCGTCCATGATCACGACGTCCGCGTCGGCCTCGACCGCGCGGGCCAGTGCGACCATCTGCTGCTCACCGACCGACAGCGAACCCAGCGGCTGCGCCACGTCGGCGGTGATCCCGTAACCGCTCAAGATCCGCCGCGCGTCGGCGATGGCCTTCGCGCGGTCGATCAGACCCAACCGCGTGCGCGGCTCGCGGCCGAGGAACAGGTTGCCGGCCACGCTCATCAGCGGGATGAGGTTGACCTCCTGGTAGATCGTGGAGATGCGACCGGCACGCCGGACCTCGCCGCCGTCGGGCTGGTGGATGCCGGTCAGCACCTTGATGAGCGTCGACTTGCCGGCGCCGTTCTCCCCCACCAGGGCGTGGATCGAGCCCCGGTGGAGGGTGAAGTCGACGCCGTCGAGCGCCTTGACGCCCGCGAACGCCTTCGTGACGCCCGCGACCTCGATGACGGGTTCAGTAGGCATTGGCGAGCTTCTGCGCGGCGTTGGTGGCGTCGTACTCGTCGTCGGAGATCACGATGTTCTGCGGGATCTCCTGGCCGGCCGCGAACTTCTCCAGCGTGTCGAACGCGAGCGGGCCGAAGCGCGGGTTGGACTCGACCACGGCGGTGTAGCTGCCGTCCGCGATGAGCTGCACGGCGGTGCGCGTGCCGTCGACCGACACGATCTTCACGTCCTTGCCCGGCTGCTTGCCCGCGGCCTTGAGCGCGGTCACGGCACCGACGCCCATCTCGTCGTTCTCCGCGTAGACGGCGGTGATGTCCGGGTTGCTCTGGATCAGCTGCTCCATCACGGCCTGGCCCTTGGAGCGGTCGAACTCACCGGTCTGCTCGGCGACGACGGTCAGCCCGGTGCCGGCGATGCCGTCCTTGAAGCCCTTGGTGCGGTCGACCGTGACGTTGTTGCCCGACGCGCCGAGCAGGATCGCGACCTTGCCGTTGCCGCCGGTCGCCTTGAGCATCGCCTGGGCCGCCCGCTTGCCCTGCTCGACGAAGTCGGAGCCGATGAACGTGAGGTAGTCGGTGCAGGGTTGCGACGTCACCTTGCGGTCGATCGTCACCACCGGCACCTTCTTGGCCTTCGCCGCGTCGAACGCGGGCTGCAGACCGTCGGAGTTCAGCGGTGCCACGATCAGCAGCTTCGCGCCGCGGTCCAGCAACGACTTGATGTCGCTGATCTGCTTGTTGAGGTCGCTCTGCGCGTTCGTGGTGAGCAGCTCGGCTCCGCGCTCGGCCGCCTCGTCCTTGATCGACTGGGTCTCGGCGGTGCGGAACGGGTTCGCCTCCTTCTCCGACTGCGAGAAGCCGACGACCGCGCCCTTGAGCTCGACCTGCGGGTACCCGGTCCTGTCCCGGCCGCAGCCGGGGCCGCCGCTCTGGTTCGCGGCGGCGCTCGCGGCCGGCCCACCGCTGGTCGTCGTCTGCTGGCCCTCCCTGGCCGTGCAGCTCGCGAGGAGCGCCACGGCGGCGAGGGCGATCGGCAGGGTGCGACTGAGGGACATCGTTGGCTCTCCTACGCGGTGCGGGTGCGTGGTCGCGCTCTCAGGGGCTAGATTTGCATCGTTGTTCCAACGATGTAAAGACCGCGGACTTCCCGGTACCTTTCCCGGTACCTCTTCAGGAGGCTGAGTTGGCCACGCTCAAGGACGTCGCGCGCCTGGCAGGCGTGTCGGTGAAGACCGTCTCGAACGTGGTCAACGGCTACTCGTTCGTCAAACCCGACAACCGCCGCCGGGTGGAGGAGGCGCTGGCCGCCACCGGCTACCGCCCCAACCTCGGCGCCCGCAACCTGCGCCGCGGCCGCACCGGCTTCATCGGCCTGGTGCTGCCGGAGCTCTCCATCCCCTACTTCGCCGAGCTCGCCGGCCTGGTGATCGCCGCCGCCCAGGAGCACGAGTGGAACGTGCTGATCGAGCAGACCTTCGGCACGCTGGCCGGCGAACGCGCGGCGCTGGAGGCACTGGGCCCGCACCTGGTCGACGCGGCGATCGTGAGCCCGGAGGCGGTCAGCGACTTCCAGCTGGAGGTCCCGACGGTGCTGCTCGGCGAGCACGAGGTGGACGTGCCGATCTCCCGCGTGGGCATCGACAACGTGCTCGCCGCCTCCACCGCCGTGCGGCACCTGATCTCGCTGGGCCGCACCCGCATCGCCGCGATCGGCGCCCACCCGCAGCGCGGCACGGCGGCGCTGCGCCTGGAGGGCTACCGGACCGCCCTGGAGGTGGAGGGCATCGAGTTCGACCCGGCCCTGGTCGTGCCGGCGTTGAACTACCACCGCGCGGACGGCGCGGCGGCGATGAACTCGTTGCTGGACCTGGAGAACCCGCCGGACGCGGTGTTCTGCTTCAACGACCTGCTGGCCGCCGGCGCCATGCGGGCCGCCGCGGAGCGGTTCGTGCGGGTGCCGCAGGACCTGGCCGTGGTCGGGTTCGACAACAACGAGGAGAGCGCTTACAGCTCGCCCTCGCTGACGTCGGTCGCACCGGACAAGGGCGCTATCGCCCGTGCCGCGGTGGACCTGCTGCACCGGCGGGTGGGTGCGGACGCCGTGACGGTCGAGAACGTGCAGACACCGTTCTCGTTGCGAGTGCGGGAGAGCACGGCGTCGTGAGGCCCGCCGTGCCGGTGCTCGCTACGGCCGCGCGTAGGCCTCGTAGGCCTTCCGGTCGAACAGCACGAACCGCACCAGCTCCACCGGCGCGTCCCTGACCGCCGCCAGCGCGATCTCCGCCGCCGACTCCACCGGCCAGCCGTAGATGCCCGTCGAGATCGCCGGGAACGCGACCGACACCGCCCCGAGCTCCGCCGCGACCCGCAGCGAGTTGCGGTGGCAGTCGGCGAGCAGCTCGGAGCGGTCCTCGGTGGCCGACCACACCGGGCCGACCGTGTGGACGACCCAGCGCGCGGGCAGGCGCCCCGCCGTGGTGGCCACCGCCTGACCGGTCTTGAGGCCGCCGCCGTAGTGGCCGGCGCGCAGTGCGCGGCACTCGGCGAGGATCTCCGGACCACCTCGGCGGTGGATCGCGCCGTCCACTCCCCCGCCGCCGAGCAGGGAGGAGTTGGCGGCGTTCACGACCACGTCGACGTGCTGTTCGGTGATGTCGCCCTGGACGAACTCGACGGTGCTCATCCTCAGATCATGACAGCGGGCACGTCGAGACGTCGGCCGGGCGCGGGAGGGTCGCCGAAGCGGGTGGCGTGACGCCGTCGAGCCAGCGTTCCAGCGCCACGAACGCCGAGCGGTGGCACGGGGCCAGCGGGCGCAGGCGGTCGGGGTAGGCGTCCACCAGGCCGTCGACGTGGGTGCCCTGCTCGACGCGGAAGTAGCGGTGCAGGCGGTCCGGGGTCATCGCGGCGTAGACGTCGGAGTCCTGGGAGATGGGCAGCAGCACGTCGTGGGTGCCGTGGACCGTGATCAGCGGGCGGTGGATCTTGCCGGTCAGGGCGACCGGGGCGATGGCGGGGCCGGCGATGCGCCGGCGTGCGGCGTAGTCGTAGTCGGCGTCGCAGGCCGGGGTGCCGGACGCGCAGAACGGGGTGCCCGCTTCGAGAGCGCCGTCGAAGGACGGGTCGAACTCCTCGCGGTAGATGCGCTGGGTCAGGTCCCAGTAGTAGCGGTGGTGGTAGTCCCACAGGAACTCCGTGCCCGCGGGGAAGCCCGCGGCGACGATGGCGGCGTGGGCCTGCGGGTCACCGGCCAGGTAGGCGGGATAGGCCCTCAGCACCGGCGGCAGGAACGTCAGCGGGTTCGGCCCCTTGACCGTCCACAGCGTGCCCTCCCAGTCGACGCCGCCGTCGTAGAGGTGCGGGCGGTTCTCCAGCTGCCAGCGCACGAGGTAGCCGCCGTTGGAGATGCCGGTGGCGATGGTGCGCCTGGCGGGGCGGCCGTACCGCTGCGCGACGACGGACTTGGCGGCGATGGTGAGCTGGGTGAGGCGGTGGTTCCACTCGGCCATGCCGTCGCGGTAGAACTGCGCGCCGGTGTTGCCCTTGTCGGTGGCGGCGAAGGCGTAGCCGCGGGCGAGGACCCAGTCGGAGATGGCCCTGTCGTTGGCGTACTGCTCCCGCACACCGGGTGAGCCGGCGACGACCAGGCCGCCGTTCCAGCGGTCGGGCAGCCTCACCACGAACTGCGAGTCGTGGTTCCAGCCGTGGTTGGTGTTGGTGCGCGAGCTGTCCGGGAAGTAGCCGTCGACCTGGATGCCGGCGACGGGGGTGGGAGCCGGCAGCGCGGCGCTGGTCAGACCTGCCCAGTCGGCGGGGTCGGTGATGCCCCCCGCCGTGCTGAGGTCGGCCAGCCTGACCAGTTGCTGGTGTTCGGCGCCGGGGACGTGCAGCGCCGGGGCCGGTACGAGCAGCGACGCGACGAGCGCCAGGGGCAGCAACATAGCTGGTCAAACTAGCTGCGGCCGGTCCTCGGCGACATGGTTGCCTCCCACACAAGCCCGGCTTTGAAAGTGGTGAAGCCGAACAGGTCGAGCACCCGCCGCACCCGCGGCTGGGCGCGGCGCAGGGTGAGGTCCTTGCCGTTGTGGTTCGCCGCGCACAACAGCAGGAGCAGGATGCGCAGCCCGCTGGCGGACAGGAACGTCACCTCGGCCAGGTCGATCGTCACGCTCTCCACGGCGCCGTCGGCGATCCCGGGCAGCACCGCGGCGAAGAACTCGTCACAGGTGGTCACGTCGACCTCGCCCCGGCAGGTCGCGACGAAGTGCGCGCCCGTGCGGCTGGTGCTGATCGCGAACGGGCTCGGTTCACAGGCTTCTGCGGACATCGGTCCTCCTCCCGCACCACTGCACCGCAGCGGCGGGTGCGGCGCTAGCAGCGGAAGCGAAGGCGCCGACTGCCAAAACGAAGGACGTCAGCCCGACCTCAGCGTCTGCGACGGCGACACCCCGTACGCGGACCGGTAGTGCGCCGCGAAGACACTCGGCCGTGCATACCCCCACCTGGCGGCGATCTCGGTGACCGTGCCCTGCCGCCGCTGCAGGTCGAGGTGGGCCTGCGCGAGCCGCACCCGCCGGACGTACGCCGTGGGCGTGGTGTCGAGGTGCCGCCGGAAGGCGAGCTGGATCGCCCGGAGCGACACGCGGGCCGCACGTGCGATGTCGGCGGCGGTGATGTCCTTCTCCGCCTCGGACTCGATGTACGCGATGGCGCGTTTCAGCGCGTGCGGACGGGGCTGGCCCGGCCCGTAGTCCACGAGGGAGACGTTCGGGAACGTCGCGAGGGTGGTCGCGATGAGCAGGCGTGTCGCGTTCTCCACGACGAGCGGTTCGTCCTCGAACGCCGGCAGCACCTCGTCGCGCAGGTGCACGCACGTCGACCGCCACGCCGCCGCGGCCCGCGCCGACACCGCCGTGCAGCTGGTGAACCGCACGCCACCGGCGAACCGGTCGACCACGGCCCGGTCCACGACCACGAGCGTGGCCTTCGGGTCCTCGGCCACGACGGAGTACGGGAACTCGGGCTGCCCGGTCAGCAGCAGGTGCCCCGGCAGCACGTTCTGGTAGTCACCGCTCGTGCGGTACCGCGCCCGCCCACCGTCGAGGTACCCGAAGATGTAGGCGTTCTGCGGCCCGCTGGTGGCCTCGAAGCCGATGGAGCTGTCGATGACGTCGAACCGGACCGGCCCGAACCGGCGGGAGCGCAACCGCAGCCACGACCGCCCATCGCCGCCGTGGATGCGCATCTTGCCGTAGGCGACGCTGAGGGCCGCCTGCATCTCGTCCAGATCTGTCAGCTCGACGACCTGTTCCACGCGCTGAACAATCCTCGCCCGCGCCGGTCGTGTCCATGACCCGCCCGGATGCCGGCGCTGGTGCTTCGAACGCAACGCCCGGCGACTGAACGGACCAGCGGGCGACGCGGTGCGCGACAGCGGCCGCGCTCAGGCGGCGGCGAGGACGGCTGCGATCTCGTTCAGCAGCACGGACTTCCGGCTGTTCGGCAGGAACGAGGCCAGCACGGCGTTCTCGGCCAGCCGCGCGACCTCCGCGCGATTGAGGTCCACTGTGGACGCCACGGCCAGGTGCTCGCCCTCCAGCGTGGCACCGAAGAACGGCGGGTCGTCGGTGTTGAGCGTGACCACGAGCCCGGCGTCGAGCATCCGCCGCACGGGGTGCCGGTCGATCGACGCGACCTGCCGCGTGCGCACGGTGGAGGTCGGGCACACCTCCAGCGGAATGCCCCTGCGCACCAGGTGCTCGACGAGGGCCGGGACCTCGACGCAGCTCGTGCCGTGCCCGATCCGCTCGGCCCTCAGGTCGCGCACGGCCGACCAGACCGTCTCCGGGCAGGTGGTCTCGCCGGCGTGCGGGACGCTGTGCGGCCCGGCTTCCACCGCGGCGGCGAAGAACGGCACGAACTGGGCGCGGCCGACACCGGCCTCGGGACCGCCGAGGCCGAACGACACGAGCCCCTCCGGCCGTTCCCCGAGCGCCACGGCCAGCGTCTCCCTGGCCGCGACGAGGCCCTTCTCGCCGGGGACGTCGAAGCACCAGGCCAGTTCCACGCCGAGCGCGGCGGCCTCGGCCCGGCCGGAGTCGAGCCCGGTGAGCAGCTCGTCCAGCGGCATGCCGTCCACCAGGTGGTTGTGGGGCGTGACGGTGACCTCGGCGTACGGGGCGTTCTGCGCCGCGAGCGACCGGGCCAGGCCGACGACGAGGGTGTGGACGTCGTGGCGGTCGGTCAGCATCGACTGGACGGCCCAGTAGACCTTCAGGAAGTGGTCGAAGTCGCGGAACGCGTAGAAGCGCTCCAGTTCGGCGCGCTCGGTGGGCACGCCGGCGGCCGGGTGGCGCCGGGCGAGCGCGAGGACGGTGTCGAGGTCGGCCGACCCGACGAGGTGGACGTGCAGCTCCACTTTGGGCAGGGCGTGGACGAACGAGCGCATGGCGAAGCTCCCCGGTGTGAGGTGAGAAGGGTGTCGGGAGAACGCGTGCGACTCAGGGAGCGAGGTCGCCGCGTTCGGTGTCAGCGCCGTAGAGCGGCAGCTTGAAGTCCGGCACGCGCTCCACGCCAGCGGATCACGCGGGAATCCGGTGGCCTCGCGACGACGCCGGCTGGCACGCTGGCCCGCGTGGAGATCGAGGACGTGCACGAGATCTTGGACGTGCTGCGCGGCCTTGACGTGTGGATCGGCGGCGGCTGGGGGATCGACGCGCTGGTCGGCCGGCGGACGCGGCCGCACGGCGACCTCGACCTGATGCACCGCGAGGAGCAGGAACCGGCCCTGCTCGCCGCGCTGACGGCGGCCGGGTTCGCCGAGACGCTGTCATGGCGCCCGGTGCGGTTCGTCGTGCGGGACGCGGCCGGCCGGGAGATCGACCTGCACCCGTTGCGGTTCAACGCCGACGGCAGTGCCACGCAGGCCTCGCTGACACCGGGCGAGCCGTTCCGCTACCCGGCGGGCTGCTTCGTCACCGGCTCGATCGGCGGGCGGGTGGTGCCGTGCCTGTCCGCTGCGCAGCAGGTGCACTTCCACAGGGGTTACGAGCCGCGCGAACGGGACCTGCACGACCTGGAGCTGCTCAGGGTGGCGTTCGGCGACGTCGGCTGAGACCGGAACACCACCGGGAGGTCCACATCAGACCGGACGGCGCTGGTCGCACGGGCCGGGACCGCCCTCGACGCGACCCGGCAGCTCACGCGGACATGGCCTCCGCTTTGATCTGCTCGAACTGCGCCGCCATGGCCGCGGACAGCGCCTGGGCCGCGGACAGCGGGCGGACCATGACGGTGAACTCGTCGATCAGGCCGTCGGCGTTGAGGTGCAGGAAGTCGCAGCCCTGGATCTCCCTGCCGTCGACTTCGGCGCGGAACACCAGCGCGGAGTTCTCGCCGTCGACGATCTCGCGTTCGTAGCGGAAGTTCTCGAAGACCCGCAGGACGCCGCGCAGGATCGCCGCGGTCAGCGGCTTGCCGGGGTACGGGGAGAACGCGACGGGGCTCGTGAACACCACGTCGTCGGCCAGGCAGGCCGCCATGGCGTCGGTGTCGCGGGCCTCGACGGCCGCTCGGAAAGCCTTCATGAACGGCACCGTACCCCGGACGGCGTGGTTCACGTGCGCGCACGGGCGAGTGAGGTTGAATCGAACGCATGAACGGGATGTCCGCGTTGCAGGAGGCATTGGCAGAGCCCGCGGCGCAGGCGCGCGACCGGTTCGCGGGACGGCTCAACGGTTATCTCGACGGATCCGGCGTGGTGCACGCGGTGCGGTTGCAGGGGTGGCTCGGGCTGGAGGTGCCCGGTCCCGGTTGTCACGTCGGGACCGGCAGCTGGGACTTCACCCGGTTCAAGCCGACCACCTCGCCGGTCTCGTGCGGGCGGTGCCGGTCGGCGGGGCTGCTCGCGAGCTCGTTCACCGGCGGGCCGCACCAGCAGGTGCTGGACCTGGACGGGATCTGAGCGGCGCGGGGCTCACCCGCAGGCGTCGCGGTTGCGCAGGATCATGCCGGTGACCGCGGTCATGCCGAGGCGTTCGTAGTACGGCCGCAGCTCCTCGTCGCAGACGAGGTCGATCGAGTACAGGTGCGCGCCCTCGGCCACGACCCGGCGCACCAGCTCGGCACCGATCCCCCGGCCCTGGTGCTGCGGCAGCACCTCCAGCCACGGGACGAACCCGGTCAGCACGCCGTCGCTGATCAGGTTCACGAAGCCGGCGACCTGCCGGTCCACGCGTGCGACGACGGCACGGTAGCTGCCGCGCAGCACCGCGAGGTGCTGCGCGGGGCTCGGCGGCTTCGGCCAGCCGGCGAAGAACCCCGTCAGGTCGGCTTCGGTCAGATCTTCGACGTCGGTGCTGTACGTGATCACGACAGCAGCCTGCCACCGCGCCGATCAGAAACGTTCACCCGATGCCGGTGGCTCGTGCGCGAATTCCACGCGAAAACCTTCGGAACAGGTCCGGTTTCTGCCCGTTCCGTCTTGATTGGCATACCTGCCCCGACGTGCCAGAAAACGGTTGCAGCCCGAATTCCGGATTACTGATCCCTTTAGGTCGTTATGGTCTCAAGCGGCAGTTTCGGTTCTTTGACATTTTTCTTTACACAGTCCTGAGCTGCAGATATGATGCAGAAAAGGGACGACAACCACCCGTCTGGCGGAATGATGAGCCGTTGGCGTACTGAGACACGTGCTAGCCGACTGACATTTGTCGTCCCTATCCTCTATTTGCACACGCCGCACCTGAGGTGATCTGCGCAGTCGGGGAGGAAGAGTGTGGAGCGTCGGATTCTCGAAGAGCTCGCGGACGGGGTGGCGCCGGACAGCGCAGGCCCCCAGTGGGCCCTGCACGGCCGGACGGCGGAGGTCGGCCGCGTCGAGCTGCTGATGCGCGAGAGCGCCGAGCAGCAGCGGGCGCACGTCGTCGTGCTGGAGTCCGGCGCGGGAACCGGCAAGACACGGCTGCTGCTGGAGCTGATGTCGGCCGCGGCCAGGCGCGGCTTCGCGGTCGTCAACGGTGCGGCGGAGCAGACCGGTCACGGCAGGGCCGTCACCCTGGTCAACGCGCGCGGCGGGCGGGCGGAGGAAGACCGGGTCGGCGTGCTCGCCGGGCGGTTCGAGGCCCAGCTCGCCGGTCACCTGCGGCGCGGACCGGTGCTGGTGGCCGTGGACGACGCGCAGTGGACCGACTCCACGCTGCTGCAGGCACTGGGGGCCGTGATGTCCAAACTGGACAAGGCGCCGGTGCTGTGGCTCTTCGCCGTGCACACCGACCACGCCGAGTCCCCCAACGGGGTCGCGTTGCGGGTGCTGGCGCGCAGGCACCGCACCGAGTGGCTCGGGCCGTTGCCGCCGCTGAGCGGTGCGGCGGTCGCGGGCATCGCGGGCGACCTGCTCGACGCGACGCCGAGCGACGACCTGGTGGCGTTGTGCGAGAGCGTCGGCGGCACCCCGCAGGCGGTCGTCGACCTGGTGCTCGACCTGCGCCGCGAGGGCTGCGTGGTGGCCGGCGACCACGTGGCGCGGCTCGTGGGCGGGCCGTGGGCGACAGGGGTCTCCGCGGCGGTCGAGGCCGAGCCGGACGCACCGCTGCCGCGGCCGTTCGTGCGGCTGGCGCAGGCGC
This sequence comes from Lentzea sp. NPDC037011, assembly GCF_055607425.1. Taxonomy (NCBI): domain Bacteria; kingdom Bacillati; phylum Actinomycetota; class Actinomycetes; order Pseudonocardiales; family Pseudonocardiaceae; genus Lentzea; species Lentzea sp. NPDC037011. Next base: position 708,562 of record NZ_JBVJRT010000002.1, on the reverse strand, counting down.
GGCTGTGGGAGCTCTCCACCCGCGCGCAGGAGGTGCTGCAGGTCGCCGCCGTACTGGGCAGCAGGTTCACGCCGCAGGACCTGGCCGAGATGCTCGGCGAACGCCCCGCACAGCTCCTGGGGCCGTTGCAGGAGGCGCTGGCCGCGGGGCTGATCGGCAGCGAGGCCGACGAGTTCGTGTTCCACCGCGAGCCGGTGTGGCGCGCGGTCCTCGGCACCGTGCCCGAGCTGCTGCGCTCGATGCTGCACCACCAGGCCGCCACGATGCTGCTGGCCCGCCCGCGCGCCAGGGCCGAGGCGGCCGCGGTGCACCTGGTGCACTGCACGGTGCCCGGCGACACCGCGGCGATCGCCACGATCCGCGAGGCGGCGCACCGGATGCTCGCCTCCTCGCCGCAGGCGGCGTCGGCCCTCGCGACCCGCGGGCTGCGGATCGCGACCCCCGGCAGCGCCGACCACGCGGCGCTGGCCACCACCGCCACGGCCGCGCTGGTCCGGCTCGGGTGCCTGAGCGAAGCCGTGGACCTGGCCTGCGAGCAGCTGGGCGAGCACCTGCACGGCGGTCCCGAGTTCACCCGGCCGTTGCGGACCTGGCTCGCCACGGCGTTGCTGCTGCGCGGCGACACCACGGCCGCCTACGACCTGTCGAACCAGGCCGTGTCGGTCACCCGGCCGGGCACGGACCTGCGCGACCCCGCCACCGAGCCGTGCCCGGAGCTGCTGCTGCTCAACGCGTTGTCGCACAACGACCAGAGCAAGGTCACGCTCGTCGCGGACCGGGTGCTCGACCTGCCGGAGCCGCACAGCGACGACGTCCGGGCCGCCGCTCTCAACGTGCGGGCGATGTCGCGCTGGCGGGAGGGCCGGCTCGACGCGGCGATCAGCGCCGTCGACGAGGCGGTGCGGCTGCGCGGCCCGCTCACCCGCGCGTGGCAGTGCGATCCGCTGTGGACCAGGGCGTGGCTGCTCACCAGGGTCCGCAAGCTCGACGAGGCGCTCGCCGCCGCCGAGACCGCCCGCGCGGCCATCAACGCCGAGCACAACGGCGTGCTCAGCCCGGTCCCGCTCGCCCTGCGCGCCACGATCCTGCTCGCCAAGGGCGAGCTGGCGGCGGCGGAAGCGGACGCGCGCGCCGGGCTGGCGGCCTCCGAACGCGCGGAGATGCCGTTGTACCAACCGCAGCTGCGCGCGGTGCTGGTGATCTCGGCGCTGCGCCGCGGTGATCTGGCCATGGCGGCGGACAGCCTGCGGCGGCTGGAGGAACGCGCACCGGCCGAGCGCGCGCAACCGTGGACGGCGCTCATCCGCGTGCTCGCCGCCGTGGTCACCTCCGCACGCCGTGGCGCGCACGCCGCCATGGACGAGCTGCGCGGGGCGATCACGGACACCGAGCAGTGCCGCCAGATCCTGCTGGAGGACCCGTCGATGACGGCGTGGGCGGTCCGCACGGCGCTGTCCGCCGGTGAACGGCAGCTGGCCGGGAACGTCGTGACCGCCGCCGAGCGGATCGCGGCCGAGAACCCCGGCTTCGACACGGTCCTCGCGGCCGCACGGCACGGAAGAGCGTTGTACGACAACGATGTCAGCGCCCTGGCGGGTCTGGAGGACGGCTACGGCGACCCGTGGGCGGCGGCGTCGGTCATCGAGGACACCGGGACGTTGCTGCGCGAGCAGGACCGCGACCGCGCCATCGCCGGGCTGAACCGGGCGATGGCCGCCTACGACGAGCTGGGAGCGGAGTGGGACTCGGCCCGCGTGCGGCGCAAGCTGCGCAGGCTGGGCGTGCGGCGGCGGCACTGGAACCACGAGGCGCGGCCGGAGACGGGCTGGGACAGCCTCACCAGCACCGAGGCGAAGGTGGCCCGGCTGGTGGCGCAGGGGCTGACCAACCGGCAGGTGGCGAGCGAGATGTTCGTGTCGCCGCACACCGTCGGGTTCCACCTGCGGCAGATCTACCGCAAGCTCTCCATCCAGTCGCGCGTGGACCTCGCCCGCATCGCGCCCTAGAGGCGCCTGCGGGGGGTGTCGAAGCGTCGAATCCCACGCCGGCCACAGCCGGGTGGCCCGCGTCGAACGGGGCTTCGACACCGCGGTTGCCCTGATGGGGATACGGACGCGCAGGCGGTCCGGTTCACTGTGGACCGGTCCGTGTGCACGTTCTCACCTGGGGCCGATCGGAGGTCCTCCCCCCGCGTTCCGGCCACTATTCTGCCTGCATGGCCCTGCCTTCCGCTCCTCTGCGCCGTGCGCGCTGCGGAGCTGTCGGCGTGACCACGGGCGCCTTGGCCGTCCTCGCGCACTCCAGCGCCGATGGCCACCTGCCCGATGCCGGGCTGGTCTTCTCCCTCGTCGCGTTGCTGACGTGGGCGGTGGGCGGGCTGGCACGGCACGAGCTCACACCGGCGCGGCTGCTGGCGCTCGTCGGCGGCGGGCAGCTCGCGATGCACCTCGTGCTGGAGCTCGCCTCGTCCCGGCACGACCACGTCAGCGCCGGGTACGTCAGCGCCGAACGCATGACCGCGGCCCACGTCGTGGCCACGGCGGTCGTCGTCGGCGCGCTGGCGGTCGCCGAGCGCACGGTCCTCGGGCTGGCGCGCACGCTCGCATCGCTGCTGCCCCGCAAGCTGACGCCGTTCGTGGCGACGGCTCCCCTCTCCGTGCCCGTGTACCGGCACGTCCCGGCCGCCCCGGTGGTCCTGGACGTGCTGTCGTGGCGCGGTCCCCCGGCTGAACAGGCCTGACTCCCCCTCATCCCCGAGGCCGGCGCGCTCGTGCGCCGGCCGGTGCCTGTTCACGCCCACTTGGAGCTCTGCCATGTCCACCACGGAAACACCGCCGGCCACCGCGCCCGCGAACAGGACCTCGTTCGCCTGGCGCGGACTGTTCCTGCGCCTGCACTTCTACGCCGGCGTGCTCGTCGGCCCGTTCATCCTCGTCGCCGCGCTGACCGGTGTCCTCTACGCGCTGACCCCGCAGCTGGAGTCGTGGGTCTACTCGGACCAGCTGCGCGTTCCCGCGTCCGCGCAACAGCTCCCGTTGTCCGAACAGGTCAGCGCGGCGATGGCGACCGCGCCCGCCGGTGACCTCGTCGCGGTACGCCCGGCCGCCGAACCCGGTGACACGACCCGCGTGCTGTTCGCCGAGGAGGGCCTGGGCGAGTCCGAGCGCCGCGCCGTCTTCGTCGACCCCGGCACCGGGAAGGTGACCGGCGACCTCGTCGTCTACGGGTCCAGCGGCGTGCTGCCGTTGCGCACCACGCTCGACCAGCTGCACCGCAACCTGGCGCTCGGCGAGCCCGGCCGCCTCTACAGCGAGCTGGCCGCCTCCTGGCTGTGGGTGATCGCGCTGGGCGGTCTCGTCCTGTGGCTCACGCGGGCCCGCGGCAGCAAGCGCATCCGCAAGCACGGCCTGCTCGGCGTGTGGGTGCTGGCGGGCGCGCTGTTCCTGTCCGCGACCGGTCTCACCTGGTCGGCCTACGCCGGCGAGAACATCGGCACGCTGCGCGAGGCGTTCGGCTGGTCCACCCCGGCGTTGCAGGTCCCCGGCGGTGGTGAGCACTCCGGTCACGGCGAGCACACCGAGGCGCCGGCCGCCGACCCCGCGGACGTCGACGCCGTCCTGGCCACCGCGCGCGGGTGGGGCATCGACGCGGGCCAGGTCGAGATCGGGCTGCCCGCGGAGGGCGTGTGGAAGGTCACCGAGATCGAGAAGGGCCTCGCGAGCCACGGCGACGCGGTGGCCGTGCGGGACGGCTCGGTCGTGAGCTCGGTGCGGTTCGCCGACTTCCCGTTCATGGCGAAGATGACGCGGTGGGGCATCGATGCGCACATGGGCGTGCTGTTCGGCTGGCCCAACCAGCTGCTCCTGCTGCTGCTCGGCGGCGGGCTCGTCGCGCTGGTGGTCATGGGCTACCGGATGTGGTGGAAGCGCAGGCCGACCCGCGGGTTCGGCCGCCCGACGCCGCGCGGGCAGTGGCGCAAGGCGCCGCCGGTGGCACTCGTGGCGCTCGGCGTGGGCGCGGTCGTGGTCGGGTGGTTCGCGCCGTTGCTCGGGATCAGCCTCGTGGCGTTCCTCGTGGTGGACGCGCTGCTCGGGTTGCGGGGCGAGGAGAAGACCGCGGCGAGCTGACCCGCGGGACGGTGTGGTGCGCACCGGCACCACACCGTCCACAGTGGACAAGGCTTGCTTGATCTGGACATTTGCGGCATATTTGTCCCCAGGTGCGCCGGGAAGCCTGGTCGGCCCGCACGTCACAGCAGGTGGCGGCGGAGAGCTGACGAGGGGTGCGCACGATGACTCTGATCCCGCACGCCGTCCCCCTGAGCAACGACCCGCAGGTCGTGCGCGCGCTGGCCGGGCGCTGGCGGCGGACCCGGACGTTGCTGCTGTTCTCCGCGGGTGTGCTGCCCGCCGCGATCGGTGTCGTGTGCGTCGTGCTGGCCGGGATGACGTCGGCCGGGCAGCGGATCATGCCGTGGTGGTCGGCGATCCCGGCGGTGGCGGCGGCCGCGTGCGCCTGGGCGTTGCTGTCGTGGTTGCGGCGCAACGGGTTGAGCGACCCGCACTCGTGGTTGCCCGCGACCACGCTGATGACCGGGGCGCAGGTGGTGCTCGGCGTGCTGCCGGGGTCGGGGATCGCGTTGCGGCTCAGCCCTGGTGCGGCGGTCGCGGTGAAGGCGCTGTGCGCGGCGGGTGTGCTCGGGGCGGGCTCGGCCGGATGGCTGGCGCGGCTGGCGAAGCGGTCGTTGCTCGCGACACCGGTCGTGGAGCTCGGCGCGACGGCGTTCCCGCTCGTGCTGGCCGGTGGCGGGACGCGGGTCGTGATCGGCACCGACCGGGTCGACTGGCGGGCAGCGGGAGTCGACGCCGGAGTGGCGTTCGCCCGGATCGACGAGGTCACCGCGCGGGACGACGCGCTCGTGCTGCGGACGGCGTCCGGGACGTGGACGGTCCCGGTGCCGGACCCGGTGGGCGCGCGGGACCTGCTGCTGCGGCGGATGGCGTGGTGGCGGGAGCAGACCGAGGCGGCCGCGCAGCAGGAACGCGAGCGGTACCACGAGCTGTTGCGCGACCTCGGCGCGGTCGTCGGACGCGCGTCGACCGGACCCGTCAGCGTCACCGTGGACGCGAACGGTGTCACCACCGGCATCGCGCTCGACCCGGCCGCACGCGACCAGGACCCCGACGTGTTGTCGGCGTTGCTGATGGCGTGCATCGGCAAGGCACGCGCGGATGCCCGCAAACGGGTGCAGGACCTCGTGCTCGACCACGCCGCGTGACCCACCGGAAGTCGGTTGTCCTCCACGCCGGCGTCTCCGTACGTTCACGTCGACAACGGGAGATGGGGGCGACGCACCATGCGCAGACGTGACTTCCTCGCAGCGGCGGCCGGTGTTGCGGTCGTGGCGGCCAACCCGGCGAGCGCGTGGGCCGCGACGCGGCAGCGGCCGGGCGCCTCGCACCTGCCCGACCTCCACCTCGGCGACTTCCCCGTGGTGGCACAGGTCAAGGCCCGCAAGGCGCTCGAGCACCTGCGGGTGCTGAGCGACCGGATCGGCCCGCGCATCGGCGGCACCGCCTCCGAGCACCAGGCGCGCGACTACCTCGTGAAGGTGCTCAGGCAGCTGCGGTACCAGGTGACCACGCAGCCGTTCACCGTGCCGGACAAGTACCTCGCCGACGTCGTGGTGGACCGCGCGCGCTGGCAGGCGGGCGCGTCCCGGTTCGGCGCGCTCGGCGTCACGGTCACGGCACCGGTCGCCGACGTCGGCGACGGCAGCGCGTTGCCCGACCTGACCGGCAAGATCGCGCTGTTCGTCAACGCCCCCACCGGTTCCGCGCCGACGCTGGCCGCGATCGAGAAGGGCGCGGTCGCCGTCCTGCTCGGCCGCGTCTCGACGACCGCGAGCAAGCTGAGCGCGTTCTCCCCCACCCTCACCCAGAACGTCGCCGTGCCGGTGGTCGGTCTCGCCCAGGTGCACACCGAACGCCTGCGCGGCAGCACGGCCGAGCTGACGATCACCACGACCCACCACGCGAACCTGACGTCCTACAACGTGATCGCCGAACGCCCGGCCACGTTCCCGTGGCGCGACAACGGGGTCGTGATGGTCACCGCGCACTACGACAGCGTTCCGGGCTCGCCGGGCGCCAACGACGACGGCAGCGGCACGGTGCTGTGCCTGGAGCTCGCGCGGGTGCTGCGCCACCTGCCGACGAGCAGGACGCTGCGCTTCGCGTTGTGGGGCTCGGAGGAACAGGGCCTGCTCGGCTCCCGCCACTACGTCTCGCAGCTCACGCCGGAGGAGATCGCCCGCATCTCGGGCGTGTTCCAGAACGACATGGTCGCCACCAGCCACGACCCGGCCACGGCGTACTGGCTGCTGTCCGTCGACGGCGCCGACAACAACACCACGCGCGAGGTCCGCGCCGCCGCTCAGCGACTCGGCTACGACCCGCGCGTGCACGGCCCGGTGGCCCGCGGGTCCAGCGACCACGTGCCGTTCCACGAGAAGGGCATGGCGTCGGCGAACTTCAGCTGGCGCGGCGAGGGCGGTCCGCAGCTGCTGGAGCCGATCTACCACACGCCGGAGGACACGATCGCGGCCAACGTGAGCCTCGAACGCCTCCAGGTGTCGATGGAGCTGGTCGGCGCGGCGGCATACCGGCTCGCCACGCAGCGCTGAACGGTCCCGCCGCTGAGGCGGCACGGGGGCGCGCACCTCACGCCGGGGTGCGCGCCCGCGGTCATCCGCTCGGAACGGTCAGCCCGGTGGGCGTCCGCTCGCGCAGCCAGGCCGCGAACTCGTCGGCGGGCAGCGGGCGGCTCAGGCAGTAGCCCTGCACGATGTCGCACCCCAGCGCGGCCAGCGCGGACCAGGTCTCCTCGTCCTCCACGCCCTCGGCCACGACCTCGAGCTCCAGGTTGTGCGCGAGGCCGAGCAGCGAGCGGGTGATCGCCCCGCTGCTGGGGTCGGTGCGCATGTTCGTGGTGAACGACCGGTCGATCTTCATCTCGTGCACCGGCATCGTGCGCAGGTAGGCGATCGACGAGTAGCCGGTGCCGAAGTCGTCGATGGACAGCCGCACGCCGAGCTCGCGCAGCCGGCCGAGCACCTCGGTGGCGCGGTGCGGGTCGGCGATGATGGCGCTCTCGGTGATCTCCAGGGTGAGCGCGCCCGGCCGGCGGTCGTGCCGTGCGAGCAGGTCGAGGACCTGGTCGGGGAACGTGAGGTCGTGCAGGCACTGGGCGCCGACGTTGACCGAGACCGGCACCTCCTGCCCGGCCGCGTGCCACCGCCGGCACTGGTCGAGCGCGTGGTCGAGGACGTAGCGGGTGAGCGGTTCGATCAGGCCGGTCTCCTCGGCAGCGGGGATGAACCGGTCGGGGCCGAGCAGGCCCAGCCGCGGGTGCTGCCAGCGGCACAGCACCTCGGCGCCGCAGATCGTGCCGCTGCGCACGTCGGCCTTCGGCTGGTAGTGCAGCACCAGCTCGCGCTGGTCGATCGCCCGGCGCAGGTCGCTGATCACGGTCAGCTGGGCGGCGCTGTGCTCGTCCAGGCCCGGTTCGTAGGCCGTGGTGCCCAGGCGGTTGCGCTTGGCCGCGTACATGGCGATGTCAGCGTGTTTGAGCAGGTCGTGCGCGTCGGTCGAGTCGCTCGGGTACAGGGCGACGCCGATGCTGCAGCCGACCTCCACCGACAGGCCGTCGAGGTCGACGGCCTCCTCCAGGGCCCGGTGCACCTTGCCCGCCACGGCCAGCGCGTTCGCCGTGCTGCCGACGGCGGGCAGCAGCACCGCGAACTCGTCGCCGCCCAGCCGCGCCACGGTGTCGTCCCCGCGCACGGCGCTCGTCAGCCGGGTCGCGACGTGCTGGAGCAACCGGTCGCCGAACGCGTGGCCGAGGGTGTCGTTGATCGGTTTGAAGCGGTTGAGGTCGATCAGGAACAACCCGAGCGGGTCACCGGAGACCGCTGCCCTGCTGATCGCCTGTTCGGTCCGCTGCGTCAGCAACGTGCGGTTGGCGAGGCCGGTCAGCGCGTCGTGCGAGGCCTCGTGCTCGCTCTTCGCGGCCTGGCGCAGGATCTTGCGGCGGTGGCCGAGCAGCACGACCGCGCAGAGCGCGACCAGCCCCAGGTCGACCACGAACGCGACCAGCGCCGCGATCCGCAGCTGCCCGTTGTGGTGTTCGGCGTGCTTGAGGTACTCGGAGGTCTCCAGGCGCTTGAGCTGCACCACGGTCGAGAGCTGTTTGCGCAGCGAGACGACGGTGAGCTCGGCCTGGTCGGCCTTCAGCGCGGCACCGGTCGCGTCACCGCCGTCACCCAGGGCCACGACGTCGCGCAGCAGCGTCGTGTAGTCGCCGTACAGGTCGCCGACGATCCCGGCGGCGCGCACGTCGGCCGCGCCGCCGTTGTCGCCCAGCCACCGCAGGCTCTCCCCCGCCGCACCGGCCGCGCTGACCAGCGGCTGCCGCATCACCGGCGTGCCGGAGCGCAGGTAGTCGGACATGGCGTGGTCGGCCACGTCGACGTTCTGCACGACCTGGCCCCAGCGGTCGCTGGTCTCGTTGAGCTCGTGCAGGTGCGCGGCGGCGCGCTGGGCGCTCAGGCTCATCCACAGCGCGATCCCCGCGAGCGTGGCCAGGCCGATCACCAGGCTCACGACCGTCGTGTGCGCGGTCGTGCGGGCCTCGACCCAGGTGGACAGCATCACCGCGCCTCACGATCGGAACTCGTGCGAAGTGCTCATTGGTACGCAGCCAAAGGATGGCACGCAACCCGCGGACGGTGCTTTCCGGACCACTGGCGGTGATCGGCACCGACCCACTACCGTCTGGCGCTCGGCACACCCGACGATGGGGCTCACCAATGCTTTCGCCTGCCCGTGCCCTGCCGGCAGCGGTTCTCACCCTCGCACTGGTGGTGAGCGGGTGCACGACCGGGCAGACGTCCGATGATCCGCCGACCATCGGTTTCCTGTCGCAGAACACCTCGCGCGACTTCTCCCGCGAGATGAGCGACGGGTTCACCGCGGGCGCGCAGCTGGTCGGTGGCGTGCGGACCGAGACCACCGGCCCGGCCACGCACGACGGCCTGCGCCAGGTCGAGCTGCTCAGGGACCTCGCCACGCGGGCCAGGGGCGGCATCGGGGTGTCCGCGGTGGCACCGGAGCTGCTCGCGGGGCCGATGGCGCGGCTGGTCGAGCAGGACATCCCGGTGATCGCGGTCGCCGGCGGCCAGATCGCGCCGGGCGCCGACGTCGAGCTGCTCATCGAGAACGACAGCTACGACATGGGCCAGCTGCTCGCCGACGCCGCCGTGGAGCGGCTCCCGCCCGACGCCGCGGGCACCGTGGTGATCGGCAGCAACTCCCCCGCGATGCCCGCGCTGGACCAGCGGTCGGCCGGCATGCGGGCCCGGCTCACCGAACGGCTGCCGAAGCTGCGGGTGATGGGTCCGCTCGACACCGGCAGGGACGCGCAGGCGAACCTCGCGACCTGGCAGCGGGTCGTGGACGCGAACCCGGACGCGCTCGCGTTCCTCGGCGCCGGCGACGTCGACGCGGTGAACCTCGCCGCCGTTCACGCCGCCAGGGGCGCGCGGTGGCTGGCCGGTGCGTTCAGCGTGGACCCGAAGGCGCTGCAGGGCGTCAAGGACGGGCACCTGTTCGCGTCGGTGTCGGCGGAGCACTTCGTGAAGGGCGCGGTGGCCGGCTGGCTGCTCGCCGCGCACGCGAAGAACGGCCGCCCGCTGCCGGAAGGCTGGTTCGTGGCGCCGGGGCTGCTGGTGACGCGGGCCAACGTGGACCAGATCATCGCCCGCCAGTCGAGTCCCGAGGCGCGGCTCGACGCGGCACGGCCCCAGGTGGAGGCGTTGACCGCCCACGCCGAACGGCACATCCGGCCGCTGCACGAGGCTCGGTGAGCGGGGCACGCCGGCTGGACCAGGCGCGGTAAGCGCCTTCCACCGCCTGGTCCAGCGGCCGCGGCAGCACGGTGACAGGGGCGGAAGTCCCAGGTGAGCATGACTCGTCCGAGTCCCAGCCCTGGAGGTCCCATGATCAACCGCAGGACGCTCACCAAGTCCCTGGGTGCCGCACTCGCCATGTCCGCGACGGCTTCCGCGACGGGTTCCGCGACGGCAGCGGCCACCGAGCCGGCGACAACACCCGCCGGCCCCGGCCCGCACCGGGGCCGCCTGCTGATCAGGGGCGGCGCGGTGGTCACCGTCGACCCCGCGCTCGGCGTGCTGCCCCGCGGTGACGTGCTCGTCGAGAACGGCCGGATCGCCGCGGTCGGCCTCGGCCTGAAGGCACCGGACGCGCAGGTCGTCGACGCGACCGGCATGATCGTCGCGCCGGGGTTCGTCAACACCCACCACCACATGTGGAGCGCGCTGGGCCGCAACTTCGTGGCCGACGGCTTCCCGTACTTCGCGGCGAAGCGGGCCACGTCGGCGCTGTACGAACCGGCCGACCACTACCGCAGCGTGCTGCTCGGGCTCGCCGAGCTGGCGAACGCGGGCGTCACCACCGTCCACAACTGGTGCAACAACACGCGTTCCCCCGCGCACGCCGACGCCGAGCTGCGGGCGCACCGCGACGGGCTGCTGCGCGCTCGGTTCTCCTACGGCCACGTGGACCAGATGCCGCGGGACGTGCCGGTGGACCTGACCGACGTGGACCGCGTGCGGCAGCAGTACTTCGCGGGTGGCACCGCGTTCGACGGGCGCGTGCACCTCGGGGTCAGCGTGCGCGGGCTGTCGCAGAGCGATGAGAGCGCTTTCTTCGCCGACATGGACGCGGTGCTGGGCCGCGGGCTGCCGGTGTCGGTGCACGCGGGCCAGTCGCCGCCGCGGATCGTGGACGCCGCCGACTACGAGCGGCGCGGGTGGCTGGGGCCGAAGACGTTGCTGTGCCACTACGTCACGGCGCTCGACAGCGACATCGAGGTCCTGGTGCGCACCGCCACGCCGCTGAGCTGGGCGCCGCACTCGGAGTTCCGCCTCGGCGCGGCCGGTGACCCGAGGGCGGCGCTGCTGCGCATGAACGCGGCCGGGCTGCCGGTGTCGCTGTCGTCGGACGCCACGTCCATCGCGCCGCCGGACCCGTTCGAGACGATGCGGGTGGCCTGGACGACGGGAATCCCGTGGCAGGGCACGCCCACCGCGGACCTGCCGGAGATCGGGTTCCGCCGGGTGATCGAGATGGCGACGGTCAACGGCGCCCGCGCGCTGGGCCTGGGCGACGTCACCGGGTCGATCACCGTCGGCAAGCGCGCCGACCTCGTCCTGGTGCGCACCACCGACGTCAACATCGCGCCGGGTGGGCTGCCCGAGACCGCGCTCGTGCAGTCGGCCACACCCGCCAACGTGGACACCGTGCTCGTCGACGGGGAGTTCGTGAAGCGCGGCGGCCGGTTGGCCGGTTACGACGTGGACCGGATCGTGCGCGACGCCACGGCCTCGTCGCTGCGGATTCGCGCGGCGGCGGGCGGGGTGCTCACGCCTCCCGCCGGCTGACGCGGGGGCACGGAGGCGTTCACAGGGCGAGCACGGCGCGGGTGAACGCCTCCGGTGCGGACGTACCGAACCGCGGACCGATTCCGGTATGCGAACGGAATGAGCCATGAATAGCGAGAACGGTTTCCCCGCCGGACTCAGGAAGCCCGGCGGAGAAACCGTTCAGGTGTTCAGATTCGTGAAAAGGTCGGTCAGCGCTGCAGCGTCAGCACACCCGGCCGGTACGGCAGCTTGCCGTAGTCGCCACCCGAGCTCGGGTTGCGGCCCTGGTACAGCAGCTGCAGGTTGCAGGGGTCGATCGTCTTGGTCTGGTCGGGGTTGGTGCGGATCAGGTCACCGTGGCTGATGTCGTTGGTCCAGGTGGCACCGCTGTTCGCCTTGCCGGCGAACGGACGGCTCTCGGTGGCCGCCTGCGGCGTCCAGGAACCGCTGAGGCTGCTGGAGGTGAACGACCGGAAGTAGCGGCCGTTGGCACCGATCGCCTCGACGATCATCAGGTACTGGTTCTGGCCCTGGACCTTGTAGACCTCGGGCGCCTCGAACAGGTTGTTCGTCGTGTCGCTCATGACGGTCGTGTAGGAGGAGCCGAAGCTGCCGGGGAAGTTCCCGATGGGCATGACCTGGCGGTAGATCTTGCCGTTGTCGCCGGCGAAGAACAGGTACATGTTCTGGCCGTCACCGATGAGCGTCTGGTCGATGGGTCCCGTGCCGGAGCCGCTGATGCTCGCCGTGGAGAGCACCTGCGGCGACGACCACCCGTTCGGGTTGGTGGGGTCGCTCGACGTCCGGTAGGTGAACGCGGTGCCGCCCCACTGGTAGGCGAGCACCCAGATGTTCTTCGGGGCGAAGTAGATCAGCGTGGGCGCGACGGTGCCGGAGTTCATCGCGTTCTGGCTCGCCGACCCCATGTCCGACCAGTTGGTGAACGGGGTGAAGTTCATCGAGCCCCAGCTGGTCCCGGTGTCGTGCGTGGTGCTGTAGACCAAGTGCTTGCCGTTGATCATGACGTGGGTGAAGTCCTTGAGGGACACCCAGCCCTGCCGCGGCTGCGCCAGCGCGCCGGTCGAGGACCAGCGGTAGGTCGACGGCAGGGAGCACTGGCCGGGGTTGTTGCTCGTCGTGGTGGTGGGGCCGGTGTCGCCACCGACGCGCACGAGCTGCCACTGCTGGTTGGTGCCGCCCCAGTCGCTGTACTGCACGACGTTGCCGCCGTCGGCGGTGGAGGCGCCCTGGACCTCGACGGCCTTGCCGCTGTTGCGGTTGATCAGCCGCACGTGGCCGCCGTCGGAGTCCGCGAGGCGGAACTGCTGGTTGGTGCCGTTGAGGTCCGACCACTGGACGACGTTGCCGCCGTCCGCGGTCGAGAAGTTGTGGACGTCGAGCACCTTGCTCGACAGGCGGGACTTCACCCGGTAGTAGCCGTCGCCGGAGTCGACGAACTGCCACTGCTGCTGGTTGCCGTCGTTGCGGCTCCACTGGGTGATGCGCGCGCCGTCACCGGTGGCGAGGTTGTAGACGTCCAGCGCCTTGCCGCTGTTGCGGTTGACCAGCACGTACCAGGCGGTGGTGTCGACGGTCGCAGCCGACACGGGCGCCGCGTTGACCGCCACCAGCAACCCGCCGAGCAGCACGCCGATCACGGCGGTGACGCCGGCGGCACGGCGCCTGCGGGTCTGGGGAAGTGCGGTGGGCGGGTGATGGTCTGTCCTGACCACGGGCGTGCTCCTCTTCGTCGAGGTGTGGGCGAACTGCGGCACGGGCAACGTCCGAGCGACCTCTTGCGCCGAGTGGTCATCGCGCGCCCTGTGATGAAAGTGCCTCTATGTGAGCGTTCGACAATTCGACGACGACCCCGGAGACCGGGCTGTCTTCACCGCACATGTCGAACGCACACAGCAAACTCTGAGGCACGATCTGCGACTGGTCAAGAACCAATGTGAACGCTAACACGATCAAGCCCGCCACATCCTGCTGCTTTTAGCGGAAGCTAAAAGAACCCGCATTTCTTTAGCTTCCGTTAAAAGCGCGGAACCGCGAGGTGCGCGCAATTGCGCGGTGGCTACGCGCCCGCACCGCCGTCGACCGGCACCAGCGCACCGGTCACCATCGCGGCCCGGTCGCTCAGCAGCCACGCCGCCACCTCGGCGACCTCACGGGGCTGCGCCATCCGGCCCACCGGGATCGTGGCGGTGAGCTGCTCGACGACGCCGGGGGTCGCCGCCTCCCACTCGTCGATCATCGCCGTCTCGGTGCCACCGGGCGTGATGCCGTTGACCCGGATGCCCTCCCGGCCCCACGTCACGGCCGCGCTCTCGGTGAGGCTGTTGAGCGCGCGCTTCATGGCGCCGTAGGCGGGCAGCACGGGGTTCGCGCGGCGGCTGCCGATGCTGGAGGTGTTCACGATCGCGCCGCCGCCGTTCTTGCGCATGAGGGCGGCTTCGGCGGTCATCGCGGTCCAGTGGCCGCGGAAGTTGACCACGAACTGCTCGTCGATCGTCTCGTCGCTGGTCGTGTCGAGCGGGCCGGGCTGCTGCACCACCGCACCGTTGTTGAAGGCGCCGTCGAGCCGTCCGTGCAGCTGCTCGACCCGGTCGACGGCGGCGCGGATGCTGTCGCGGTCGGCGAGGTCCACCACGACCGCGTCGGCGACACCGCCCTCGGCGCGGATGCCGGTGACGACGCGGTCCAGGGCGTCGGCTCCGCGGGCGGCCAGCACGACGGCGGCACCCTCACGGGAGAACAGCCGGGCCGCTGCCTCGCCGATGCCGCGGCTGGCGCCGGTGATGAGCACGACCTTGCCGGTGAGCAGCCCGGCCGGAGTGGTGTCGGAGTTCGTCATGGCTCCAGCGTCGGGCCGCCCGCGCGCCGGAGGCAGGCACAGGCTGTACCACCCTGGGCCCGTTCGCGGCGCGGATACTCGGGGCATGGACAAGCAGCAGCTCGGCACGTTCCTGCGCAGCCGGCGCGCCCGGCTCCGGCCGCAGGACGTCGGTCTCCCGTCCGGCCCGCGCCGCAGGACCGCGGGCCTGCGGCGCGAGGAGGTGGCGGTGCTCGCGCACATCTCCACCGAGTACTACGTCCGCCTGGAGCAGGGACGGGCCCCGCGCCCGTCGGCCGAGGTGCTCGCCGGGATCGCGGGCGCGCTGCGGCTGACCGGCGCCGAGTCCGACCACCTGCACGTCCTCGCGGGCACCGCGCCCAGCCGCACGGCGGTGCACCGGCGCGACGTCCGGCCGAGCGTCCTCGCGTTGCTCGACCGGCTGCCGCAGACGGCCGGGATGGTGGTCTCGGCGGCGTTCGAGGTGCTCGCGTGCAACGACCTGATGGCCGCGCTGATGGAGGACTTCCGCGTCCTGGCCCCGCGGGACCGCAACCTCGCGCGCCGCGCGTTCCTCACACCGGGGCCCGCGCTGTACGGGGTCTCCGACGCGACGGAGTTCCGCCACCACGTCGTCATGCAGCTGCGCGCCACCCTCGCCCGGTACCCGGCCGACGTGGTGATCTCCGATCTGGTCGGTGAGCTGTGCGAGGGCAGCGCCGAGTTCGCGCGGCGGTGGGAACGCCACGACGTGCAGTCGCCGACCGTGCTCAGCAAGAGCTTCCGGCACCCGCTGGTCGGGAGGATCACCGTCGACTGCGACTCGCTGGCGCTCACCGACAGCGACCAGCACCTCGTGCTCTACAGCGCACCGGCCGGGTCACCCGACGCCGAGGCGCTGGCGCTGCTGAACGTGGTGGCGGCACAGGGTTTCGACACCAGCGACAGGGCCTGACCGGTCACAGCCTGCGGACCCGGCCGAGCCACGCCGCCAGCTCGACGGGCCCGTGCGCGGGCAGGCCGCGCTGCACGGCCACCGCGGAGATCTGCTCGGTGATGAACCCCTGGTAGCTCGCGGCCTCGACGCTCTCGACCACCCAGCCGTCGGTGAACGCCGCGGGGATCACGCCCTCGCCGATGCTGGAGCTCAGCCCCGGCGCGGCGTTGGAGTGGGCGAGGATGTGCACGAGCGCGCCGGGGTTCGTCAGCGAGTGCAGCACCTGTGCGTACGCCTGTGCGTGGTCCGAGTCGCCGTAGGCGCCGAACCCGTGGAACAGCGCCACGTCCACGACCGTGTCGAACCCGCCCGACAGGAACGGGTGGTCCTGCGGCCGCAGCATGTTCGCGACCTCGAACCGCGCCTCGGGCACGCCGCGTTCGGCCGCGGTGCGGCGGGCGTAGGCGATGGCGCTCGGGGACAGGTCGACGCCGAGGGAGTCGTAGCCGAGCTTCGTGAAGAGGGTGGTGTGCTCACCGGAGCCGCAGCCCGGTTCGAGGACGCGGCCGCGGACCAGGCCCTGCCGCTCCAGCTCGACGATCGCGGGCTGCGGCCCGCCGATGAGCCACGGCGCGGTCCCCTCGTCGTACATGAAGTTCCAGTACTCGGGGTCCGTGAAGCCGCGGGACTCGTCGGTCTTCTCGCTCTGTGTCATGGGCACAGTCTGATGAGCAGGACGGACCGGGAACACCAGGTGGAAACGATCCCACGCGGTTGCGCAGCATGGACCCCGCGCGGGGTCAGACCGCGGACCGCACGCGGGTCAGCACGGTGTCGAGGTGGTCCACCACGCCCTGCACCGACGACGGGTCCGCGACCGCGGCGACGTGCCCGTCCGGCCGGACCAGCACCAGCAGCGGGCCGTTCACCTGGTACCCGCGGTGGGCGGCCTCCTCCTCCGGCGGGATGACGTGGGTGGTGATCGCGGCGGTGTACCGGTCGTCGAGCCGTGCGGCCAGCCCGTCGGTGTCGAGGCCCTGCGCGCCGAACAGCAGCACGTGGTACCCGGCGCCGTGGGTCAGGTCCAGCACGCTGCTCGCCCCGTCCGGGGTGGGCCGGATCTCGGCGTACGGCGCGCGGTCGCCCGGCCGCAGCGGCCCGGTGCCGGGGCCGACCGCGGCCGAGCCCCGGTAGCTGATCCACAGCTGCGAGAACATGTGGAAGAACATCCGGCGGATCGGCGCCAGCCGGGACACCACGCCGACCACGCGGGTCGCCACGTGCGTGCGCATCCACACCGCCACCGCGCTGTTCCCGGTCTCCAGCTTGAACCCGAGGTCGGTGCGCTTGAGGACGGTCCGCGCGATGGGGCGGCGTTCCGACTCGTAGGTGTCGAGCAGCGACTCGGGCGCCTCGCCGTTGACGACCTGCGCGAGCTTCCAGGCGAGGTTGACCGCGTCGCCGACACCGAGGTTGAGGCCCTGGCCACCGGCCGGGTTGTGGATGTGCGCGGCGTCGCCCGCGAGGAACACGTTGCCGACGCGGAACTTCGAGGCGATCCGGCTGTGGAACCGGAACATCGACGCCCACACGACGTCCTTGAGCCGGGCGTCGACCTTGAAGTAGTTCTCGAACCACTGCTGCAGGTCCGCGGGCGGCAGCGGCGCGTAGGCCTCGTGCGTGGGGTTCTTCTGCGCAGGCGCCTGGCTCAGCTCCGGCGGCACCACGCCGAAGAGCCGGCAGCGCCCGGACGCCAGCGGCAGGATGCCGACGAAACCGCCGCGGGTCAGGTTGAGCCGCATCCCCCGCACGCCCAGGTCGACGTCGAGCGTGACGTCGGCGAGCATGCCCGCCTGGGCGTAGGTCTCGCCGTCGAACGACTGGCCGACGAGCCCGCGCACCACGCTGCTCGCCCCGTCCGCGCCGACCAGCCAGCGAGCCGTGATCGTGCGCCCCTGCACGGTGGTCACGGCGACCTCGGTGCCGGAGTCGGCCAGGTCCGCCACGGCGGTGTTCCACTCGACCTCGACGTGGTGCTCCTTCAACGCCTCCACGAGCACCCGCTCGGTCTCGAACTGCTCCAGCGCGAGCGCGTAGGGGAACCGGGTCTGGTCCGCGCTGCCCTCACCGGCGAGCGGCATGTCGCCCACGTGCCGGCCGGCCTCGTGGATCGCGACGTCGGTGATGGGCAGGCCGCGGGCGACGGCCGCCTCCGCGACCCCGAGCCGGTCGAAGTGCTCCAGGGTGCGGGCGTGCACGATCGCGGCACGCGCCTGTTCCACCGGGCCCGACCCGGCGTCGACCACCCGCACCCGCACGCCGTGCTGGGCGAGCATGAGGGCGGCGCAGAGACCGGTCGGTCCCGCGCCCGCCACCAGGACGTCGCAGTCGCGTTCGTCGCGCATCGGCTTCCTCGTTCACGTCGGCGAATGTGCGATCGCAGTATTGCGAGCTGCGCGGACGCACCACATCGCCCGCCGTGGAACGGGATCGGGGGGCCACCCTGCGCGAGCGCGCAGGTTCTCCGGCAGGTCCTTATCAGCGGACCGCCCGACGTCCGATGGTGGAGGCCGTCACGTCGTGGACCGCCGGAAGTCGAGGAACCTCAATGAGCGCCCCGGAAGCGTACTTTGATGACCTGGCCGAGCTCTACGAGCGGTTCACGGTGATCCGTGACGCCGCCACGAGCCCGGTGCGGTCGTGGCTCGTCGAGCAGCTGCCGGGAGGTCGCCGCGCGCTCGACGCCGGGTGCGGCAGCGGCAACAACTGCGGCCTGCTCGCGAGCCGGTACGACGAGGTGGTCGGCGTCGACCTGTCGCAGAAGATGCTCGACATCGCGGCCACCAAGCGGACGCGGGTGCCGGTGCGCTACGAGTGCCGCAACGCCGTCGACCTCACGCCCGAGCGCGACGGGCAGTTCGACCTGGTGATGTCGGTCAACGCGGTGTTCCACATGGGACCCGCCGACGAGGTGCTGCCCGTGCTGCGCGCCCTCGTCGCCCCCGGCGGCCGGCTCGTGGTGGTCGACGTGACCCAGCCCGACGGTGCCGCGGCGCCGAGCGAGCAGAGCGCCTACGCGTTCGAGACCGGCAAGATCATCTACGACGTGTCCGGTGACGTCGACGCCGCGTGCGACTCGGTGCGGATGATGCTGCACCCGCGCTGGCTGGAGATGAGCGCCGCCGCGATGCCGCTCACGGACACGGAGTTCCGCCTGCAGTACGAGAAGGCGCTGCCCGGCGTGCGGATCACGAAGGACCTCATCCCGACGATGAGCGCGGTCGTCTGGGACAACGCATGAGCGTCTTCGACCTGCCCCGCCTGCACTTCGCGGGCTCCGCCGTCACCCGCCTGCCCACCGGGCCGCGCGCGGGGTGGCTGGACTTGGAGAGCAACCGGGCCATCGACGCCGACGGCGTGTTCGACACCGACCGCCCGGTGCAGGACTACTACGACTTCCTGGGCGAGTCGAAGGGCCACAACTTCGAGGGCAACGGCCACTTCTGGGTCGACGCGGAGGTCGTCGGCACGGAGCTGGCCGCCGGTGAGGTGGGCGCGGACGACCTCGTCGTCGGCCGGCAGCTCGACTTCTGGGGCCACTTCTGCGACTACACGGCGGGCACGGCGAACCGCTCGCGGGTCTTCGACGTCGACCCCGCCTCCAACTGGACCACCACGCTGATGGTCGGCCAGCTCGCACTCGGCCGGTCGGGGCGCTCGCACGACGTCCCGTATCTGGTGACCGGTGACGTGAACGGCCTGTGCCCGCCGCGCTGGAACCAGTTCCACACCGTGCTGCACCAGTTCGTGGTGGACAAGACCGAGGGCCTGCACTGGCTCGACGGCGCAGCGGACTCCCCCGCGCTCGCCCGGTTGCGCGCGGTGGCCGAGGACGACGCCGACGGCCTCGTGGTGCAGTTCTCGATCACCGACATGAAGCCCACCGGGGTGGGCCAGCCGGACGTCTGGCGGCTGCGCGGGACGATCGCGCCCTGGCGCCGCCACGAGCTGCGCACCTCCCCCGCCGGACGGCTGCTCACCGCGCGCACCACCGGGTCCGCGCTGCCCAACGCCTCCGTGCACCTCACCGAATCGCACGTCACCGCGAATTTGGTCACCGCGTGGTCGCGGACCGGCCTGGAGGTGCGCACGGCGTCGGGCACGCTGCTCGCCACGATTCCCCCCGCCGAGGACGCGCGCACGTCCGGCGTGGTCGTGGTGTCCAGGGTGGACGGTGGCACCGGCGACCCGGCCGAGCCGCTGGTGCTCACCGCGCCCGACGGCACCGTCCTGTCCCGCGAGGAGGAGGTCGTCGTCGAGTCCGACGAGGCCGCGCTGTTCCTGGAGCACGAGAACACCGGGACCGGCGAGGACCACGCGGTCGAGATCCCGGTCCGCTCCTACGTGCGCGGCGCACCGGCCCGCGTCGACCGCATCCACGTCGAGCAGCACGTCAACCCGGCCGCGCTGCCGTTGGCGCAGGACCGCGACACCGCGCAGCTCGTCGCGTTCCTGCCGGCCGGCCAGTCCGAGTACCGGCCCGACCTGGTGCTCTCGACCGACGAGCACGGTCGCAGCACCATCACGCTCAAGGGCGTGCGCGGCGGTGCGACGAGGGTGCTGCTGCGCCCGGAGACCACGCCGGAACCGCGCGGCACCACGGCGGCCGAGCGCTACGACAACAACGACGAGCAGGGCTACTGGTCGGCGGTCGGGTCCGTGGCCGTGCGGGTGCTGCCGGACCACTGGCACCTCGACGACCTGCCCGACGAGGAGATCACCTTCCCCACGCTGTACCGGGAGGCGCTCGCCTACTACGAGCTGCAGTACTCGTTCATGCGCTCGGAGGTGCTGAGCCTCGCCGACGAGTTCAAGGTCGAGCCCTACGCCCGGCTGATCTGGCACGTGTCCGCGCCCGAGCACAAGGGCAAGACGTTCTACATGCCGCCGACGCGGGACATGAGCGCGCCGCAGATCCGCCTGATGCTGCGCTACCTGCTCGCCGACGACGACCGGCGGCAGACACCGCCGACCTTCGTACCCCAGCAGCGCAAGCTCGGCACCATCACGACCAAGGACCAGCTGCTGCACGCGCTCCACCAAGCCGCGGCGATCGAGCTGGCCACCATGGTCCAGTACCTCTACGCGGCCTACAGCGTGCCCACGCACGGTGCCGGCCGGAAGCTGGTCGAACGCGGTGAGTGGACCGAGGAGCACCTGCTCACCGCGTGCGGCGAGGGCACCGAGACGTGGAACAACGGCATCCGCGGCAGCCTGATGTCCGTCGCCCGCGAGGAGATGATGCACTTCCTCGCGATCAACAACATCCTGATGGCGATGGGCCGGCCGTTCCACCTGCCCAAGCTCGACTTCGGCACGTTCAACAGCCAGGTGTGCGTGCCGCTGGAGTTCTCGCTGGAGCCGTTGAACCTCGCGAGCGTGCAGCGGTTCGTGGCACTGGAACAGCCGCACGACCTGATCGACGACATCGAGGGCAACGACTCCGCGGTCCTGCGCGCGGACGGCGAGCCCTACCAGTACGGGTCGCTGAGCGAGCTGTACGCGGCGATCCGCGAGGGCGTCCAGGCCGTTCCCGGCGTGTTCCTGGTGAAGAAGGGCCGCGGCGGCGGTGCGCACCACCTGTTCATGCGCGAGTCGGTGAACGCGGTGCACCCGGACTACCAGCTGGAGGTCGACGACGTCGCGAGCGCCGTGTTCGCCATCGACTTCGTCACCGAGCACGGCGAGGGCGGGCACATCCCCTCGACGCTGCCGGAGGAGGAGTCGCACTTCGACACGTTCCTGCGGATCTCGGAGCTGCTGATCGCGGAACGCGCGAAGGGCCCCAACGGCCGCAAGATCCCGTGGAACCCGGCCTACCCGGTGATGCGCAACCCCACGCTGAAGCCCGGCAACCCGGCGATGGACCACATCACCCACGAGCCGGCCCGCATCGCGGTGAAGGCGTTCAACCGGTCGTACTTCCTCGCGATGCAGCTGATGGTGCAGCACTTCGGCTACAGCCCGGACAAGTCGCTGCGCCGCTCGCGGCTGATGAACTGGTCGCTGGACATCATGACCGGTGTGCTGCGGCCGCTGGGCGAGCTGGTCGTCACGCTGCCGTCCGGGCGGCCCGGCCGCACCGCGGGACCGTCGTTCGAGCTCGACTCCACCCCGGAGTACATCTCCCGGCCCGACGTCGCTGTCGAGTGGATGGCCCGCGAGTTCCACGAGGTGGCCGACCTCGCCCGCAAGTGCGTCGGCTTCGGCCTCACCCCGACCGTCGCCGACCTGCTCGCCTTCATCGGCGACTCGTTGCGCACCATGGACCTGAAGGACCTGTGATGGCCGAGACGACGACCGTGTGCATCGCGGGCGGAGGCCCGGCCGGTGCCGTGCTCGGGCTGCTGCTCGCCCGGTCCGGTGTGGACGTCGTGGTGCTGGAGAAGCACGCCGACTTCCACCGTGACTTCCGCGGTGACACCGTGCACCCCGCCACGTTGCAGATCCTCGACGAGCTCGGCCTGATCGAGAGGTTCCACGAGCTGCCGCACCAGAAGGTCAGCACGATCGGCGTGGTGCAGGACGGCAAGCGGATCGACATCGCCGACTTCCGCCGGCTCCGGGTCCCCTACCCGTACATGGCCTTCGTGCCGCAGTGGGACTTCCTGGACCTCATCACCGCAGAGGCCAAGCGGTACCCGGGGTTCCGGTTGCTGATGAAGACCGAGGCGCTGGGCGTGGTGCGGTGCGACGGCCGGGTGGCGGGCCTGCGCGTGCGCGGCCCCGAGGGCGAGCGGGAGATCCGCTCGACGCTCGTGGTCGCGGCCGACGGGCGGCACTCGGTGATCAGGCGGGACGCGGGGTTCGAGCCCACGCTGATCGGCCGCTCGCTCGACGTCATCTTCTTCCGGATCTCCCGCAGGGACACCGATCCGGACGAGGGCATCTGCGTGCGGATCGGCAACGGCAAGATCTTCGGCGCCACCGACCGCCGCACCTACTGGCAGATGTCCTACGAGACGTCCACCGGCGGCATGGACAGGGTGCGCCGCGAAGGCCTCGACAAGTTCCGCGCGGACCTCGCCGAGCTGGTGCCGTTCCTCGCCGACCGGGCGCACGAGGTGTCCTCCCTGGACCAGCTGAGCCCGCTGGAGGCGCGGATCGACCGGCTGGAGCGCTGGCACGAGCCCGGTCTGCTGTTCATCGGCGACGCCGCGCACGCCATGTCCCCGGTCGCGGGCTTCGGCGTGAACCTCGCCGTGCAGGACGCGGTCGCCACCGCCAACATCCTCACGGAGGCGTTGCTGCGCAAGCAGAACGGAGAGCCCTTCGACGACGGGCTGCTCGCGCGGGTGCGCAAACGACGCAAACGCGCCGTCGCGTTGTCGCAGGGACTGCAGCGCGCCACCCAGAAGTTCGGCATCGACGAGGCGCTCGACGGGTCGGGCCAGCCGCCCGCCCCGAAGGTCTTCGAGAAGCTCGGCGTCGCCCAATGGCTGATGAGCCGCGTCATCGGGCTCGGATTCCGGCCAGAACACGTTCGCACCCAAGCCGCAGCGCCGGAGGAGACCGCCCGATGACCGCACCGGGAATGCCACCGCAGGCACGGATGATGCAGATGATCACCGGGTACTGGGTCACCCAGATCGTGCACGCCGTCGCCGACCTCAAGCTCGCCGACCACCTCGCCGACGGTCCGCTGACCGGCGCGGAGATCGCGGAGCTGATCGGCGTCGACGCGGGCACGACCACCAGGTTGCTGCGCGCCTGCGCAGCACAGGGGCTCGTGACCTACGACAACGGGAAGTTCCTCAGCACCCCGTTGCTGGAGACGCTGCGCGAAGGGGCGCCGGGGTCGTTCCGCGACATCGCGATCGTGCACGGCTCACCGGGGCACTGGCTGTCCTGGGGCCGGTTCCCGGACGCCGTGCGCGCCGGCGAGCCGCAGACCGGTGCCGCGCTGGGCAGTGACATCTGGACCTACTTCCAGGCGAACCCGCGGGAGTGGGAACGGTTCTCCAGCTCCATGTCCGAGCTGACCGACGGGCTGTCGCGGGAGATCGGCGACCTGCTCGACACCACCGGTCTGACCACGGCGGTCGACGTCGGCGGCGCGAACGGCGCGTTGCTGCACCCGCTGCTGAGGGCGAACCCGGAGCTGCGGGGCGTCGTCTTCGACCTGCCGACGGTGGAGCCGACCGCGGTGGCCGAGGCGGAGAAGGCCGGTCTCGCCGACCGCTGCACGTTCGCCGGCGGCTCGTTCTTCGACGCCGTCCCGGAGGGCGACCTGTTCCTGCTCAAGGCCGTCCTGCACAACTGGGACGACGACGCGTGCGTCGAGATCCTCACCAACTGCCGCAGGGCGTTGCGCCCCGGCGGCCGGGTGGTCGTCGTCGAGATGCCGCTCGGGCCGATGGGCGAACCGGGCTTCGCCCCGCTGCTCGACCTCGGGATGCTCGCCGTCAACTCCGGCCGCGAGCGCGACCTCGACCACTACGACGCGTTGCTGCGGCGGTCGGGCCTGCGCCGGGTCGAGGTCACGCCGACCTCGTCACCGCAGAGCCTGATCCACGCCGTCGCCCAGTAACCACGAACCGGAGGACTGACCGAAGATGTTGAAGAACGTAGTTGTCGTCGGTGGCGGCACGGCCGGCTGGATGACCGCCTCCTACCTCACGGCCGCCTTCGGCGACCGGGTCGACGTCACGCTCGTCGAGTCGGCCCGCGTCGGCTCGATCGGCGTGGGCGAGGCGACGTTCAGCACGGTCCGGCACTTCTTCGAGTACCTCGGCCTGGAGGAGAAGGAGTGGATGCCCGCGTGCAACGCGACCTACAAGCTCGCCATCCGGTTCGAGAACTGGCGTGAGCCCGGACACCACTTCTACCACCCGTTCGAGCGGCAGCGCGTCGTGGACGGCTTCCCGCTGACGGACTGGTGGCTGCGCGAGCGGAAGTCGGACCGCTTCGACAAGGACTGCTTCCTGGTCGGCACGCTGTGCGACGACCTGAAGTCGCCGCGGCACCTCGACGGCGAGCTGTTCGAGGGCGGCTTGGGCGAGCGCAGCACGTACCGCACGACCCTTGCCGAGCAGACCACGCAGTTCCCGTACGCCTACCACTTCGACGCCACGCTGGTCGCGAACTACCTGCGCGACTACGCGGTCGCGCGGGGTGTGAAGCACGTGCTGGACGACGTGCAGGACGTGGCGCTGGACGACCGCGGCTGGATCAGCCACGTCGTCACCAGGGACAACGGGAACCTCACCGGCGACCTGTTCATCGACTGCACCGGTTTCCGCAGCCTGTTGCTGGGCAAGGCGTTGCAGGAGCCGTTCGAGTCCTACCAGTCCTCGCTGCCCAACGACAGCGCGGTCGCGTTGCGCGTGCCGCAGGACATGGAGAACCGCGGGCTGCGGCCGTGCACGACAGCCACCGCGCAGGAGGCGGGCTGGATCTGGACGATCCCGCTGTTCGACCGCATCGGCACGGGTTACGTCTACGCCAGCGACTACACCACGCCCGAGGAGGCCGAGCGGACGCTGCGCGCGTTCGTCGGCCCGGCCGCGCAGGACGCCGAGGCCAACCACATCAGGATGCGCATCGGCCGCAGCCGCCGCCACTGGGTGAACAACTGCGTCGCGATCGGGCTGTCCAGCGGGTTCGTCGAGCCGCTGGAGTCCACCGGCATCTTCTTCATCCAGCACGGCATCGAGCAGCTGGTGAAGCACTTCCCGGACGCGCGCTGGGACGACGGCCTGCGCACCGCCTACAACAGGCTGGTCAACAACGTGATGGACGGCGTGCGCGAGTTCCTCGTCGTGCACTACTACGCCGCCAAGCGCCAGGACAACCAGTACTGGAAGGACACCAAGACCCGGCCGCTGCCCGACGGGCTGGCCGAGCGGCTGGAGCGCTGGCAGACCCGGTTGCCGGACAACGAGTCCGTGTTCCCGCACTACCACGGGTTCGAGTCCTACTCCTACGTGTGCATGCTGCTCGGCCTGGGCGGGCTTCCGCTGAAGTCCTCCCCCGCGCTGGGCCTGATGGACCCGTCGTCGGCCCAGCACGAGCTCAAGCTCGTCGCGGAACAGGCCGCGGAGCTCGCACGGACGTTGCCCACGCAGTACGAGTACTTCGCGCAGCTGCACCAGGCGAGGTGACGGCGGTGGTGCAGAACGGGATCCACCTGCTCGTGCTGCTGGCCGCGGTGTTCGCGGTCGCGTGGCTGGGCCGACGCCTCGCGCGGCTGCTGCGGATGCCCACCGTGGTCGGGGAGATCGCGCTGAGCATCCTGCTCGGACCGGTGCTGCTGGCCGCGTTCGGCAGGGGCGTGTTCACCGCCGTGCTGCCCGCGGCCGTCACCGGTCCGCTGAAGCAGGTCGGTGAGGCGGGGCTGGTGCTGTTCCTCGTCGGCGTCGTGCACCACCTCGACCGGGGTGCGGGCGGGTGGCGCGGCCGGGCGCTGGGCCGGATCAGCCTCGGTGCGTTCGCGGTGCCGCTGCTGACCGGTCTCGTCTTCGCCGCCTGGGCGGTCTGGCTGGCACCAGCGGACGTGCGCGGCACCGCACCGGCCACCGCGCTGGTGATCATGCTCGCGGTCGCCATGTCCGTGACCGCGGTGCCGGTGCTGGCGCGCATCCTGGAGGAGCGCTCGGACCTGGGGCGTGCCTCGGCGCTGTCGATGATGGCGTCGGTGCTGATCGACACGCCGGCGTGGTTGCTGCTGACCGTCGCGCTCGGGCTCGCCGCCGGTGGTCTCGGCGGCGTGTGGCTCGCGTTCGCGACCATCGCCGCCGGCGGGCTCGTCGCGTGGGCCGGGCACCGGGCGCTCGGCTCGGCACCGGCCGAGGCGTTCGCCGCCGCACGGCCGCGCACGACCGCGCTCGTCCTCGCCGTCGTGGCGCTCGGTGCGGGAACGGCGGTGCACTCGCTCGGTCTCACGGCCATCTTCGGCGCGTTCCTCGTCGGTCTCACGGTGCCGGGGACCGAGGCGTGGTCGCGGGTCGTCACGCTGGTCAGCGGCGTGGGCCGGGCGTTCGTGCCGGTGTTCTTCGTGGTGGCCGGCGCGACGCTGTCCACCAGCGGGGTCTCCGCGTTCCCGTGGGTCGGCGTGGTGCTGGCGGTCGTGCTCGGCGTCGCGGGCAAGGTCGGCGGCGGGTACGCCGGTGCGCGCTGGGGCGGCGAGGACCGGGTCACCGCTCTGCGGGTGGGCGTGCTGGTGAACACCCGCGGGCTGACCGAGATCGTGGTGCTGCAGGTCGGTTTCACCGCCGGCCTGCTCACGCCCGGCCTGTTCGTCGCCCTGCTGGTGATGGCGCTGGTGACCACCGCGCTCACCGGCCCGCTGCTCGACCTCGTCACCCGGCGGGTCGGCGCGGCCCGAGAGGAGGTCCCGTTGTGAGCACCCAGTTCCGCTCGCTGATGGCGGCGTTCCCGACCGGTGTCGCGGTGGTGACCGCCTTCGACCGGGACGGCACGCCGTGGGGCATGACGGTGTCGTCGTTGTCGAGCGTGTCGCTGGACCCGCCGACGTTGCTGGTGTGTCTGCGGTACCTCAGCCCGACGCTGGACGCGTTGGTGCACAACGGTTCCTTCAGCGTGAACCTGCTGCACGACGGTGCCAGGCCGGCTGCGGAGCTGTTCTCGTCGGGCGACCCGTCGCGGTTCGAGCGGATCTCCTGGGAACGCCCGGAGTCCGTCGGCGGGCCGCACCTGGTCGACGACGCGCACGCCGCGGCGGACTGCGAGGTCGACCACATGCACCGCACCGGCACGCACGTGGTGGTGTTCGGCAGGGTGGCGCGGGTCGTGCACCGGTCGGCCGCGCAGCCGCTGCTCTACGGCCTGCGGCAGTACGCCTCCTGGCCGCAGATGGCGTGAGGAAGGGCCCCTGCCGCGGCAGGGGCCCTTCCTCGTCGTGCGTCAGTACGAGCCGAGCAGCCACTCCGCGGTCACCCGGATCGCCGGGGCCTGCCAGTGCGCGTCGACCGGCGGGCTGATCTCGACCAGCCGGCTCGGGCAGGTGAGCGCCTCCACCGCGGTGCGCGACGAGGACACCGGCACCGCGGTCGGGCCGGTGCCGTGCACGACGAGGGTCGGGGCGGTGACCACCGGCAGCACGCCGCGCGGCTGCAACCAGAAGACCTCGTTCAGCATCGCCCTGCCGACGACGAACGTGTCGGAGACCCGCAGGTGCCCGTCGGCGAGCAGCGCGCGTGCCGCCTCCTCGCCCAGGAAACCGCGCGACCACGCGGGGTGGGCGTCGGCGAAGTGCTCCTGGTAGTCGATGAGCGGGTTGTACAGCACGACCTTCGCGACCTCGTCACCGCGCCGTGCGGCGTACCCGGCGGCGACACCGCCGGTCAGACCGGTCGCGACGAGCGCGGCCGGACCCGCACCCACGTGGTCGCGCAGGTGTGCCAGCGCGGCGCTGATGACGTTGAGCAGACCGGACAGGCTGAGCTCCTGCTGGGTGCCCTCGCTGGCGCCGTGGCCGGGCAGGTCGACGCGCAGGGTGGCGACGCCGAGCTGGGCCAGTTCGGTGGCGAGCCGCAGGTAGAACCCGCCCTGGTCGCGGTCGGAGCCCTCGCCGTGCAGCAGCAGGGCCGTGCACCGCAGCTCTCCGGCGGGCAGGACGGTGGTCGCGGCCAACCGCAGGCCGTCGTGTCCGCGCACAGTGGTCGTGCGCTGGTCGAGATCAGCGGTGCGCACTGGCATGCCAGGCCTCCTCACGAGAGTTTGCCCCAGTGTCGGCGGTGGACGGAGCACCGCGCGCCCGTGACCGCGGAAACCGTTGTGTCGTGCGGTATGAACGGGTGAGGCCGGGGTGCGCTGGGGGATGTGGGGCCGTCCGCGGGAGCGCGACGATTCAGCCATGAGTCCGGTGCACACGAACGTACTGTCGGGCGTACCCCACTGGCAGCAGCGGCCCAAGCGCGTCACCGTGCTCGGCGCGGGGGTCGCCGGCCTGGTCGCGGCGCACGAGCTGGAGCGGCTGGGCCACAGCGTCCAGGTCCTGGAGGCACGGCTCGCGGTCGGCGGCCGGGTGCGCACGCACGGTTTCGTCGGCAGGGGCCCGCTCGCCGAGCTGGGTGCCATGCGCATCCCCGCCTCGCACCACCGGACCATGCAGTGGATCGACCTGCTCGGGTTGAGCGACCGGGTGCGGCAGTTCCGCACGCTGTTCTCCGACGACGCCAGCTACCTGGAGACCCGCTCCGGGCACTTCCGGGTGCGCGAGGCCACGAAGGTGCTGGTCGAGGAGTTCCGCGAGGGCCTGCCGCCCGGCGAGTACCGGGAGGAGTCCGTGCTCGCGGCGGCCTGGCTGACCGCCAGCGTCAACGCCGTCGCGCCCGGCGCGTTCCGCACCACCGTGCACAGCGACCTGAACCTCGAGCTGCTGGACCTGCTCGACGGCATCGACGTGCGGCCGTTCCTCGCGAGCACCGGCGGGGTGGAGCGGGTCGACGTCAACCGGTTCTTCGCGGGCAACCCGAAGTTCGCCGCGCGCAGCCGGCTCGCGCACTTCTTCGACGACATCACCGTCGAGACGTCCTCCGCGCTGTTCCGGCTGGAGGGCGGCATGGACCAGATCCCCGTGCGGCTGGCCGAACGCCTGCGCGGCCCGGTGCACCGCGGCCGCGAGGTGGTCGGCCTGCACGTGCGCCCGGACGGCGTGGTCGTGGAGACCCGGCGCGGCCTCGACGTCGTCGCGAGCCAGTGCGACTACGTGCTGTGCACCGTGCCGTTCTCGGTGGTGCGGCGGATGCGGCTGAGCGGGCTCGACGACGACAAGCTCGCGACCGTGCACGACATGCAGTACTGGCCGGCCACCAAGGTCGCCGTGCACTGCCGGGAACCGTTCTGGGAGAGCGACGGCATCAGCGGCGGCGGCTCGTTCACCGGCGGCCTGGTCCGCCAGACCTACTACCCGCCGGTCGAGAGCGACCCGCGGCTCGGCGCGGCCCTGCTCGCCAGCTACACCATCGGCCCTGACGCGGACGCGCTGGGGCAACTGCCCGCACAGCAACGCGAACGCGTGGTGCTGGACGAGCTGAGCCGCATCCACCCCGAGCTCAAGGCGCCGGGGATGGTGCTCGACGTGGTGACCCAGGCGTGGGGCGAGGACTTCTCCAGCATGGGCGCCGCGTCGGTGCGCTGGAGCAAGGACGTCGCGACCTCCGAGGAGGAACGGGCGCTGGCGGCCGCACCGCAGGGCACGCTGTTCTTCGCCGGTGAGCACTGCTCCACCTACCCGGCCTGGATCGAGGGCGCGATCGAGTCCGGTCTGGCCGCGGCGCAGGAGATCCACGCGGCCACCCCGCTCGAACGCCCGCTGGCGGCGTCCGGCTACCGCCGCATGCGCGGTGGTGCGGCATGAACGACGGCACGAGCCACGACGCGAACCGCGGCATGAACGACGGAACGGACCACGGCGTGAGCCGCGGCATGAACGACGGCACGAACCGCGGCGCGCACCACGGCATGAGCCACAGCACGAACATCGAGGAGAACACCGTGCTCGACACCGAGGTCGTCATCGTCGGCGGCGGTCCGACCGGCATGGCCACCGCGCTGGAGCTGCGGTCCCGCGGCGTGGACTTCGTCCTCGTGGAGGCCGGTGACGGCAGTGTCAGCCACCCCAAGGTCTCCAGCATCGGGCCGCGGTCCATGGAGTTCTTCCGCCGCTGGGGCATCGCCGACGACATCCGCCACTCGGGCTGGCCGGAGGACCACCCGCTGGACTGCGTGTGGACCACCCGCATCGGCGGCCACGAGCTGTTCCGGCTGGACCGCCACACGATGGGCACCCGCCCCGACTTCCGGCACACCCCGGAACCGGACGCGATCTGCCCGCAGCACTGGCTCGGTCCGTTGCTGCGCAAGGCGGTCGGCGTGCACCCGGACGGACCGGTGCGGATGAGCACGCGGCTGGAGTCGTTCACCCAGGACCCGGCCGGTGTGCTCGCGGTGCTGAGCGACGGCACCTCGGTGCGGTCGCGGTACCTGATCGCGTGCGACGGCGCGAGCTCGCCGATCCGCAAGCAGCTCGGGATCGCCGCCCCGCCGGTGCACGACACGCTCGTGTTCCGCAACATCCTGTTCCAGGCGCCGGAACTGCGTGAGCGGCTGGGGTCCGCGGTCGCGAACTTCTACTACCTGATGATCTCCTCGGCGCTGCGGTTCCCGGTCCGCGCGCTGGACGGGCGCGGGCTGTACCGGCTGACCGTCGGCCTGCAGGGGTCGCCGGAGTCGACGCAGGACGCCGAGACGCTGGTGCGCACGGCGATCGCGTTCGACACGCCGGTGGAGGTGTTGTCCGACAACGAATGGCACCTCGTGCACCGGGTGGCGGAGAACTTCCGCTCCGGGCGCGTCTTCCTCGTCGGCGACTCGGCGCACACGCTGTCGCCGTCGGGCGGTTTCGGCATGAACACCGGCATCTGCGGTGCCGCCGACCTCGGCTGGAAGCTCGCAGCGGAACTGCGCGGCTGGGCCGGACCGGGTCTGCTCGACAGCTACGCGCTGGAACGTCAGCCCGTGGCGTTCGAGGGACTGGAGGAGGCCAACCGCAACCTGGAACGGGCGATGCGGCGCGAGGTCCCGCCCTTCCTGAACGACGACACCCCGCAGGGCGCGGCGATGCGGGCGAAGATCAGCGAGGGCCTTCAGCGCGGCGGCGTGGCCCGCGAGTTCGACGCGCCGGAGATCCACCTCGGCTTCACCTACGCCGGGTCACCGCTCGTGATCGACGACCCCACGGCCGAGAACGTCGAGGACCGCAGGCCCAACACCCGGCCGGGTTCCCGCGCACCGCACGCGTGGGTGAAGGAGTCGATGTCCACATTGGACCTGTTCGGGGACGGGTTCGTGCTCGTGCACTTCGCAGACTCCGACCGGCTCGGCGAGTTCACGGCGGCGTTCGAGTCGCGCGGAATCCCGTTCAGCGCGGTGCGGCTGGACCAGCCGGAGATCGCGCAGGCCTACGAGCGGCCGTTCGTCCTGGTGCGGCCGGACGGGCACGTGGCGTGGCGCGGCACCGAGCTGCCCGCGGACGCCGGTTCCGTGGCGGACGTCGTGCGCGGAGGTGCGCGGTGAAGCCGTTCTCGTTGCGGGACTGGTCGGACGCCGACCTGCGCGACCCGTTCCCGGTGTTCGCGCGGTACCTGGCCGCCGGACCCGTGCACTTCGCGGACGGCACCTGCTACGTGTTCGGCCACGACGCCGCCGTGCAGGTGCTGACCTCCTCCGCGTTCGGCCGCCGGTCCCCCTCGGGCGGTGGCAGTCCGGTGACGCGGTCGTCGGCGTTGCGCACGATGGTCGAGAACTGGCTGGTGTTCCTCGACCCGCCGCGGCACACCGAGCTGAGGTCGGTGCTGACCAAGGAGTTCTCGCCCTCGGTCGTCACGAACCTCCGGCCGCGGATCGCCGCCATCGCCGAAGAGCTCCTGGCCGGCCTGCCGATGACGTTCGACCTGGTGGAGCGGTTCGCAGCCCCGCTGCCGATCCTGGTGATCTCCGAGCTGCTCGGCGTACCGCGCGCGGACTGGGGGTGGCTGCGCGCGATGGCCGTCGACCTCCAGCAGGCCAGCAGCGTCCGCGCGGCGGCCAACCCGGACGCGCACGCCGTCGCCGACCGCGCCGCCCAGGAGCTGCGCGACTACTTCCTGACACAGGTGGAGAAACGCCGGTCCGACCCCGGCGACGACCTGGTGTCGTTGATGGTGTCGGCCCAGACGCGCGGCGAACCGCTGTCGTCGGACGAGATCGTCGGCACCTGCGTGCACCTGATGACCGCCGGGCACGAGACGACGACCAACGTCCTGGCCAAGTCCGTGCTGGCACTGGCCGCCCGCCCGGCCGCGCTGGCCGAGCTGCGCCGCGGCGTGACCCCGGCGGCCGTCGAGGAGCTGGTCCGGTTCGACCCGCCCGTGCAGGCGGTCGGCCGCTGGGCCCACGAGGACGCCGTCGTCGCGGGCTACCCCATCCCCGCCGGCGCCAAGGTGATGGTGGTGCTCGGTGCGGCCAACCGCGACCCCGCACGGTTCACCGCACCCGACTCGCTGCTGTTCGACCGCCCCGGCGGCCGCAACACCGGCTTCGGCCTCGGCATCCACTACTGCCTCGGCGCCACCCTCGCCCGCGCCGAGCTGGAGATCGGCCTCGGCCTGCTCCTGCCCGCGCTGGGCGGCTTCAGCACGGGCGAGGTGGAGTTCCCACACGACATCGTGTTCCACGGCCCGCACCGCGTGGTCGTGACGCGGCGCGGCTGATCACCTCCTGCGGCCGGCGACCAGGGCGGCGCCGGCCAGCAGGGTCAGCACGCCGAAGGCGATGGTGACGGCGATGCCGAGGCCGAGGACCTGCGAGCCCACGTTGCCGATCAGGAAGAAGACGAGTGCGGTCCAGAGCAGGGCACGGGTCGCGCTGTTGTTCGTTCGGGTGTTCGTCATGCCGGAAACGCTAGTGACCAGGGGGTTCCGCGAGGATCCCGCCAGCTGCCGGGTTCGGGGTGGAGCAGGCTCCACCTCACCCCGGCTGCCGGAGCAACCTGCGCCCCCACACCACCCCGGCCGCCGCCAGCACCAGCCAGGCCGCCCCGGCAGCGACCGACCGCGGTGAGCCGAGGTCGAGCACGGCGTCACCGAGGAACGCGGCCACCAGCGTCGTGGGCACCAGCCCGATCGCGGTGCCCAGCCCGAACGACACCGGCCGCACCGCCGTGACGCCGGCGCCGTAGTTCGACGCGGCGAACGGCACGACGGGCAGCAGCCGCAGCACGACCGTGGCCGCGAGCCCGTTCGTGGCGAACACCTCGTCCAGCACCCGCAACCGCCCGCTGCCCAGCCTGCGCGCCACCGCCTCGCGTCCCAGCAGGCGACCGGCCCAGAAGGAGATCAGGGCACCCGCGGTGAACGCGACGACCGCCAGCGCCGCACCGGTGACGACCCCGAACAGCAGCCCGGACACCGTGGCCAGGACGGGTTTGGGGAAGAACAGCGGCGTGCCGAGTGCTCCGAACGCCAGGAACGCGAGCGGTGCCCACGGGCCCAGCGCCCGCATCGACGTGCGCAGCTCGGCCACGTCGGGCAGGTCGGTCAGCGCGGCGGTGACGACGAGGGCGACGACCAGGACCGCCAGCACCAGGGCACGCACGTCACGCATGGAGGCTCTTCTCACCCGGTGCCGATCTCCTCGTCGGTCAGCCCGGCCACCACGGCCTCGGCCGGCGCGACCAGCTGCTCCTGCCCGACCGGCGACATGGCCCAACTGTGTCAGAACGTCCAGACCGCGTGCCTGCCCGGGCCCACGACCAGCGTGGAGTTGCCGATGCGCTCCTCGTGCCGCGCGACGCCGCGGTTCAGCGCGAACTCGATCCGCTTGAGCCCGGTCTGGCCCATCCGCACCTTGTCGAACCGCATGGTGGTGCCGCCGCGCGACGCCGTGACGCCACCGGCGTCGGCCTTGAGCTTGAACCCGCCTGCCCGCAGCAGCGGCACGGTGCTCGCGAAGTCCCGTTCGGTGACGGCGAGCCGGACGAACGTGATGTCGCGCATCAGGCGGTCGCGGTAGTTGTCCGGCAGGTAGCGCTCGCGGCCGACGTCACCGGGGTAGCGGGCGGGCTGGGTCTGGCCGCGCGGGTCGGCGAAGTACTCGTCGCGGTACTCCATCGCCCACGCACCGAAGCGGTCGTACTGCTCGAAGCCGAGCACCGCGTCGAACCACGGCACCGGCACGTGGTCGCCGAAGTCGCGGGTCTGCACGAACTCGAACGGCGGCACACCGGAGGCGGCCAGGCGGGAGCGCACGGCCGTGATGTCGCCGTCGTGCTCGGTCGACAGGCCCAGGCCCGCCGAGCCGAGCAGGCCGTCCTGGCCGGGGACGTCGCCGACGCCGAAGATCTCCAGGTAGGTCTCGCGGCCGCGCAGGTAGCGGCCGGTCCACACCTCACCGCCCGCGCCGGTCGTGGTGCGGACCTCGAAGTCGGCGAACGCCCTCAGGTAGGCGGAGTGCTCGACCGCGTCGGCCGTGACGCGGTCGTAGGTGCCCCACGCGTGGTTGTAGAAGAGCAGCTGCCGCTCCCCCGCCTGTGCGGTCCCGCCGGACACCACCGCGAGCAGTGCGGCCAAGATCATGGATACCGTGCGCCGAATCCCCATGGTGGGATCGTAGGAAGACCCGCTCGACCCGGACTCAAGTCAAACCAAGGGGGAACAGTTGCCGGACGCCAGCTGGCCGGTCCTCGCTCCGCTGCTCCAGGCCGCGACCGCGGGACGTGACCTGCTCGACGACACCCTCCGCCGCCTCGGGCCGGACGCGGTCACCGCGGCGCTGCTGGCCGAGATCGGCGAGGTGGAGCACGACGTCCGCCTGGACCTGCACTTCGACGGCGTCACGACGAGCCACCTGCGCACCGGCGCCGACCTCGTCGTCTCCCTGGACCTCGCCGACGCCGTCCGCACCCTCTACGGCACCGAGCGGCGGTGGCCGAGCCTCGCGGTCAGCACCCCCTCCGCCGGGCTCGACGAGGGCGGCGTGGGCGCGTGGTTCCGCGGCCGCCGCGACTACCCGGCGGCCGTCGAGGCGGTGCTCACAGCGCTGCGCCCGCCGCAGGAGGACCTCGGCGCGCTGGCCGTGCGGTTCGGCTCGGACAAGTGGGGCGACCTGCACTGGTACACCCAGCACTACGAACGCCACTTCGCCCGCCTGCGCACCGAACCGGTGCGGGTGCTGGAGATCGGCATCGGCGGCTACGACGACCCGGACAGCGGCGGTGCCTCGCTGCGGATGTGGCAGCGCTACTTCCGGCGCGGCCTGGTCCACGGCCTCGACATCACGGCGAAACCCGGTGTGACCGGCCCGCGGATCACGACCGTGCAGGGCGACCAGTCCGACGCGGCGTTCCTCGACGCGCTGGGCACGCGGCTCGGCCCGTTCGACGTGGTGATCGACGACGGCAGCCACCTCAACGACCACGTGCGGACGTCGTTCCACGCCCTGTTCCCGCACGTGCGCGCCGGCGGGCTGTACGTGGTCGAGGACCTGCAGACCGCGTACTGGCCGAGCTGGGGCGGCGCTCCCGACGGCGGCGCCGGCACGTCGATCGGGATGCTGAAGTCCTTCGTGGACGGCCTGAACCTGGCCGAGGTGGCCGACCCGCGGGTGAACGGCGGGTACGTGCAGCGCAACATCAGCGGGATCTCGTTCCACCACAACATCGCGTTCGTCGAGAAAGGACTCAACGCGGAAGAGGGCGGTCCGGAGTTCCTGCGGACGCTCTGCTGACCGACGGCGGGTGCCACGCGCTTCGGCGTGCTCACCGGCGGGTGCCAGCGCCGGTCGGCCCGCAGCACCTGGTGCACCAGCACCACGTCCGGGCGGGCACGGGTGCGGCCCACCGGTGCTCCGGTTGCAGCGCCTCCACCACCCGGAGCACCCGCCAGGACAGGTCCTGGCGGGTGAGGTCCACCCCGGTGCCGGGTACGGCGTGCAGCCACACCGCCTGCCGGGCCACTCCTCCGCCGCCGCGTTCGGCGACGGTCCTGGCGAGCCGCTCCAGCCGGTCGACGAACAGCCCGCCGCCGTCCGTCAGCTGTCCCCGATGTGCCCTCAGCGCGATCCGGCGCGCCTTCGCGATCCCCACCGGGACAGTGAACCCCGGATCACGGGATCCAGTGGTTGCCGCTCACCGTGATCATCACCTGCAGCTGGATGCTCGCGCCGAAGTAGGTGTCGGTGTTGATCGGCGTGGCGAGCATCTTGGCCCACAGCGCGTCCAGCCACGCCTGGCTGCCGGGGTCCGTGGTGGCCGCGACCGCGAACGGCGCCACGAACGCCGCGTCGCTGCCGCTGTTGATCTGCGTGCCGTTGAGCTGGTAGCCGATCGCGATCCTGCCGGGGTCGCCACCGGTCTTGCTCTTGATCCACGAGTTGAGCTTGCGGGCCGCTGCCAGCGACTTCGCGTCACCGGTCAGCGCCGCGTCCGCGCCGATGCGCCACGGGTCGCGGCACGCGTTGTACCAGTACTTGCCGTCGGTCGCCGCCTCCTCCAGCATCTCGCCGACGGCGGGCTTGGCCGTGGAGTTCGTGTCCTGCACGAAGTCCGGCAGCAGACCGGTGCCCGCCGCGTAGTTGGCCTGCAGGTTCGCGATCAGGTCCTGGTGCTTCGCGCGGATCGTGTCCCACGCCGCGTCACCGGTCGCTTTGCGGAACGCCCGGAAGTGGTCACTCATCCAGTCCGACGACCGGGAGCCGTAGTACTGCCTGCTGTTGCCCGAGGTGGACCAGTCGCCCATGAGCAGCAGGTTCGTGTTCGGGTTGACCAGGCTCTTCTTGATGGCGCCGATGTTCTTCAGCGCGATCTGCCGGTAGTTGTAGGTGCCCGCGCTGCCCCACTGCCGATCGGCGAGCAGCAGGCCGTAGGCGGTGTCCATGTCGCCGTCGGTCGCGCTGTCGCTGCCGTTGACGCTGCGGCAGGCGGTGTCCTGTTCGGACGCGAGCAGGTCGGGGTTGTTCGCCGACGGGTGCGCGAGCTTGTACTTCAGCAGGCCGTCGAAGATCTTCTTCGCGTCCGGGTCGGCGCCGGCCATGGTCGCGGTGATGACCATGCCGTAGCCCTGGGCCTCGGCCACGTACGGGAACGCCGCGTCCGGCGAGATGACCTGGTACCAGCCGTTGCCGCAGTTCTGCTTCACGAACGCCGACTTCCAGCGCTGGTAGTAGTCGACGATCTTCGCGTCCAGCGCCGACGTGCTGCCGGAGGGCCGCAGCACCCCGGCCGCGTACGGGGTCTGCCTGCTGCCGAACGGGTAGCCGAGCCCGGACGACGGCGGTGACGTGGTGGTGGTGGTGGTCGGCGGTGTCGTCGGCGGGGTGGTGCCGTCCGCGCTGCCGTAGACCTCCAGCTCCCACAACGAGTAGCCGTACGCCGTGCCGCGGGCCGTGCCGTAGACCCGCACGTACCGGCCGGAGCCGGACACGGTCAGGTCGTCGGTGCCGCCGTCACCGGAGCTCGTCGAGTAGACGTCGCTCCACGCCGAGCCGTCCGGTGAGGTCTGCACGCGGTACGCCCTGGCGTACGCGGCCTCCCAGCTCAGCCTGACCCGGCTGATGGCGTGGGTGGAGCCGAGGTCGACCCGCAACCACTCCGGGTCGTGCCCCTCCACCGACGCCCAGCGGGTCGACGTGCTGCCGTCGACCGCCTTCGCCGCCTCGAACCCGGTCCCCTCGGTCGAGGAGGCCAGCACCGCCTTGCCGCGGGAGACCAGCGGGTCCGCCGCCGACGCACTGGTCACCCCCGCGATGAGGAGACCGAGCACGAGCCCGACCGCCCCGACTGCCGTCGTCGTCCTGCCGCCCACGACCGCCTCCAGCAAATGGTTAACAAAGCTGACAATGCGAGTGGTTGGCGACGCTAGGCAGGTCAGCGGCCTCGGACAAGGGTCGGGACCGGTTGTTGCGCGTTCGGACAGTGCTCAGCACCGGGCGCCCGGCCTCTGGTGCCCAAGTCCCAGACCCGCCGCCCTTCGACGCCCGGCCCCAGACGCCCGACCGCCGAGCAGCCGACTCCGAACGTCCGGCCCCGGACGCTCAGCCCGCCCAGACCGCCCGCACGGCTTCGGCGACCGACTCCGCCTGGGCGTACCCCGCCTCGGCCGCGGGTCGCCGCCGGGCCGGGTCCAGCAGGTTCTTCCCGATCGCCGCGAGCGCCGCGGCGTCGGGGCTGAGCACGATCGACGGCACGCCCAGCCGCTCGGCCTGCGCCTGCGGGGTCGCCGCCTTCGACATGGCCCGCGCCAGCGGCGCCACCACGACCACCCGCTCGCACCCGGCGGCGAGGTCCACGTTGGCCACCGACCGCATCCCGCCGTCCATGTACCGGCGGCCACCGATCGTGACCGGCGGCCACACCAGCGGCACCGCGCAGGAGGAGGCCACCGCGTCCACCAGCGGCACCCCGCTGTCCCGGTCGAAGGCGACGAACCGGCCGTCGGCGGTGTCCACGGCGGTCACCTTCAACGCGCGTTCGGGCCACTCCCTGGTGGA
Organism: Lentzea sp. NPDC037011; assembly: GCF_055607425.1. Taxonomy (NCBI): domain Bacteria; kingdom Bacillati; phylum Actinomycetota; class Actinomycetes; order Pseudonocardiales; family Pseudonocardiaceae; genus Lentzea; species Lentzea sp. NPDC037011. The sequence goes on along the minus strand of NZ_JBVJRT010000002.1, from coordinate 670,237 downwards.
CAGCCGGCTCTCGAACACCGCGCGCCGCGACTCCTCCGACGGCGTCGACGCGCGCAGCGCCGCCCTGCCCAGCCGGGCGCGTTTGACCGCGCCGGAACCGGGTAGCGCGTGGGAAAGCGCGTACCGCGCGATCATCCAGCCGGTCAGCCTCGCCGGCAGCTCCCCGTCCGGCGGCAGCAGCTGGCTCGCGTACAGCTCGTCCGGCGCGACCCCTCCGGCCAGCTGGGTGGCGACGACCGAACCGGCCGACGTCCCCACGAGCAGGTCCGCCGCCGCCAGGTCGATCCCCCGCTCGGCGAGGCCGTGCAGAAGTCCTGTCTCCCAAGCGATCCCGGTGACACCGCCACCGCCGAGCACCAACGCGCGTCCGCCAGTCATCCGACCATCTTATTTGGTGGGACGGTTTCCTGACCCGTGGTCGGCCACGGTAGACTTCCGGCGATGTCGAGAAGCGCTGCAACGGGCCTCGCGGCCTGCCACGCTCGGCGTCGAGTCACCACGCAACAAGGGCGCTTCCGACTACTCGGGAGCGCGCGTGAGTGATCTCAGGGCCCTGCTGAACCAGCGGATCGCAGTCCTCGACGGGGCCTGGGGCACGATGTTCCAGCAGGCGGGTCTCACGCCGGCGGACTACCGCGGCACCGAGTTCGGCGACCACCACATGGACGTCACCGGCGACCCGGACCTGCTCAACCTCACCCGCCCCGACCTGGTGCTCGACGTGCACCGGCAGTACCTCGCGGCGGGCGCGGACATCACGACGACGAACACGTTCACCGCCACCTCGATCGGCCAGGCCGACTACGGGCTGCAGGACCGGGTGCGCGACATGAACCTCGCCGGCGCCCGGCTCGCGCGGCAGGCGGCGGAGGAGTTCGGCGGGAGGTTCGTGGCCGGCTCGGTCGGCCCGCTCAACGTCACGCTCAGCCTGTCGCCCAAGGTCGAGGACCCCGCCTACCGGGCCGTCAGCTACCAGCAGGTCGAGGACTCCTACGCCGAGCAGATCGCGGCGCTGCGCGACGGCGGCGTCGACCTGCTGCTCATCGAGACGATCTTCGACACGCTCAACTGCAAGGCCGCCATCACCGCCGCCCGCAAGGTCGCCCCCGAGCTGCCGCTGTGGATCTCGGTGACGATCGTCGACCTGAGCGGCCGGACCCTGTCCGGGCAGACCGTCGAGGCGTTCTGGAGCTCGGTCGAGCACGCGGAGCCGCTGGTCGTGGGCGTGAACTGCTCGCTGGGCGCCGCCGAGATGCGCCCGCACGTGGCCGAGCTCGCGCAGAAGGCCGGCACGTTCGTGGCCTCGCACCCCAACGCCGGCCTGCCCAACGCGTTCGGCGGCTACGACGAGACGCCTGAGCAGACCGCGGCCCTGCTCGGCGAGTTCGCGCGGGCGGGCATCGTCAACGTCGTCGGCGGCTGCTGCGGCACCTCCCCCGACCACATCAGGGCCATCGCCGGCGCCGTGCGGGACCAGGCGCCGCGCGCGGTGCCCGAGGCGCGTCACACCACCCGCTTCAGCGGCCTGGAGACGTTCGAGATCGGCGCCGACACCGGGTTCGTCATGATCGGTGAGCGCACGAACGTCACCGGCTCGGCGAAGTTCCGCAGGCTGATCGAGGCCGACGACCACCAGTCGGCCCTCGCGGTGGCGCTGGACCAGGTCCGCGGCGGCGCGAACCTCCTCGACGTGAACATGGACGCCGACCTGCTCGACGGTGAGCAGGCGATGACGACGTTCCTGAACCTCATCGCCACCGAGCCGGAGATCGCGCGGATCCCGGTCATGATCGACAGCTCCCGCTGGGACGTGCTGCAGGCCGGTCTGCGGTGCGTGCAGGGCAAGGGCGTGGTCAACTCGATCAGCCTCAAGGAGGGCGAGGAGCCGTTCCTGGCGCAGGCCCGCGTCATCCGCGACTTCGGCGCCGGCGTCGTGGTCATGGCGTTCGACGAGCAGGGCCAGGCCGACACGACCGAGCGCAAGGTCGAGATCTGCGCCCGCGCCTACGACCTGCTCACCCGCGAGGCCGGCTTCCCAGCGCAGGACATCATCTTCGACCCGAACGTGCTCGCGGTCGCGACCGGCATCGAGGAGCACAACGGCTACGCCAGGGCGTTCATCGACGCCCTGCCGCTGATCAAGGAGCGCTGTCCGGGCGCGCGCACCAGCGGTGGCATCTCGAACCTGTCGTTCTCCTTCCGCGGCAACGACGTCGTCCGCGAGGCGATGCACTCCGCGTTCCTGTTCCACGCCGTCAAGGCGGGCCTGGACATGGGCATCGTCAACGCGGGCCAGCTCGTCGTCTACGAGGACATCCCCGCCGACCTGCTGGAGCTGGTCGAGGACGTCATCTTCAACCGCCGCGAGGACGCCACCGACCGGCTCGTCACGCACGCGGAGACGGTCAAGGGCCCCGGTCAGAAGCGCGTCGTCGACCTGTCGTGGCGCGAGGCCCCGGTCGCCAAGCGGCTGGAGCACGCGATCCTGCACGGCGTCGTCGACTTCGTCGAGGAGGACACCGAGGAGGCCCGCCAGGCCCTGCCCCGGCCGCTCGACGTGATCGAGGGCCCGCTGATGGACGGCATGAAGGTCGTCGGCGACCTGTTCGGCGCGGGCAAGATGTTCCTGCCGCAGGTGGTGAAGAGCGCGCGGGTGATGAAGCGCGCGGTCGCCTACCTGGAGCCGTTCATGGAGAACGAGCCGTCGTCGTCCGCGGGTGGCAATGGCAAGGTCGTGCTCGCCACCGTCAAGGGCGACGTGCACGACATCGGCAAGAACATCGTCGGAGTCGTGCTGGGCTGCAACAACTACGACGTCATCGACCTCGGCGTGATGGTGCCGGCCGCCAAGATCCTCGACACCGCGATCAAGGAGCACGCCGACGTCATCGGCCTGTCCGGGCTGATCACGCCGTCGCTGGACGAGATGGTCGCCGTGGCCGAGGAGATGCAGCGGCGCGGCATGAAGCTGCCGCTGCTGATCGGCGGCGCCACGACCTCCCGGCAGCACACCGCCGTGAAGATCGCCCCGGTCTACGACGAGCCGGTCGTGCACGTGCTGGACGCCTCACGGGTCGTCGGCGTGGTGTCCGACCTGCGCGACGACCGCCGCGGGCACGAGCTGAACCTCGCCAACCGCGCCGAGCAGGCCCGGTTGCGCGAGCAGCACGAGAACCGCAGGCAGGTGCCGCTGCTCGCCATCGCCGACGCGCGCGCCAACGCCGAGCGGGTCGACTTCTCCGAGCTGCCCGCCCCCGCGTTCACCGGCACCCGCGTGCTGACGCCGTCGGTGGCGGAGCTGCGCGAGTACGTCGACTGGACGTTCCTGTTCCTGGCCTGGGAGCTCAAGGGCAAGTTCCCGGCGATCCTGGAGCAGCCGGTCGCCCGCGAGCTCTACGACGACGCCACGGCGCTGCTCGACGAGATCATCGCGAACGACTCGTTCCAGCCGCGCGGTGTGCACGGCTTCTGGCCGGCGCACTCCGAGGGCGACGACATCGTCGTGGAGGTCGGCGCGGAGACCGTGACGTGGCCGATGCTGCGCCAGCAGACGCAGAAGCCGCTCTCCCGCCCGAACCGCTGCCTGGCCGACTACGTGGCGCCTCAGGGCGACCACGTCGGCGGGTTCGCGGTGACCGTGCTCGGCGCGGACGAGCTGGCCGCGACCTACGAGGCGAAGAACGACGACTACCGGGCGATCATGGTCAAGGCGCTGGCCGACCGGCTCGCCGAGGCGTTCGCCGAGTGGATCCACCTGCGGGCGCGCCGCGACTGGTTCGAGCCGGACGCGGCGCCCGAGCTCGCCGACCTGCACGCCGAGCGCTTCCGCGGCATCCGGCCCGCGCTGGGCTACCCGGCCTGCCCTGACCACACCGTCAAGCGCGAGCTGTTCGACCTGCTCGACGCCGGGCGGATCGGCGTGAGCCTCACCGAGTCGTTCGCCATGAACCCCGCCGCCAGCGTGAGCGGGATGATCTTCCAGCACCCGGAGGCGAAGTACTTCACCGTCGGGCGGCTGGGCCGCGACCAGGTCGAGGACTACGCACTGCGGCGCGGCCGGCCGGTGGCCGAGGTGGAGCAGTGGCTGCGCCCGAACCTGGGTTATGACCCGTCCTGACGGAAAGGCGCACCGGTAATGTGAAAGCGCTTCCCGTCCAGGAGTGCGCTGTCCCCATTTCACATCGGTCGAGGTAGCATCGGCCGCTCTGGAGATCAACCGTTCCGTCGGTCGAGCGAGCCCGAGGTCTGCGATGCGTACTGCGGGGCTGGTGGCGGGCCTGCTGGGCCTGGTGGCCGCCGGCACCGTCGCCACCACCGGCTGCGGTGCCGCCGCGAGCTCGTCGGCGTTGCCGCACGTCGGGTTCGTGGTCAAGCGCACGGGCGGGTCGTTCGCACAGGAGATGACCAGCGGGTTCCACGAGGGCGTCGGCCGGGTCGGCGGGGTGAGCGCGACCGTCACGGGACCCTCCGGCCACGACGGGCACAGGGAAGTCGAGTTGTTCCGGGATCTGTCACGGACGGCGAAAGGCGGTGTCGCCGTCGCCACGTCCGAACCCGCGCTGATGGCGCCGTCCATCACCGCGGCCTTGCGCGAACACCTCTCCGTCGTCGGTGTGGACATGCGACTCGGGTCGAGCTCCGGGGTGGGGCTCCACATCGGTAACGACAACTACGAGCTCGGCGAAAAGCTGGCTGACGAGTTGATGCGCCGATTGCCCTCGGACGCGACCGGTTCGGTGGTGCTGGGAAACGCCACTCCGGGACTGGCCGGGTTCGACGACCGGGCCGACGGAATCCGTGGGCGGTTCGCCGAGAAACTACCGGGAGTGCGGGTGCTGGGGCCGTTCGACACGCAGCGCGACGACGAGGCGAACCTCGACGCGTGGCGACGGCTCGCGGCGGCCAACCCCGGCGCACTGGCTTTCGTGGGGACCGGAGACTGCGACGGGTTCAACCTCGCCGCGATCAAGACCGAGAAGTCGGCGAGGTGGCTGGTGGGCGGGTTCGGGGTCGACCCTCGGACGTTGCAGGCGGTGCGGGACGGCGTCGTGGTGGCGTCGGTCTCGCCGGAGCACTACCTCAAGGGCGCGGTCGCCGGGTGGCTGCTCGCCCGGCAGGCCAGAGGCGGCGCGGAGTTACCCGAGGGGTGGGTGTTCACCCCGGGACTGGCGGTCACGACGGCGAACCTCGACGAGGTCCTGCACCGGCAGGAGTCGGAGCAGGCGCGCGAGCAGTGGTTCCGGCCCCAGCTCGACGCCTTCGTCGAGGACCCCGCGAGCTGGTTGCGACCGTTGGAGCAGGCACGGTGAGGCTTTGGGAGAGCCGCGCCACCGCACGGGTGGCGACGGTGGGGCTGACGGCCGGGCTGCTGGCACTGGCCGGGCTGGCGTTGTGGAGCAGCATCAGCGCGCAGATCACGACCGCGCAGGTGCGCCAGTTCAACGAGACCAGCGAGCGCTGGAGCCGGGTGCTCGAACACATCAACATCACCGACAACGCGCTGCGCGACCTGCAGCTCAAGCGCACCGAGCTGACCGTCGAGCCGTTGCGGAACTCGGTCGGCGCCGCCCGTGGCGAGCTGGAGTGGCTGCAGGCCAACGGCACCCCGTCGGACGTCGCGGTGGCCACGCGCCTGCTGCCGCTGTACGACACGACGACGGAGACGCTGCGCAAGGTGCTCGCCGGTGACGACCCCGCGCAGGTCGACCAGGCCGGGTTCGCGCACTCCTCGCTGCGCCGCCAGGTCTCCACGACGATCGGTGCCAAGCAGCTCGACACCACCGACTACCTGCGCGCGGCGGACGAGAAGAACACCCGGCTGCGGGTCGCGCAGATCGCGGCGTTCGCGCTGGACGCGTTCCTGGTGGGCCTGTTCGGCATGGTGCTGCTCGGCCACCGCCGCAAGATCCTGCGCCAGGCCGCGAAGAACGAGCACGAGGCGCACCACGACGCGTTGACCGGTCTCGCGAACCGGACGCTGCTCGCCCGCCGGATGGAGCAGGTCGTCGCCAAGGCGCACAAGAAGAACGAGCCGCTGGCGTTGCTGATCGTGGACCTCGACCGGTTCAAGGAGGTCAACGACTCGCTCGGGCACCACGTCGGTGACCTGCTGCTGCGCCAGGTGGCCAACCGGCTGTCGTGGGCGGTGCGCGACACCGACCTCGTGGCCCGCCTGGGCGGCGACGAGTTCGCGGTGCTGCTGCCCGGCGTCGGCTCGGCGGACAACGCGCGGATGGTCGCGGACAAGATCCTCACGGCGCTGGCGATGCCGGTGATCCTGGAGGGCCTGGAGCTGGAGATCGCGGGCAGCGTCGGCGTGGCGCTGTGCCCGAACGACTCCCTCGACGGCCACGAGCTGCTGCGGCACGCGGACATCGCGATGTACGCGGCCAAGCGCGACAAGTCCGGTGTGGCCGTGTACGACGCCCGCCTGCACGAGCGTGGCGCCTCGCAGCTCACGGCCGTGACGGAGCTGCGGCACGCGATCGACCGCGGTGAGCTGTTCCTGCACTACCAGCCCAAGGCGCTGGCCGACACGGGCGCGGTGTGCGGCGTCGAGGCGCTGGCGCGCTGGCAGCACCCGACCCGCGGCCTGGTGCGCCCGGACGAGTTCATCCCGGTCGCCGAGGAGAACGGCCTGATCGAGCCGCTGACCCGGTACGTGATCGACGCGGCGCTGCGCCAGTGCCGCACCTGGTCGGACGCGGGCTGGGAGGTGCCGGTGTCGGTGAACGTGGGCGCCGCCTGCCTGCTGCACACCGAGTTCCCCGGCGACGTGGCCGACCTGATCAAGCGCCACGGCCTGCCCGCACGGCTGCTGACGCTGGAGATCACCGAGTCTGCGATCATCTCCGACCCGGACCGCGCCGTGGACGTGCTGCGCGGCCTGACCGAGCTGGGCGTGCGGCTGTCGATCGACGACTTCGGCACCGGCTACTCGTCGATCTCCTACCTGCGCAGCATGCGGGTGCACGAGATGAAGCTCGACCGTTCGTTCGTCACGCACATGTGCACCGACGCCGGTGACTCGGCGATCGTGCACGCCCTGGTCGCCCTGGCCCGCAACTTCGGCCTGCAGGCCGTGGCGGAGGGCGTGGAGGACCAGGACACCTGGACGGCGCTGGCCGAGGCCGGCTGCGACGTGGTGCAGGGCTACTTCCTCAGCGAGCCGTTGCCCGCCGAGGACGTGGTGGCCTGGCTGGGCGACCGAGCCGCAGCCGCCCACGCTTAGCCCGCATCTGCGAGTATCACCAACTCAAGATCATCCAGCACTTTTCCACTACCAACCTGTTCGGTGTTCGACGAACGGGTTGGCAGTGGAAAAGTGCGGTTCGCGGGGTGGTTGGCGGTACTTGCAGATGCCGGTCAGGCGCGGGAGCGCCAGGTGTCGATCAACGGCTTCATGAAGTCGACGATCTGCGGCAGCTGCGGCGCGACCACGAGGTAGGCGACGGCGCGCAGAGCGGCGACGGCGTTGACGAACGCCAGCACGTCGGCGTCCAGCTCGCGGAGGCCGTGGGTGCGGGCGCCGCGGTTGTAGGCGGCTTCGAGGTCGGGGCCGAGGGAGGCGAGGTCCCACTCGACCGGCCCGTACGTGACGAGCTCGAAGTCGGAGAACAACGGGCCGGTCGTGCTCGCGAAGATGTTCGCGGGCGGGCAGTCGCCGTGGACCGGCTGCAGTTCTACGCCGGGAAAGCGCTTCTCGAACTCGGCCTGGGAACGCACCACCGGTTCGAGCTCCGCCCATTCACGCCGGGCGCGGTCGAGATCGGCCGCGTCGAGCAGGTCCGGGTGCTTTTCCAGGAGGCGGAGCGCATCGGTGATGAATGCGGGGTCCGTTGTTCCCAGGAATGGGAGCTCGCCCGGATATCCTTTCAGCGCCGCGTGCAGTTCGGCCGCCTTTTCCGAGTTCGCGACGTAATCCGGTTCGCCGCTCTTGTCCTCCGGGACGAACGGCCAGAACGTGATGGAGAACCCGTCGCGCTGCACGGGTTCGGCCGGCACGTCGGGGCTCGGCGGGATCACCGGGACGCCCTGGTCCGCGAGCCACCGCGCCACGTCCAGCTCGCGCCGCTGGCGGGCGCTGGTGGAGTCGAGGTCCTCGGTGTGCGGCAGGACGACCGGCACGCGGGCCACGACCGGGCTCGGTGCCAGGTGGACGACCACCGAGAACAGCTCGTAGAGCACCGCGGGCTCGGTCACGGTGAGGCCGAGGTCGCGCCCCGCCGCCACGGCCGCGTCCCTGGCCGCGGTGGTGCGCCGGGCGATGTCGTCGGGGGTCGCGAAGGCTGTCATGGCACGATCGTGTCACGACAGCCCGCGCGGCCGCAGATCATTTTCGCGTCCCTGGGAGGACCCGGTGCCCGACCGCCACCTGATCGACGTCCACGTCCTGCTGCTGCGCGCCGGGCAGGTCCTGCTCTCGCTGCGCAGGGACACCGACCCGCGCTTCGACGGGGTGTGGCACCTGCCGTCGGGCAAGCTCGACCGCGGCGAGTCGGTGCCGGCCGCCGCGGTCAGGGAGGCCCGCGAGGAGGTCGGTGTCGAGATCGACCCGGCCGACCTGCGGCACGTGCACACCGCGCACGTCACCGCGGCCGGTGTGGAACCGCGGCTAGGTCTGTTCTTCACGACCACGCGGTGGGCCGGGGAGCCGGTCAACCGCGAGCCCGGCAAGTGCTCGGCGCTGCGCTGGTTCGAGCTGGACGCGCTGCCGGAGGAGCTGATCGCCTACTCCGCCGCCGGAATCCGCGGTCACCTCGCCGGCACGCCGTTCAGCGTGCTCGGCTGGGATCAGTGACCGCAGCAGGCGTGGTCGGCCCACTCCGGTTCGTGCCACCAGTGCCTGTTCCGCGCTGACGGCAACGGCGGCAGCGCGTCGTCCGTCGCCGTCCGCTGCTGCGCCCGGTAGGGCTTGAGCAAGTCGGCGACGGTGTGCAGGCGCCCGCCCACCATCACCTGGCGCACGTCGGCCGCCGCCCTGATGTCCGCGAGCGGGTTGCCGGAGACGAACGCGATGTCGGCCGGGGCACCGGGCCGCAGCGACCCGATCGGCAGGCCCAGCCACGTCGCCGGGTTGCGGGTGGCGGTGATCAGCGCCTCCCGCGGTGTGAAGCCGAACTTGACCATGGCGCGCAGGTTCATGTGCGTGGCGGTGGCGGGCGCGTCGAGTGGCGCGTCGGTGCCGCAGATCACGAGGCCACCGCCGCGGTGCACGGCCAGCGCGAACTCGACCCAGCCGCGCAAGATGTGCAACGACGAGGAGGCACCACCGGTGTTCGCCTCGGCGAGGTAGCGCTCGTACTCCCACGGCGGGAACAGCACGCGGGTGCGTTCGTCCAGCACCAGCGACCTGTCCTCGGCGAACAGGGCGCGGTTGTGGAACAGGGTCGGGGTCATGGACATGCCGGTGCGGGTGAACAGCGCGACCACGTCCTGGTAGGCGCGGCCCTGCCGGGAGATCGTGTGCGAGTAGCCCAGGCGGTTGGTGGCGCCGACGTGCTCCATGCCGTTCATGCCGATGTTCGCGGCCGGGTAGAGGTAGTGCGACGACAACGGGACGCGGGACCGCTGCACGGCAGCGCGTTGCAGCTCGACGGGCAGCCGGACGTAGGTCTTGAGCATGTCGTAGTCGAGCTCGTGGGCGCGGCGCAGTTCGAGGTCGAGCTGGGCGCGCGACAGGGTCGGGCGCATGAAGTTGTAGTAGACGCGGGAACCGTCGACGGCCTCGCCGGTCGCGTAGAACCGGGGCCCGGTCAGGGTTCCTGCGGCGAGCGCCTCGCGGGTCTCGACCATCTGGTAGACCGGGTCACCGGGTGAGCGGACGGTGGTGATGCCGTAGGCGAGCCACACGTTGCCCTGGCGCGCTCCCCACGCCCGTCCGCGCAGGTGCCAGTGGTTGTGGGCGTCGATGAGGCCGGGGATGGCGGTCAGCGTGCTCGCGTCCACGTCGGCACGACCGCGGTGCGGGCGGACGTCCGCGATCCGGCCGTGGTCGACCACGAGGTCGACGTTCTCGCGCAGCTCGTGCGCCTCGCCGTCCCAGTAAGCCTTGACGTGCACGACTTCGCGCTCGGGTGAACGCTGCCTGCGCCAGGTGAGGCCGACCCGGACGGTGCTGGCCTTGCCGTCCAGTGTGGACTTCCGCAGGCGGCCGTTGTTGAGGTACACCAACGCGTCGTCACCGTGCCACGCCAGCGAGTCGGTGACCTCGCGGGTGACCTGCCGCGGCGTGCCGAGGAACCGGCCCTTGCCGTCGACGGCCACGACGAAGGCGAGGCTCTCGACGACGAACGCGAGGTGCCGGCCGTCGGGCGACCACACCGGGCCGTCGTCGCCGCGGGTCGCGATCGACCGGAACGGCATCGGCTCGGTGTACCGCAGCTCGCCGCTGACGAGGTCGACGGTGAGGACCTGGCTGGTGCCCTCGCGGAACCGCCGGGAGAACGGCTTCACCGCGGCCAGCGCGACCACCGTGCCGTCGGCGGACCAGGTGGGACGGCCGGGCTGGAACAGCGTCGGGGTGACCTGGCGGCGACCGGCCGCGTCGACCACCCACACCTGGCCGTCCTGGTCGACGTAGGCGACCTTGGTGCCGTCCGGGGAGAACCGGGGCGTGGTCTGCGCGTGCGGCGCGGGCGCGTGGGCCTCGTCGGCGCCGGTCCGCAGGTCCCGCACGCGCAGCTGGGCGATGCCGGTGCGGTCGCTCGCGTACAGCAGCCGGGTGCCGTCGGGCGAGAAGTCCGGGTCGGAGTCGAAGTACGCGCCGTCGGTCAGCTTCGTGGTGCGGCCGCCGGCCAGCAGGTGCAGCGCGTTCAGCGCCCGGAAGGCGATCTTCGTGCCGTCGCGCGACACGACCGGGCTCGCGATGCCCCTGACCTGGCCGCCGGTGGGGGTGCGCGCGCGGTGCTGCCGCGGGGTGCGCACGGGAACCGTTGCGCTGAAGGGGATGTCCTTCGTGGACCTGCCGTCGAACAGCCGGATCTTGCCGTCGGCGGTGTAGAGCACGCTGCCGCCGTCCCACAGCGGCGCGAACCCGAAGACGTCCTGCCCGGTGACGACGGCCCGGTCACCGAGCATCAGGTCGGCCTGGCCCGGTCGCATCAGCGTGTAGCTCGGCTGACCGCCCGGCCCGCAGCTCGCGCCGAACAGCTGCGCGCCCGCCGGTGCGGTGACCAGGCGTTCGCGGGTGCCGTCGAGCGCCACGGCGTCCACGGCCGCGTTGCCGACGGTGAAGACCAGCCGGCGGCCGTCGGGTGACCACTGCGGTGCGGCGGCCTCGTCCGGCAGGCCGGTGAGCTGGGTGACGGCACCGGAGGCGACGTCCAGCACGTGCACGCCGTAGCTGCCGCCCCTGTCGCTGGTGAACGCGATCTTCGTGCCGTCGGGCGAGAACGCGGGCTCGCGGTGGTCGTACCGGCCGCTGGTGAGCTGCCGGGGCGTGCTCCCGGCGAGGTCGGTGACGTAGAGGTGGTAGTTGCCGTCCCGGTAGGACTGGAACGCGATCCGGCCGCCCGGACCGAACGACGGCAGCGACGCGTCCTGCAGCTCGTCGGTCAGCCTGCGGGCGGTGCCACCGGTCGCGGGCAGCACCCAGATGGCGGTGACGAGGTCGATCGCGAGCCACCTGCCGTCCCGTGACCGGGTGACGGAGATGTTGGTGCCCTGGGTGAGCGTGACGACGGTGCCCGGTCCGGCCTGCGCCGCACCGGTGGTGGTGAGCGCGGGAGTGGCCGTGGCCAGGGCGGCGGCCTGGCCGGTGCGGGTCAGCAGCTCACGACGAGACAGGTCCATGCGTGGCACTCCCCCAGCGTTGACGCCCTGGAAGAACCACACTGCCACCGCACCGGGCCGGCACCATCCACCGATCGGCGGTCAGGCCACCGCCGTGTACACCAACGCGAGGATCGCGCTGGGGCAGCAGATCGTGACGAGACCGACCACCCCGTAGAACGGCTCCTTCTTGGTGATCATCGCCGCCAGCGCGGCGACCCCCACCCCGACAGTGATCAACAACAACGCCAGCACCAGGTACGACACGGTCCTCTTCCTTCGCAACGGGAGTTCGGGTCACAGGCACGCGGACGCGCGTGGCGGTGCCCGGCACGAAGGTGTGGCCGGTGTCGTGGAGGTCGTGGTGCCGCAGTCGACGTCGTCGCGCTGCGTCGGCGGTTCACCCGTCCCGCTGACGGCGGCGGGCCGCCACGCCCACCCGGTGTCCGGTGCGGCGGGCGTGGCGGTGGCACCGTGCGAGACCGACACCCTGCTGGGCAGGTGCCGGTCCCCCAGGTCCTGGTGCTCCCGCTGGGCGGGCAGCAGCGCCAGCAGCAGGGCGAGCAGCAGCGCCGGCGCGGCGCGGTTCACGGTGCGGTGGCCCCCGCCCGCCTGCGCGCGAAGAACTCCGCGACCGGCTCGACGTAGCGGGCCGCGATCGGGCCGATGACCGCCATCAGCAGCACGTACGCCGTGGACAGCGCCGCGAGCTGCGCGCTGACCATGCCGGAGGCCACCGCGAGACCGGCGATGACGATGGAGAACTCACCGCGGGCCACCAGTGCGGCACCCGCGCGGGCCCGGCCCATCGGCCCGACGCCCTGCCTGCGCGCCGCCCACCAGCCGGTCGCGAGCTTGGTCAGCGTCGTCACCACGGCCAGCGCCACGGCGACGCCGAGCACCGGCGGGATGGAGCGCGGGTCGGTGTTGAGGCCGAACACCACGAAGAACATGGCGGCGAAGAGGTCGCGCAACGGCTCCAGCAGGCGGGTGGCGTTCTCCGCGGTGGAGCCGGAGATCGCGATGCCGAGCAGGAACGCGCCGACCGCGGCCGACACCTGCAGCTGCGAGGCGACACCGGCGACGAGCAGCGCGGAGCCGAGCAGCTTGAGCAGGAACACCTCGTGGTCGGGGCTGTCGACGACGGCGGAGATGTAGCGCCCGTACTTCAGCGCCACGACGAGCACGACGGTGATGGCGAGCAACGAGATGCCGACGGAGGTGAGGCCGCCCAGGAAGCTGACACCGGCCAGCAGCGCCGTGAGCACCGGCAGGTAGACCGCCATGGCCAGGTCTTCGAAGACCAGCACCGACAGGACCACCGGTGTCTCGCGGTTGCCGAGCCGGCCGAGGTCGCCGAGGACCTTCGCGACGATGCCGGACGAGGAGATGTAGGTGACGCCGGCCATCGCGAGCGCGCCGACCGGTCCCCAGCCCAGCAGCAGCGCGACGACGGCGCCGGGGGTCGCGTTGAGGACGATGTCGAGCAGTCCGGCGGTCCAGGACTTCTTCAGCCCGGTCGTGAGCTCGGAGGCCGAGTACTCCAGCCCCAGGAACAACAACAGCAGCACCACGCCGATCTCACTGGCGAGGTGCGCGAACTCCTCGATGCCGTGCAGCGGGACGATGCCGCCCGCGCCGAACGCGAGGCCGCCGATCAGGTAGAGCGGGATGGGCGAGATGCCGAATCTCCAGGCCAGTCGCCCGAGCAGGCCCAGCCCGAAGAAGACCGCACCCAGTTCGATCAGCGCGATCGTGGTGTCGTGCACTGCGCTCAGCCGCCCGTCAGGATCTCGGCGGCGGTGTCGAGGCCGTCCGCGGTGCCCACGACGACAGCGAGGTCGCCGTTGGAGAACAGGAACTCCGGGCCCGGCGAGGGGTGCGCGGTGCCCTCCCGCACGACGGCGACGACCGACGCGCCGGTGCGGGTGCGCAGCGCGGTGTCGCCGAGCGTGCGGTGCGCGAACGCCGTGACCAGCAGCTGGCGCGTGGTGATGCCGGTGATGTCGCGGTGCTGCTTGCTCAGCTGCGTCACCAGCTGCGGCGCGCCGAGCAGCCCGGCGAGCGTGCCCGCCTCCTCCGGCGCGAGCGGGATCGAGGCGGCCGTCGCGTCCGGGTCGTCCTGTTTGGACAATATGAGCTCGAACTTGCCGTCGCGGTAGGAGATCACGCCGATCCGGCGGCCGGAGCGGATGCTGAAGTCCTGCCTGACCCCGATGCCGGGCAGGGGCGTCACTTCGACGTTCACTGGCGTGCTTCCTGACTTGGGTTCTTGGGTTTTCTAGGGTTCGATCAGCCCGGCGCGGATCGCGTACCGGGTGAGTTCGAGGCGGTCCTTGAGACCGAGCTTCTGCAGCAGGTTGGCGCGGTGGCGCTCGACCGTCTTGACGCTGATGAAGAGCAGGTCGCCGATCTCCTTCGACGAGTGGCCCTCCGCGACCAGCTTGAGGATCTCCTCCTCGCGGTCGGTGATCGCCCGCGACGGGATGCCGCCGCCGTCCTTGGCGCGGTCGAGGTAGTTGCGGATCAACGAGTTCACCGCGCCGGGGTAGAGGAACGGCTCGCCGCGCATCGCCGCCCGGCACGCCTCCACGAGGTCGCGGTCGGCCACCGACTTGAGCACGTACCCGGAGGCACCGGACTTGAGCGCCTCGAAGAAGTACTGCTCGTTGTCGTACATGGTGAGGATCAAGATCCGCAGGTCCGGCAGCAGCCGCGACAGCTCACGCGCGGCCTGCAACCCGGTGAGCCGCGGCATGGCGATGTCGAGGATCGCGAGGTCGGGCTTCTCGGCACGGGCCTTCGTGACGGCCTCCGCGCCGTCGCCGGCCTCGGCCACGACGGTCAGGTCGGGTTCGTTGTCCAGGATCAGCCGGACGCCGCGGCGCACCAGCGCGTGGTCGTCGGCCAGCAGGATGCGCGTCTTCACCTGGCCGGCACCACCAGACGCACCTCGGTGCCCCTGGCCAGGGCGGTGATCTCGACCTCGGCGTGCACGAGCAGCGCCCGCTCCCGCATGCCGCGGATGCCGGCGCCCTCCTCGGCGTCGCCGATGCCCCGCCCGTCGTCGCGGATGCGCAGCTCGACCCCGGCGGGGTGGTTCTGCAGCGCGAGCTCGACCGAGGTCGCGCCGGCGTGCCGGACGGTGTTGGTCAGCCCCTCCTGCGCCACCCGGTAGACCACCAGCTCGGTCTCGGCGTCGAGCTCGGGCAGGTCCTTCGCGAACCGCTTGGTGACCGTGAGCCCGGTGGTGATCTCCGCGGTCAACGCCTTGAGCGCGCTGACCAGCCCCAGCTCCTCCAGCACCCCCGGCCGCAGCCGCCGTGCGATGCGCCGGATCTCGTCGAGCGTGCTGCGGGTGGTCTCCTGCACCTGCCGCAGCTCCTCGCGCATGTGCGCGGGCGCCTGGTCGGCCACCCGCTTCAGCTCCAGCAGCACCACGGTCAACGACTGCCCCACCTCGTCGTGCAGTTCCTGCGCCACCCTCCTGCGTTCCGCCTCCTGCGCGCTGAGCGCCCGCGCCGAGCTGAACCCGCGTTCGGCCTCCAGCCGGTCGATCATCGCGTTGAACGTCGTGATCAGCTCCGCGATCTCCCCGTGCCCCTTGACGGTCAGTCGCGGCCCCGGTTTGAGCAGGTCGATCGTGGTCATGGCCTTGGTGAGCCGGTCCAGCGGCGCCAGCCCGACCCTGATCAGCACCGCGTTGGCGACCAGCATGGCCACGAGCCCGGCCCCGAGCACGACCATCTCCCCGGACACCGCCCGCGTCGACACCGTCACCGGGCTGAACGCCAGCACGGCCGTGGCGATGATCAGGACCAGGGCGTTGAGCAGGAAGATCCGCCCGAACAACGACACGCGCGCCGCCTTTCCGCGATCACTTCCCGCCACGCCTTGCGAGGCTGACGGGCGCACCCACCACGTGTCCATCCGTGGCAACACCCATGTTCGGCCTGCATGGGGGTCAGCGCTGGCCGGATCTGCGTGCCCGCCCGGATCGTTTTCCCCGGCAGCGCGGGAGAAGGTGGAGACGTCTCGACCGCACGGCGACGGGAGGCGGAGATGGAGACCACACGACGACCGCGCAGACCCGCACTGAAACGGGCCCCGAGGTGGACGCTGCTGGCCGTGGCGTTCTCGTCGGTGGCGACGGGGCTGGTGCTGCCGCACACGCTGCTGATCGCGGCCGGCCTGCTGCTGGCCGGGTGCGTGGCACTGCCCTAGCGGGCGCGCCGACACGAGGACCACGCCGGCGGAGGCCGCCGCTGTCAGGCAGAAGCTGACGGCGGCGGCCTGGTCTTCCCGGTCTCACCGGTTTTCCTGGTCTTGCTGGTCCGGGTCTATCCGGACGTGGGCTTGCTCAGAGGGCCAGCGCGCCTTCGATGCGCGCGAGCATCGCGTCCTCGGCGTCGACGACCACGCCGTCGGACTCGGCCACCTCGCGCGCGATCGTCAGCACCGCGGCGGGGAACGACCTCGCGTCCTCCGGCGAGCGCGTGGTGAGGATCTTCATCGAGCTGCGCAGCGCCTCGAGGACGACCGGCTCGACTTCCTCGTCGGTGCCGGCGGGCACGGACGGGCGGGCGGCGCCCATGACGAGGCGCAGGTCGGGCGACAGGTGCGACAGGGCGCGCAGGCCGGCGAACCGCTCCTCCAGGACGGGGCCGGGGTCGGCGTGGGAGACCAGCAGCATCGCGCCGTACACGGCGGTGCGCAGCGTGCGGCTCTCCTCGTCGGTGAAGAAGATCATGGCGTCCACTCCATGTCTTGTGATCAGGCGATTTCGGCGGTACTGGTACGAAGACTCGCCACCGCGCCGGTGGTTGCTCCCGGCGGCGAAACTGCGACGTGGCTCATCGGGCAGTTCTGCTCAGCGCGAAACCTCTCGTCACGCGGCGTACAAATGACACCTCCGGGCGTTGACATGAGTTGTCAGCCCAACCCCTGGAGGATCAGCGATGACGACCACCGTGGCCCGCCCCCGCATCACGGTACGGCGGGTGGTGTTCACGCTCGTCCTCCTCAGCGTCACGACGCTGCTGTTCTGGGTGCCGTTCGAGGGCCTGTTCGCGGCGTCGGCGCAGTGGCCGGGGCCGGTGCGGCC
Organism: Lentzea sp. NPDC037011; assembly: GCF_055607425.1. Lineage (NCBI taxonomy): Bacteria > Bacillati > Actinomycetota > Actinomycetes > Pseudonocardiales > Pseudonocardiaceae > Lentzea > Lentzea sp. NPDC037011. The sequence continues at coordinate 653,361 of NZ_JBVJRT010000002.1, read as the reverse complement.
GATCGCGGCCGTCGTGTTCGCCGCGGCGGCGATCAGCATGATCGTGCTGTTCACCCGCAGGAACTCCGACCGCGCCGCGCGGATCTCGCACTTCCTGCTGGGGTTCGTGTGGATCGCGTTCGTCTGGACGCTGCTCACCGACGTGGTGCGGCTGGTGCTGGCGCTGGCCGGTGTGGAGAACCCGTTCCGCGCGCGGTTCATCGCCGTGCTGCTGGCGGTGCTCATCGTCGCCATGACGGCGTACGGCGTGCACGAGGCCATGCGGGTGCCGCGGGTCAAGCGCCAGGACGTGACGATCCCCCGCCTCGACCCGGCGTTCGACGGGCTGACCGTCGCCGTCGTCACCGACACCCACTACGGCGCGATCGACCGCGCGAAGTGGTCGCGGGGCATGGTCGACGCGGTCAACGAGCTGAACGCCGACGTGGCCGTGCACGTCGGTGACATCGCCGACGGCACCGCCGAGCAGCGCCTGGAGCAGGCGACGCCGCTGGGTGACGTCACGGCGGCGCACCGGTTCTACATCACCGGCAACCACGAGTACTACTCCAACGCCCAGGGCTGGATCGACCTCATGACCCGGCTGGGCTGGAAGGCGCTGCACAACGAGCACGTGGTGCTCGAACGCGGCGGTGCCCGCCTGGTGTTCGCGGGCATCGACGACATCACCGCCGACCACTCCGGCGAGCCCGGCCACGCCGCCGACCTCGCGCTCGCGTTGCGCGGCACCGAGGCCGGCGACCCGGTGGTGCTGCTCGCCCACCAGCCCTCCGAGATCCGCAAGGCCGTCGAGGCCGGCGTGGACCTGCAGCTGTCCGGTCACACCCACGGCGGGCAGATCTGGCCCTTCCACCACCTGGTGCGGTTGCAGCAGCCGGTGGTGGCGGGCCTGAGCCGGCACAGCGACCGCACGCAGCTCTACACCAGCCGCGGTGCCGGTTTCTGGGGCCCGCCGATGCGGGTGTTCGCACCGAGCGAGATCACCCTGCTGACGCTCAGGGCCGCATGAGGTGCCCGGTGTCGTTGAACCTGACCAGCCGCGGTGACCGGCCGGCCGTGTAGCGGATGACGGTGAGAGCGGCGTTGTCGTTGTCCAGCGTCAGCCACTGCTCGGGTGCGGCGTCGAGCGCGTCGCGGACGAGCCAGCTGATCAGGAACGCGTGCGTCACCACCAGCACCGGGCCGTCACCCGGCCGAGCGAAGCGGGTCTCGGCCTCGTGCGCGAGCGCGGGCCCGCGGGTGCGCTCGGACTCGGGGAACCGGTCGAAGAACTCGTCGTGGTCGGGGACGAAGTGCGGCACGAAGTCGTCGGCGGCCGCCTCGGCCCGGCAGGGCACCCCCAGCACCTCGGCGATGATCGACGCGGTTTCGGCTGCCCGCGGCAGCGGACCGTGGTGCACGGCGGCGAACCCGGTGCCCCGCAACCGTTCCGCGAGCAGCTCGGACTGCCTGCGCCCGTGCGCGGTGAGCCGCGTCTCGTCCTTCGTCGCCTCGCCGTGCCGGACCAGGTGGAGATCTCTCGTCACGACGTGCAGTGTGCCTTGACGGCACTTGCGGCGTGATGGGCGTATGTCGGTCCGCGGCGGTTCCAGTCCTGACCTCGGTTGAGGAGCTGCACCGTCAGGGTTCCGCTGCTCCGGAACCTGCCGGCGGTGACCCACTGCCCGCGCCGGTCGACCTGCTTGATCGCGAACGACGCGACCGGCGCGCCCCCGACCCCGTTGCGGTCATACACGAAGTACACGGTCGGGTTACCGCCGACGGCGGTCAGGTCCCCCTCGGGCACGTGCACCGACACCTCGCACGTGCCGGCGGCGGCGAACGTCCACATCGCGTAAGACGACGAGTCGTCCCGCCGCGCGTCACCCGACATCGGTACCGACACGAACGCCGACCCGCACCTGCCGTCGCCGTGTTCGACCCAGCCCCGCCGCCCGTCCCGGTAGGACCCGACGCTGCGGTAGCCCCCGCACCCCGGCCCCGACGTCACCGTCTTGGCACCGCTGGGCGCGCGCTCGACGGGAGGCGGCGGCGGAGCGGGCGGCGGCGTGGTCGTGGTCGGCACCAGCCCGAGCGCCGAGGAAGCGAACATCGGGTCCGTGCTCGCCGAGGACTCCACCGGCAGGTCCTCCGCGGGCGTGATCGCGCCGGGCAGGTAGCTGTGCGTGGGCATCGCCTCGGTCGGCGCACCGGGCTCGCTCAACCCCACGACCGCGATGCCGGCCACGACCAGCCCGGCGGCGGCGACGGCGATCACGACGAGCCGCCGCTTCACCGGCGGCGGCTTCTCCTCCGGCGCGGGCGCGGTCTCCTCCGCGAGGGCCCGACGTCCCTGTCCCCTTGCGCGAACAGCGGCGATCAACGCGGGATCGAGCATCACGTCGGTCGGGTCGTCGGGGTAGTCGGTCGGCACGCAGCGCAGTGTGCCAGCCGCACAACACCACCCGAACGCGTGGTTGTTTCACGAACGGGTCATTCGCGTTCAATCCACCGCACGCAGTAGCAGCCGCTCGCCGGTTCGGTCGACACGGTGTGCCGGGAGCGTTCCCGGCCGCTGTGCCGGGATCTTGGGCCGCGAGCCGTCCCACGTGCAGTCATCGGGTCGGCGAATCGCCGGGAAACGGTGGTGGGACGGGAGTCCGGTCACGGTCTGGACACACCTGAGGATCGCGCCGATCCCGCCGCGTTCCGCGGCAGGTCAGGTGTCGAGCGGCACCGGCGAGCAGTCGCGGAGCTCGCGGATCAACGCCGAAGCGACCACCCACCGGATCTCGTGGTCGTCGTAGGACAGGTTCACCGCTTTCACCGCCACAGGACCAGATGGGCCTGCCCGGTGCAAAGCGCCCCGGACACCGGCAACGGGAAAGGCACGCGCTCGAACAGCCACCGCGCCGCGCCGCAACGCCGGGCACAGCGAGAGCGAGGTCGAGACGCAGGGCACGCAGACGGGCGGGTCGACGCACGCGGCGCCGTCCGGCCAACCGGGCCAGTCGTCGCGGAAGTCCCGCAGCAGCCACAGGACGCCGTCGGCGTTCCGGTCCGCGGGCTCGCCGCACACCTGGCACAGCAGCATCCGCATCGCCCGCCGTTGCCGCAGCGGGTGCACCTTGCCGAACTCGGGCCGGCCCACCTCCCGGCGGAGTGCGGTGCGACCCCACAGCACGCCGCGGACATCGCGGTCGCCGATCAGCTCGTCCTGGTACCCGATGCCGCAACCGGGTCGTTCCACCACCCGGCACGGGAGGTCCGGCTCAGCGCTCCAGGCGGTGACGTACGGAACGATCATGGTCTTCACAGCGCCGAACGGTAGAGCTGCGCAGCGTGATCGGTTGTACAAAATGTGTGACCGCCGGCTCGCTACAGTGGCTGCCTGCGGAACCGACCCGGCGAGGTGGATGTGGAGCACATCGGTGCGCGTGTCCGGTACTGGCGGCTGAGGCGGCGGTTGGGGCGCAAGCAGTTCGCCGACATGGTCGGTCGTTCGGCGTCCTGGCTCGACAAGGTGGAGACGGGGGAACGCGGGCTGACCCGGCTCCCGGTGATCCAGCGCGTCGCCGAGGTGCTGGACCTCGACCCGGCCGTGCTGACCGACGACGTCCGCGACCGGCGTGCCCGGCGGTGCGTCGACGGTGGCGAGGTCCGCGCGATCCGCCAGGCCCTGGCGAACCACCCCGGGCTCCGCGGCCCGTCGGTGCCGGACCTGGCGGCGGTGGCGCGGCAGGCGACCTATCTCGACCACGCGTGGAGCATGTCCCGCTTCTCCGTCCTCTCCCGGCACCTGCCCGAGCTGATGGGCAGTGCCCAGGCGGCGGCGGACCTCGCGACCGGGGCCGACGAACCGGCCGCGCACCGGGTGCTGGTGACCGTGTACCGGTTGGCCTCGTCGATGCTGCTCAAGTTCGGCGACGACGACATCGCCTGGCTGGCCGCGGACCGCGCTCTGCACGTGGCGATGCGGACCGGGGACACCTGGTCGCTGGCCCGCGCGACCCGCAGCACCGCTCGTGCGATGACGGGTGTGCACGAGCAGGCGCAGGCGGTCGCGACGTTGCTGGCGATGGCGGACCGGATGCGCGGTGAGGTGAGCGCCGCCCCGGCGGACCTGTTGGCGCTGCACGGCATGCTGTACCTCGCTGCGTCGATCGTCGCGGCCGAGCGGGAGGACGCCGATCTTGCCCAGGACGTGCACGACGCCGCCCTGGCGGCCGCGCGGACGATGCGGCCGGAGCACAACGACCACGGGACGTGCTTCGGCGTGACCAACACGCAGATCCACCGCGTCTCGGCCCTGGTGCGGCTGCACGACTGCGGCCGAGCACTGGAGTTCGCCGCCACCATCAGCCCACGCGAGGTGAAGGCCTTGTCCGTCGAGCGCCAGGCCGGCTACCTGCTGGACCTCACCAGGGCGCACGCGGGTGTCGGGGACCACCGGCAGGCCGCGCGCCTGTTGGGCAAGGCCGAGCAGATCGCACCCGAAGAGGTCCGTTGCCGACCGTTGGCGCACGGCCTGCTCCGCGCACTGGTGAACCACACCTCGGGCGAACCGGCGAGGCTGGTGCGGCGGATGGCCGGCCGAGCGGGAGTCGAGGCATGAGCGCCCCGGTGCTCTACCTCGTGGTCTGCGGAGCCGGACCCGCTGACCACGTGGACCGCGTTGTCGAACTGGCGCAGGCCGAGGGGTGGGACGTGTGGTGCGTCGCCACACCGGCCGCCGTCGAGCACTTCCTCGACCTCGACGCCCTCGAAGCGTTGTGCGGCCACCCGGTGCGAACGGGTCACCAGCGGACAGGACAGCCGGCACTGCCCCCGGCGGCAGCGGTGGTCGTCGCTCCCGCCACCTACAACACGATCAACAAGTGGGCGAGCGGGATCGCGGACACCTACGTCCTCACCCAGCTCGCCGAGCTCACCGGTCTGGGCGTGCCGATCGCCGTGCTGCCGTTCGTGAACACGGCGCTCGCGAACAACCGCGCGTTCCACCGCAGCGTCGCGGAGCTGCGCGAGTCCGGCGTGACGGTGCTGTTCGGCGAGGGCGGCTTCGTGCCGCACCCGCCGCGAACCGGCGGCCAGGCCGTGGAGCGCTACCCGTGGAACGCGGCACTGGACGCGGTCAGGAGCGCACGTCACTCCTCATCCGCCCGGCCACCAGCAGCAACACCAGCCCGAGCACGCACATCCCGAGCGTGAACGCGTACACCGACCGGAACCCGATCCCCTGCGCCACCCCGAGCAGCGGCCCCGCGATCATGGTGCCCACGATCTGCGTGTTGCTGAACATCGTCGTGGTGTGACCGGGCCGGCCGGGGTCGAGGCTCTGGAAGTACGTGATCCCCACGCCCATGATCAGCGAGATGACCGTGGCGTGCAGCAGCTGCGCGGCCATCACCTGCCAGACGGAGTCAGCGACGAGCATGACTCCGTGGTAGCCCAACGAGATCGCGGCGCCGATGACGACCATCATGTGCAGCGACTTGCGGTTGGCCAGTGCGCCGAACCAGAGCATCATCGGGATCTCCAGCGCCGCGCACAGGCCCATCACCAGGCCCGCGTCGCCCGCGGTGCCCTCCAGGTTCGTGGTGACGAACAACGGCAGGCCGCTCACCGCCAGCGCGACGGAGCCCTGCAGGAACGTGAACGCCACCGAGACCACCGAGATGCGGCCGCGCGACGGGCCGGCGGGTGCCTCGTCCTCGACCACCTCCTGCGGGGTCTCGGCGGGCACGGGCAGGAACCAGGCGATCACGGCCACGCCGAGCTGCAGCGCGGCGGTCGAGGCGAACAGGCCGAACCAGCCGACCTTCGACACGAGCAGCGCGGCCACCGGCGGGCCGGCCACCCAGGCGACCGACAGCAGGGTGCGCAGGACGCTGACGACCATCGACGGGCCCTGCGAGACCGCGCGGCCGTAGGCGAACAGCTGTGGCAGCAGGGAGGAGGTGATCGCGATGAACAGCACCGAGGTGCCGAGCAGGAACCAGTAGTCGCGCGACACGGCGAACAGGCCGTAGCCGACCGCGCCCGCGACACCGCCCGCCACGAGCATGAACCGGCGCTGCACGCGGCCGTCGGACAGCCTGCCCATGACCGTGCTGGCGACCACCGACGCGATCGGTGAGGCCAGCAGGAAGAAGCCGAGCTGGAAGGGCGTGACCCCGATCTCGGAGGTCAGGAACAGCGAGCCGAACGGCAGCGCGAACGCCATCGACACACCGGTGACGACGCTGATCACCGCGAGCTGGAAGAAGGAACGGGACAGGAGCGGCGAGGGGGTTTTCTCGCTGATTGCCGTCACGAACGGATACTGCCTCCTGGCCGGTGAATCAGGAAACCAAATATCCCATTGTGCGGGCAACATCTCACACGACGACGACCGCGCCGTCGCGACGGTGATCTCCACCACCCCTGAGCAGGCCGGATCCGGTGCGCTGCACGACCTGGCAGCCGCCGAAGAACATGTTCGGCGCGCGGAAGAACGTCACCGGCAGTTCACTTTCCGGTCGAATTCCCGGTTCCACGTGGAGGTGGTCGCCGCTCAGGTGCAGGCGGGGTGCGTCGACCGCTTCCTGCGCGGGCATCCCGCGGTCCAGGACGTTCACGAGCACCTGCAGGATCGCGCCGCTGATGCGGCTGGACCCGGCGCTGCCGAGCACCAGTTCCACACCGTCGCGGCCGGTCACGACGGTCGGCGACATCATCGACGGCAGCCGGTCGCCGGGTGCGTGGCTGAAGAAGCCGTCGGGCGAGAGCTCCTCCTCGCCCATCATGTTGTTGAGGTGCACGCCGGCGATCGCGATGCCGGAGCCGGCGCCGTTCGTGGTCGTGACCGAGCACGCGGTGCCGTCGGCGTCCAGCACCGAGATGTGCGTGGTCGAGCCGAGCCGGTTGAGGGGCACCTTCGGCGTGGCCATCGCGCGGATCAGGTCGGCCTGCGACGGGTTGTCCGGCACCGTCTCCAGCATCTGCGCGAGCAACGCACCACCCGCGGCGGGCGGTGGGTTCGTGTGGACGTCACGGCCGCGGTGCCGCGCGTGCAACGGCTCGCGTTCGATGACCTCGTACGCCGCGAGGTCCGCCCTCGTGAGGTCACCGCCCGAGGAGCCGATGCGGTCGGCGATCGTGGCCGCGATGTCGCCGGTGTAGAACGGCTCGGCACCGTCCTGTCCCAGGCGCAGCAGGGACTCGGCGAGCTCGGGCTGCACGAGCAGCTCGCCTTCGGACAGCGCGGTGAGCCCCGCGCTGCGGGCCAGCGGCAACAGGATCGAGGTGACGTAGGCCTGGTAGCGGTTCACGCGGTGGCCCTCCCGCGCGTGCATCGCCGCCGTGGCCACGAGTTCGCTCAACGGCGCCGTGCCGTACCGGGCGGCGGCGGCCGCACCGGCGGGCATCCCGAACGCGGCGACCGACGACGGGCCGACGTGGAACTCCTGCTGGGCGTCGCCGAACCGGACCACGATCGGGTCGAGCGGCGCCCGCTCCGCCGTGGCGCCGCGACCGGGTGCCTGGGCGGAGAAGTCCAGCAGCACAGGGGGTTTCCCGGCCGGCGCGATCATCATGTACCCGGCCGCACCCAGACCCGTGAGCAGCGGCTCGGTCACGCACGACGTGAGCATCGCCGCGACGGCCGCGTCCACGGCGTTCCCACCGGCGCGCAGCAGCGCCGCACCTGCCTCTGCGGTGAGCGGGTGACCCGCCGCGATCGCTCCACGCACCGTTGTCGACCTCCACTGAAGAGACCGTCAACGGTAGCCCCGGTGGCGATCGCCGAGCCACCCGGCCCGGCGGGGCCGCTCACCGGATCGGTCGACGGGGTTGAAAGGCGGAGCAAAACGGGTAAATCGACAACCATGGACTGGATCACGAAGCTGATGGAGGCACTGGGCTCTCCCGGCGCGGGCCTCGCGGTCGCGCTGGAGAACGTCTTCCCGCCCGTGCCCAGCGAGGTGATCCTGCCGCTGGCCGGGTTCACCGCGGGGCAGGGCAAGATCTCGCTGGTCGCCGCGATCCTGTGGACCACGGCCGGCTCGGTCGTCGGCGCGCTCGTCCTCTACGGCCTGGGCGCGTGGCTCGGGCTGGAGCGGCTGCGCAAGGCGGCCGACAAGATCCCGTTCGTCACGGCGTCCGATGTGGACAAGTCCGACGCGTGGTTCGACAAGCACGGCAACAAGGCCGTGTTCCTCGGGCGCATGGTGCCGGTGGTGCGGAGCCTGGTCTCCATCCCGGCCGGGGTGTCCGGGATGCCGATCGTGAAGTTCACGGTCTACACGGCGGCGGGCAGCCTGCTGTGGAACACCGCCCTGATCCTCGCCGGGTACGCGCTGGGCGAGAACTACCAGCTCGTCGACCGCTACCTGGGGTGGGTGTCCACGGTGGTCATCGCGGCACTGGTCATCGCCATCGTGTGGTTCGTGGTCTCGCGGTCCAAGGCCCGCCGCTCGTAGAGCACCGACGCGACCGCGACCGCGAGGCCCGCCAGCGACAGCCCGACGCCGACCCACGCGGTGGACACGTAGCCCCAGCCCGCCGCGATGGCCAGGCCGCCGAGCCACGCGCCCGCGCCGTTCGCGACGTTGAGCGACGAGTGGTTGGACGACGAGGCCAGCACCGGCGCGTCCGGTGAGGCGTCCATCAGGCGGATCTGCAGGGCAGCGGCCAGGACCTGGATCACGAACCCGAGCAGGAACAGCAGCCCGAACAGGAACACCGGCATCGTCGCGGTGAAGCCGAACAGCACGAGGATCACGCAGACCGCGACCAGCCCGCCGAACACCGACCCCATCGCCGAGCGGTCCACGAACCGGCCGCCGAAGGTCGCGCCCAGGGTCATGCCCAGCCCGAACACCGCGAGCATCCACGGCACCACGCCCGCGGGCAGGCCCGCGACCTCGGTGGTCAGCGGCGCGACGTAGGAGTAGACGGCGAACATGCCGCCGAAGCCGATCATGCCGGTGAAGATCGCGAACCACACCGTCGGCCGGCGGAACGCCCTGACCTCGCCCTTCATCGACGCGCCCGCGTCCAGCGGCACCCGCGGCACCCACGCGGCGATCGCGAGCGCCGTCACCACGCCGATCACCGAGACCGACAGGTACGCGGTGCGCCAGCCGATCTGCTGGCCCGCCGCGGTGGCGAGCGGGACACCGACCAGGTTCGCCACGGTCAGCCCGACCATCACCCGTGCCACCGCCGTGCCGCGGCGTTCCGGTGCCACGAGCGTCGCGGCGACGACCGCCGCGATGCCGAAGAACGCGCCGTGCGGCAGTCCCGCGACGAAGCGGGAGAGCAGCAGCATGGTCTTGTCCTGCGCGACGACGGACAGGCCGTTGCCCAGCGCCACGGCGAGCATCAGGCCGATCAGCATGCCCTTGCGCGGCAGCTTGGCGCCGAGCACCGCGATCAGCGGTGCGCCGACCACGACACCGGCCGCGTACAGGCTGATGGCGTGCCCGGCCTCGTAGTCGGGGATGTCGAACGTGGCAGCGATCTGGGGCAGCAGCCCCATGGTCGCGAACTCGGTGGTGCCGATGCCGAACCCGCCGAGCGCGAGCGCGGTCATGGCGCGGGTGGTGTTCACATTCGCTCCTGATCAGGTGTCCGGTCGGCGCTGACGCAGGACGAATTAGTTAGCAGCAGGAACCATCCTACGGTTCTTCTGACGCGCTTCAGAAGCCTCGGGCCGGTGCCTCTGCTCACACGCGGCCCGCCTGCGGCGCGCAACCGAACGCGTCTGCCCGGTGTCCCTGTCCGCAGGGGAGATCACACCCGGGGGAAGACGAGATGAAGGCTCATTCGTGGCTGGACGCCGCGCCGGCGCCGACCAGCGACCGCCCGTTCACGGTGCGGCGCTCCAGCGCCATCGAGGTGACGGCGACCGCGAGACCGGCGACGGCGAGCAGCGCGCCGATCCAGTTCGGGGCGGTGTAGCCGAGCCCGCGTTCGATCGCGAGACCGCCGAGCCACGCACCACCGGCGTTGCCCAGGTTGAAGGCGGCGATGTTGGCCGCCGACGCGAGCGCGGGCGCGCCCCCGGCGGTCTGCATCACCCGCATCTGCAACGGCGGCACGGTGGCGAACCCGGCGGCACCGAACAGCACGATGGTGACCGCGGCGGCCCACTGCGAGTGCGCGGTGAACACGAACGCCGTCAGCACAGCGGCCAGCGCGACCAGGATGACCACCAGGCTCTTCAGCACCGACCGGTCCGCAGCCCGGCCGCCCAGCAGGTTGCCCGCGAACAGGCCGACGCCGAACAGCACCAGCAGCCACGTCACGGCACCGGAGGAGAACCCGGCCACCGACGTCATCATCGGTGCGATGTAGGTGAACGACGCGAACACGCCCGCGAACCCGAGCGCGGTCATCAGCAGCGCCAGCCAGACCTGCGGGTTGCGGAACACGGCCAGCTCACCGCGCAGGTCACCCGCCCGCGCCTGCTGCCGGGGCACCAGGAACGCGATCCCGAGCAGCCCGACCACGCCCAGCGCGGTGACCGCCCAGAACGTCGAGCGCCAGCCCAGCTCCTGCCCCAGCGCGGTGCCCAGCGGCACCCCCAGCACGTTCGCGACGGTCAGACCGGTGAACATCAACGCGATGGCGCTCGCCCTTCGGTGCGGTGCGACGAGGTCGGCGGCCACCACCGAGCCGACGCCGAAGAACGCGCCGTGCGCCAGCGCCGCCACCACCCGGCCGCTCATCAGCGCGCCGTAGCTCCCGGCCACCGCGGACAGCAGGTTGCCCGCGATGAACAGGACCATCAGCCCCAGCAGCATCTTCTTGCGCGGCAACCGGCCGCCCAGCACGGTCAGCAGCGGGGCGCCGACCACCACGCCGAGCGCGTAGCCGGAGATCAGCAGGCCCGCGGAGGGGATGGAGACGCCCAGGTCACCCGCCACCTCGGGCAGCAGCCCCATGATGACGAACTCGGTGGTGCCGATGGCGAAGGCGCTGATCGCGAGCGCGAGCAGAGCGACAGGCATGTCACACAGTCCTTGAAGTCGTAGGTTGTCCGCGTCAGCAATAGTTGCATACGCGGGCAATTGCAGGCGACTTCTGAACCGGTGAAGCCCATCACGCGACAAGGCCGGCCCTTGCGCGGGGACCGGCCTCGTCAGAGATGAGTTCAGATGCGCGGCACCTCGTTGAGCGTCCGGCCGTTCAGCGGCTGCACGGGACGGGCGTCACCCGCCGGGAACAGCGCCTGGAACCGGGCGATCGACGCGGCCGACACGGTCTGCTCGGCCGTGAGGTACCACTCGACGCCCTCGGTGAACGGCGCCGTGGTGAGCGAACCGGTGTAGTGCAGCGTGTGGTGGCTCGCGGGGAGCAACCGGTTGAGGTCGATCGGTGAGATGTCCACCGGCTCACCGCACTCCGGCGACAACGCCGACAGGACGGTGTCGACGGCCGAGCGTCCACCGGCCCGCAGCGGGACGCCGACGACGAGCAGCCTGCCCTCGGCACTGCGGTGCACCAGGTGCATCTCCAGCGGGTAGCGCCGGCCGGAGAACTGGTGCTCCGACGGCGTGTGGAAGTGGAACTGCACGAGGTCGTACCTCGTACCGGCGACGGTGACGTGACCGGCACCCGGCTCGACCCCCGCCTCCTCGGTCTCCTCGTGGTCGCGGACCGCACAGCCGTCCGCCTCGTCCGCGTCCTTGCGGACGTACTTCAACTCCAGCGCGGAGTGCCCGTAGGTCACGTCGAGCTTGGGCGCGTGCGGGTCGAGCCGGATCGCGCCGGGCGTGACGTTGACGGGACTCTGCCTCGGTGTCCCCGACTCGGCCGGGCCCGCCGCGAAGAACGACGTGGCGAGCACCAGCGACAGGAGAGCCGGAAGGGACCGTTTCAGGTTCATCGCGCCACAATTCACCCGATCGAGTGAAATGAGGAAGTGGAGTGTGTTCGCGCTCTCATTGAGACGTCTTTCGTTTTGGCGCAAAAATCGGACTTAACCCCCAATACGGGAGCATAACCGCAGGTGAACCGCTTCAGAAAGGCGCGGCAAACAATACAAAAGTCGGAATTCAAGAACTTCGGAGCTCCCGTTTACGGGCGCCCGTTTCGTTCCGATCGGGAGCAATTACCCAATGGTCACTATCGCCTACGACCGAACCAACGTCGACCGACTTTCTTTCAGTCAGCACTGAATCACTGAGCACATCGCTGTGAGCGAGGCGACCGGCTGGTCCCACCAGTACGCGCGCCGGGTCAGGGTGCGCTCTCGCGGGTGGCCGAGGCGTGCAGCGCGGGCACCACGTGCCGCAGCCGGTGCGGCGTGGCCGCACGCCATCAGTCCATCACCGGAACTCGTGCACCACTTCGATCTCGCCGACGATGTGCTCGTTGAACTCGGCCAGCTCCTCCGCGGGCACCCACAGCTCCAGGATCGTGCGCCCACCGGCCTGCTGCACCGGGTACCGCCGCAGGAAGCCGGTCTAGACGTGAAACCGGGTCACGTACCCGACCCCGCTGTGCGGCACGTTCCACTCGCGGGCGATCTTGACCGCGTACTCCTCGTTCAGCACGGGGTAGAAGATCGGCTGGTCGGGCAGGCGCGGCGGCCAGGCGCGCCAGCCGGACTCCCGGACGAGCTCCAGCTCCTCGGGTCCGGTCGGCCGCCACAGCGCAGTCGTGTTCACACCGGTGCGGCGGCACCGCGCCTCATCGGGTTCTCGGCAGGCGGACAGGTGTCCGCATCGTGCTCACCCCCACCGGGCACTACCCGCCGGCGCGGCAGTCGCCTGCCGGCCCCACCCGCAACCACCACGCGGCCAAGGCGCGCGCCTGTGCGGGAACACGGGTGTCGGCGTGCATCTCGCGGAGCAGGCACCGGTGCGCGTCCGTGCCGATGCTGTACACGAGACCGCGCAGGATGTCGTCGTCGAGCGGGGACGGCCGGTTCCGGAACAGCGCCGTCTGCGTCGCGACGATCGCCCGCCACACACCCTCGTCGAGCCGGCCGGGGCTGTGCGTGGAAGCCCATGCGGCGGCATGCCTGTTGCGGGCCGAGAGCGCGGGGTCGAGCAGCAGGGCGCGCACCAGGACGCGGTGGGTCGGCGCGCCCAGCTTGTTGAGCAGTCCCAAGCCCCGTTCGACCAGCAGCTCGTCGCGCAGGTCCCCTGCGGCGAGCCAGTCGGTGACCGCAGTGGCGAGCGGTTCCCGATAGGGCGTCGCGGTGATCAACGCGGTGGCGTAGAGCCGTGCGTCGGGGTTCTGGCGGAACATGGCCTCACCGACGAGCTCGGCCAGCACCTCGTCCACGCCGGGCTCCGCGGCCGCCGACCGGGCCTGGGCGGTGAGCGCGAGGTGGGCGCTGACCCGGTTGTCCACCACGGGCTCGGGGGTGTCGCGCAGTCGCAGCACGTGGCCGAGCTCCACGGCCATCGGGGTGACCAGCGGGTGGTCGTGCCCCTCGGCCAGCAGTGCGGTGGCCAGGTGCCGGAGCTCTGCGGTCTCGGTCACCGTGAAGTGCCCGCGCCGCACTTTGGCCACGGCCGCGAGCAACGCGCCGTGCAACGCCCGGACGCCGTCCGGGTCGCGCAGCTGGGCGAGCACGTACCGGCTCGCGCTCGGAAGAACGCTGTTGTCCAGCAACGAGATCGGCTCGATGCACACCGGCGTCGCCCGGTCGTCCGCCATGCCGGTGCAGATGTCGAGGGCGTGCGGTGCGCTCGCCCGGTGTTCGAGCAGTCGGCTCATGGCCTCCTGGCGGACGAGCCACTCCGTCTACTCCGCGATCACCAGTTCTCCCAGCAGGTTCTCGGCGATCGCGGCCCACAGGCGTGGCGGGTGCAGCAGCAGGTCCGGCCGGGCGGCGACCGCGCGGGTCAGGTCCCGCCAGTCCGTTCCCGCCATCGCGCCGGGGACGCACGCCCGGTCGAGGAGCTCGTTCAGTGCCGCGTCCGGCAGGTCACCACCTTCGGTGGTCGGCTGCTCGTCGTTCAGGAACCGGCGCGCTGCCTCGTTCGCCACGGTGAGCATCCGACCGGGAACCTGCAGAAGAGCTTCGTACCGGTGCAGGACCGTGCCGTCGGCGAAGGACTCGCCCTTCTCCCACCGGGTGATCTGCGACGGCGACAGCGCGCTTTTCCCGTCGGCGCGGAAAGCCCTGGCGAAGCTCCTCGCGGATCGGAACTCGTCCCGGCGGCCGAGAATTCTGTTCGTCCGCAGGAGCCACGCCTGTCTTCGTCGCGTGCGCCTACCGATCATTTCCGCAGTGTTGCACGGAAAATGCGTTCCACTCGGGGGAATCCGCCGGAAGACGCCGTGCCACCGGCCGGATCGCACCGGTGGCACGGCAGCGGCGAGATCAGCAGTGGCCCACCGACGGCTGGTGTGACACCACGCCCGAGCTCAGGTAGCCGACGTTCGCGCAGTAGGTCGCCTTGAACCACCGGTTGGACCCGAAACCGTTGGGACCACCGTCGATCCAGCAGTTGATGTCCACCCACTGGTCGTGGATCGTGACGATGAGTGCCGCGCCCAGGTTGGGGTCTTTGCGCAGGTTGCCCTCGTCGACGTACCCGCGCGCGGCGAGCGCCCCCGCGTCCGGGGTCGCCGACGCGACGCCCGCCGTGCCGCCGAGCAGTGCCGTCACCAGCAACGCCGAACCCAGCAGTTTTCCGATCATGTGTCCTCCCTCGTCCGGGCTTTGTCCGCCCGAGAACAAGTTATGAGGACCGCACGCCGGGAATGCCGACCGTTGCACGACAATTTCACCGTGCAACAGCAGCACTGGACAAAATCAAGTCACAAAGGCAAACAGAGGACAGATTCAGGACGTCACCTCAGCCGCGCATGCCCGCCGTCACCGGCTCGCCGAGCTCGTGTCCCAGCATCTCCTGCACCGCCAACGCGATCCGCTCCGACGGCGACCCGGTCCCGTACGGTGACGGGATCTCCCGCAGCGCCGCCCGGTGGGCCGGCACGTCGTCGAGCCACCGCAGCACCGACGTGCCGATGCGCGGACCCGGCGGCACGAGCGTGCCGAACGTGCCCTCGATCTCCGGGCGCTCGGTGCTGCGCCGCACCACGACCACGGGTCGCTTGAGGACGCTGACCTCCTCCTGGATGCCGCCCGAGTCCGACACGACGACCGCGGCGCCCTGGGCGAGGGCGAGGAACGCGCGGTACGGCTGCGGTTCCACGACGCGCAACGCGGGCAGCAGGCCGTCGAGGCCGAACGCGCCGATGCGCTGCGCGGTGCGCGGGTGCAGGGGCAGGACGACCGGCAGCGGCAGGCGACCCAGCTCGCGCAGGACGATCTCCAGGTTCGCGGCGTCGTCGACGTTCTCCGGGCGGTGGACCGTGGCCAGGACGTACCGGTCGCGCGTCACACCGGCGGTGGCCAGCGCGGTGCGCTCCTCCTCCGGTGACGGGAGTGCGTGGGCGAGGGCCTCGACGACGGTGTTGCCGGTGACGACGACCCGGCTGTCGGCCACGCCCTCGGCCAGCAGGTTGTGGCGGTTCAACGGGGTCGGGGCGCAGCACAGGTCGGAGAGGTGGTCGATGAGCACCCGGTTGTGCTCCTCGGGCATCGCGCGGTCGTAGCTGCGCAGGCCCGCCTCGACGTGCACCAGCGGCACGTCGCAGGCGTTGGCCGCCAACGCACCCGCCAGCGCGGAGGTCGTGTCGCCCTGCACCACCACGGCCGCGGGGCGCTGGCCGGCGAGCACCTCGTCGACGGCGGAGACCGCGCGGCCCAGCTGGTCACCGCGGCGCAGGCCGCCGAGGCACAGCTCGTGGAAGGCGCCCGGCTCCGGCACGTCCCGCCGGATCTGGGAGTACATCGAGCGGTCGTAGTGCTGACCGGTGTAGATCATGGTGCACGCGCTGCCGAGGTGGTCGACCAGTGGTGCCAGTTTGATCAGCTCTGGCCTGGTGCCGCACACGATCGTCACGGTGTTCGTTTCCCGCACGGCGGCAAAGTACTTCATCGATCTTGAAGAACTCGCCTCGTTCACCCGAAAGCGTTGCTTGGCGTATCGCTCGAAAGTGTTGCGGCACAGGGGTGTCTATTGTCGGCCCCCGTTCAGTGGCGTAACGCGTCTTCGCCGAAACCAACGGAGAGTCCTTCGTGTCCGGTCATCTGGCCCTTGCGGTGTCGACTGTGCTGTACGGGCTGGGGATAGTCGCCCAGACCGTCGCGGCGCGCAGGGCGGACCAGCGCGAGGGCACCGGCGTCGGGCTGCTCGCGCGGCTCGCCTCCGACCGCCTGTACCTGCTGGGGTTCACCGGTCAGGTGGGCGGGTTCCTGTTCGCGTTCCTGGCCCGCGCGGAGCTGCCGCTGTACCTGGTGCAGGCCGGGTCGTCGTGCGCGGTGGGGCTCGCGACGGTGATCGGCGTGCTGGCGCTGCGGTGGCGCATCAGGGCCGTGGAGGTCGCGGTGCTGGTGGTCATGGCGTGCGGCCTGCTGCTGCTCACGGGTGCGGCGGCGCCGTCGACGGCCCGCGAGCTCCCCCTGCTGCCCAGCGTCGTCGTGCTCGGGCTGCTCACGGTGGTGGTGCTGCCGCTGGCCCGCACGTGGAAGGCCGCGACGCCGGTGCTGGCCGGGCTCGCGTTCGCCGTGGTGGCGGTGGCGGCGCGGACCGTGGCCGGCAAGCCGGTGCTCGACGTGGTGCTGCACCCGTTGACGTGGGTGATGGTGCTGGCGGCGTTCGTGGGGCAGGCGTGCCTGGCGACGGCGTTGCAGCGCGGCTCGGCCACGTCCGCGGTGGCCTCGATGGACGCCACGACCGTGGTGCTCGGCTCCGTCGCCGGGCTCGCGCTCATGGGCGACCGGATCGCGCCGGGCCGGGAGTGGTGGGTCGGGCTTGGCGTGCTGCTGGTCGTCAGCGGTGTGCTGGTGCTCGGGTCCGCGGCACGCCCGGCGCCCGCGCTGGTCGGAGCCGAGCGGTGAAGCCCGTCGCCAGCGTGTCGCTGGACCTCGACAACCTCTGGGCGTACCTCAAGACCCACGGCGACCCGCGCTGGGAGCAGCGGCCCAGCTTCCTGCCCTCCGCGGTGCCCCGGCTGCTGGACGTCTTCGGCGAGCAGCGCCTGACCACCACCGTGTTCGTGGTCGGCGCGGACGCGGAACGCGAGGACGGCGCCGCGGCGGTCGCGGCGATCACGGCGGCGGGACACGAGGTCGCGAACCACTCCTTCCGGCACGAACCCTGGCTGCACCGCTACTCCCCCGCCGAGCTGGAGGCCGAGGTCGCGCGCGCGGAGGACGCGATCACGGCCGCCGGGGCACCGCGCCCGGTCGGCTTCCGCGGCCCCGGCTACAGCGTCACGCCGCAGCTGCTCGACCTGCTCGCCCGCCGCGGCTACCACTACGACGCGAGCGTGCTGCCCACGTGGATCGGACCGCTGGCGCGGGCGTACCACAACCGCACGGCGGGCTCGACCGACGGCGGCGCCGACCTGTTCGGCGGCTTCGGCCGGGTCAGGGCGCCGAACAAGGCCTACCGGTGGCGCGACGGGCTCGTCGAGCTGCCGGTGACGACGATGCCGTTGCTGCGCGTGCCGATCCACGGCGCGTACCTGTTGCAGCTGCACCAGCTCTCGCCACGGCTGGCGCGCGGTTACTTCCGCACCGCGCTGCGGTTGTGCCGTGCCCGCGGTGTGTCCCCGTCGTTGCTGCTGCACCCGACCGACGTGCTGACCGCCGCCGAGGCGCCGGGCATGGAGTTCTTCCCCGGCATGGCGGTGCCCGGCAGCGAGAAGGTCGCCCTGCTCGACTGGGTGCTGGCGTTGCTGCGCGAGCACTTCGACGTGGTCGGCACGGGTGAGCACGTCGCGCGCGTCGCGGCGACCGGGCTGCGGGAACGTGACCCGGTCGCATGCTGACCGTGCTGCTGCGGGTCCTGGCGTGCGGGACGGTGGCGCTCGCGCCGGTGGAGGGCTACCTGCTGCGGGTGCACGACCAGTCGGCCAAGGTGGTGCCCGCCGCGCTGATCGGCGTCTGGCTGGTCTCACTGGTGCGCGACCGGCGGCTGCCCGCACCGCACCCGCTGCACCTGCTGCTCGCGTTGCTGGCGGTGGTGCTGCTGGCGACGTCGGCGGTGCACGCGGCGGAGCCGTTCACGTTCGAGTACCTGGTGCGGTGGGCGCCTTTCCTGGTGGTCGCGGTGGTGCTCGCGGACGTCGCGGCGCGCGCGGTGCCGGTCAGGGAGCTGCTCGCCGCGGTCGTGGCCGGTGCGGTGGTGGCGGCGGCCGGCGGGCTGCTCAGCGTCGTGGGCGGCGAACTGCGGGCGACCGGGCCGCTGGAGGACCCCAACGACCTCGCGTTCTTCCTCGTGGCGGCGCTGCCGTTGCTGGTGGCGCTGCCGGCGGGGGGCCGGTTCCGGTTCGTGCCGCTCGTGCTGGGCGCGGTGCTCGCGGCCGGTGCGCTGGCGACGTTCTCCCGCGGTGGCGGCATCGCACTGGCCTGCGCGCTGGCATGGCTGGTGCTGCGGCGGGTGCTGCCGGTGCGCGCGGTCGTGGTCACCGCTGCCGTGACCGGCCTGGCGGCGCTGGTGTTCGCGCAGGTGGCGCACGCCGAGCTGGACCGGGCGTTGCAGGAGAAGAGCCACATCGCGGGCACGAACGCCGACACGCGGGTGCTGCGCTGGCAGGCGGCGGCGCGGATGCTCGCCGACGAGCCGGTGCTCGGCGTCGGACCCGGCGGGTTCCGCCAGCACTACGCGGCCGCGTCGCACAACGCGGAGATCGACGAGCAGACACCGGTGGCGCACAACCTCTTCCTCGAAGTGGCGGCCGAGCTGGGCCTGCCCGGGTTCGCGTTGCTCATCGCGGTGATCGCCGCCGGGTTCGTCGCGGCGGAACGCGCGGTACGGCTCGGCGCGGACCGGCGGCAGGTCGTGGCGGTGCAGGCGGCGCTGATCGCGGTGCTGGTCGCGTCGGTCTTCCTGTCCGAGCAGTACTACCTGCCGCTGTGGTCGCTGGTGGCGATCGCGGTGGCGCTGCACCAACGGGCTCGGGAGGGTCGATGCGCGTTCTCCACGTGATCAGCGAGATGGGCGCGGGCGGCGCGGAGGCGCTCGTGGCCGGGATGGCGGCGGCCGGACCGGACGTCGGCTGGGAGTCGGCGGTCGCGACCGCGGGCGGGTTCCGGGTGGCGGCGCTGTGCGACGCCGGTGTGCCGGTGTTCGACGTGCCACTGGCACGCCGGTCGGCGCTGGGCGTGGTGCGGGCGGCGTGGGCGGTCTCGGCGGCGGTGCGGCGGTTCCGGCCGGAGGTCGTGCTGGCGCACAACGTGTCCGCGAGCCTGGTGGCCCGGCTCGGTGCGC
Organism: Lentzea sp. NPDC037011; assembly: GCF_055607425.1. Lineage (NCBI taxonomy): Bacteria > Bacillati > Actinomycetota > Actinomycetes > Pseudonocardiales > Pseudonocardiaceae > Lentzea > Lentzea sp. NPDC037011. Next base: position 634,090 of record NZ_JBVJRT010000002.1, on the reverse strand, counting down.
CGCGGACGCCGGTGGTGACGGTGTTCCACGGCGTGGCCGAGGCGGACGTCGCCGGTGCCGTGCGGGTGCTGCGGCGGGTGTCGGACCGGGTCGTCGCGGTGGCGGCGGCGTCGGCGGACCGGTTGCGCGCGGCCGGACTCGCCTCCGAGGTGGTCCCGAACGCGGTGTTCCCGTCGGCACCGGTCCACGACCGCGCCACCGTGCGCGCCGCGCTGGGCACCGCGCCGGACGTGCCGGTCGCCCTGTGCCCGGCCCGGCTGGAGCCGCAGAAGCGCCACGACGTGCTGCTCGACGCGTGGGCGTCGGTGGGCGGCGCGGCGGAGCTGTGGCTGGCCGGTGACGGCAGCCTGCGCGCCGAGCTGGAGGAGCACGCGGAGCGCGTCGGCGGCCGGGTGCGGTTCCTCGGCACCCGCACCGACGTGCGCGACCTGCTCGAAGCCGCCGACGTCACCGTGCTGACCAGCGACTGGGAGGGCATGCCGATCGCGCTGCTCGAGTCGCTGGCCGCGGGCCGGCCGGTGGTGGCGTCCGATGTGGACGGTGTGCGGGAGGTGCTGTCCGGCGGTGGCGGGGTCCTGGTGCCACGCCGCAGCCCGGCCGCGACCGCGAAGGCGCTGCGCGACCTGCTGCACTCCCCCCTCGCCCGCGAGGTCGCCACCGCGCGCGACGGGTCCGGTGACGCGCACGCGTTGATGAAGTCCTACGACGAGCTGCTTCGCACCGTGCTGGAGGCACGAAGAAGATGAGGGTTCCCCGAGCTGTTGTTGAAGGCGTGCTGGCCGCGGTCGTGGTCGGCGCACTCGTGTTCCTCGCCGTCGCCCTGCGCGACGGGGAGAGCGAGGGCAGGCTCGCCCTGCTCGCCACACCGTCCACTCCGGACAGCGCGCAGTTCGGCGAGGTCACCTCCCTGGCCACCCCCGCCGTCGTCCAGCTGGTCCGCAGCCCCTCCGTGCTGGACGCCGCGGCGCGCACGGCCGGTCTGCCCGCCGACCGCCTGGCCGGCGCGATCGCCGTCGAGCTGGTGCCCGCCTCCGGCGTCGTTCGCGTCTCGGTGCGCGCGGCGTCCCCGGAGCAGGCGGCGAAGGCGGTGTCGGCGGTCGCGCAGGCCGTGGTCGACGCGGACCTGCTGGCCCCCGCCGCCCGCTTCCGGCTGGTGGACCCGCGCCCGGAGACGACGGCGGTCACCCCGGACCTGCGGCTGGCCACGGGCCTGGCGCTGGTCGCCGCGGTGGTCGCGGGTGCCGCTGCGGCCGCGGTGCGGCGGTTGTGCGGGACCGGGAGCGTGGTGCGGCAGGTGCTCAGCACCGCCGGCGTGCGGCACCCGGTGGTGGTCGCGCACGACGGCGAGGCTGGTTTGACCGAACGTCTGACGGCGCTGTGCGTGGCGGCCGCACGGCCGGTGCGGGTGGTGCCGGTGGGCCCTGACCTGACCGCGCGCGCCGAGGAGCTGGCGCGGGCGTTGCCGGACAAGGCCTCCGAGCCCGCCGACGGCACGGCGGTGATCGCGGTGGCGGCGAACGACCGGATGCGCCGCGACGACCTCGCGACGGCGCTGGCGGTGCTGCCGGCGTCGGCCGTGGTGGTGGCGGTGGTGCTGGCGTGATGACGGTTCTGCGTCCGGGCCGCGCACCGGCCGTTCCGGCAGCCGGTGGTCGCGGCGCGGACCCGACGAAGCTGCCCGTGCACGCACCGGAGAACCCGGACGAGCCTCCCGGTCCCGGTGCGCGAGCGGGCCGGTTCGACACCCCTTCCACCACGGCGGTGCCCCAGTGATCACCACCACCAACCGGTCCGGCCTCGCCAAGACCGTCCTCGTCGCCCTGGTCGCACTGGCCGGCACAGCGAGCGCCGTCCGCGCACTCAGGCCCGCCTGGGAGGTCCCGCTCCCCACCGAGGCGAACCTGCCCGAAGAGCGCATGCAGGACTTCCGCGACGCGCTCTACTTCCCGATCCGGGAGTTCCTCGCCGGTGGCAACCCGTACGACCCGGCGGTGATGTTCGCGCACTGGCCGGTGCGGCAGAACTTCAACCTCTACCAGCCGTACCACCTGGTGCTGCACCTGCCGTTCGCGTTGCCGGACTACCGGGTCGGCGCGGTGGCGTTCGCGCTGGCGTGCCTGGTGCTGCTGGTCGGCCTCGCCGTCATGGCCGCCGGTCACGCCAGGCTCCCGCTGGTCGCGGGCACCGCGGTGGTCGCCACGCTGCTGGTCACGAGCCAGGTCGGCAAGGCGCAGATGTACGTCGGGCAGGTCAACCCGCTGATCGCCGTCGGCGCGGCCGGGGTGTTGCTGCTGCGCCGCTCCCACCCGTGCTGGGCCGCGGCGGCGCTCGCGCTGGCCTGGTTGAAGCCGCAGTTCGGGTTGCCGCTGGCACTGCTGGTGTTCGTGCGCGGGGACAGGAGGGTCGCGCTCACCGGTACCGCGGTCGCCGCCGCCGCCAGCCTTCCGGTCGCCACGCTCCTCGTGCTGCGGGACGGGCTCGGCGGGTTCCTCGACATCATCCAGCGCAACCTCGCGTGGGCCGGCAGCACCGGGTACGGCGCCGTCGACTCCGTGACAGCGCAGCGGATCGACCTGCCGGCGGTGTTCTTCCGCACCACGGGCTGGCTGCCGCCGGCGGCGGAGCTGGTCGCGCTCTGCGGGGTCCTCGCCGTCACGGCGGTGCTGGCGCGCAGGCTCGACCGGCGCGCGGACGGGGGTGCGGCAGCGGACGTGCTGACGTGCCTGGGGGTCGTCGTCGCACTGGTGCACCAGCCCGGTGACGTGCTCATCGCGGTTCCCGCGCTCGTCGCGCTCGCGGTCGTGTGCTGGCGGCGCAGGCAGGAGGCGCACTGGCGGTGGGCAGGGGCCGCGGCGCTGCTGCTCGCCGTGCCGTTCGCGCACCTGCACTTCGTCGACACCGCGGTCAAGGCCGCGCTCGGGGCACGGGCCGCCGTCACGCTCGACGGGGTCGCGGTGGTGGCCGCGTGGCTGGTGCTCGCGGTGTTCGCGGTCAGGCACACCCGGCGCGCGGCATGACCGACGTGGCGGTGCGGGGCTCGCTGTGGCTCTTCGCGGTCAACCTGGTGAGCAAGAGCAGCCAGGTCGTCGTCACGCTGGCGCTGGCGCTGTTCTTCAGCGAGGCGGAGCTGGGTGCGGTCGCGCTGGTCGTGTCGGTCGTCAACGTCGGCCAGGTGGTCCAGTCGATGGGCGTCTACGACATCATCAGCCGCACCGGACGCGACCCGCTCCTGACCGCGGGCACGGTGCTGACGATGAGCGTCGCGGCCGGGGCCGTCCTCGCCGTCACCGTCGTCGCCGCAGCCGACCCGATCGCCCGTGCGCTCGGCGCTCCGGAGGCGACCGGGATGCTGCGGCTCGCGGCGCTCACGCTGCCGTTCACGGCTGCGGGCGGTGTGCAGATGGCGTTGATGCACCGCGACCTCGACTTCCGCCGCCGCATGCTGCCGGACGCGGGGAGCATGCTGCTGGGCGCCGCGGTGACGGTCGCGCTGGCGGCACGGGGCACCGGGCCGAGCGCGTTCGTCCTCGGCCTGCTGTGCACCGCCGTCGCGCAACCCGTCCTCGCGGCCGTCGCCGGTGCCCGCATCCGGCCGGTCTGGGACGGCGCGGCGGCACGGGAGGCCGCGGGCTGGCTGGCGGTCGTGGGGCCCGGCGCGCTGATCGCCGTGCTGCTCGTCAACGTCGACTACCTCGCGATCGGGCACGTACTCGGTCAGGAGGCGGTCGGCGGGTACTCGCTCGCGTTCCGGATCGCCTGGGTGCCCTACATCGTGGTCGCGGTCGTGCTCGGCGGGGTGCTGTTCCCGATCTGCGCCGCGAAGGTCCGGAGTGGACGGTCCGGTGAGCTGCCGGAGGAGCTGCACCGGTTCACGACGGCGACGCTGGTGGTCACCGGCGGCCTCTACGTCGTGGTCGCCCTGAGCGCCGACGCGATCACGCTGCTCGGTGCGCAGTGGGCGGACGCCGCCGCGATCCTCGTCCTGCTCTGCGGCTACGGCCTCGGCCTCGGCCTGCTGCACGTCTGGTACCAGGTGGTCAGGGCCGCCGGGCACGCCCGCCAGTACCTCGCCCTCGAAGCCGCCCACCTCGGCACGCTGGTGACCGCGCTGGTCTTCACCACCCCGCACGGCCCGCAGGCCGTCGCCGTCACCCAGGTCGCCACGGTGTGGCTGCTGGTCCCCGCGACGTGGCTGGTGCTGCACCGCAACGGCCTCGCGGCCCCGCTCCCCCGGCTGGCCCGCACGGCCGCCGCGGTCGTCGCCGGCGCGCTCGTGAGCTTCGCGCTCAGCACCGTCCTGCCGGCCCCGGCGAGCGTCGCGGGCCTCGCCGCCACCGCCACCGCGCTGCTCGCCGGCTACTGCGCGGTGGTGCTGCCGTTGACCCGCACCGTCCTCATCGGACTCAAGGAGCGCACGTGAAGGTCGTCCACGTGACGCAGCCGGTCGAGGCCGGGGTCGCCGCCGTGGTGCTGGAGCTCGCCCGCGCCCAGCGCGACCGCGGCTGGGACGTCGGGATCGCCTGTCCCCCAGCCGGTTGGCTGGCCGACCAAGCCCACGCACACGGCATCCCGGTCCACTCGTGGCAGGCGACGCGACTGCCGGGTCCCGGTACCGCGCGGGAGCTGGTGTCCCTGCGCCGCACGCTCAACCGGCTCCGGCCGGACGCCGTCCACCTGCACAGCTCCAAGGCCGGGCTGGCCAGGCTGGTGCTGCGCGGCCGCGTCCCCACGCTGTTCCAGCCGCACCTGTGGTCCTTCCAGGTCGCCGGCGGGCTGCTGCGCACCGCGTGCCGCCGCTGGGAGGGGCTGGCGTCGCGCTGGACGGACCTCCTCGTCTGCGTCAGCGACGACGAGCTCGCCGCCGGTCGTGCCGCCGGGGTCACCGCACCGGCCGAGGTCGTGTGCAACGGCGTCGACACGCGGCGGCTGCACCCGCGCCACCACGACCACGACGTCCCGACCGCCGTGTGCGTCGGGCGCATCGCCCACCAGAAGGGGCAGGACCTGCTGCTGCGGGCCTGGCCGGAGGTGCTGCGGTCCGTTCCGGACGCCCGGTTGCTGCTCGTCGGCGACGGCCCGATGGCCGCCGGTCTGCGGGCCGCGCACCACCACCCGTCGGTGCACTGGCACGGCCACCGCGCCGTGGTCGCCGACTTCTACACCGAGGCTGACGTCGTCGTACTGCCCTCCCGTGCCGAGGGCATGGCCCTGGTGCCGCTGGAGGCCATGGCCTGCGGGCGTTCCGTCGTCGCGTTCGACGTCGAGGGTGTGCGGCAGAGCCTCGGTGACGCCGGGGAGGTCGTGCCCGCCGGGGACGTGGACGCACTGGCGCACGCGATTGCCCTGCGCCTCACCGACCGCGAGCTCGCCGCCGCGGAGGGGAAACGCGGCCGGGTCCGCGCCGAGAACCTGTTCGACCGCGAGCGCATGACCGACCGGATCGTGACGCTCACCGAGAAGCTGCTGTCCGGGAGAGGACGAGGATGACACGGATCGCCTACCTGCTCACACAGGACAGCGGTGGCCCGGTGGACGTGACGGTCCGGCTGGCCGCCGCGCTCGCCGGGTCCGGTGACGCGGAGGTCAGGGTGTTCGGACCGCGACCGCGGCGCGGCGCCGAGCTGGTCGACCCGCACTTCGAGGAGATCCTGGTCCCCAGCAAGGGGGACGTGCGCGCCGCACGGCAGGCGCGCGCCGCGATCAAGGCGTGGCGGCCGGACGTGGTGCACGCGCAGGACCGGCGGTCCGGGCTGGTGAGCGCGGGCCTCGCGACGGCGGGCACCAAGATCGTGCACACCTACCACGGGGTGCCCGACGACGTGGACGAGTCGTGGTTCCGGTGCGTGCGGGGCTCGACGCCGCCGTCGCACTACACCCGCGCCGTGCTCGCCGGTGACGCCGCGGTCGCGCGGGTCGTGCACCGGACGGTGGTGCCGGCCAGGGAGATGGGCCGGTTCCTGCGCGAACGCCTGTACGTGCCACCGCACCGCATGACCCACATCGACAACTGCGTCGACGTCGGTGAGGCGCACCCGCCGACGGCACCGGTGCGCAGGCTGATCTTCGTGGGGCTGCTGGTGGAGCGCAAGGGGCTGCTGACCCTGCTCGACGCGCTGGAGACCACCATGCCCGCCGACGCCACGCTCACGGTCGTCGGCGACGGTCCACAACGGACCCAGGCGGAGGGCCGGGTGACCCGGCGGGGGTTGCAGGACCGGGTGCGGTTCCTCGGTTTCCGCACGGACGTCCCCGACCTGCTGCGCGAGCACGACGCGCTGGTGCTGCCGTCCACGATGGAGCAGCAGCCGCTCGTCGTCGCCGAGGCGATGGCCGCGGGCAAGCCGGTGGTGGCCACGGACACCGGTGGTGTGGCGGACATGCTGGGCATCCCCGCCGTCGAGTGCCCGCGTCCCGGTGACGTGACCGCGTTGCAGCAGCGGCTCACCGAGCTGTTCGCCGACCCGGAGCCCGGCCGCACCGGCCAGGCCCTGGCCGCCAGGGCGCGCGAGCGGTTCACCGCCGAGGTGTGCGCCCGCCGCCACCTGGAGCTCTACCGCGGGCTCACCGCTTCTGCGCGTTGACGTAGACCGCCGCGTCCGCCGGAGGCAGGTCGATCTCCGGCGGCACCGGCTCGCCCCGCAGCGTCGCGAGGCCCTGCGGCGGGGTCATCCGCACCGCGGCCTTGGTCGGGTTCACCGCCACCCAGCCGTTGCTGAACCGGCGGGTCCACGCCCCGCTGGGCAACCGGTTCGCCGCTTCGACCGCCTCCCCCAGCCGCGCGTCCTGGTAGATCGACCAGTACGGGCTCTTGTAGCTGGGATCGGCCTGCGTCCAGCACGTGTGCGGGCTCGCGAGCAACGCGGCCGAGGCGTACCCGACGCGTTCCTCCTGGTCCGACTTCGTGTGCGTGATCAGCAGCAGCCACGACTCGCCGAGCGCGGCCTGGGCGCGCTGCTCCTTGAACTGGTTGCCCTTGAACGTGATCAGCTCGCCGGCGCCGTTGTCGCCGCGCAGGCCGAAGTTCTCCTCCATCGCACCGGCGTACCGGGAGTGCGCCGACCAGCGGCCGGGCGTCAGCTGCGACTCCGAGACGTTGGGCACCAGCATCTTCCCCGACTTCTCCAGCGCGGTGCCGGCGAGGTCGAGCAGACCGTCCAGGCCCTCGCGCAGCAACCGGTCAGTGGCCGCGGTGTCGGCCGTGCCCGCGATCACCGCGGGCGAGTAGTACCGCAGCGAGCTGAAGTCGTTGTCGGCCAGCACGCCGTCCCAGCCCTCGCGGGTCACCTCGGCGACGACCGCGTTCACCCAGGCCTGCTGGTACTCCCTGTTCCACACCGCCATCTGCCAGTGCTTGGGGTACCCGGCCCACTCGATGCGCTTGCCCGCCGTGTCGACCGCGAACCACGCGGGGTGCTGCTGCTGGGCGGCGTAGTACCCGATGCCGGTGGGCAGGTACTTGGAGTCGCGGTCGCCCTCCACCGCGCCGGGGTAGTTGCGGGTGCTGGCGAAGTCCTTGTAGACCAGCACCTTGATCTTCGGGTTGAGGTCGTGGAGGCGGCGCATGGCCGAGGTCTCCCACGCGTTGAGCACCACGACGTCGTAGTGCTTGGCCGCCTCGCGGATCTCCCAGGCGGCCGGCGAGTCGCCGATGCCGTACCACCAGGCGCACGGCGCGACCGGTTTCGGCGGCGGGCCGGTCGTGATCGGGTCGCTCGCCGCGGTCACCGAACAGGCCGTCGAGAACAGCACCAGCACAAGTGCGGTGAATCGGCGCATCAGCGATTTTTCCGGCAACACAACTCACCCGCCGTCATCAGTAGAATCCTCAGGTCGAGCCACAGCGACCAATTCGCGATGTAGTAGTTGTCGTATCGAGACCTGTCGGCGATCGAGGTGTCACCCCTCAACCCGTGAACCTGGGCAAGACCGGTGAGACCGGTCGGGACGCGGTGGCGCGCCCAATATAGCTCGTGAATGGCGGAGAACTCGCGAACGAAACCGGGACGCTCCGGGCGCGGCCCCACGACGCACATGTCGCCGCGCAGGACGTTCCACAGCTGGGGCAGCTCGTCGAGCGAGGTGCGGCGCAGGAACCGGCCGACCGGCCCGACCCGGGAGTCGCCCTCGACGGACCAGCGGACCTGGGAGTCGTCCTCACCGGACTGGCGGACGCTGCGGATCTTGTAGAGGACGAACGTCCGGTCGTCCATCCCCACCCTGACCTGCCGGAAGAACAGCGGGCGACCGCTTTCGACCAGCACGGCGAGCGCGCACAGGCCGATCACCGGGGACAGCACGACGAGCGCCACCGCGGCCAGCACGAGGTCGAGGACGCGCTTGACCCACCAGGTCGGGCGCCTGGTCGGGGACGTGCCCAGCCGCATCAGCGGGTAGCTGCGCAGCCGCTCGATGCCGGGGCCGTCGGGGTGCAGCTCGTACATCCGCGGCACCACGAGCGTGGAGCAGCCCAGCCGGTGGGCGGTGATGGCGGCCTCGACCAGGCGGGACTCGCGGGTGTGCGAGAACGCGAGGACGACCGTGCCCGCCCGCAGCCGCACGACGGCCTCCGCGAGGTCGCCGTCGATCACCTCCAGCGGCGGTCGCTGCTGGTCGGGGTCGGGACCCGCGTCGGCGAACGCGACCGGGCGCAGGCCGAACTGGGGGTGCTCCAGCATGGTCCTGGCGAGGTTCACGCCGACCGAGCCCGCGCCGACGATGATCGTGCGGTCGCAGCGGTCGAACCGCCGCCGGCACCACCGGCCGAACGCGAACACGCACCACCGCACCGGCTCGATGACCAGCGCGTACGTCATCATCGCCCACTGCGCGGCGCTGACGTCGGCCGCCGGTGCGGCACCGAGCAGACCGGCGCAGGTGAGCAGCGCGAAGGCCAGTGCCGTGCTCGCGGCGGAGCGGGGCAGGTCCTGCAGCCACGACAGCCACAGCCGCCTGCGGTAGAGCCGCCAGCCCGCCCTGATGCCCAGCACGGTCGCCGCGATGGCGGCGGTCCAGCGCCAGTCGACGCCGCGGTGCACGCACACCGCCGCCAGTGCCGTGCTGTCGGCCAGCACGAGCAGCACGGCCACCGCGTTCACCCGGCTGAGCAGGTCCCGCGAGCGGCGGCAGGGCGTTGCGGCCCGCCCCAGGGGCGGCCTTCCACGGTCAGCCGGCCGGACCTCGTCCGCCTGCGGTGGTGCGGCGGGAACGGCCACCGCCGAGAGTCGCCTCATGGAAGATCATCCGATCGATGGAGAGTGGACGGCACAGCGACACGAAAGAGTTAACGAGGGGCTTAAGTTCAGCTCTTCGGGTATCAAATTTCCCTCTTCGGTGTGCTGAGCGAATGCAATTGGTGAGCTTTCGGCGTACTACTGCCCTGGTCTACGCCAGGGGCGTCTCAAAAGCTTTAGCACGTCGTGTCAATAATTCATGGCACCAACCGCGAGCCACCGAAGTGGGGGCATTGAGTGAAAGTCGGCGAAAACGGCGTCCGGCAATCGGCCGGGCACGCGACGACGACCGTGCAGGTCGTGCAGCAGCCCGTCCGGCAGTCCGTGCAGACGGCCCAAGCCGCGCAGAACGACGCCCGGCCGTGCGGCGACGTGCACGTCGTGCTCCCCGCCTACAACGAGGCGGTCGCACTCCCGGCGCTGCTGCGGCGCATCGCCGGCGTCGAGCTGTCCGACCGGATCACGGTGTGGGTGGTCGACGACGGTTCCTCCGACGGCACCGGCGACTGCGTGGCGGGCGTCCGCGGCCTGGACGTCCGGCTGGTGCGCCACCCGGTGAACCTCGGCCTCGGCCAGGCCGTCCAGTCCGGGCTGCGTGCGGTGCTCGACGCGGCCGCGGCGGACGACGTCCTGGTCGTGATGGACGCCGACGACACGCACGACCCGCGACTGATCTCCCCGCTGCTCGGGGAGATCGCGGCCGGCGCGGACGTGGTGATCTGCTCGCGCTTCGTCGACGGCGGCGACGACTCGACCGCACCGCGCTTCCGCCGGTTCCTGTCCCGCGGCGCGCGCGTCGTGTTCGGCCGGGTGCTGCACTTCGACGGCATCCAGGACTTCACCAGCGGCTTCCGCGCCTACCGGGTGAGCCTGCTGCGCCGGGCCGCCGCGCACTGGGGCGAGCGGCTGGTCGAGGAACGCGGGTTCGCCTGCATGGTCGAGCTGCTGCTGAAGCTGCGCCACTGCGGGCCGGTGGTCAGCGAGATCCCGTTCCGGCTGCGCTACGACCGCAAGCCCGGCGCCAGCAAGCTCCGGCTCGGCCGGACGCTGACCCAGTACCTGTTGCTGCTCACGCGTGACCGCCTCGCGCCCGTGCCGTACCGGAAGCTCTGATGGCGACGCCAGTGCGCAACGTCGTCGTGATCGGCGGAGGCATCTGCGGCCTCGCCACCGCACACCGGCTCGTGCGGGCCGGCCTGCCGGTGACGGTGCTCGAGAGCAGCGACCAGCTCGGCGGGCTCGGCACGTTCTTCCCGTCGCGGGGCCGGTGGGTGGAACGCTTCTACCACTGCGTGATGCCGACCGACGACGCGTTGCTCGGCCTGTTGGACGACGTGGGCCTGCGCGAGAGCATCGGCTGGCGGCGCACCACCATGGGCATGGTCGTCGAGGGCGCGCACCACCCGTTCAACTCCGCGCTGGACCTGCTGCGGTTCCGGGCGCTGAGCCTGCCGGACCGGGTGCGCTTCGGCGTGGTCTCGCTGCTGCTGCGGCGGTTGGGCAAGGGCAAGGACCTCGACCGCCTGCGCACCGAGGACTGGCTGCGGGGGTTGTACGGCGACGCCGTGTGGAGCACGCTGCTCGCCCCGCTGTTCGGCGCCAAGTTCGGTTCGGCGTTCGGCGACGTGCCCGCGCTGTACCTGTGGCAGCGCCTGGGCCGGGAGAGCAACGACTCGGTGCGCGGCTACCCGGCCGGTGGCTACAAGAACGTGGTCGACGCGCTGCGCGGGTCCATTGAGGACGGTGGCGGTGTCGTGCGCACCTCGGCTCCCGTGGCCCGCGTGGAGACCAGGGGCGAGCGGGTGGTCGTGACGCTGGCCGACGGCGAGTCGCTGGTGGCGGACCACGCGGTCTCCACCGTTCCGCTGCCCGCGTTGCGCGGTATCGCCGACGAGGAGCTGGCCCGGCGGCTGCCCGACGTGCGGTTGCGCTACCAGGGCGTCGTGAACACGTTGTTCTTCCTGCGCAAGCCGTTGTCGGGGCACTACTGGGCGCCGGTGCTGCGCTCGGGCACCGACTTCGACGGCGTGATCGAGATGTCCGCGCTGGCGGGCACCGAACCCTACGACGGCCGCCACCTCGTGTACGTCATGCGCTACACCGACCGCGACTCCGCGCTGTACCGCGAGGACGAGACCTCGATCGCACGGCGGTGGACGGAGCAGCTGCTGGCCCTGCACCCCGGCCTGTCGCCGGCGGACGTCGACGAGGTGCGCACGTTCAAGGCGCCGTTCGTGGAACCGGTGTACCCGCTGGGCTACCTGACCGACCGGCCGGCCGTCGAGGTGCCCGGCACCCGGCTGCTGCTCGCCACAACCGCCCACGTCTACCCGAACGTCACCAGCTGGAACTCGAGCGTCGAGCTCGCGAACTCGGTGACCGACCGCCTCCTGCGCGCCGCCAGGAGGCCCACGCCCCAGGAGATCGACGCATGGTCAGCAGAATCGGCGCGGTGATCACCGCTCTCACGGTCACCGCAGCCACCCTCGTTTCCTCCCAGCAGGTCCACGCCGACTCCGCGCCGCTGCTGCCCGACCTGCGGCAGGCGCCGATCGGGTGCCCCGGCGGGTTCGCCGGCAACCCGGACACGTGCCGCGACTGGGACGTGTGCCTGGTCGAGGACGCCTCGAAGCCGCGCGGCAAGTGCGCTCGCGAGGGCGGCCGGATCGAGGCGGTGCGCCTGCGGTTCACCACGTCCATCGACAACGTCGGCGACGGTCCCCTGCTGCTGCACGCGCACCGCGACAGCACCGACGTGCCGACTATGAAGGTGCGCCAGTCGATCCAGTCCGGTGTGGATGGTTCGATCGCGCGCACGTACGCCGAGGCGCGGCGCGAGACCACCTCGAGCGCCTACTACGAACCGGCTGAGTCGCACCAGCACTGGCACCTGCTCAACTTCGAGTACTTCCAGCTGCGCAGGCCCGACGGCGGCGTGGTCGTGACCGACCGCAAGAACGGCTTCTGCATCGGCGACCGCTACGACGTCGTGGACGACCTGCCGCGGCGCCCGCTCGACCCGGCCACGCCGGAGGGCCAGCTGGCGGCCCGGCTCAACGGGCACATGTGCGAGCACCACAACCCGGCCGCGCAGGACGTCCTGTTCGGGATCTCCGTCGGCTCCGGCGACGACTACAAGCACCGGGTCGACTTCCAGTGGCTCGACCTCACGCACGTGCCGTCGGGTGTCTACGACGTGGTCAACGCCGCGAACTCCGACCGGGCGTTGCTGGAGAAGGACTACAGCAACAACACGTCGTCGATCGCGATCTCGCTGCAGTGGCCGCGCGGCGCGGTGCAGCCGCCCGCGACGATCACGTTCGCGCCGTCGGTGAAGCTGCTGCGCAGCTGTCCCGGCCGGGAGCGGTGCGCCGAGTCGAGGTAGTACCGGTTCGAATACCGAAACGGGGTGTCCGCGGTCGCGGGCACCCCGTTTCGCGTTTCTCGCGCGCTTTACCACACAACCAGTTAGCAGCGCAAACTACTCACTCTGCGAAACCGCGTTCACCACTAGCACATCGGCACTCCGAACACAATTCGCCAGTTCGCGCAACCGAACACTGTTCGAGAACTGCATTCGCGCTCACGTCAATAGTCCGAGCAGTGCAATTTTGATCACAGTGGAGAGTGCCACACGCAACCCCGTTGGACCTTGACCTGGGCATGTGGTGAGTTGAGAGAATTCACTTCGCATTCCACCCCGACCGGACTGTGCCCTGACCTGATTCCCCAGCCGATCAGGAGACCCTGTCTTGAGCACGGCAGACTTCACCCTGCGCGATTTCGCCGTTGGGCAACTGCAGAGCCTGTTGCGCGCTGTCGGATTAGCGGATTCGGCGCGCAGTTCGACGGCGTTGCTGGGTGACGCATTGGGACCCGGCGCACTGCGCCCGTTGTCCGCTGTTCCGTCGTGGCCGTCATCGGTCGCCGACGACCACACACCTGTTGAATTCTCGGTCGCTTTGGCCAGGAACGAACCGCCCGCGGTGCGGATGATCGTGGAGTCGCTCGCCGAACAGCCGGACAGCCGGGCCAACCTGACCGCGGCGCTGGCCGTGCTCGACCAGCTCGCCGCCCGGTACGACCTCGACCTGCGCCAGCTCGACCAGGTCCGCGACCTCTTCCTGCCGGAGGACCCGCAGGGCGCCTTCTCGTTCTGGTACTCGCTGATCGTCGGGGCCCACGCGGCACCGGCGATCAAGGTCTACCTCAACCCCGACGTGCGCGGCCCCGGACGCGGCACCGAGCTCGTCAGCGCGGCGCTGGACCGGCTCGGCCTCGGCCCCGCCTTCCCCGCCGTCGCCCGGCACGCCCTGCGCCGTGAGGGCCTGGACCGGTTCTCGTTCTTCGCCCTCGACCTGATGGACGACCACCGCGCGCGGGTGAAGACCTACGTCTCGCACGACTCCGCCGAGATCGCCGACGTCACGCACGCGGCGGCCGCGGTGCCCGGGGTGGACCTGGAGCTGCTGGCGGACGTCTGCGCGATCGCCGGTGCCGGCACCGGCCCGTTCACCCGGCGCCCGCTGATGTCGGCCTACAACTTCCTCGCCGGCGACACCGAACGGCCGGGCGGCTACTCGGTCTACATCCCGGTGCGCGACTACGTGCAGGACGACCTGGAAGCGTGCGAGCGGGTCCTCGCGATCATGACCAGGTGCGGCCTCGACCCGACGCCGTTCGTGCTGGCGCTGACGAGCATCGTGCGCAGGCCGCTGGGTGACGGCGTCGGCCTCATCGCCCACGTCTCGCTGCGCCTGGGTCGGCCGCGCCCCGGCGTCACGGTCTACCTGTCCTCCGAGGCGTACGACGTGACCCCTCCCCGAACCACAGCCATGTCGTCGTAGTGCCGCAGTACGAGGAAAGAAGGCAGTGTCGTGGAGCCGTACCGCATCAAGGTCGTCGAGCCCATCCCCATCACCACCCGCGACTACCGCGAGCGCCGCTACGCCGAGGCGGGGTACAACCAGTTCAACCTCACCGCCGACGACGTCACGATCGACCTGCTGAGCGACTCCGGCACCGGTGCGCTCTCGGCCGAGCAGCAGGCCGCGGGCATGCGTGGTGACGAGACCTACGCGGGCGCCCGGTCGTTCTTCCGGTTCCGCGAGGTGGCCGAGGAGCTGACCGGCTTCCCGCACATCTACCCGGTGCACCAGGGCCGTGCCGCCGAGCGGATCCTGTTCTCCGCGCTGCTCAAGCCCGGCCAGCTCTCCGTGGGCAACACCCACTTCGACACCACCCGCGCGAACGTGGAGCTCGTCGGCGGCGTGGTGCGCGACCTGCCCTGCCCGGCGGCGGCCGACCTCGACAGCGACGCGCCGTTCAAGGGCGACATCGACCTCGTCGCGCTGGAGGCGGTGCTGTCCGGGCCGGAGGACGTCGGCCTGGTGCTGATGACGATCACCAACAACGGCGGCGGCGGGCAGCCGGTGTCGATGGCGAACCTGGAGGCCGTCAGCGCGCTGTGCCGCCGGTTCGGGGTGCCGTTCTTCCTCGACGCGGCCCGGTTCGCCGAGAACGCGTGGCTGGTGACGCAGCGGGAGGAGAAGTACCGCGACCACAGCCCGCGCGACGTCGCGAAGCTCGCGTTCCGGCTCGCCGACGGGTGCGTGGTGAGCCTGAAGAAGGACGGCATCGTCCACATCGGAGGGATGCTCGCCCTCACCGACCCCGACCTGGCCGAGCAGTGCGAGCTGCTGCTGATCGCCACCGAGGGTTTCCGCACCTACGGCGGGCTTTCCGGTCGTGACCTGGACATGTGCGCGCAGGGCCTGATGGAGGTCACGCACCCGGCGTACCTCAAGGAGCGGGCCGAGGCCACCGCGTACCTGGCCGAGTGCGCGCGCCAGGCCGGTGTGGAGAGCGTGCGTCCCGCCGGTGTGCACGCGGTGTACCTCAACGCGGGCCGGTTGCTGCCGCACATCCCGTCGCACCGGTTCACCGGTCACGCGCTGGCCTCGGAGCTGTACCTGGCGGGCGGTGTGCGGTGCGCCGAGCTGGGGTCGCTGTACCTCGGTGAGATCGACGAGTCCGGTGAGCTGCTGACGCCGGCGCCGTTCGAGCTGGTGCGCCTCGCGATCCCGCGCCGCGTCTACACCCGCAGCCACCTGGAGTACGTCGCCGAGACGCTCGCCGGCATCGCCAAGGACCCCGAGTCGGTGCCCGGCTACCGCCTCACCGAGGCACCCGCCGTCCTGCGCCCGTTCCGCGCCCGCCTCGCCCAGGTCCGCTGACGCGAGAAGGCCCCTCGGGTCACCACCGAGGGGCCTTCCGGTCCTGCGCGAAGATCAGGCGGGCACGCCGATGCGGCTCATCGCGTGCTCGATCACCCGCACCAGCACCGCCTTCGACGACTCGCGGTCACGGGCGTCGCACAGCACCAACGGCACCGCGTCACCGACGTCGAGGGCGTGGCGCACCTCGGCCTCGGTGTAGGAGTAGCTGCCGTCGAAGCAGTTCACCGCGACCACGAACGGGATCTGGCGGCGTTCGAAGAAGTCGATCGCCGCGAACCCGGTCTCCAGCCTGCGGGTGTCGACCAGCACCACGGCACCGATCGCGCCGGAGGCCAGCTCGTCCCACATGAACCAGAACCGGTCCTGGCCCGGTGTGCCGAACAGGTACAGCACCAGCTCGGTGTTGATCGTGATGCGGCCGAAGTCCAGCGCGACCGTCGTCGTGTTCTTGCCCTCGACGCCGACGATGTCGTCGATCTCCTCACCCGCGGCGGTGAGGAGCTCCTCGGTGCGCAGCGGGGTGATCTCGCTGACCGACCCGACCAGCGTGGTCTTGCCCGCGCCGAACCCGCCGGCGACGACGATCTTGACGGCGACGGGGACGGCGAGGTCGTCGTCGCGCTGGTCAGATTGCACGGACACCATCCAGCACCTTCTGCAGTAGGTTCATGTCCATCGCGGTCGCCATCCGCGACGGGTCGCGGGTGATGACGTCTCCGCGCTGGATCAGGTCGCTCAGCAGCACCTTCACCACGACCAGCGGTGCGTGCAGGTACGCGGCGACCTCCGCGACGGACAACGGCTTGCGGCACAGCTTCATGATCTCGGTGTGCTCCACCGAGAGCGAGGCGGGGTCGTTCGAGGTGCGGATCGACCGCACCTGGGTCGTGAGGTGCAGATCGCCCCACACCGGCCGGGTGCGGCCGCTGACCAGCGCGTAGGGCCGGACGAGCGGGCCGGCCGCCTCGTCGTACCACCAGTCTCCCGAGTGGACGGTCATGACAACCCGAGTGCGCTGGGCAACGGGGTGCGCGGCGCGGTGGACAGGTAGCCGCCCACGCGCTTCACGAGCATGTTCATCTCGTAGGCGATCATGCCCATGTCCGCGTCCTCGTCACCGACGACGGCGAGGCAGGCGCCCTGCCCGGCCGCGGTGACGAACAGGTACGCGCGCTCCATCTCCACGATGGTCTGGCGCACCTGGCCGCCGCCGAAGTGCCGGCCGGTGCCGCGGGCGAGCGACTGGAACGCCGACGCCATGGCGGAGAGGTGGTCTGAGTCGTCCTTCGACAGCTCGGGCGAACGGGCCAGCAGCAGACCGTCAGCGGAGAGCACCACCGCGTGCCGAGCACCGACCACTCTGCTCACGAGGTCGTCCAGCAGCCAGTTGAGCTTGGCCTGCCCGCCGGTCATCTCTTCCATGGGAAATCGCCTTTCGCTTTCCGGAGTCCCAGTGCGCATCACGGTTCGAGGTCGTGGGGGTCCGCGGTCCTGGCGTCACGAGCGCCGCGCTGGAACGCGGACAGGCCGTCACGGGCGCGTTCGGCCCGTTCCTCGGCGTCGAACTCGGTGAAGTCGGGATCGGGACGCAGGTCGTCGGTCGCCAGCTGGGGCACGAGGTGCTGCTGCCGCTGCCGGCGCGGCAGCTGCGGCCGTTCGTCCTGGCGCACTTCGCCACCTCCCGCGGCGGTGTCGGTGTCGGTGGGCCAGCTCTCCGGCCGGGTGTGCGCGCGGGACAGCTCGGTGCCGTCGGTGCCGGTGACCGGCACGTGGCCCTTGGTCGAGGCGCCCGCCCAGAACTGGTCCAGCTCGGACCCCGACTCCGCCGGCGGGCGTGCCTGCGACGGCACGTGGGTCTCGGGGCGCACCTGCTGCACCTGCTGGCGGTAGGAGGGCCGGGGAAGCTGCGGCACGTCCGTGGTGTCGGCCGCGCCCGCGTCGCCCGCGAGCAGCTCGGCCGGGATGAGCACCAGCGCGATCGTGCCGCCGGAGGAGCACTCGCGCAGTTCGACCCGGATGCCGCGGCGCGCGGCGAGGCGTGCGACGACGAACAGGCCCAGGCGCGACTCACCACGCAGGCGCATCGCCTCGAAGTCGGGCGGCGCGGCCAGCATCTGGTTGTGCAGCTCGCGGTCCTCGGCCTTGATGCCCAGGCCTTGGTCCTCGATCTCCACGACGATGCCCTGCGGCACCTCGCTGGTGTGCACCTCGACCTGCGAGCGCGGCGGGGAGAACGAGGTGGCGTTGTCGACGAGCTCGGCGATCAGGTGGATCGTGTCGGCGACGGCGGCACCGGTGAGCGCCACCTCGGGCACCGGGTTCACCTTGACCCGCGCGTACTGCTCGGTCTCCGCGACGGCCGCGCGCACCACGTCGAGCATGCGCACGGGCTTGCGCCACTGCCGGCCCGGCTGCTCGCCGGTGAGGATGATCAGGTTCTCCGCGTTGCGGCGCGCGCGGGTGGCGAGGTGGTCGAGCTGGAAGAACGCGTCGAGCTGCTCGGGGTTCTCCTCCTCGTGCTGCAGCCGGTCCAGGATCTTCAGCTGGCGGTGCACCAGGCCCTGGTTGCGGCGCGCGATGTCGAGGAAGACCCGGTTGACGCCCTCACGGGTCTGGCTCTCCTTGACCGCCGCGGCGACGGCGGTGTACTGCGCGGCGTTGAACGCGTCGGCCACCTGGCCGATCTCGTCGTTGCCGTAGTCGAGCGAGGGGACCTCGGCGGCGACGTCGACGTGCTTGCCCTCGCGCAGCCGCTCGACGATGTCGGGCAGGCGCTCGTGGGCGAGCTTGAGCGAGTCGCTCTTCAGGCTGGTCAGGCGCACGATCAACGCCTTGTTGACCAGCCGGTTGGAGATGCGGACGGCGACGAAGATGCCGGCGATGACCGCGAGCAGGGCGACGAGGCTGCCGATGAGGACGGTGTTGAACTTGTTCTCGCCGTTCTCCAGCGCGACGTTCACGGCGCCGTTGGACTGCTCCTGCACCATCGTGGTGAGCTCGGTGGACACGGCGCGGCTGGCGGTCTCCCAGTCGGAGGCCCCGACGGAGTTGCCGATGGGCCGTTCCGCGTTCTGCAGCAGGCGGTTCTCCAGCGCGCCCAGCTGCTGCCAGGACGGGCTGGTGATCACGCGCTGGTAGTGGTCGCGCACCTCCTTCAGCGCGTTGGGCTCGATCGCGTTGAGCGACGAGCGGTACGCGCCGACGAGGTAGACGAACTCGCGGTGGTCCTCGGGCGTGAACCGGCCGGCGGTGAGCGCACCGGCGGCGACGGACCCGGCGCGCGACATCGAGTCGGCGGCCTGGAAGTACTGCACGGCGGCCAGGGCGCTCTGCACCGTGGGCGCGTCGGGGACGATGCGGGCCTGCGTGTTGTAGAGCGAGGCGCCCGCGTCGAGCACGCTGTTGTAGAAGCGGTAGACCTCGGCCTTGGACGCGGTGCCCGCCTCGATCACGGCACGCTGCTGCGGCAGCTGGTCCAGCAGCCCGTTGAGCCTGCCGATGCTGTCCACGACCTCCTGCGGCGCCTGGGCGGCGAGATCGGTGAACGCGGTCTTCATCGTGCTGAGGTCGGAGTCGGTTTCCAGCCACTGCTTCTGCAGTGCGGAACTACCCGAACCCGGCCGGCTCAGGTTCGTCATGCTGAGCTCGCGTTCCTTCTGCAGGGACGCGAACGACTGCACCGCCGGAATCGACGCGTCCCGCACACCCGAGGCGACCAGCCGCAGGTAGAGACCGTCGAACACGGTGTACGACGAGAACAGCACCCACATCA
Source organism: Lentzea sp. NPDC037011 (assembly GCF_055607425.1). Classification (NCBI taxonomy): domain Bacteria; kingdom Bacillati; phylum Actinomycetota; class Actinomycetes; order Pseudonocardiales; family Pseudonocardiaceae; genus Lentzea; species Lentzea sp. NPDC037011. Next base: position 614,849 of record NZ_JBVJRT010000002.1, on the reverse strand, counting down.
CCAGAAGCACGATGCTGGGAACAACGACAACACCGGTGAGCCGGGACCGAATTGTCTTGTAATTTGTGTCAGGCACGTTCTTCAGCTTCACAACGCTCCACGACCACCTGAATTGGCGACGGAAAGATAGCACCGCGAGAACAGCACGACCAACCGTAGATGATCATGCATTGCGGTTGCCGAGCAGGGTACTCAGTCAACCGGCCACGGCGACACCCAGGTCCACGTGCGCATCTCAGCATACGGAGCAGCGCAAGGCTGGTCCGTCAGGAGCACGCCAAACACCGTTCGAGCAGAGAGAACGACACGAATTGCCGCGCCGCTTGACAGCGGGTTGACCGATTTGGATTCGCTGACAATGTGAACCGAATCACATGAACGAGCCTTCGGTTGTTTCGGAAATTCACAGCGCACATCTCGACGGCCGCACCGGTTTGTGCTAACCGAAGAACGCACCGCGGCCCGTTCGGGCAGCCCGCTGTCCGGTTGCACCGGGAAACCCGCGCGCACCAGCACCGGGACGCGCGCACACCGAGCAGGCACCGCTCGGCCTCGTCCCCAGGCAGCCGCGCGAGCACCGCGTCGTACAGCTCGGGCAGCACCGGCTCGGCAGCCGCGACCACTTCGCGCCCGAAGTCCCTCCGGCCCTCACCCGGCCCGGCGGTGGACCGAGACCGCGTAGTCGCCGCCGCGGAACTCGGCGCGGTCCCACGTCGCGTAGCGCTCGGCCAACTCCAGGCCCGCGTCCGCGCAGTGCCGGTCGTACTCGTCGGCCGAGTACCCGCGGTCGAGGCCGAACCCCGCGACGAGGACGGTGCCGACGTGCCGCGCGACCCCCGCGACCAGGGCGCCCTGCGTGCCGGGCGGGGTGAACAGCGGCACGTTGCCCGCCATCACCACCACGTCGAAGACCCGGCCGAGGTCCAGTGCGGCCAGATCGGACTCGACCCAGTCGATCTCCGGGGCCTTGGCGCGCGCCGTGGCCAGCATGGACGCGTCCACATCGGCACCGACGACCTCGATGCCGTGCCGGGCCAGCTCTATCCCGACCCGCCCGGTGCCGCACCCGGCGTCCAGCACGGACGTGGGCCCGTACGCCCGCACGAAGGTCGCTTCGCCGTGCACGTCCACTCCCGACGCGGCGAGCTCGTCGAACCTGGCCTGGTACTCCGCTCCGTTCCACACGGACCCGAGCCTAACCCTCGGATCGGCGGATACCGCGCGTGTGGGAGCGCTGCCAAGGTCGAGTGCATGACGCGCTTTCTGCTGGCAGTGGCGTTGGTCGTGGCCGCGGCCTCTCCCGCGCAGGCTGCTCCCGCCCGGTGGTTCGGGACCTGGGCCGCCGCACCGTCCTCCGCGGTCCCCGGCACGGAGAACGGCTACGCGAACCACTCGTTCCGCAACATCGTCCACGTGAGCGCGGGCGGTCGTGAGATCCGCGTGCGGCTGTCCAACGCCTACGGCCGCACACCGGTGCTGTTCGGGCAGGTCACCGTGGCGCTGGCGGCCGGACCGGACACCCCGTCCGCGCTGCCCGGCACCATGCGCACCCTCACGTGGGGCGGTGCGGCGTCCATCACCGCCCCGCCCGGTGCCGACGTGGTGAGCGACGGCGTGGCGCTGACCGTGCCCGCCGACTCCGACCTGCTGGTCTCGGTCTTCACGCCGGCGGCGGGCGGCCCGGTCACCCACCACCAGCTCACGATGCAGAACTCGTACCTGACCCGCGAGGGCAACCACACCGCCGCCGAGTCGGGCGCCGCCTACCGCGAGCGCACGACCGCCTGGCACTACGTCTCGGGCGTCGACGTGCGCTCGTCCACGTTGCGCGGCAGCGTGGTCGCACTGGGCGACTCCATCACCGACGGTGCGAACTCCACCTGGGGCGCCAACCTGCGCTGGCCCGACCAGCTCGCCGACCGCGTCAACACCCGCTACGGCATCGTGAACGCGGGCATCAGCGGCAACCGCCTGCTCCTCGACGGCGGCTCGGCCGGACCGAACGCCCTGGCCCGGCTGAACCGCGACGTGCTGACCCAGTCCGGCGTGCGCACGGTGATCGTGTTCGAGGGCATCAACGACATCCAGCAGACCCCGCACGAGACGAACCCGGAGAAGATCATCGCGGCCCTGCGGCAGATCGCCGCCCGCGCCCACGACCGCGGTCTGCGCGTGGTGGGCGCGACGATCACGCCGTTCAAGGGCTGGTACAGCTACACCCCCGAGCTCGAACAGGTGCGGCAGGCGGTCAACGCCCACATCCGCGGCAGCGCCGAGTTCGACGCGGTGGTGGACTTCGACGCGGTGGTCCGCGACCCGGCCGACCCGCAGCGGATCAGGCCGGAGTACGACGAGGGCGACCACCTGCACCCCGGTGACAAGGGGTTCGAGGCGATGGCACGGGCGGTGCGGGTGGCGGCGCTCTGAGCCACACGGCCCAGGGCGTGCTGATCTTCGACTGCTCGCGCACGGGGGTGGCTAAGCTCGCGGTGTGATCACTCCAGGGGGCCGTGAGCTGTGGGTGGACCTGAACGAGGTCGTCGCCCGTGACCACGGCGACGAGCGCACGGCGGCGTTGGAGGAGGTCGTGCGGCGCGCGGACGCCGCGGACGCACCGCGCGTGACCTTCCTGGCGCGCAGGGAGTTGGCGGCCGCGCACCAGACGGACGGGCGCTGGGACCTCGTGTACCCGTTGCTGGAGGAGTGCCTGCAGGAGCACGAGCACCGGCCGTGGCGGTTCGAGCGCGACGACGAGGCCGAGCTGCTGGAGTGGTACGCGTGGCTGGTCGAGGCCATGGTGGACTTCCCCGAGCGGGCGCTGTCGGAGATCCACGCGAGCGCGGCGGACCTGGAGCACCGGTTCCGGCAGCGGGACCTGCCGCTGGGCGACGTCTACCGGGCGCACCACGGGATCGCGGTGCACGTCGGCGACCTGGCGTGGGCGCGGGAGGCGTTCGCGCGGCAGGTCGCGGCGACCGCACCGGAGGACCCGTGGCTCGACGCCCACCAGATCGACCACCTGCTGGCGCTGGGTGACGAGGAGCAGGCGCTGCGGCTGGCTGAGCCGTTCCTGCGCGAGCCAGGGGTGTCCGACGAGCTGACGACGCGGGTGCGGCACCTGGTGCTGTTACCGCTGGCCCGTGCGGGCCGGTGGGAGGACGCGGCGCTCACGTTCCGGCGGCTCACGCGCGGGATGTCCGGCGAGTACTCGCGGTTGGAGGACCACGGCGGGATGGCGCAGTTCTGCGCGCTCACCGGCAACCTGAGCGAGGGCACGATCTGGCTCGGACCGGTGGAGGAGCTGGGCGAGCGCAAACGCCCACTGGCCACAATGGAGTACGCCGCCTCCGCCACCCTGCTCACCCGCCAGCTCGGCTGGATGGACACCGAACGCCGCCTGCGCGCGCTCGCGCAGGACCTGGCCGCGCGGTTCGACCGCCGCAACGCCACCACGGCGTGCGGCGACCGCGTCCGGCGCAAGCTCGAAGCAGAGCAGCTCGTCGACTTCCTGCCGCTGTACCCCACCAGCCGCCCGCCGCTCCCCGCGCCACCGCCGCGGCTGAGCGACGCCGAGCTGCTGCGCCGCTCCGAGCTGCACGACCTGCGCTGCGAACCCGACGAGGCGCGCGTGTGCCTGTCCCTGGTGGGCGACGACCTGCCGGAACCGCTGCGCGCCCAGCGCGACGAGCTCACCGCGAAGTTCTTCCAGAGCCCCGAGACCGGCACGGTCCTGCGCCGGGCCGCCCGCACGTACGAGGAGCACGGCGACCACCGGCGCGCGGAGCTCACCCGCTGCTGGATCGGCCTGTGGGTCGTGCACGAGGGCGACGTCGAGGGCGGGGTCGCCGCGGTGAGGGACGCCGTCGAGCGGCTCCACGAGGTGGGCGACGGCCAGGCGTGGGGCGAGTACTGGCTCGCGTACGTGCTGGCGGGCCAGAACGAGCACGAACAGGCGCTGGCCGCCGTCGAGCGGGGCAAGCGCCACGCCCACGACCCGCTCGCCCTGGGCACGCTGCAGGCCCTCGAAGCACAGCTCACCGGCCAGCCGCCGGTGGAGGCCTACGAGACGTTCGTGCGCAACGACGTGCCGGAGAAGGCCCTGGAGGCGCTGTACCTGCTGCCGGAGGACATCACGCGCACGGCACCGGAGCACCCCCGCGTCGCCGGCCACCTGAGCTACCTGCGGGCGCTGCGCACGATCAACGCCGGCATGCCGGAGCTCGCCGTCGACGACCTCAACGAGGCCGTGGGACAGGCCCAGCGCCGCAACAACGCCACCGTCGAGCAGTGGTTCCACCTGACGCACGCGAACTACGCCGCACGCCGCTACGAGGACGCCGTCGACGCCGGGCTCAAGGCCGTGGCGTGGCTCGACCACCTCAAGACCGAGGACGCGAGCTGGGAGCAGGCCGCCGACGAGACCCGGTTCCTGGTCGCACAGTGCTACCAGCTGCTCGGCGACCAGCCGGCCGCGGTCCGGGAGTACCGCGTGCTCGCGGCCGGTGACGGGCCGATGGCGGCGGCCGCGTTCGTGGCGGCCACCGCCTTGCTGGAGGCTTAAGGCCTGGGTCGAGGTCCGTGTTCGCGACAGCCGGGCGCTCGACACAGGCCCTAGCGCGCCATCCGGCGGTGCTGCAGGGCCACCTCCCCCGGTCGCGCGGCCCGGTCCAGGAACATCAGGCCGTCCATCCGGCAGGTGCAGGCGTTGCCCTCGCGGTCGTTCTGCGGGTAGCTGCCGCCGACCTTGAGGCCGCGCGGGTCGGTGGCCGACGCGACGTCCGGTTCGGGTTCGCCCTCCAGCCGCCACGGGTCGTCGGCCGTCACGTACCGACCGGCCAGCGGCTTCCCGTTGCGGTACAACGCCATCTCGCCGGTGTCGAAGTCGAACGTCGCCGCCAGGAACACCCATTCGCCCACGGGCAGCAGCTCCCGCCAGTCCGCCGACGCCGCGAACGTCTGCGAGGCACCGCCGTCGAGCCGGCGGGCCAGTGCGACCAGCTTCAGGGAGCCGTCCACGCTGATGAGCTCCAGCAACGCGCGCACCGCGTGGCCGTTCGAGTCACCGGACAGCACACCGGCGAGACCGATGGCGTCGTAGAGGTCGTCCGGGTCGGGGGTGTTCGAGTTCGGGGCCGGGTTCTGGCCCGTCATCTTCACCCAGCCCAGGATCGACGCCTCGCGGGCGCCGTTGAACGCCCGCAGCGACGGCACGCCGGACGCGCTGTAGAGGCCTGCCTTCCAGTCGTCGTTGCCGGCGGTCGCGGGGTTGACCTGCTTGAGCTGCACCGAGGTGCGCGAGCCGCGGTACGCCCCGTCGCGCACCCGCATGTCCGCGCCGCCGTTGACCAGCGACAGCGCGGTGCCCGAACGGCCGCGGTCCTGTTCCAGGGCAGCGTTCCCAGGTACCGGGTGCTCGAAGTCGTAGTGCGCCACCAGGTTCGGCGCCAGCGCGGGCAGCACGGACGGCGCAGCGGACGAGGCGGGTGCGGCGAGACCGGCCGCGAACACCGCCGCCACCACCAGGGTGAGCAGCCGCATCACCGCACCCCCTGACCGCGCACCAGGAGGTCGCGCAGCCGGCCGACGTTGTCGAAGGAGCCGAACCCGACCCGGCCGGACGTGAACGTCCGGTCCACAGCGGTCATCAGCGGGTACCGCGACCCGTCCAGGTACACCGCGATCTCCCCCGAGCCGGCGCAGTGCCGGACGCGGACGCGGTGCCACGCCGTGTCGGTGACCGCCGGGGCCGCGCCGACCGAACGCACGGCGTCCCACTGGTGGTCCAGGCGCACCCGGTCGGCGTTGTTCACCACGAAGATCCCGTTGTGCGGGTAGGTCCTGTTGTCCGACGACAGGTGTGCGTAGTAGAACTCCGTGTCCGAGCGGTACCCGAACACGATGACCACGTCCCGGTTCGGCTCCGCCACCGGCGTGTCCAGCCGCACGGAGGCGTCGACCTGCACCGAGCCGAACTCCGGTCCCCTGCTCAGCACCGCGTACTCGAACGGCCGCCGCGGACCGGGTCGCGCCGTGCCGGCCTGCGCCAGCACGACCTCGCGGCCGGGGAACTGCCACAGCGACGACGTCACCGGTGCCCACGAGTGCTCCGAGGTGGCGCCGGCGACGAGGTCGTGGCCGGTGGAGCAGGCGGCGAACGTGCGCGCGCCGGTCACCTTCCAGACCTTGCCGTTCGCCTTGGCCAGCACGTACAGCTCACCGGCCGCGTCCTGCCCGAACCGCAGGTCGACGCGGGGGTCACCGGCCAGCGCCTGCAACGTGGTCCGCTGCCCGCCGGAGTACACCGCCAGCTCGCGCGACTCGGCGAACGGCCGCCCTGCGCTCAACGCGCGTTCGTCGGCGGTGAACAGCAGGCCCTTCACGCCTTCGCCGTAGACGTACTTGCCGCGCAACGAGGGGATCTTCGCGCCGCGGTAGACGAACCCGCCCATCAACGCGTTGCCGCTGTCCGCGCACGGGCGCGTGGTGGAGGACCGGTTGTGGTCGAACCCGGTGACCGGGTAGGTGTAGCCGAACCGCGCGTCGTCGGCGGGCAGCGGGAACACGCCGCACGACGGGTCGCCGCGGCGGAACACCCACTGCGCCTCGCGTTCGCTCCAGCCGAGGTTCGCGCCCTTGCGGACCTCGTAGACGGCGTCGACGGCTTTTTCGCCGATGTGGCCCATGAACATCTTGTGCGTGCCGCCCGCGTCCCAGCTGAAGCGGTACGGGTCGCGCATGCCGTAGGCGTAGATCTCGCCCAGCGCGCCCGCCTTGCCCACGAACGGGTTCGAGCGCGGGATGCCGTAACGGCCGTTCGCGCCGTCGGTGCCGGCGGGGTCGATGCGCAGGATCTTGCCCTGCGGCAGCGAGAGGTCCTGCGGCACCGTCGTGGTGAAACCGATCCCGCCGTCACCGGAGGCCAGGTAGAGCAACCCGAAGTCCTCGTCCCGCGGGCGGGCGGTCGGGTTGAAGCCGATCTCCTGGAAGCCGTGGATGAACGAGGCGTAGCCGACCCGCAGGACCTCGCGGCGGGTGCCGGAGAAGACGTCGGCGCTCGGGTCCACCGCGGTCCACTCGGTGACCACGCCGTGGACCTGCGTCTCGCCGGAGGACGGCAGGTCGGGCTTCTTGCCGGTGAGCGCGGACCCGGTCTCGGTGTGCACGGTGAAGAACCTGCCGGTGCGCCGGAAGTCCGGGTGGAACGCGGCGAACCCGAACCCGCTGCCCAGGCCGCGGTGGTTGTGGAAGTCGGGTCCGACCGCGGCGGCCAGGTCCAGGTAGGCGTGCCGGGTGCCGCCGTCGAGCAGGTACAGCGTGCCGTTCATGTCCGGCACGAACAACCGGCCGGACCCGTCCGGCACCTCGCCGAGGTAGTTGATCCGGTTGTAGCGCTGCAACCGCGAGTCCGTCGGCGGCGGCACCGGTTGCGACGCGGGCAGCCGCGCGACCTCGGTGAGCTCCAGGCCGATCCCGGACTGGCCGGGCGTCGGCAGCGGGTCGGCGATCGGGGCGTCCTGGGCGGACGCGGTCGGGACGAGGAGCGATGACAGCAGGATCATCGGTGCGGCCAGCCGGAACAAGCGTCGGTACATCCCCACCACCCTGTGGGCCAGGCCGTGCCAGCACGGCGCGGAAAGCGCTTTCCAAGCAGTGCCTCCGGAATGTACCCAGCTAATAATGCCGGTACAACCCTCCTTCGGACCGGCTCGGTTCAGTCGTGTCCCGTCACAGCTCCCAGCAGCTCCCGGATGTGCGCGGTCGCCGACGCGAACTCCGGCCGGGCCATCGTGGCCGCGTAGTCCCGTTCGGCGGGCAGGCCGACCTCGACCACCTCCCGCACCAGCGCGGGCCGCCGCGTCAGCACGACCACCCGGTTCGCCAGGTACACCGCCTCGGCGATCGAGTGCGTCACCAGCAGCACCGTCGTCCCGGTCTCGCGCCACACCCGGTGCAGCTCCACGTTCATCTGCTCGCGGGTCAACGCGTCCAGCGCACCGAACGGTTCGTCCATCAGCAGCACGCGCGGCTGGTGCAGCAGAGCGCGGCACAACGCCACGCGCTGCTGCATGCCGCCGGACAGCTCGTGCGGGAGGGCGTTCTCGAAGCCGGTGAGACCGGTCATCTCGATCAGCTCGTCGGCCCGGCGACCGGCCTCCGCCGAACCCATGCCGCGCATCTCGGCCTGCAACAGGATGTTCCTGCGCGCGGACCGCCACTCCAGCAGCGCGGCCCGCTGGAACACGAACCCGATGTCGTGCCGGGGCCCGCGCACCTCCTCCCCCAGCAGCCGCACCGAGCCGGACGACGGCCGCAGCAGCCCCGAGACGAGCTTCAGCAGCGTCGACTTGCCGCAGCCGGACGGGCCGGCGATGGACACGAACTCGCCCGGTGCCACGTCGAGCGAGACCTGGTCGACCGCGGTGGTCTCCGCGCGCTTCGAGCGGAAGCGCACGGACACGGCGTTGATCGCGACGGCGCTCGTGGCGTTCAAGGTGGTGCTCATCCCTTCGGTGCCACGCTTTCCTCCCAGTACGCCGAGGGTTCCGACGCCTTGCCGATGATGCCGGTCTGCTGGAAGGTGTCGATGGTCTTCTTCCAGTCCTCCGCGGTGTTGACGCCCGGAGCCTTGCCCTTCGTGGCGTCGGTGTGCAGCAACGTCAGCGTGGTCTTGAACTGCTCCAGCACGACCGTCGGCGACGGCAGCTGCTCGGCGGCGCCCTTCATCGAGTCGGCGGCGGCCTGCGGGTCCTTCTCCGCGGCGGTCCACGCCTCCTGGGTGGCCTGGACCATCCTGCGCACCAGGTCGGAATCCTTGGCCAGCACCGACTTCGACGTGATCAGGCCGTTGCTGAAGTAGTTCAGGCCGAAGTCGGAGAACCGCAGGTAGGACACGTCCTTGCCGGCCTTCTCCCTGATCGTCGGACCCTGGTCGGAGGCGAACCCGAGCAGCACGTCGGTGCGGCCGGAGATGACCGCGGCCATCTTGCCAGCGGGGTCGATGTTCTGGATGGAGACGTCGGACTCCTGCAGGCCGTTCCGCTGGAGGAACGCGGGGAACGTCTTGGTCAGCGCGTCACCGGCGGTCGTCGCGACGGACCTGCCCCTGAGGTCGGCCGGCCCGCTGATGTTCTTCTCCGTGAAGAACTGCACCGAGGCGGGCGTGGTCTGCAGGTACACGCCGATGCTCCTGGCCGGCACGCCGTTCTCGACGGCGGTGGCGAGCGCCGAGGTGTCCGCCCAGCCGAAGTCGGTCTGCCCGGCGCCGGTGGCCTGCACGGTCTTGCCGGATCCCTGGCCCGCCTGGATCTTCAGCTTGATGCCGTGCTTCTCGAAGATCCCCTGCTGGAGCCCGTAGTAGAACGGCGCGTGCTCGCCGTAGGGGTACCAGTTGAGGGTCAGCGTGACCTCCTCCGCGCCACCACCGGCGGCGGAGTCGCCGCCACCGCCGCAGCCGGCCACCAGCAGCACCGCGGGAAGTAGGCCTGCGAGCACTTTCCTCATCGGTCAGCCTTTCGCGAGAAGGGTTGTGGTGACGGTGGAACCGCGCCGGCTGGCGTGCCACGGCAGCACCAGCCTCTCGGCGAGGTCGAGCAGGGCGAACAGCAGCACGCCGACGACCGACATCACGATCAGCCCCGCGAAGAGCATCGGGGTGTCCATGTTGCCGTTGGCCTGCAGGATCACGTAGCCGAGACCCTCGTTGGCGCCGACGAACTCGCCGACCACCGCGCCGGTGACGGCGAGCGTGATCGCGACCTTCAGCCCGGCGAACAGGTGCGGCAGCGCCGCCGGGAAGCGGATCTTCGCGAACGTCTTGAGCGGCCCGCCGCCCATGGTCGCGGCGAGCTCCAGCATCTCGATGTCGACGGACTTCAGGCCGGTGACCATCGAGATCACCACCGGGAAGAACGCCATCAGCACGGCCACGACCACCTTGGGCCCGAAGCCGAAACCGAGCCACACCACGAACAGCGGCGCGATCGCGATCTTCGGGATGACCTGCGCGAACAGCAGCACCGGGTAGACCGTGTTCTCGACGGTCCGCGAGTACACCATCGCCACGGCGACCAGCACGCCGACGACCGCGGCGATGACGAAGCCGGCGAGCGTCTCCCAGGTCGTGGTCAGCGTGTGCGGCCACAGGTAGGACCACCTGTCGACCAGCACCTCGGCCGTTCTGCCCGGTGAGGGCACGAGGTAGGGCTCGACCAGCTCCGCGGCGGTGACGAGCTGCCAGAGGAGCACGAAGGCCGCGATGAGCGCGACCGGGCGCCAGGCCCGCTCGACCACCCCACCCCGCCTGCGGTCCGCCGAAACCGTGTCCACGAGGCCTCCTAGGTCGGAAAGCGCTTTCCAGTACGCTATGGCCGGTTCGCGGACCGGTCAAGGTGGAGGTTCGACGAAGCTGAGCGACCCGCTGGCCGGACATGGCAGCCGGTCTGGGCGCCGAACGAGCCGGTGGTGCGCGCATCGGCGGCCGGCGTCCTGGCGCAGCAGGCCGGTCTCCCTGTCGTAGCGCGGACACCACACCGGAGACGGTCCATCACGGCGATCCGTTCGCGGTGCAGCTTCTTGAGGAACGTCCTGGCTTCCAGCCGCAGTCGTGCGTCCAAGTTGGACAACGGTTCGTCCGTCAGCAGCACCTCGGCCGACGCCGCCACCGCCCGTGCCGGTGCGGCCCGTTGCCGCCGGCCGCCGGAGCACGGCGGCCACGAGGTCCCGACAGGTGTCTCAGCGCCCTCTCAGCGGGCGGCTGCAAGGCTGCCGCTCGAAGGGGGTAGATCAACTGTGCAACTGCTGCTCGCGGCCGTCCTGGCCGCATCGACCCTGGTGACACCGCAGGTCACCGGCCCGTTCCCGGTGGGCGTGTTCGACGCCCACCTCACCGACACCCGCGCTGATCCGTGGCACCCGGACCAGCGCAGGGAGCTCATGGTCACGGTCACCTACCCGGCCCGCGCGAAGGGCGAGCGGGCGCCGTTCCTGTCCCCCGCCGTCGCTGCGGCGGCCGACCCGGTGCTCTCCAGCCCCGGCTACCTCGACGTCCCGGCGGGCACGGTCGACTGGGCCGGCACGCTGCGGCAGGCCAGGACGCGGGCGCCCGCGCTCCCCGGCCGGTTCCCGGTGGTGCTGTTCTCGCCGGGACTGCAGTCGCCGCGCGAGTTCTACGCGGGTGCCGCGGAGGACCTGGCCAGCCGCGGGTACGTCGTCGTCACGGTCTCGCACACGCACGAGTCGCTGGTCGTCGAGTTCCCGGACGGCCGCCTGGTGCCGAGCGAGGTCGGCGACGCCCGGCCGGAGACCATGAGGAAGGCGATCGACGCACGGGTCGCGGACATGCGGTTCGTGCTCAGCCGGCTGCCCGGCCTGCACCGGGGCGCGGACCTCGGCCGGGTCGGGATCGCCGGGCACTCCTACGGCGGCTACACGGCCGGCGAGACGATGGTGCGCGACCGCAGGTTCGACGCGGGCATCAACATCGACGGCGCCATGGAGCACAGCGGGTCGGGCCCGTACGCGCCGGGCGAGATCGTCACGAGGGGCGTCGACCGGCCGTTCCTGCTCTTCGGCGGTGACCTGCGCGAGCGCGAGCTCTCGCACGTCGACACGAGCCTGACCCGGTCGTGGGCGGACTTCTGGCCGAACCAGCGCGGCTGGAAGCGGGACGTGCACCTCGACGACGGCGCGCACCTCGGGTTCAGCGACCTGCAGTGGGCGGTTCCGCAGGTCGGGGCGGTCACGGCGGAGCGCAGGGCCGACCTGATCGGCACGATCGATCCCCGGGACTCGCTGAAGGCGCAGCGCGACCACGTGGCCGCGTTCTTCGACCTGCACCTGAAACACCGCGCCACCACGCTGTTCGACCGCGTGCGCCACCCGGGAGTCCGCCTCGTGGGCTGACGGCGGCGGTATGGTCTGGTCCAATGGCTGTCGAGTTCGCCGTCCTCGGACCACTGCTGGTCCGCGTCGACGGCAGGGAGCTTCCGCTGGGCGGGTTCACCCGCCGGGCGGTGCTCGGCTTCCTGCTGCTCAACGTCGGCCGGGTCGTGTCGGTCAGCGAGCTGACCGGGGCGCTGTGGCCGGACGACCCCCCGCCGACGGCGCGCGGGATCGTGCTGAACGCCGTGTCGGCGTTGCGCAAGGCGGGCCTGGACCTCGTCACCCGCAAGCCCGGCTACCTGCTGCGCGCGGAACCGGACCGCGTCGACCTGCACCGGTTCCGCGCCCTGCTGGGCGGCGCCGCCACCGCCGCGACACCGGAACGCGCTGCGACGCTGCTGCGCGACGCGCTGGCGCTGTGGCGCGGGCCGGTGCTCGCCGACCTGGTGGCGGACGGCGTCACCTGGCCCGCGCTGGTGGAGATCGCCCAGCTGCGCGAGGTCGCGGTGGAGGACCGGATCGACGCGGAGATCGCGTGCGGGCGGCACCGCGAGGTGGTCGCGGAGCTCGAGGCGCTGGTGCGCGACCACCCGCTGCGGGAACGGGTGCACGGCCTGCTGATGCTGGCCCTTTACCGCTCCGGCCGCCAGGCCGACGCGCTCGCCGTGTTCCGCCGGGCCCGCGACCGGTTCGCCGCGGAGCTCGGCATCGACCCGGGACCCGACCTGGTGGCGCTGGAGCAGGCGGTCCTCACGCAGGACCCGGCGCTCGCGCTGATCCCGGCCCCGGCGCCGGTCGTGCTGGAGCGCAAGAAGGTCAGCGTCCTGGTGACCCGGTTGGAGCTCGGCACCGACGAGGCGGCCGATGAACAGCTGGAGGTCCGCGGCGCCGACGTCCGCGACCTGGTCGAGGCCCTCGGCGGGGTCGTGGTGACGACGCTCGGGTCGACCCTCTGCGCCACCTTCGGCGCACCCGCCGGGAGTGAGGACGACGCGGCACGGGCGGTGCGCGCGGCGTTCGAGGTCGTCGGACGCCACCCCGCGGCCGCTGCCGTGTGCACCGGTCCCGCGCTGGTGACGTCGGGCGACCGGCTGGAGGTCAGCGGCACGTTGCTCGACGCGGGGCTCCGGCTGGTCGCCCTGGCCGCGGCGGGCGAGGTGCGGACCTGTCCCGCCACCGACCGGGCGCTCACCCCCGCGGGCGACGACGCGCCGTTCGTCGGGCGGTCGGCCGAGCTCGCGCGGTTGTGCGAGGCGTTCGACGAGGTGACGCGGACCCGGCGGCCCCGGCTCGTGACGCTGGTCGGCGAACCCGGTGCGGGCAAGTCGCGGCTGGTGCGCGAGTTCACGGCGGGGCGCCCCGCGCTGACCGGCCGCACGCCGCCGGTCAGCCACAACGACCCGCTGGCACCGCTCGCGGAGGTCGTGCGCGCCCACGCCGGCGTGTACGACACCGACTCGGCGGAGGCGGTCACCGCGAAGATCAGGACGATCAGCTCCGAACCGTGGCTCGTCGCGCAGCTGTCGGCGTTGCTCGGTGTCGGCCCGCAGGGCAGCGATGTGCTGATGGCGTGGCGCAGGCTGGTCGAACAGCTCGCGGCCGACCCGCTCGTGGTGGTCGTGGAGGACGCGCACCGGGCCGACGACCTGCTGCTGGACTTCCTGCACGGCCTGGCCGACACCGCCGACGACGTGCCGCTGCTGGTGCTCGTGACGGCCCGGCCGGAGCTGCTGGCCCGTCGCCCGTCCTGGGGCGGCGTCACGACGCTGGCCCCACTGTCCGAAGAGGACACCACGCTGCTGCTGAAGGTGCTGATGACCCGGCACGACGTGACGGCGGACCTGGACGAGCTGCTGCACCGGTCGGCGGGCAACCCGCTGTTCGCCGGGGAGTACGTGCGGATGCTGCGCGACGGCGCCGGGGACGCGTTGCCGGACACGGTGCAGACGGTGATCGGCGCGCGGCTGGACTCGTTGCCGCCGTTGGAGAAGGTCGTGCTGCAGGACGCGGCGGTGCTCGGTGCGACGGTGTGGCCGGGCGCCGTCGCCGCGGTCGCCGAACGCGCTGTAGAGGAGGTCACGCGGTCGCTGGAGGTGTTGCGGCAGCGGGATTTCCTGCACCGGCTGCCGGTCAGCAACGTCGTGGGCGAGGCCGAGTACGCGTTCAGCCACGTGCTGGTGCGCGACGTCGCCTACGACCGGGTGCCGCGCGGGTCCAAGGCGATGAAGCACTACCGCGCCGCGGAGTGGGTGCGCGCACTGCCGCTGGAGCACGTTCCGCTGCTGGCGCACCACTTCCAGGAGGCGGTGTGGCTGGCCGAGGCCTCCGGGCGGCCGTGCGACATCCTCGGCCGGCACGCGCGGGAGGCGTTGACCGAGACCGGTCGCAAGGCGGCGGCGCTCGCGGCCCGCGCCACGGCGACGCGGTGCTTCGAGGCCGCGCTCGCCGTCTGCCCGCCGGGCCACGGCGACCGCGCGGAACTGCTGACGTTGCTGGGAACCAGCCTGTCCGGGGACGGCGCCGGCACGGCGGAGCTCGCCGAGGCGGTCGAGCTGCACGTGGCCGCCGGCGACCTCGCCGGTGCCGCGGACGCGTCCAGGGCGGCGTGGCAGGCGTGCTGGAACCGCGGCGAGCACCGCGAGGCCGTGCGGCACCTGGACCGGGCGCTGGAGCTCCTGGCCGCGGCTGAGCCCGGTGAACGGGTGTGCGCCGTGCTGGCCCAGGCCGCGCACGCGCTCACGCTGGTGGGCCGCACCGACGAGGCGATCACCGCGGCACGGGCGGCGTTGACCGGGGCCACCGGCACCGAGCGCGCCATCGCGTGGGAGACGCTGGGGTTGTCGCGGGTGAAGAAGGGGGACGCGGCGGGGATCGACGACATGCGCCAGGCCGTGGCCGAACGGCAGGCGGCCGGTGTCTCCGCGAGCCTGTGCCTGTTCACCATGGGCACCGCGTACGCGATGCTCGGCGATGCGCGCGCACGACGTGCCGTGCGCGCGGAGGCACGGGCGGCGGCGTTGCGCCACGGCGACCGGCACACCCTGGCCTGGCTGGAGTCGTCGCGGTACGTCGAGCTGTTCTGGGACGGCGACCACGAGGCGGCGCTCGCGAACCTCGGCGAGTCGATCGCGGCCAGGCCGACCGAGCCGTTCTACCACGCGATCCGCGCGCGAATCCGGTTGCTGACCGGCGACCTGCCCGGTGCCCGCGCCGACGCCGCCCACGCGCTCGACCTGGCCCGCCGCAAGAACCACCCCGGCGAGCTGCAGCACCCGCTCGTGCTGGCCGCACGGCTCGCGCTGCTCGACGGCCGGCCCGCCGGAAAGTGGGTGGACGAGCTGCTCACCGTGCTGCCCGGCCACCAGATCACCGGGCCCATCGGCGCCGGTCTGCCGCTCGTGCTCGCCGCCACCGGGCACGGGCCGGAAAGCCTCGCCGGAGTCTCGTGGTCGCGGTGGCGCGACGCGGCGGAGGCGTTCCTGCGCGGCGACCGGGCCGCGGCGGTGCGCGAGTACGAGCGGATCGGCTCGGTGCCCGACGTCCGCGAACTGCGATGAGCCGCTGGTTATCGCACGGAAATAGCGTCCGGGTGTGCCCTTCACGCCGCGCTACTACCAGGCCAAGACCCAGCTGGTCGACCTGCTCGCCGAGCTGCCGGACGGCACACCGTTCCCGCCGGAGCGCGAGCTGGCGGAGCTCTACGGCATGTCGCGCACCACGATCCGCAAGGCGCTGGACGAACTGGTGCTGGAGGGCCGGCTCATCCGCAGGGCCGGCCGGCAGGGCACGGAGGTGGCGCCGCGCAGGCCGTTGCACCGGGTGAGCCTCGACGCGCTGGTCAACGACCTGGCGGCGCGCGAGTCGGTGGCGGTGCGCACGATCGGCGCGCAGGACGTGGTCAACGTCGAGGCGGTGCTGGTGCGCGGGGACGAGCCGATCGGGGTGCGATCGACGTTCCTGCGCGCCTCCCAGTACCCCGGTCTCGCCGAGCGCTACGACCACGAGGTGCCGCTGCGGCGGTTCCTCGCCGACCACTACCGCGTTCGGTTCGGCGACCTGCACCCGTGGTGCACGACCGCTCTCGCGACCCCGCGCGTCGCCGGTCTGCTCGGCGTGCGGTCGGCGACACCGCTGCTGTCGGTCGCGTGGATGGCGCACGACGTCCACGGCCGCGCCGTCGAACGGTCCTGGGTGGTGCTGCGCAGCGACCGGGCGCACCTGACGATGCACCTGCCGCGCACCGACCACGTGGTGCGCAGGTCGACGGCGTGACCCTCGTCAGCGCACGGTCGTGATGTCCGCCCACACCGTCTTGAACTCGGGGAACCGGTTGTGCCCCCACACCTGCGCCAGCCCGTTGACCAGCAACAAACCGCGTTGCCGCCGCCCGAGGAACCCCATCCGCCCCAGCTGCGGGAAGCGGCCGGGCGTGCCGTCCTCGACCTCCACCCGCACGACCTCGCGCTCGGGCAGGGACATGACCCGGACCCGGCGCGGTGGCGCTGCGTGGTGGTAGGCGTTGCTGACGAGCTCGGTGGCCACGACCATCACGTCGACCACCACGTTCTCATGCATCCCCAGAAGGAGGCGACGGACCTGCGCGCGCACGTCGGCGAGCGGCATCATCCCCTCCGGCAGGACGAGGTCCACGTGCTCGCTGGACCGTCCGATGACACCCATCAGCCTCTCCCCGCGCCCTGTTGCTTCAAGGCAGCGGGATCCGTACCCAAAGGCGCGACGATCGAAACCCACCGAACCGAACTCACTTCTCTTCCCTCGGGAGGTCGGCCCACACGACGGTGCCGCCGTGCGCCCTGTCCACACCCCACCGGTCGGACAACCGGGCCACCAGCACCAGGCCGTAGCCCCGCTGCGGCCGGCTGACCTTCCGCAACGGCGGCCGGGCCTGCGCGTCGTGGGTGATCTCGACCCGGATCTTGCCCGGTGAGAGGACGACCCGCAGGAACGACGGCTCGGAGGTGTACCGGTAGGCGTTGCTCACCAGCTCGTTCACGACCAGCAGCACGTCACCGACGCAGTTCTGGTCCTCGCCCATGAGCTCCAGCCGCACCCAGCGCCGAACGGTCGCGAGCGAGGGCCGCTGCCTGCCCAGCGGCAGGTGCGACACGTCGTCCGCTCGTGCTGCCTGGTCGTGCGCCAAACCGCTCCCCAAGGGTCACGTTGATCAGTTCTGCGCGGGTTACCCAAGTGCATCGGCGACCAAACCAGTGACTTGCACCCGATCTTCGAGGGTGCCGCCGGGACCGTTCCCACCACTACTCTGCGCACGTGATCCGTTACCTCATCGCGTTCGTGCTGGTCCTGCTCGCCGCGACGGGCACCGCCGGACCCGCGTCGGCCCACGCCGAACTCAAGAGCAGCACCCCGGCGGCGGGCGCCACGCTCGACGCCGCGCCCAAGCAGGTGGAGCTCGTCTTCAGCGACACCGTGAGCCTGCCGGAGGGCGACGCGGTCGTCATCACCGGACCGGACGGCGCAACGTGGCCGGTCACGCGGGCGGCCGCGGTCGGCAGCACCATCACCGCGACGGTCGACCCGGCCGCGGCGAAGTCCGGGGCGCACACCCTCACGTGGGCGGCGCAGGCCGACGACGGCGACGTCGTCCGGGGCACGGTCGCGTTCACGTTGAACGTCGTCGCGGTCACGACCTCGGCACCGGTCACGACCACCACGTCGGCCGCGGCGGCGTCGACCGCTCCCCCGGCGGCCTCGGCCGAGCAGGGCTCAGACGGGCTGCCCGCCTGGGTGTGGGTCGTGCTCGGGCTGGTCGTGGTGGTCGGCGCGCTCCTGCTGGTCCGCCGCCGCAAGCAGGCGTGAGCGCAGGAGGTCGCGTTCGGCCGGGTGCACGGCCAGGTCGAGCGCGGCCTCCAGCGCGGGACGCGGGTCGGCGCCCAGGCGGCCGAGCAGGTCCGCGCGCACCGCGTGGAACAGGTGGTACCGCTCCAGCCCCAGCTCGTCGACCAGCCGCAGCCCTTCCGCCGGGCCGGCGACCTCGGCGACCGCCACCGCGCGGTTCAGCGCCACCACCGGGCTCGGTGCGAGTGCCATCAGCTGGTCGTAGAGGGCCACGACCTGGGTCCAGTCGGTCGGCGGGTCGCTGTGCACGGCGTTGATGGCGGCCTGGACCTGGTACGAGCCTGGCTGGTTCCGGCGCAGGCACCGGCGCACGAGGTCCTGCCCCTCGTTGACCATGTCCGCGTCCCAGCGGGACCGGTCCTGGTCGGCCAGCAGCACCAGCCTGCCGTCCGCCAGCCTGGCCGCGCGCCGTGACCGGACCAGCAGCATCAACGCGAGCAGGCCCTGCGCCTCCGGCTCGTCCGGCATCAGCGAAGCCAGCACCCGGCAGAGCCGGACCGCCTCGTCGGCCAGCGCGCCCTCGCCGAGGTACCCCTCGGTGAAGACGAGGTAGAGGACGGCGAGCACGGCCGCGAGCCGTTCGGGCAGGTCGGCGTCGCGCGGCACCCGGTAGGGGATGCGGGCGGCGCGGATCTTGCCCTTCGCGCGCACGATCCGCTGCGCCATCGTGGTTTCCGGCACCAGGAACGCCCTGGCGATCTCACCGGTCGACAACCCGCCGAGCAGCTTCAGCGTCAGCGCCACCCGCGCCGGCAGGGCGAGCGACGGGTGGCAGCAGGTGAAGATCAGCCGCAGCCGGTCGTCGGGCACGGCACCCACGTCCTCCACCTCCGGTTCCCGCGGCACCAGTGCCGACTGCTTCTCCCGGCCCTTGGCCTCGCGGCGCAGCCGGTCGACGGCGCGGTTGCGGGCCGTGGTGATGATCCAGCCGGCCGGTGCGGGCGGCACGCCGTCGACCGGCCAGCGCGCGGCGGCCGTCGCGAAGGCGTCCTGCACCGCCTCCTCAGCGAGGTCGAGGTCGCCGAGGAACCGGGTCAGGACGGACACGGCGCGGCCGTACTCCGCGCGGAAGACCTCCTCGATCATCC
Source organism: Lentzea sp. NPDC037011 (assembly GCF_055607425.1). Lineage (NCBI taxonomy): Bacteria > Bacillati > Actinomycetota > Actinomycetes > Pseudonocardiales > Pseudonocardiaceae > Lentzea > Lentzea sp. NPDC037011. The sequence continues at coordinate 596,004 of NZ_JBVJRT010000002.1, read as the reverse complement.
GGACGCGACGGGCCGCACCTCGACCGCCAGCGGGCTCAGCACGGTGGCGAGCCGGCGCCCCCACTCCAGCGCCTCGTCCAGGTCGGCGGCGCTGATGACGGTGAACCCGCCGATGTGCTCCCTGCCCTCGGCGAACGGCCCGTCGGTCAGCAGCACGTCACCGTCCTTCGCCCGCAGCACGGTCGCGGTCGTCGGCGGGTGCAGACCGGCGGCGAACACCCACGCCCCGCGCGCCTTCATCTCCTCGTTGAGCGCGCCGAGGTCCCGCATGATCGACTGAAGCACCTCGGGGGGCGGGACCTCACCGTCGGGCTGGTAGATGCTGAGCAGGTACTGCTGCGTCATGGTGGACTCCTCTCGCCCTCCACACGAACGCGGGCGGCCCGATTCGACAGGGTGAGCCCATGATCCCCGCTCGACGCCCCGGACGGGGTGGTCACGGCGTGAGGGCCGCGACGCGCTCGTCGAGCTGCTCCTCGGTGGGCGCGCCGATGAGGAGCTCGACGGACCCGTCACCGCGGACGAACGCGAAGGTGGGCTGCGCGGTCACCCCGAACCGCTTCCACACCGCCCCGTCGAGGTCGGCGAGGTGCGGGAACCCGTCGAGCCGGTGGCCGGACACGAACTCCTTCATCGCGTCGAGCCGGTCCTCGGCCGCGACACCGACGAACTGCACCTCGTGGTGCTTGCCCGCGACCTTCGCGACGGTCGGCGCCTCGGCGTTGCAGGACGGGCACCACGGCGTCCAGAACCACAGCACCGCGGGGTTCCCGACGAGCTTGTCGCCGCGGAACTCGGCGCCCTCCAGCGTCGTGGCCGTGAACTGGAACTTCTCCGGCGCGGGCGGCGGCTGCGCGCAGCCCGCGAGCACCAGCACCGCGAGCAGGACTCCAAGGACGCGCACGGTCCTCACCTCCTGCCTGGGCCTACGGCCTCGCACCTCCTGCGGTTCAGCGGCAGGCCGCACGGAAAGCGGCGAATGTTGAAACGGACGAACAGCTCAGATGCCGATTGCGGCGATGTCGCGGAGGCAGCCCCGTTCCGGCACCGGGGATAGAGTTGCGAGGTGCCGGTCGAACAGTGGCTCGAAGCCATCCCTCCTCTGCTCGTGTACGCCATCGTGGGCCTCGTGATCGGCTTCGAGTCGCTCGGCATCCCGCTCCCCGGCGAGATCGTGCTGGTCACCGCGTCCCTGCTGGCCTCGCAGCACGATGAGCTGAGCCCGCTGTGGATCGGCGTGTGGGCGAGCGCGGGCGCCATCATCGGCGACAACTTCGGCTACCTCATCGGCCGCCGCGGCGGTCCGCGCCTGTTCGCGTGGATGGGCCGCAAGTTCCCCAAGCACTTCGGCGAGGCACAGCTCACCCACGCCCGCCGCGTGTTCCACAAACGCGGTGCCTGGGCGGTGTTCTTCGGTCGTTTCGTGGCACTGCTGCGCATTCTCGCCGGCCCGCTGGCCGGTTCCATGCACATGCCCTACGGGAAGTTCCTCGTCGCCAACGCCCTCGGCGGCGTCGTCTGGGCCGGCGGCACCACGGCGGCCGTGTACTACCTCGGCGTGGTGGCCGAGAAGTGGTTGAAGGGCTTCTCGTACGCGGGCCTGGCCATTGCCGTGGTGGCCGGCGTGGTGGGCACCGTCGTGATCAAGCGCCGCCTGGCCCGTGCCGCGGAGGAGCCCGCGGAAGAGGTCACCTCCGCCTGAGCCGTCCCCGGACGGCGCTCACCCGGTCTCCGCGTCCGGTTCGACCACGGTGCCCTCCAGGACCTCCGTTCCGTCCTCCCCCTCCGGCCACGCCTCGGGCGCCGGTCCGAAGGCCCGCCGCGCGGCTCGAACGGCCAGTGCGGCGACGGCGGCGTTGGCACCGCCGCCGATCACCGCGCCGATGCCGAACGGCGCCGCCCGGCCGAGCACGATGATCCCCTGCTTCGTGCCGTACTTGGTGACGAAGTTCTTGCCCAGCACCTTGTTGATCCGCAGCAGCGTCGCCGCCGGCACCTTGCCGACGAGCTGGCGCGCCCAGTGCTGACCGGTGCGCTCGGCGACCTTGCCGATCGTCTTCGACCCGGACTCGCCGAGCAGGACCCCCAGCACGAGCGTCCGGCGCCGTTCGACCTCCTCGACGCGCACCCCGTGCACCTCCGCGACGGAGAGCACGAACAGGGCGCTCAGCTCCAGCGACGAGAACGCCTCCCCCGCCGACAGCGCGATCGCGACCCCGGTCCCCACGGCGGGAGCGGCGGCGGCACCCCCGACCGCAGCACCGGTTCCGGCGAGGGCGCTGACGTACATCCGTTCCAGGGTGCGGACCACCTCCGCCGGGGTGGCCTCCGGGTTTCGCTGGCGGGCCCTGGCGATGTTCTTGCGCACCAGCGGTGCCTGCAGGCCGATGGCCTTGTCGAGCAGGCCGAGCACCGGGTTGCCCCGCTCGCCGGGGTCGGGAACCGGTCCTTCCGGGACGTCAGCGGACACGCCGAACTCCTTCACCTCGTCACGTTCGCGGGCAGTCTCGCACCGGCGCGGCCGGAACCGGTGCGGCACCGGAGGGCGACCTGCGGGTTCCCGGGAAACTGTCCAGAACCGGCGTCGAACAGGACACGGGCCGGGGTCTCGGCCGGGTTCGCCGGCCGATCCGCACGAACCTGGCGGAGCATCAGCTCGCCGACCTGCAGCCCGCCAGGTGGACCTGGACATCCATCCCTGCCGTTGTCCGGACCTGGTTGGCGGTTTCGGCGCTCTGGGACGGCGGAGCGGCATCGTGGGTGTCGAGGTCGTCGAGCTGTTGTCGGACGCGGTCGGCGTCGGCGTGACGGCCTTGGTCCCGGTACAGCTCCAGTGCCTCCCGCCACACCGTGCGGGCCTGCCCCTACCGGCCGAGGACGGCGTGGGGCTGGCCCACGTGGTCGAGGGTGTTCGCGACCTCGCAGGCGTCGCCGAGGCGGCGGCGCAGGGTGAGGGCGTGGTGGATCTTGGTCGACGGGCCGCCGCGTGACCGGCCGATAGCATGATCATCTGGTTCGGTCTGCCCGCCACACGACCCGCTCGCCCCCTGTGCGCGCAGGCGTGCGGCGGCGGGCACCGGCCGTGTGCTGATGGGCGCGCACGATGCTGGAGCCGACCGAGACCTCCCGGTCCAGCTCGTCGACCGCCTCCGCGATCACCCGCACCTTCGACACCGGCATCGTCAGGATGCCGTTGCGCGAGCACCGCCAGAACCGGTTGCACACCGTCTTCCACGGCCCGTACCGCTCCGGCAGATCACGCCACGACACAAGGTCAAAGCACGTCAGAGCAACCAGCTTTGAGGACGGGCCCCGGCACCCGTCTTCCCAGGGACTCCGTTTCGAGGGACCAGGATGTGCGCGCCAGGTGACGAACCGATCGGCGGCCTCCGCCGCGCCGCGGTGTGAGCCGCGCGTCCAGGTCACTCGGGCAGGAGCGCCAACTCCGCTTCGACGCGTTCTCGCATCGACTGGTTGACCGGTCCGTCCAACCGGGCGTGGGCAAACGTCAAGCACCTGCGTGCGCGGTCGACGTCGCCCACGTTGCGCCACGCGACGCCCTCGCTGAACGCCAGTTCTGCCTCACTCCGGTAGCGGGCCTGGTCGATGCCCGGCTGTGACCGCGCCGCGTGGTAGGACTCCGCCGCCTCTTCCCAGCGGTTCAGCCCGGCGAAGGAGTCACCCGTCAGCGCGAGCAGGTGCGCTTCCATCTTCGACACGAGGCCGTGGTTCGTCTGATCACTGCGATCCCTCGTTTCGACGAGCAACGCGCTGTGCAGCTCCAGAGCCTCCTGGAACTCACCCGCCGCCAGAAGCGACGTGCCGAACGACAGCGTCGCCCACAGGCGCTCCTCGAAGAAACCGAGGTCCTTCGACACGAGGTAGGCCTGTCTGCTGTGTTCGACGGCTTCGGCCGGCCGCCCCAGCGCTGCCGAGGTGAGCCCCAGTGCTGAATGCGACGCCAGGACCATCCTCCGGTGGTCGATCTCCCGGGAGAGAGCCAGTGCTTCGTGGAGCACGTTGAGCGCGCGGTCGCTTTCACCGGCGGACGCGTGCAGCGTCCAGCCCATCAGTGCGAGCATCTCGGCTTCTTTGACGCGGTCCCGGAGCGCTTGCGCCGCCTGGAGTCCGCACTCGAAGATCTTGTTCCAGCCGTACCCGTACTCCCGGCCGGGCATGTAGGTGTGCAACGACCAGACGAAGTCGTACACCTGTTCGTGCCAGCCCAGCTGCACGGCTTCCCTGCACACTTCGGACCACGTCGTGACGTTCTCCTCCAGCCAGTCCTCCGCTTCCCGCTGCGACCGGAACGGACAGTCTTCCGAGATCTCCCGCACGGTCGGGAGGAAGAGCCGGCCGGCGGCGGTGCCCAGGCTGAGGACATGGGCGTACAGCTCGTCGCGGAGCCGGTCTCGCTCCTCCTCCGGTTCCTCGTCGAGCCAGCACTCGTACGCGAACAGCCGGACCAGGTCGTGGAACTGAAGTCGAACGGGATCGCCGATGACGTTGATCAGCGACATCTCGACCAGCGAGTCCAGCACCGCGCCGATCTCGTCCGCCGGTGTGCCGGTCGCGACCGCGGCGAGGTCGTCGTCGAAGTGAGCGCCGGGAATGATGGCGAGACGCCGGAAAGCGGAGCGCTCACCTTCTCCCAGCCACTGGAGCGACGTCGCGAAAGCCGCCCGCACGTGCAGATCGCCCACCGACAACGAGTTCAGCCTCTTCCGCTGGTCCCGCATCTGTCCGACCAGGTAGGCGATCGACGAGAACCGCCGGGTGGCCAGTCGGTTGCCCACGATCCGCACGGCCAGCGGCAGGTTCCCGCAGAGGGAGACGAGCTCATCCGCTGCCTCCGGTTCGGATCGGACCACGTCATCGCCCACGATCGACGCGAGCAGGTCCACCGCGTTCGCCGTGGTCAGCATGTCGATCGGCAGCCGGTGCGCCGACTCCAGGCCCGCCAGGGCACGACGGCAGGTCACGATGGTCAAACTGTGCTCGCCGCTGGCCAGCAACGGCTTGACCTGAGCTTCGTCCATCGCGTTGTCCAGGATCAGCAGCACGCTTCGATCCCGCAACAAGGTGTGGAAGAGCGAGCTGCGTTCGCCTTGCGTCGGGGGTATGCGGCCCGGCGGCACCCCCAGCGACGTCAGCACGCGTTCAAGAGCGACGCTGGAGCTCATCGGCTGGTTGCCGACGCCACGCAGGTCCAGGGCAAGGGTGCCGTCCGAGAACCGGGACATCAGGTAGTCCGCGGCCGCGACCGCCAACGTGGTCTTGCCCACGCCCGGCGGGCCGGCGATCACCACGACGCCGCCCGCATCGGCCATCGTGGACAGGCTGCGGAGCTCGTCCTCTCTGCCCACCACGTTCGGCGTGACGGGCAACGCGTACAGCATCGCCCTGTTCTCCCCGTGCGCGGAGCGACGGCGCTTCTGCGTCGCCAGCACCACGAAGGACACCCGCTCGTCACCGGTCAGTCCGAGGGCGTCCGCCAGCAGTTCGGTCGAACGCTCCTGCGCGGCGGCCGCCCTTCCGTGCTCCAGGTCCCTCAGTGCCCGAACGCTCATGCCCGAAGCCAGGGCCAGCGCCGCTTGCGACAGTCCGGCTGCCGTCCGGTGGCGCAGGAGCGTCTGACCGAAGGTGGATTTCGACTGCGGACCGTGCGGTTCGCTCATGCGTGACAGTGCACCCCCGACCTCCGCCGGTGGCAAGCGTGCTCGCCGTGGAGCGACCACTTCGTTGCCGAGGCGGCGAGTGGGCGTTGAATCGCTCAACGCCCACCCGTCGGATCACGCCGTGTTCCACCGGCCCACCCGGATCCGGGCTCCACGCGGCTTCTGGAGCCGCTTCCCGCACGTGCTCGGGCAGGGTGGTGTGGGCGGTGTCCCTGGCGTAGCGGCGGATCAGGTCGTGCATGGCGTAGCGGCCGCCCGGCCGCCGTTGCAGCAGCGAGGCGTTCTCCAGCCCGTTCGGTGAGCCAGCGCAGGGACCAGGACAGCACGGTGGGCCCGGCGGTGCGCGCGGTGATCGACAACGCCAGCGGGTGGCCCCGCACAGCCCGATCAGCTCGTCCACCGCCTCGGGTTCGGCGACGACGCGGTCGGCGCCCGGGCGGGCGGCCAGCAGGGCGCGGGCCTCCTCGTGGGCAGGGCACCGAGGGGCAGGTGGCGGGCACCGTGCCGGTCGATCAGCGAGGCCAGCTTCTGGCGGCCGGTGACCAGCACGGTGCAGGTCGGCGAGCCGGGCAACAGGGGGTGACCTGGTCTCTGGTGGCGGCGTTGTCCAGCACGGTGAGCATCCGCCGCCTGGCCACCAGACTGCGGTAGAGCGCGGCTTGGGCGTGGAGGTCGGTGGGGATGCGGTTCGGGTCGACGTCCAGGGCGTCGAGGAACCCGCGCACCGCCACCGCCGGCTGCATCGGCTCGCCGGCGGGGCTGAAGCCGTGCAGGTCGACGAACAGCTGCCCGTCGGGAAACCGCTCCAGGTGCCGATATGCCCACGCCAGCGCGAGCCAGGTCTTGCCGATGCCCCCGGCCCCGCCGATCGCCGACACCACCAACACCTCTGCCGAGGGGGCCAGGGCCGCGGTCAGTTGGTCAAGCTCGGCGGCGCGTCCGACGAACCCCGAGGGAACGGCGGGCAACTGCCGCGGCATCGGCTGCCCCGGAACAGCAGGGTGAGGTGGTGGACGCCGCCGGTAACCGTGTGGGCCTGCCCTGCGCTCGAAACCGAGGTCGCGACCACCGTGTTCCGCACCTCGACGACGGGTGGCTGCTCACCCGGCGGGCCTGCCTCGCCGATGTCGTCTTCGTGTTGGTCCCGGACCGTCATGCCCCACCCCGGCACCACCTGGAAGACCCACGACGCCATGGACGATCATCCCGTCCGGTCTGGGATACCGGGACGGCACCACCCCTCGAACGCACCCGCCATGTACTTCCCAACTCCGCCACCACCTCCGCTGACCAGGTCCGAACACCGCCGTCTTCGCCCGGACAGGACAGTTCGCCAGCCGATCCGCAGGCACACCTTGTGGCTCCTTCGTCACTCGCGGTATGGTCTAGACCTTCACCGCCGCCGCGATGTAACGCACAACCCGCAACATCAAGGCAAAGGAAGTCACATGAAAATTCGACGCAGGGTCGCGGCCGCTGTGGCCGGTGTGGTCGCTGCACCGTTGCTCGTCGTGGCTCTCCCCACCGGCACGGCGTTCGCGCACGGGTACGTGTCCTCGCCCGCCAGCCGTCAGGCCCAGTGCGCCAGTGGCGTGGTCTCCTGCGGCAACATCAAGTACGAGCCGCAGTCGGTCGAGGGCCCGAAGGGGCTGCAGAGCTGCCACGCCAACCTGCCGCAGTTCGCCGAACTGAGCAACGACAGCAAGGGCTGGAAGGTGCACCAGACCGGTCGTTCGGTGACGTTCAACTGGACGTTCACCGCGCGGCACCGCACGCGGGACTACGACTACTTCGTGGACGGTCGCAAGGTGGCCACGTTCAGCGGCAACAACCAGCAGCCGCCGGCGAGCGTGCAGCACACGGTGAACGTGGGGTCGGCGGGCCGGCACAAGGTCCTCGCGGTGTGGAACATCGGCGACACCGCGATGGCGTTCTACTCCTGCATCGACATCAACGCGAGCTGAGCTAGTCGGTACGTGAGGTCCCCTTCCGCTCACGTACCAGCTTTTCGACGTTGAACGGCATCAGGTTCAAAGGCGGACCGGACAACGGTTTGCGCAGTGCGTCGAGGATGCGCGTGTTGATCGCTTCGATGATCGCGCGCGCGTCCTCGTCGGTGGGAGCCGTGAGCGCGCGTTCCTTCGCGCTCTCGGCTTCCTTGCGCAGCACGAGGGAAGGCGGCAGGCCCGCTGTCCCCTCCTCCTCGCGCACCTTCCGCTTGATCCACCAGTCCTCGTCGAGCGGTTCCCCCGCGCCGGGCAGCGGTTTGCCGGCGCTGGGCAGGCCGTCGAACTCGCCGCGCTCCTGGGCCTCGCGGATCTGGCGGTCGATCCACGACTCGAAGTCCATGCCGTGCGGTTTCCGTTGCGTCATGGGGAGAACCTCCTCGCTGCGGCCTCGATGGCGGCGACGAACGCGGGACTGCCCTTGTGGCCGCTGTCGTCCACGACGGTCAGCGTCGCATCCGGCCACGCCTCCGCCAACCGCCAGGCCGTGTCGGGTGGGCAGCTCAGGTCGCGGCGGCCGTGGATGATCTCACCGGGGATGCCGGTGAGCCGGTGCGCGTCGCCCAGCAGGTCGCCGACGAAGCCGTGGTTCGCGTAGTAGTGCGCGCAGATCCGCACCAGCGCGAGCATCTCGTCGGAGGGGCGGCCGGTCCAGCTGCCCTGCTTGCCGAAGTTCTCCAGCGACAGCACGGTGTCCTCCCACCGCGACCACTCGATCGCCGCCCGTTCCCGCACCGCGCGGTCGGGGTGCTCCATCAGGTCCGCGTAGGCGCGCACGACGTCCGGCGGATCGCCCGCGTGCGCGCTGAAGCGGGCCCACGCCTCCGGGAAGAACCGGGACGCGCCCCGGTACAGCCAGTCCAGCTCGCGCTGCGAGGACAGGCTCACCGCCACGAGGATCAGCTCGCTGACCCGGTCCGGGTGGCGCTGCGCGTAGGCGACGGCCAGCGTCACACCCCAGGAACCGCCGAACACCAGCCACTTCTCGATGCCGAGGTGCTCGCGCAGCCGTTCGACGTCGGCGATCAGGTGGTCGGTGGTGTTGACGCTCAGGTCCGTCGCCGGATCGCTCGCGTTCGGCGTGCTGCGGCCGCAACCGCGCTGGTCGAACAGGACCGTCTTGTAGTTGCCCGCGCTCAACACCTTGCGCGCGCCGACCGAGCAGCCCGACCCCGGTCCGCCGTGCAGGTACACGGCGGGTTTGGCGTCCGGCTCGCCGACGACCTCCCAGTAGAGCCGGTTGCCGTCGCCGACGTCGAGCAGGCCGTGGTCGAGGAGGTCCATGATCACGAGGCTACCGAGCCGTGCCGGCGCAGGGCGACCGCGACCCAGACCGCCACGAGCACGCCCGCGCCACCGGCCACGACGAACGTCAGCCGGGGTCCGGCCGCGTCGAGCAGCAGGCCGCCGCCGACGTACGACAGCGCCGCGGCGACGCCGATCCCGCCGTAGAAGTTGCCGAACACCCGGCCCGTCCGGTCGGCGGGCACCAGCCGTTGCAGCAGCGTGCTGTGCGCGACGTCCATGCCCGCGATGCCCAGCCCGCGCACCGCCTGCAGCGCGAACGCCGACGCGACGCCCCACGCCAGACCGGTGAGCAGGTTGCCCGCGCTGCTCAGCACGAACCCGGTGACGAGCAGCGCGACCATGCCCAGCCGCGCGGACCCCTTGGCGAGCAACGCGTACCCGGCGAGCAAGCCGGCGCCGACCGCGGCCAGCACCACGCTCGCCGCGCTGTCGGAGCTCCCGAAGACGTCCTTGGTGAGCTGGATGACCGCCACGTCGTCGATCGCGGTGCACGCCACGACTCCGCAGAAGCCCAGGAACACGATCCGCACCGTGCGGTTGTGCCAGATCTCGCGCAGCCCGGCACGGGCGTCGCCGAGGACCGTCTCCCCCGGTTCCGCCGGCACCACCAGCCGCGGCAGCCGCAGCAGCAACACCGCGGCCAGTGCGAAGGAGGCGGCGTCCACGAGCAGCACACCGCGGGTGTCGAGGAACGTCAGCAGCACGGCGGCGAGCAGCGGCCCGAGCACGTCCGCGCTGTTGGTGCCGAAGCCCAGCGCGGTGTTCGCGGGCCCGAGGTCCTCCTCCGCGACCAGGCTCGGCACCGCCGCCCGCGACGCCGGCAGGAAGACCTGCCCCAGCAGCGCCCGCAGCCCGACGAGCGCGAGCAGGACCGGCAACGGCGGCAGGGTGAACGCGATGACCGCCAGCAGCACGCACTGCGCGGCCTCGCAGCCGACCATGACCGTGCGCCGGTCGAAGCGGTCGCTCACGAGGCCGGTGAACGGGCTGAGCAACGACGGCGCGAAGTCCCCGACGAGCAGCAGGGCGGCGACCGCCAGCGCCTGCCCCAGCGCCGACTGGACGTGCAGCATCAGCGTGACCAGGCTCAGCGCGTCCCCGACAACGGAAACGACCCGTGCGGTGGTGAGCACGCGCAACGGGCCGTTGTCCTTCAAAAGCGTCAGCACATGGTCATCGTGCCAAGGCCGCGTCCAACTGGTCAGCCAATTTGTTCATGATCCCGGCGTAGGAGGTGTAGCTCAGCGGGGCGACCGCGTTCCACTCCACGAACCGGCCGGCCTGCACGGCGGGCAGTGCCTGGAAGACCGGGTGGCCCTCCTTCATCTTCTCCGGGTCGAGCACGTGCTGGCGGGTGTCCCACATGATCACGTGTTCCTTGTACGTGCCGACGTTCTCCCACGACAGCGACTGGAAGTAGCCGCCGCCCTCGGCGTCGGGCGTGGCCGGCGTGAGCAGCGGCAGGCCGAGCTCCTTCGCGTACCAGTCGAGATCGGGGTTGCGGGCCGGCACCGCGACGTAGAAGAGCTTCGGGTCGGCGCCGACCACCTGGATCTTCTGGTTCGCGGCCGTCATCTTGGCGCCGATGGCCTTCAACCGCTCGGCGGCCTTGGTGAACGCCTGCTCGTCGGCCTTCACCTTGGCCGAGTCGACGTCGGCGCCGAGGGACTGGGCCAGGTCGCGGAAGCGCTTGATGCCGTCCGGCAGCTGGATCTTCGACTGGCCGATGCCGACGGTCGGGGCGATCTTCGCGACCTTCTCCTCGAACTCGGCCGTGAGGTGCCAGAGCCCGCTGACCTCGGGGTAGTAGCCGGCGACGACGAGGTCGGCGTTCAGCGCGGCGAACTTCTCGATGTCGATCTCGCCGTAGCCGGGGCCGGTGATGTCGGTGACCTGGCTCGGGTCGATGCTGCCCGCCTCGGGGTCGGTGGTGCCGTCCGCGCGCTTGAGCGGGCCGAACGTGCCGACCACGTTGACGCCGTAGTCCTTCAGCGCGCCCGCGGCGGACACCTGTGCGACCACGCGCTCCGGCCGCTTCTCGGCGGTGACCTCCTTGCCCCGGTCGTCCTTGAACGACCACTGGCCCTGCTGCTGCTGCTGCTGCTCCGCGGGGGTGGTCCCACCACACCCGGCCACCAGTCCGAGCAAGAGCACCGCGGCGACTGTCCTGCGCACCTGTCCACCTCCTGAGTTTAGGCTTGCCTAACCTATCAAGCGCCCATGGAACCCGCGCAGGGGTGCCTGATCGGGTGGTGTTGGCGCCGAACCCGGCGCGTGGTGCCGGATCGGAGGGCGAGCACCTCTAGGTTGCGCGTCGTGTCCAAATACTCACGTATCGCAACCTCTGTTCTCGCGGCCGCCGGTGCCGCACTCGCGGCCGCGTCCCCCGCACTGGCCGACCCCGGTTCGATGTTCGGCCCGGACGTGCAGGTGCCCGAGAACCCCTGGAACCACAGCGCCGTGGCCGTGTGCGCGACGGACGTCCTGACCGCACCCGTGTTCGGCAGCTCGGTCGGAGAGGTGCTGAACCACTGCGGCAACGGCGCGGTCGTCGCCGAGATGCTGGATCACGCCCAGGGCTGAACCCGGTCGGCCCACCGGCCGTACGCCTCCTCAGAAGTTGTTCCCGACTCCTGAGGAGGCCGCGTGTCCGGCCGACGTGCTGCAAGGACCGCGAGGACGGCCGCTCTCGCCGCGGTGGTGGCCGCGACGGTGGTGTCGACGCCCTCCGCGCACGCCCAACCGGTCGCCGACGCGCTGAAGGCCTACACCGAGCTGACCCACCACGCCGAGGAGCTCACCCAGGACCACCTCAAGGCGCAGGTCGACCTGGCGGCGGCGAACACGCGGCTCGGCACCGCCACCGAGACCGAGAAGCAGGCGCTGACCGCGTCCGAGCAGTTCCGCGGCCAGGTGGACCTGCTGACCGAGGCGTCGTTCCAGGGAGCGCGGTTCAGCGACATCTCCGCGCTGCTGACCAGCACGTCCCAGCAGGACTTCCTGGAGCGCATGCAGGCCCTCAACATTCTCGCCGCGGAGAACAACGAGGCGGTGGCCCGGCTCGACGCCACGCTGACGGCGGCCGCGAAGGCCAGGGCCGGCGCGGCCTCGGCGGCCGAGGCGGCGACCGAGCTCGTCGCGGACGTGGCGGCCCGCAAGACCGCGATGGACCAGCAGGTGGCGACCGCGCGGGCCAAGTACCAGTCGCTGTCGAGGCCGCAGCAGGCGACGCTGGCCACCAAGGGTGACACCTCGGCGGTGCCGGTGCCCGCGGGTGCGGCCGGCACGGCGCTGAACTTCGCGCTGGCGCAGCGCGGCGAGCCGTACGTGTTCGGCGCAAACGGCCCCGACCAGTGGGACTGCTCCTCGCTGGTGCAGGCCGCCTACCGGGCCGCGAACGTCTCGATCCCGCGGGTCACCTACGACCAGGCGAAGGTGGGCCGCGCGGTGACGCGGGCGACCATCGCGCCGGGCGACCTCATCATCTACTACGCAGGTCAGTCGCACGTGGCGATGGCCGTGGACAGCGTCCGCGCGGTGCACGCGTCCACCGAGGGCGTTCCGGTCAAAATCGCCGACATCGACTCGATCGGTCCCATTTCGGTGATTCGCCGCGTCGTCGGGTGACGCGTCTCTCCACCCCGCGATAAGCCGACGTAGACGACTGTGAGAGCGTGCGTTCGCCGAACTGGTGAGGATCCGGTGGTAGACGAACACAAGGTCATTCCGTAACCTGTCCGAGACCTTCGGCCCAGCAGTTAACCCACTCGGGGCACACGCCAAGGTTGCCGCCTCACGCGCAGTAGTTCTCAGCGTGGCGGCTGCCAGGAAAAAGGAGGACCCGCGACGTGGTGTCGCAACCCTCACGCCGTACCGTGCGTGGAGCGATCGTGGCGGCTGCTGTCGTCGCCGCCGCACTGCCCACGGCCCCGGCCACCGCACAACCGACGGCCGCTGACGCGCTCAAGAAGTACAACGAGCTCAACGAGCAGGCGTCGCAGATCAACCAGGACCAGCTCAAGGCCCAGGACGACCTGAAGGCCAAGCAGGGCGAGCTGGACAAGGCGAAGAACGACCTCGTCGTCGCCAAGCAGGCGGAGGAAACCCTCCGCGGCCAGGTCGACCTGCTCACCGAGGCCTCGTTCGGCGGAGCCCGCTTCAACCAGCTCTCCGCGCTGCTCGTGAGCAACTCGCAGCAGGACTTCCTCAACCGCATGACGGCCATCAACATCCTGGCCACGGACAACGCGGAAGCCCTCAAGAAGCTCACCGACGCCGTCGAGGCCGCGGACGCCGCCACCAGGACGGCCAACGAGGCCACCGAGGCGTCGAAGAAGCTGCTCGCGGACATCGAGCAGAAGAAGGCCGCGCTCGCGAAGCAGATCGAGGAAGTGCGGGCTCAGTACAACCAGCTGAACACCGCGACCCAGAACGCCCTGAAGAGCAAGGGCGACATGTCGACCATCCTGGTCCCGGCCGGCACCGCCGGCAAGGCCCTGGAGTTCGCCCTCGCCCAGCGCGGTGAGCCCTACGTCTACGGCTCCAACGGCCCGGACTCGTGGGACTGCTCCTCGCTGATCCAGAAGGCCTACGCCTACGCGGGCGTGTCCATCGGCCGCACCAGCTACGCCCAGGCGGCAGCCGGTCGCCCGGTCTCGCGCAGCGAGGTCAAGGCGGGCGACATCATCGTCTACTACTCCAGCCAGTCCCACGTGGCCATGGCGATCGACAACGTGCGCGCCGTGCACGCGTCGACGGAGGGCCAGCCGGTGAAGATCGCCGACATCAACTCGATCGGCCCGGTCACCGGGATGCGCCGCATCGAGGGCTGACCAGGTTCTCCTCAACGCCCCCGTCCCGCTGCCCCGGGACGGGGGCGTTGTGCGTCCATCACCGCATCGGGTGCAGGAGCCGCGCTGACCCTGCGGTCCCGGCCGCACCGCACTACGGTCCGGGTGGCCGCCCGGACCCGGCGGCCTTCGCGTGCGAAGTGGAGCGTCGATGAACACTCTGGAAGCCGGCCAGGAGCTCACCACCGGCCAGCAGCTCACCACTGCCAACGGCTACTCCCTGACCCTCCAGTCCGACGGCAACCTGGTGCTGACGGAGAACAACGGCACCGTCTGGGCCAGCGGCACCAACGGCAGGGGCGCCGTGCGCGCCGCGCTGCAGGACGACGGCAACTTCGTGCTCTACAACGGTGACAACAACCCGGTGTGGGCCACCGACACCGCCGGCAACACCGGCTCGCGCCTCGTGCTGCAGGACGACCGCAACCTCGTCGTGGTCGGCGGCGACGGCAGCGCCAAGTGGGCCAGCGGCACGAACACCGACACGCCGCAGTCCACCCCGGCCGCCGCAGAGCCCGCCCCCGCCGCACCGGCCCCGGCCGAACAGGCCCCGCCGGCACCGGAGGTGCTCACCTACACCGTGCAGCCCGGCGACTCGCTGTGGGCGATCGCCGAGAGCTGGTACCGCGACGGCAACCGCTACACCGACGTCGCGGCCGCCAACGGCATCGAGAACCCCGACCTGATCCACCCCGGCCAGGTCCTGCGCATGCCCTGAGCTCCCGCGCACACGCGAACGGGCCGGTCCTCTCCTCGGAGGACCGGCCCGTTCGCGCACGTGGCGTCTACACGGAGGCGACCCCGTCCTCGGGCGCCTGGCGGGCAATCGCGAAGGCCGGGTTGCCCTCCTCGTCCTGCCGCACGTCGAGGACCTTGTCGTCCAGGAACTCCGCGGCGGCCGGCTCCATGATGACCTTGGCACCCGCGTCGGCGGTCACCACCTGGTCACCGTCCACCGGCTCGCTGAGGGAGAGCTCGAGCGCCGCCTGGCTGTCCTGCTCGGTGGCGAGAGCGAACCTCAGGCCGACGTCGTCGTTGGTGGTGGACTGTGAAGTCAGCTCGTTGATGACTTCCGCAGCCACCGGCGTCACTTCGAGCATGTCGGCCCCTTTGTCTGGAAACAACGAACGCGCCCCGTGTTCCCGGTGAGCACCTGCCTCAACCATCGGATGCCGATGGATGTGGAGAACGCGCAGGTAGAAGGCCCGAGATCGGTGGCGGGGCCAGGGCGGACGGGGCGAACGGGCGGATCGCCGGGCTCGGTGGGGCAATCGAGCGGATCAACCGCCAGGGTCCGGTGGACGGGCTCCGACGCGGACCGGTCGCAGCGGACAGCGCGGCCACCCGCGCCCAGCGCCCGCAGCACGGCACCCGCGCTCAACACTCCCCACGCGCCCAGCGCCCGCAGCACGGCACCCGCGCTCAACACTCCCCACGCGCCCAGCGTCCGAGCACGGCACCCGTACCCGGAACGCGCCGCCCGCGTCCCAGCACGTCGCCCGCAACCCGAACCCCGGCACGCCCACGCCCGCTCCCACCGCCCGCACCGGGCAGCCCAAGAGCCGAAACAGGCCCCTAAGCCACCCGGTGCGTCGCGGGACGAGCTGTCTCCTGCCGCACGTGGCCGCAGGCGGAGCAGACCCGCGGCACCGGCACGAGCTCGGCGACCAGCCGCCACGAGTCGGCGAAGCTCGGTGCCTGCACGCCCGGCACCAGGAGGCTGTCCAGCGACTCCTGGCGGCGGCGGCCCTTCTCGCGGCTGCGTTCCACGGGGTCGCGGCGGTGGGCCAGGGCGCGGGAGGCCGCGCGGGCGCGTTCGCCTTCCGTGCCCAGTTCGCGGGCGCGGCGCGGGGTGTTGAGCAGGGCGTTGCGGCGGTTCACGCGGAACCACTCGCCCAGCGTCATGCCCGGTAACGGCGGGCGGGCCAGGGTGCCGTCCGCCGTCCACGAGCGCAGGCGGGCGCGCAGGAACTCGTGCGCCACCTGCGAGCGGGAGCGGGGGCGGCCCTGGCGGGTGCCGTCGGGGTGCGTGTCGATCGCGGCGAGCACGGCGTCGACGGACCAGCCGGCGGCGAACCAGGGTTCGAGGGTGCGGCGGACCCAGTGGCGGTTCGCGTCGGGCCAGGAGGCGCGCACGCACAGCGACTCGACGGCGGTGGCCACGTCGGCGTCGGTGGCGGGGACCACGCGGCCGGGCCAGCGGCTGGGTTCGATCTGCATCTGGACTGACCTCCTGGAAGCACCGTGACGAACATCTGTTCGACAGTGTGCCACCGGGGTCTGACAAAAAACGACGTCCAACCGGTTGACCTGGGCAAACACCGGTCGACGCACGCCTGAACAGTGCACGATAGCCTGCGGAAATGACGCATCACGAGCCCCACGACGACGTCAGCGGCAACCGGATGAACTGGCTGCGCGCCGGGGTCCTGGGCGCGAACGACGGCATCGTCTCCACCGCCAGCCTGGTCGTGGGCGTCGCGGGCGCCACCGCGGACAGGACCCAGATCCTCGTCGCTGGCCTCGCCGGGCTGTTCGCGGGCGCGATGTCGATGGCCAGCGGCGAGTACGTCAGCGTCAGCAGCCAGCGCGACGCCGAACGCGCGTTGATCGCGCAGGAGAAGCGCGAGCTGCGGGACACGCCCGACGAGGAGCTGAAGGAGCTCGCGGGCATCTACCGGGACAAGGGCCTCGACGCCGAGACCGCCCGGCAGGTCGCCGAGCAGCTCACCGAGCACGACGCGCTGGCCGCGCACGCCGACGTCGAGCTCAAGATCGACCCCGACAACCTCACCAACCCGTGGACCGCCGCCATCGCCAGCTTCGTGAGCTTCACCATCGGCGCGCTGCTCCCCCTCATCGCCATCGCCACCACCTCACCGTCGCTGCGCGTGCCTGTGACGGTCATCGCCGCGATAGCCACCCTCGCGCTGACCGGCTACGTCAGCGCGCGCCTGAGCAACGCGCCGAAGCAGCGCGCTGTCCTGCGCAACGTCGTGGGCGGCCTGATCGCCATGGGCATCACCTACGCGGTCGGGGCGCTCGTGGGCCAAAGCATCGGATAGACCGAATGCGGGTACAGGTGCGCCATGAGTGAAGACAGGGGTAGCTACGCACCCGCCGACACCGACGACTTCGAGGCCCTCGACGAGGACAACCTCCAGAAGGACCCGCTGGAGGAGGGCATGGACCCGCCGGAGGGCTGGGCGGGGGCCGACCGGTACGGGACGACCGAGTACGAGCAGGCCCACCCCCGGCCGCTCGACGAACGCCTTCAAGAGGAACGGCGCGAGAACGACGAGACGGGTGCATGATCACAACATGAGCCTCGGCATCCCGGACCGGATCACGGCGTTGCTGTTCGACCTCGACGGTGTGCTCACGAGCACCGCGGTCCTGCACCGCAAGGCGTGGCGGCAGACCTTCGAGGACATGGGTCAGCCGTTCAGCGAGCAGGACTACCTCTCCTACGTGGACGGCAAGCCGCGCTACGACGGCGTCAGGAGCTTCCTGGCCTCGCGCGGGCTCACGCCGCCGGAGGAGGAGGTCCGCCGCATCGGTGACCGCAAGAACGACCTGGTGAACCACATCATCGACGAGGAGGGCATCACGCCCTACCCCGGTTCGGTGCGCTACCTGCAGAAGGCGCGCGAGGCCGGGCTGCCGATCGGGGTGGTCACGTCCTCGGCGAACGCCATGCGCGTGCTGCGCTCGGGCAACCTGCTGGACTACGTCGACGCGCTGGTGGACGGCAACGTCATCGCGGCGGACAACCTGCGCGGCAAACCGGAACCCGACTCCTTCGTCGAGGGCGCGAAGAGGTTGAAGACGGCACCGGAGCACGCCGCCGTCTTCGAGGACGCGCTCGCCGGTGTCGCGGCCGGGCGCAAGGGCGGGTTCGGGTTCGTCGTCGGCGTCGACCGCGGCAACCAGCGCGACGCCCTGCGCGAACACGGTGCCGACCAGGTGGTCGACGAGCTCGACGAGCTGCTGTCATGAGCTACGCGATCGAACCGTGGCAGTTGCGCTGGCAGGGCCTCGCGGTCGACCAGCTGCACCGGACCGAGTCGACGTTCGCCCTGGCCAACGGGCACATCGGCTTCCGGGGCACCCTCGACGAGGGTGAGCCGCGCGGTCTGCCGGGCACCTACCTCAACGGCTTCTACGAGGAGCACCCGCTGCCCTACGGCGAGGGCGGCTACGGCTACCCGGAGGCGGGCCAGACGGTCGTCAACGTCACCGACGGCAAGATCATCCGGTTGCTGGTCGAGGACGAGCCGCTGGACATGCGCTACGGCACCGCGCTGGAGCACGAGCGGACGCTGGACTTCCGCTCCGGCACGCTGCGCCGCCGCACGGTGTGGGAGTCCCCGACCGGCCGGAGGGTGGTGGTGCGCAGCGAGCGGCTGGTGTCGTTCACGCAACGCGCGGTCGCCGCCATCCGCTACGAGGTCGAGCCGGTGGACGACGTGCAGCTCGTCGTGCAGTCCGACCTGCTGGTCAACGAGCCCATCGAGAAGCGCACCAACGACCCCCGCGTCGCGGCCGCGCTGAACGCACCGCTGGTCGCGGACTTCGTCACGGCCGAGAAGGCCAGGGCGGTGCTCTGCCACCACACCAGGGAGTCCGGGCTGCGGATGGCCGCGGCGATGGACCACGAGGTCGACGCGGGCGGTGTGGACCCGCGCACGGACATCCGCGCCGAGGACGACCTGGCCCGGTTCACCGTCGCGGTCGACGTGGCCGGGGGCAGCAGCCTCAAGCTCACCAAGTACCTCGGCTACGGCTGGTCGGCGCAGCGGTCGACGCCCTCGCTGCGGGCGCAGGTCGAGGCCGCGCTCGCCGGTGCGCTGCAGACCGGCTGGACCGGGCTGCTGGCCGAGCAGAGGGCGTTCCTGGACGACTTCTGGGAGGTCGCCGACATCGAGCTCGACGGTGACGACGAGCTGCAGCAGGCGATCCGGTTCTCGCTGTTCCACATCCTGCAGGCCGGTGCCCGCGGGGAGACCCGCGCGATCCCGGGGAAGGGGCTGACCGGTCCCGGCTACGACGGGCACGCGTTCTGGGACACCGAGACGTTCGTGCTGCCGGTGCTCACCTACACCGTCCCGGACGCGGCCCGCGACGCCCTGCGGTGGCGACACTCCACGCTGGACAAGGCCCGCGACCGCGCGAAGGTGCTGGGGCTCGGAGGTGCCGCGTTCCCGTGGCGGTCCATCAACGGTGCCGAGTGCAGCGCGTACTGGCCGGCGGGCACGGCCGCGTTCCACGTCTCCGGCGACGTCGCCTACGCCACCCAGCAGTACCTCAACGCGACGAACGACGAGGACTTCGACCGGGAGGAGGCCGTCGAGATCCTCACCGAGACCGCACGGCTGTGGACCTCGCTCGGCCACCACGACCCGCACGACGGGTTCCGCATCGACGGCGTCACCGGTCCGGACGAGTACTCGGCGATCGTGGACAACAACGTCTACACGAACCTGATCGCCCAGCAGAACCTGCGTGCCGCCGCCGACGCCGCCGAACGGCACCCGGACCGGGCGGGGGCGAGCGAGGAGGAGATCGCCGAGTGGCGCAGGGCCGCGGACAAGATGGCGCTGCCCTACGACGAGATGCTCCAGGTCCACCCGCAGGCGGACAACTTCACCAAGCACGCCGAGTGGGACTTCGAGGGCACGCCGCAGGAGAAGTACCCGCTGCTGCTGCACTACCCGTACTTCGACCTGTACCGCAAGCAGGTGGTGAAGCAGGCGGACCTCGTGCTGGCGATGCACCTGCGCGGTGACGCGTTCACCGCGGAGGAGAAGGCCCGCAACTTCGCCTACTACGAGGCGCGGACCGTGCGGGACTCATCGCTGTCGGCCGGGACGCAGGCGGTGATCGCGGCCGAGGTCGGGCACCTGGACCTGGCGTTCGACTACCTGGTCGAGGCCGCGTTCACCGACCTGCACGACCTGCACGACAACGTCCACAACGGACTGCACATGGCCTCGCTGGCCGGTGCGTGGATGGCGCTGGTGGCTGGGTTCGGCGGCATGCGCGACCACGGCGGTGAATTGACGTTCGCACCGCGGATGCCCGCCGCGCTGCGCCGGTTCTCGTTCCGGATGTCGTTCCGGGGCACCAGGATCGGGGTCGAGGTGACCGAGACGGAGGCGACCTACCGGATCGTCGACGGCACCGAGCTGACGACGAGGCACCACGGGGAGCGGATCACGATCACCGAGGGCAACCCGGTGACGATGCCGCTCCCGCCGGCGCCGGAGCTGGAACGGCCGAAGGGCCCGTACGGCCGGGAGCCGCGCAGGGCGGCTCCCGGACAGCCGGGCACGGAGCGCTAGGGCAGTGGGGAGACCTGGTAGTGCGTGATCAGGTCTCCCCGCACCAGCACGCTCAGGTTCACCGCGACCGCCGGCCGGTCGGCGAACGAGAAGTCGACCGCGAGATAGCCGAGCGTCAGGTTCTCCGCCAGTTCTCGCGTTTCGAGGACCTCGTACTCGGCTTTCAGGCCGATCGGCTGGGAGTCGTAGTAGGCGGCGACCGCCTCACGTCCCACCCCGTAGGGCTTGAGGCCCTGGAAGATCGCGTCCTCGGTGAACAGCTCCGCCACGCGCTGCGGTTCGTGCGCGTCCACGGCGGCCTTCCACCGGTCCATGACGTCGATGAGGGCCATGTCAGTGCCCCGCGCTCTGACCGCCGTCGACGTGCAGGACCTCGCCGGTGACGAACCCGGCCTGTTCGAGGAACAGCACCGCGTCGACCACCTCGTCGACCTCGCCGATCCGCTTGACCGGGTGCAGCGAGGCCAGCGCCTCGTGGGTCTCCGGGGCGTGCATCGGCGTGCGGATGATGCCGAGCGCGACCGTGTTGAAGCGGATGTCGCGGGTGGCGTACTCGACCGCGAGCGACCTGGTGACGGCGTTGATGCCACCCTTGGTCAGCGACGCGAGTGCCGACGGCACGGCGGAAAGAGCGTGGTCGACCAGGGCGGTCGACACGTTCAGGACGTGCCCGCCGGTGGTTTCCATAGCGCTCACCGCGCTGCGCGTGATGTCGAAGAACCCGCGCAGGTTCGTGCCGAGCACGGTCTCGTAGTCCTCGTCGGTGTACTCGGTGAACGGCTTGGCGACGAAGACGCCCGCGTTGTTCACCAGGGTGTCGACGCGGCCGAACCGCGCCAGCGCTTCCCCGACGACCCGCGCGCCCTCCCCGGGTACCGCGAGGTCGGCGCGCACGGCCAGCACCTCGGGGTCGTCGGAGGCCTCGACGGACCGCGACACCGCGACCACCGAGTAGCCGAGCTTGCGATAAGCGGTCACCAACGCCGCACCGATTCCCTGCGACGCGCCCGTGATCACTGCGACCTTGCCGGTCATGTCCTCGCCCTTTCGCAGCGTGAGTGGAACTGACCAGCACAACAGCGGTTCCCGGCGGGCAATTTCGGCTTGGTGCGACCTGTTCCCTCTTGCCTGAGAGGCTCAGCCTACGAGCGTTCCGCGACGGTGGCGGAGTTGTTCTCAGTCCAGCTCCAGCACCACCTTGACGTCGCCGGGGCGTGACTCGAAGGCCTCCGCGCAGGACTCCAGCGGCACCCGCCTGGTGATCATCGCCGAGAGCCAGGCGTCGTCCGCCCGGTCGAGCACCGCGGAGGCCTCGCGGTAGTGCCGGACGTTCGAGTTGACCGTCCCGAACGTGATCCCGTTGCGCAGCACCAGGTCCCGGTTCGCCTGACCGAGGTCGACCGGTACCACCTCGGTCGAGGGCACCCCGGTCAGGCACACCAGCCGCCGTCCGAGCAACTGCGCCACCAGCTGCGGCGCACCGGTCGCCTCGATCACGACCTCGTGGTCGGGCAGCGTCCGGTGGTAGGTGGCGCCCAGCGACTCGACGAGGTCCGGCTTCGGGCCGTCCGAGGCGACGTCGAACACGTGCACGTCCAGCCCGCGCTGCACGCCGATCATGGCCGCCAGCAGCCCGATCGGACCGGCACCGGTGACCAGCACGCTGTCGAAGTCGAAGAACGCGAACCGCTCCAGCCGCTCCCACGCCTTGACCACCACCGACGCGGGTTCGAGCAGCACACCGGCCCGTGAGCTGACACCGACGGCGTACTGCGCCGGCACCGTCCACAAAGTAGCGCCGTAGCCGTCGATGCCGGTGATCCCGCGCTCGGTGTACCGGCCGTTGAGGCACATGTCGAACTCCCCGCGCGCACAGGGCGCGCACGGCACCGGGTCCGGCCTGCGCACCACGCCCACGACCAGCGAGCCGGGCGCGAAGCCGGGACCGCTGATCACCCTGCCCAGCGACTCGTGCCCGATCACCAGTTCGCCACCGGTGCCGAACTCGCCGCGGACGATCTCGCGGTCGGTCCCGCAGATCCCGATCGCCAGACCCTCGACCAGCAGCTCGTCCGGTCCCGGCACCGGGTCGGGGAGTTCGGTCAGCGACAGGGAGCCGGCTCGTGCGGGATCTACCGTGAGTGCGCGCATGAGATCCATTCTTGACATGCCGACCCGATCGCGCTGACCATGGGAGCGCTCTCACGCAACCCTGTCTGTGAGGAGATAGTCGATGCGCAAGCTCCTGCTGCTGGCGACATCGGCCCTGGTCGGGCTGACAACGTTGTCTGCACCTGCTCAAGCCGCTCCACCGAGCCTGCTCCCGCTCACCGTCCAGAACACCTCCGGTCGCGGCGACGCCGTGCACCTGTACGTGTTCGGCGAGATGGGCGGCCGGCTCGGGTACGTGAACGCGAACGGCCAGTTCACGGCCTGGTCCGGCGGGAGCATCCCGCCCTCGCCCGCGCCGGACGTCTCGATCCCCGGCCCCGCCAACGGGGCCAGCAAGACCCTGCAGATCCCGCTCAACCTCGCGGGCGGCCGGCTCTACATGTCCTTCCGCGACAAGCTCAAGTTCTCGCTGGTGCCGGGCGGCCTCGTGCAGCCGGCGCCGTGGGCGGCGGGTGACCCGAACCGCGACATCCTGTTCGACTGGAGCGAGTTCACCTACAACGGCGGCGGGCTGTGGCTCAACAGCTCGCAGGTGGACATGTTCAGCGTCCCGCACGCGGTCGAGGCGACCTCGCAGGCCGGCGCGACCAAGCGCACCGGCGTGCTGGTCAGCGGCGGCCGCAACCGGATCTTCGACCAGCACCAGCAGATGGGCGGTGACTGGTCGCGGTTGGTCCACACGCGGTCGGACGGCACCCGGCTGCGCGTGCTGAACCCGAGCAAGGGCCTCGACGCGGGCCTGTTCTCCAGCTCCTACTACGCGGGCTACGTCAGCAGCGCCTGGTCGACGTACCAGAACACGCCGCTGACCGTGGTGCCGTACCGGAACGAGCCGAACCGGAAGTTCACCGGCCGCACCAGCGGCGGGGTCCTGCGGTTCACGAACACCGCCGGCCAGCAGGTGGCGTCGTTCGAGCAGCCCTCGACGCGGGACGTCCTCAACTGCGACGGCCGGCTCGCCGCGCCCAACAACGACGTCGGCGCGATCTCCCGGTCGCTGTGCGCCGCGCTCAACCGCTCGACGCTCGGGTACCTGCACACCCAGCCGACCTACGACGCCGCCGAGTTCTACACCCGCGCGACGGCCAACCACTTCTCGAAGATCGTGCACCGGAACATGGTCGACGGGAAGGCCTACGGGTTCGCCTTCGACGACGTCGGCGCGTTCGAGTCGCTCGTTCACGAACCGAACCCGCGATCGGCCAAAATCACCCTGACAGCATTTTAAACCAAAGCTTTCTTGCTTTTGATCGACTTTCACTCCACTGTGTGAGGCGCCGTCGCCGCGGCTCTCACACAGTGGAGTCGTCGTGTGCGTACGGGTCCTGCTGGTCGAAGACGACGAGCGAATCCGCCAGGCGTTGCGCCTTGCGCTGGGAGACGAGGGATTCACCGTCGACGAGGCGTGTTCCGGCGAGGTGGCGTTGCGGCGCCTGGAATCCGAGTCGTTCGACGTGGTGCTGGTCGACCTGACCCTGCCCGGGGTGGACGGGCTGGAGGTCGTGCGCACCCTCCGCGGGCGCGGTGACCTGCCGATAATCGTCGTCACCGCGCGGACGGACGCCTGCGACGTGGTCGCCGGACTGGAGGCGGGCGCCGACGACTACGTGACGAAACCGTTGATGGGCGGCGTTCTCGCGGCCCGCATCCGCGCGTTGTTGCGGCGCCGCGGACCGGGGCGCGACACAGTTCGGGTGGGCGATCTGGAAATCCGTCCGCAGGAAGGTCTCGTGCACCGGGCGGGGGAACGCGTTCACCTCACGAGAACGGAATTCCGGCTGCTGCTGGAACTCGCTGGTGCGGCCGGCCGAATCGTCACCAGGGAACAGCTGCTGCACCGGGTGTGGGGATATGACTACTTCGGCGACACCCGCTTGCTCGACGTGCACATAAGGCGGTTGCGGCGCAAGGTCGAGGCGACCCCGGACGACCCGGCCCTGGTGCTCACGGTGCGCGGCGCCGGGTACCGGCTCCGTTCGTGAGGCTCACGCTGCGGTGGCGGGTGGCGCTGGCGTTCGGCTTCGGGCTGCTCGCGGTCACGAGCGTGCTCGCGTTCGCCACCTGGAACCTCGCCTGCGGCTACATGATGCGCCAGCGCGAGGCCTCCGCGACCCGCCAGGCCGAGGTGAACGTGCGGCTGGTCGAGCGCTCGCTCGCCTCCCCCGGCCTCGACGAGCTGCTGACCGGGCTCACCACCGGCCCCGACTCGACGATCCTGGTGATCACGCCGGGCGGTCTGGTGACCGCGGGCCGGCCGGTCGACCCCGGCCTGCTGCCGGTCGGGCTGGTGCGGCACCCGCCCGGTGGCGGGCGGATCACCGTGGACGGCCAGCCGATGCTCGCCGTGGTCCGCCCGGTCGCGGGCAACGCCGTGTACGTGGAGCTGTTCGGGCTGGAGCAGCTCGACCGCGCGTCCCGGTTCCTCAGCGCGGTGCTGATCGGCGGCACGGTCGCCTCGGCGCTGCTGGGGGCGGCGCTGGGGTCGTGGGCGTCGAAGCGGGCGCTCCGGCCGCTGGCGGAGCTCAGTTCGGCCGCGGG
Source organism: Lentzea sp. NPDC037011 (assembly GCF_055607425.1). Lineage (NCBI taxonomy): Bacteria > Bacillati > Actinomycetota > Actinomycetes > Pseudonocardiales > Pseudonocardiaceae > Lentzea > Lentzea sp. NPDC037011. The sequence continues at coordinate 571,108 of NZ_JBVJRT010000002.1, read as the reverse complement.
GCGGATCGCCGGTGGCGACCTCGGTGCCCGGTTGCCGGTGCGGGACGACCCGGACCTCGCGGCGCTGGCGGCGAAGTTCAACTCGACGGCGCACGCGCTGGAGCAGCGGGCGTTGCGGGACGCCCGGTTCGCCTCCGACGTGTCGCACGAGCTGCGGTCGCCGCTCACGACGATGGTGAACGCCGGTGCGGTGCTGCGACGGCGGCGCGAGCACCTGCCGGGCACGGCCGGGACGGCGCTGGAGCTGCTGACCTCGGAGGTGGACCGGTTCGCCCGGATGGTGGTGGACCTGCTGGAGATCTCGCGGGCCGACCAGACCGACGACCCGCGGCACGAGGAGATCGCGCTCGACGCGCTGGTGCGCAACGTGGCCGCGACGCGGGCCCCGGTGCCGGTGGAGCTCGAACCGGCGGTCGTGCTGGGTGACCGGCGGCGGCTCGACCGGGTGCTGACCAACCTGCTGGACAACGCGGACCGGCACGCGGGCGGAGCGGTGCTGGTGTCGGTGCGGCGGCACGGCGGGCACGTCCGGCTCGCCGTGGAGGACGAGGGGCCCGGTGTGCCGGAGCCGTTGCGCGAGCAGGTGTTCGAACGGTTCGCGCGAGGTGTGATGGCGGGCAGCAGGGGTGACGACACCGGCAGCGGGCTGGGGCTCGCGCTGGTCCGCGAGCACGTGCACCGGCTGGGCGGGCGGGTGTGGGTGGAGGACCGCGTGCCGGTCGGTGCGCGGTTCGTGGTGGAGCTGGTCTTACGGAGTTCTGACGGCTGACCGTTCGGGGCCGCCCGGACCCCCTGGCGGCCCTACCGTCGACACATGCGAGTACTGATCACCGGCGGGGCCGGGTTCATCGGGTCGCACGTCGCCGACGAGCTCACCTCCCAGGGCCACGACTGCGTCCTGCTGGACGCCCTGCTGCCCGAAGCGCACGGAGCCGCACCGGTGCTGGACCACGAGCTGGTCGTCGGCGACGTCGCCGACCCGGACGTGCTGCGACCACTGCTGTCCACAGTGGACGCGGTCTGCCACCAGGCCGCGATGGTCGGGCACGGGGTCGACCCGTTCGACGCGCCCTCCTACGCCCGGCACAACGACCTGGGCACGGCGGTGCTGCTGGCCGAGATGCACCGGGCCGGGGTGTCGCGGCTGGTGCTGGCGTCGTCGATGGTCGTCTACGGCGAGGGCCGGTACCGCTGCCTGACGCACGGGATCGTGCGCGGGGAGCGGTCGCCCGCCGACCTCGCCGCAGGCCGGTACGAGCCGAGGTGCGCCTGCGGTGACTTCCTGGTGCCCGAGCTGGTGCCGGAGGACGCGCCGCTGGACCCGCGCAGCACGTACGCGGCGACCAAGCTGGCCCAGGAGCACCTGGCGGCGGCGTGGGCGCGGCAGACCGGCGGCAGCGTGTGGGCGTTGCGCTACCACAACGTCTACGGCCCGCGGATGCCGCGCGACACCCCCTACGCCGGGGTGGCGTCGATCTTCCGGTCCGCGCTGCAGAACGGCCGCGCGCCGCGGGTGATGGAGGACGGCCGGCAGCGCAGGGACTTCGTGCACGTGACCGACGTGGCACGGGCGAACGTGCTGGCGCTCTCGTCGGCACGGCCGGGGTTCGAGGCCGTGAACGTCTGCTCGGGCACCATGCACACGATCGGCGACCTGGCGTTCGCGCTGGCCGACGCGTGCGACGGACCCGCCCCGCAGATCGTCGGTGGTGCCCGGCCCGGCGACGTGCGGCACGTCGTCGCCTCACCCGCGAAGGCGGCCGACGTGCTGGGGTTCGAGGCGTCCGTGCGGTTCGAGGACGGGGTGCGGGCGTTCGCTGCGGACCCGTTGCGGGCGGCGGTCACCAGTTCGTGAGCACGAGGTGGTTCACCGCGAGGGCCGTCAACGCCTGCGCGGTGAGCCACCTCCTGCGGTGGTCCAGCCTGGCCGCGCCGACCATGAGCCAGACGGCGAACGGCAGCCAGATGCGTTCGGTCTCGGCCTTGCTCAGCCCGGACAGGTCGGCGGCCAGGACCGCGATGCCGGCGGCGACGACCCACCTGTCCCTGCGCAGCCCCTGGATGCCGGCGGGGCCGAGCACGAGTGCGAGCGCGGCCAGGTTCGCCCAGACCCAGTACCAGTACGGCCGGACGTCGCCGATGCCCTGGTAGTAGCGGAGCTTGACGAGCTCGTAGCCGTCGAGCCACCAGAACCCGGCGAGCGCGAACGCCGCCACGACCGCGAGTGCGCCCGCGACCGCCCAGCCGATCCTGCGCCCTGCCGCCACGATCGCCAGCGGGGCGAGCAGCACCAGGCCGTAGGACAGGAACACGCACCAGCCGAGCACGACCCCGCCGAGCAGCGGCCACCGGGTGAGCAGGTAGAGGCCGACCGCGGCGACGCCCATGAACATGCCGTCCGCGGACGCGCCGACCCACACCGCACCGGGGAACAGCACGAGGTACGGCAGCACCGCGGTGTCGCCGAGGGCCTTGGGGATCGCGACGACGGCGAGCGAGCCGACGAGGACGCAGAAGAGGGAGGCGGCCGCTCCCCCGCCGAGCCCGATGCGGTCCAGCGCGACGAACGTGAGCAACGCGCCCGGTGGGTGGCCGGAGACGTGCGTGGTCCACGAGTCGGGCTGGAAGTCGGGGATGCGGTGGGCGAACTCGCGCACCATCGCCGGGACGTCCGTGATCTGGGGAACCTCGTGCAGGTACTCGTCCTCGGTGGTGAGCCGGGTGGTGAAGTGGTCCCAGCCGTCGACCATGGCCAGCGAGAGGGTGAACGCCACCGACGTCGCGTAGGCGATCGGGAGGGCGTGCCGGTGCCGGGCCAGCTCGGGTCCCTTCGCCACCACGAGGAAGGCGAGGAGGACCGCGGCGGGCGTGCCGGGTCCGACGTGGGGCCGCCAGTCGCCGAAGAGCGGCGCGGCGGAGGCGAAGAGCAGACCGGGGTGGTTCAGGTTGACCAGCAGTCCGGTGACGACGGCGGCGACGACGAGCAACCCGGCGACGAGGAGGCGCACCGCTCCCAACCTAGGGGGTCCCGGGCGGTGTCCGCCAAGGGCGCAAGACAACCGTAAGAACTCCTCCGCGCGTCACAATTCCGTAAGCACCACAACACTTTCCGCCGGTCCAGGATGGACCGCATGGATGTCGTCCTGCCCTGCCTCGACGAGGCCGCCGCACTGCCCGCCGTGCTGAGCTCCCTGCCTCCCGGACACCGCGCGATCGTCGTGGACAACGGCTCCGGTGACGGGTCTCCCGCCGTGGCCCGCGAGCTCGGCGCCCTGGTCGTGCACGAGCCCCGCCGCGGTTACGGGGCCGCCGTGCACACCGGGCTGCTGGCCGCCACCTCCGACCTCGTCGCGTTCGCCGACTGCGACGGCTCGCTGGACCTCGCCGAACTGCCGGCGATGGCCGCCCTGCTGCCGTCCTGCGATCTCGTCGTCGGCCGCCGGGTACCGGTGTCGGCGGGCGTGTGGCCGTGGCACGCCCGCGCCGGCAACGCCGTGATCGCCTCCCTGCTGCGCCGCCGCGGCCTCGCCGTGCACGACATCGCACCCCTGCGGGTGGTCAGGCGGGAAGCGTTGCTGGCGCTGGACGTGCGGGACCGCGCGTTCGGCTACCCACTGGAGCTCCTGGTCCGCGCGGCCGCCGCCGGGTGGCGGGTGCGCGAGGTCGACGTCGCCTACCGGCCGCGCGCCGCGGGGACGCGGTCGAAGGTGTCCGGCTCGGTGCGCGGCACGCTGCGGGCTGCGCGGGACATGGCGGGGGTGCTGCGATGAGGTTCTGCCTGCTGGTCATGGCGAAGTCCCCGGTGCCCGGCCAGGTCAAGACGCGCCTGTGCCCGCCGCTGACGCCCGAGCAGGCCGCGGAGGTGGCAGCGGCGGCGTTGCTCGACACGATCGACGCGGCCCTGGCGACTCCCGGCGCGGTGCCGGTGGTGGCGCTGGCCGGGGTGGTGCGGCGGGAGGACGTGCGGGACGCCCTGGGCGGGTGCGTGGTGGTCCCGCAACGCGGCCGGAGCTTCAACGAGAGGTTGGTGAACGCGCACGCGGACGTCGCGCGGTTCGAGCTGCCGGTGCTGCAGATCGGCATGGACACACCGCAGGTGACGCCGTCGTTGCTGGCGTCCGCGGCGGAGTTCGACGAGGCGGCGCTCGGATTCGCGCTCGACGGCGGCTGGTGGGCGCTGGGGTTGCGGGACCCGCTGCGGGCCTCGGTCCTGCTGGACGTGCCGATGTCACGGGACGACACCGGGGCGCGGACGCTGGAAGCGTTGCGGGGGATGAAGGTCGGCGCGCTGCCGCCGTTGTCCGATGTGGACACCGTGGCGGACGCGCTGACGGTGGCGGCGCAGGTGCCGGGGTCGCGGTTCGCGCGGGTCCTGGGGCGTCTCGGCGCGGCGTCGGCCTCGCGCGGCGCGGTGGTGGCGCGATGATGTTCGACCAGGCCCTCGACGGCCACCCCGGCTGGCTCGACCTGGCAGGCACCGCCCCGCGCCCGCTGCCGGTCGCCCGCTGGCACGCCGACGCGGACGACGGCGACGACGTCCTGCTCGACGCGTGCACCGGGCCCACCCTCGACGTCGGCTGCGGCCCCGGCCGGCTCGTCGCGGCACTGCTCGCGCGCAACGTCCAGGCGCTCGGCGTCGACGTGTCGCCCGTGGCCGTCCGGCGCACCACCGACCGCGGCGGTCTCGCCCTGCGGCGCGACGTGTTCGACCTGCTGCCCGGCGAGGGCCGCTGGCAGCACGTGCTGCTCGCCGACGGCAACATCGGCATCGGCGGCGACCCGGCCGCGCTCCTGCGGCGGGTCCGGCAGTTGCTGCGGACCGGCGGAACCGTCGTCGCCGAGGTCGAGACGCCCGGTTCCGGCCTCGCGCGGGGGCAGGCGCGGGTGCGGGCCGGCGGCGAGCCCGACCCGTGGTTCCCGTGGGCGTGGAGCGACGCCGACTCGGTGCCCGCGGACGGGTTCTTCCGGTTGTGGCACCGGGAACGGGCCGGCCGCTGGTTCGCCTGCTGGGAGCGGCTGTGAGGACCCCCGCCTTCCGGTCGCCCGCGCACCACACCGGTGTCACCAGCCGCGTCGGCACGTGGCTGGGCATCACGTTCGGCCTGTGCTTCGTCACCGGTCTGCTCAGCCACGGCGTGCAGCACGACTGGCCGTGGCCGACCCGCCCGGTCGACCTCTACCGGGTCACGCAGGGCGTGCACGTGCTGTCCGGCGTGGCCTCGATCCCGTTGCTGCTGGCCAAGCTGTGGTCGGTGTACCCGAAGCTGTTCGAGCGGCCGCTGGTCGCATCCGTGCCGCACGCGCTGGAGCGCGGCTCGATCCTCGTGCTGGTCGCGGCGTCGTTCTTCGAGGTCGTCACCGGGTTGTTCAACGCGGCGCAGAACTACCCGTGGTCGTTCTACTTCCCGGCCGCCCACTACGCGGTGGCGTGGATCGTGATCGGCTCGCTGCTCGTGCACATCGCGGTGAAGATTCCTCTCATCCGGCGTTCGCTCGAACCCGCTTCCGAGCACAGGACCGTCTTGTCCCGCCGGGCTTTCCTGCGCACGACCGCGCTCACCACCGGTGTCGCCGTGGTCGCGACAGCGGGTGTCACGGTGCCGTGGCTGCGCAAGGTCTCCGTGCTGGCTTGGCGTTCCGACGGCACGCTGCCGGTGAACCGGACCGCGCGGGCCGCGAACATCGTGGTGCCACCGGACTGGAAGCTCGAAGTCGGTGACCGCGCCTACTCGCTCGCCGAGCTGCGGGCCATGCCGCAGACCACCGTCGAGCTGCCCATCGCGTGTGTGGAGGGCTGGAGCCAGACCGCGACCTGGACCGGTGTCCGGGTGCGCGACCTGATCAGCGGCGGTGACGTCCGCGTCGAGTCGCTGGAGGAAGACGGGCTCTACCGGGCGACGACGCTGCCGGAGGCGTTCGCGCGGGACCCGCTGACCCTCCTCGCGTTGCGGCTCGACGGCGAGGAGCTCAGCCCCGACCACGGGTTCCCGTGCCGGCTCATCGCGCCCAACCGGCCGGGCGTGCTGCAGACCAAGTGGGTCACGTCCCTGGAGGTCCGGTGAGGACCGCGCTCGCCCTCGCCGGCATCGGACTCGGCGCGTGGGGTGCGTGGCTGCTGCTCCCCCAGGTCACCGCGGAGCTGCTCGCGTGGCTCGGCGGCGGTGTCGTGCTGCACGACCTCGTGATCGCCCCGCTGGTCGGTGCGTCCGGTCTCGTCGTCAAGCGCGCGTCGGTCGGCATCGGCCTGACGGTCTCCGGTGTGGTGCTGCTGATCGCGGTCCCGGTGCTGTGGCGGGAGCACAGCGGGCCGGTGAACCCGGGGCTGCACGACCGCGACTACCCCCTCGGAGTCGCGGTCGTGCTGGGCCTGGTCTGGGCGGCGGTGGCGCTACACGAGGTCTCGGCGCACCTTCAGCAGCGTTGCCGTGCCCGCGAAGAACACGACGTAGCCGGCGAGGAGCAGCGCGGCGGTGGGTCCGCCCAGGTCGGTCAGCACGCCGGGGGCACCGGTGCCGCCGACCGCACCGGCCAGGTTGCCGGCCGAGCCGCCGGGCAGGACCTCGGTCAGGTCGCCGACCGGGCCGAGCAGCGACCCGACGCCGCGCAGCAGGTTCTCGACGACGATCGCCCACATCAGCCCGAGCCCGACGGCCAGCGCGGGTCCCCTGGTGAGCACGCCGAGGAACACGCCGAAGGCCGTCCACATCGCGGCGATCAGCAGTGACGCGCCCAGCGCCTCCAGGGCACCGGTGCCCGGCAGGTTCCAGTCCCAGCCCTCCAGCGACGCCACGGTGACGGCCGCGCCGAGGTCGACGACGAACGTCAGCGCCACCAGGACGACCACGACGATCCCCAGCGCGCCCAGGGTGCCCGCCATCGCGGACACCCGGCGCGGACCGGCGGTCAGCGTGGTCTTCCAGGTGCCCCAGCCGTACCCGGAGCCGACCGCGAGCGCCGCCAGCACCAGGATGATCGCGCCGCCGAACATCGGCAGGCCGCGCACGACGGCGGCACCGACGTTCTCCGGCTGCATCGCGCTGACCAGCTGCTGCTGGGTGAGGTCGCGGGTGGTGGAGCCGCCGTTGAGGGCGAGGTAGTTGAACACGTAGCCGAACGTCAACGTCAGCACCAGCCAGAGGCCGACCAGCACCCACGTCGCCGGCCACTTCCACAGCCGCAGCAGCTCCGCCTTCACGCTGCCCATCACGCCGCTCCCGTCATCTCGAAGAAGACCTCTTCCAACGTCCGGCGCAGCGGCCGGACCTCCTGCACGTCCACGTCGGCGTGCACGAGCGCGCGCACCAGCGCCCCGGCGTCCGGCTCCCGCACGTGCAGCACGTCGCCGCGCAGCTCGCTGCCCTCGATGAGCACGTGCGCCTTCTCGATCGGGTCGGCCTTGACCAGCAGCACGCTGTCGCCGCGCAGCTGCTCGACCGTGCTCTCGGCGACGAGCTTGCCGTTCGCGATCACGCCGACCCGGTCGCAGATCTCCTCGACCTCGCCGAGCAGGTGGCTCGACAGCAGCACGGTCTGGCCCTGCGCGGACAGCGCGCGCACCAGGTCGCGCATGTCGGCCATGCCCGCCGGGTCCAGGCCGTTGGTGGGCTCGTCGAGGACCAGCAGTTCCGGCCGGCCGAGCAGGGCCGCGGCGACGCCGAGCCGTTGTTTCATGCCCAGCGAGTAGCGGCGGAACTTCTCGTTCGCGGCCGTGGTGAGGTCGACCTGGTCGAGTGCGGCCTCGACGTCGGCCCGGCTGGCTCCCCGGCGGGCCGCGTGCACCCGCAGGTTGTCGCGGCCGGACAGGTACGGGTAGAAACCCGGCCCCTCGATCAGCGACCCCACCTTCAGCAACGCCGCCGGGTCGCCCGGTGGCCGCCCGAGCACGGTCGCGGTGCCGCTCGTCGGCCGCACCAGGCCCAGCAGCATGCGGATCGTGGTCGTCTTGCCCGCGCCGTTGGGGCCGAGGAACCCGTAGACCTCGCCCCGCCGCACGGACAGACCGACCTCGTCCACCACGGCGCGGTCGCCGTAGCGCTTCGTCAGCTTCTCCGTCGTCACGATCATGCGGCCAAGCCTGTGCCTGGCAGAGACTCCGGTCGTCCGCTCCGGAGCGGCAGGAAGATACGCACATCTGCGTACGTCCCCGGTCGTATCGTCGGCGGCATGCGCATCAAGTGGCAGGACATCGCGCTGACCGCGGCGCTGGTGTTCTTCGGACTGGGCGGCACGCGGTTCGCCGCGCGGTGGCAGACCGGCTCGTTCGAGGTGGACGTCCTCGCGTACGTGCTGATCACCGTCGCGGCCGCCGGTCTGCTGCTCCGCTCGACCCGTCCGCTGTGGACGGTGGGGATCACCACCGCGGCCATCACGGCGTACCTGGCGATGGGGTACCCGTTCGGGCCGGTGCTGGTGAGCGGGGTCGCCGCGATGTACGCGGTGGCGGTGTACGCGCGGATCGAACTGGCCGCCGCGAGCGTCCTGGTGTACGCGCTGGCGATCCTGCCGTGGTGGAACGACTCGGTGACGTCGTGGATCACCTGGTCGGCGGGCTGGATCCTGCTGCCCGCCGCGGCCGGTGTGCTGATGCGGCTGCGCCGGCGGTCCGCTGTGGACGTTCGCGAGCGGGCCGTGATCTCGGAACGGCTGCGCCTGGCCCAGGAGGTGCACGACGTCGTGGGCCACGGCCTGTCGGTGATCGCGATGCAGGCCGGGGTGGCGCTGTACGTGCTGGACAGGGACCCGGTGAAGGCCCGCGCGTCGCTGGAGGCGATCCGCGCCACCTCGAAGGAGGCGCTGGAGGGCCTGCGGTCCGAACTGGACACCCTGCGCGGCTCGGCACCGTTGCGGCCCACCACCTCGCTGGCCGACCTGCCGGCGCTCGCGTCCCGGATGCGCGAGGCGGGCCTGGAGGTGTCGGTGGAGGCCGACGGGGTCGCCGTGCCCGGCACCTACGAGCTGGCCGCGTACCGGATCGTGCAGGAGTCGCTGACGAACGTGCTGCGGCACGCCTCCCCCGGCGTCACGGCCGCGGTGAAGGTGTACGAGGCGCGCGGTGTGCTCGTGGTCGAGGTGAGCGACACCGGCACGCCGGGACCGGTCGAGGAGGGCCACGGCATCACCGGAATGCGGTCGCGGGCCGAGGCGCTGGGTGGCACGCTGGAGATCCGCACGACGCACGGCTTCACGGTCGTCGCACGGATACCGTTGCCCGCATGATTCGCGTGGTGGTGGCCGACGACCAGGCCTTGGTGCGGATGGGGTTGCGGACGCTCATCGAGACCGAGGACGGCGTCCAGCTCGTCGGCGAGGCCGCGGACGGCCGCGAGGCGCTGGGGCTGATCCGGTCGCTCAAGCCGGACGTGGTGTTCCTCGACATCCGCATGCCGCTGATGGACGGCCTGGAGGTGCTGCGCCGTGTCTCCTCCGACCCCGCACTGGCCGAGGTCAAGATCGTCATGCTCACGACGTTCGACCTCGACGAGTACGTGTTCGAGGCGCTGCGCACCGGCGCGTCCGGGTTCCTCGTGAAGGACTCCGACCCCGCCGACCTGCTGCGCGCCGTGCACGTGGTCGCCGACGGCGGCTCGCTGCTGTCCCCGTCGGTCACGCGCAGGGTGATCGACCGGTTCGCCTCGGGCGCGAGCGCGCGACCCGTGCCGCACCTGGACAAGCTGACCGACCGCGAACGCGAGATCATGCGGCACGTCGCGTCCGGGGCGTCCAACGACGAGATCGCGGCTGTGCTGGTGATCTCCCCCGCAACGGTGCGCACGCACGTGTCGCGGGCGATGGTGAAGCTGGGGGCCCGTGACCGGGCCCAGCTCGTCGTGTTCGCCGTGCAGTCCGGCCTGACTTGAGCAGATTTCCAGCTGTTGTGCCTGTGACGCCCCAAGTCCCCGCCCCCTGCTTTGCCGGCGTCTGCAAGGAGGGGGCGGGCAAGGCTTCCGGCCCAAGTGCTCAGACGGCCGGTGGGCGGTCCTCGTACGGAGTGGACAGCACGACCGTCGTGCGGGTCGACACGTTCGCCGACTCGCGGATCTTCTGCAGCAGCTCCTCCAGCGCCACCGGCGAGGCCACCCGGACGCGCAGGACGTACGAGGCGTCCCCCGCGACCGAGTAGCAGGCCTCGATCTCCGGCAGGTGCTCCAGCCGCCTCGGGTAGTCGTCCGGCTCGGAGGGGTTGATCGGGAAGAGCGAGATGAACGCGGACATCGGCAACCCGACCTCCGCGCCGTCCAGCCGGGCCGCGTAGCCCTTCACGATGCCGCGCTGCTCCAGCCGCTTCACCCGCTGGTGCACCGCCGACACGCTCAGGCCGACGCGTTCGGCCAGGTCGGTGAAGCTGCAACGGCCGTCGGCCGCGAGCTCCTTCAGGATCGCTCTGTCGATCTGCTCGAGGGTCAAAGCACCACCAGCTCGTGAGGTCGGTTGTTGAAGGACTCCACGCCGTCCTCCGTCGCGACGACGATGTCCTCGATGCGGGCACCCCAGCGGCCGGGCAGGTAGATGCCGGGCTCGACGCTGAAGGCCATGCCCGCTTCGAGCGGCAGCGCGTTGCCGCTGACGATGTAGGGCTCCTCGTGCACGTCCAGGCCGATGCCGTGGCCGGTGCGGTGCACGAAGTACTCGCCGAAGCCCGCGTCGGTGATGACCTGGCGGGCCACGTCGTCGATCTGCTCGCAGGTCACACCCGGCTTGACCGCCTCGACGGCGGCCTTCTGCGCGGCCTGGAGGACGGCGTAGGTGTCCCACACGTCGTCGTGCTTCGGCTCACCCATGACGTACGTGCGGGTGGAGTCGGAGTTGTAGCCCTCGGCGACCGGGCCGCCGATGTCGATGACCACGACCTCGCCCGCTTCAATCACGCGGTCGGAGTCGCGGTGGTGCGGTGACGCGCCGTTCGGGCCGGAGCCGACGATCACGAAGTCCGCGACCGTGTGGCCCTCCTCCACGATGGCGGCGGCGATGTCCTTGGCCACCTCGCGCTCGGTGCGGCCGACGCGCAGGAACTCGCCCATGCGCGCATGCACCCGGTCGATCGCCTGACCGGCCTTGCGCAGCGCGGCGACCTCGCTCGCGTCCTTGCGCATGCGCAGCTCGCGGATGATCGGGCCGGCCAGCGACTGGGGCCCGCCGATGGCGTTGCCGAGCTTGATGGTGTGCAGGGCGGGCATCATGTCCGCCACGGCCGTGCGGTTGCCCTTGACCGCGGCCTTGACCAGCGCGTACGGGTCCTCGCCGTCGACCCAGGTGACGACCTCGACGCCGAGCTCGTCGGTCGGGATGCCCGCGTAGCCGGGCTGCTCCAGCTTCGGCACCACGAGCGTGGGCGTGCCGTCGACCGGCAGCGCGAGGCACGTGAGCCGCTCGAACGAGTCGCCACCGGCACCGATCAGGTACCGCAGGTCCGAGCCGGGCGAGATGAGGAGGGCGTCCACGCCCGCCTGCCGCGCGGCGGCGGAAGCGCGGTCGAGCCGCGCACGCAGCGCGGACACGTCGATGGGCCCGGTGATCGTTGCCATGGGCCGAAGCCTAGTAGCTTGTCGGGTTGTGAGCTCTCCCCTGGTGCTGCTCGACTCCGCGAGCCTCTACTTCCGGTCGTTCTACGCGCTGCCGGACTCGATGACCGCGCCCGACGGCACGCCGGTGAACGCCGTGCGCGGCTTCGTCGACACGATCGCCCGTGTCATCACCGACCGCGGCGCCGCCCGCCTGGTCGCGTGCCTGGACGCCGACTGGCGCCCGGAGTTCCGGGTGAAGGCGCTGCCCTCCTACAAGGCCCACCGCGTCGCTTCCGATGCCGGCGACGGGTCCGAGGAGGTGCCGGACATCCTCACGCCGCAGATCCCGATCATCCTCGACGTGCTGGACGCGGCCGGCATCTGCACCGGCGAGGCCACTGGCTACGAGGCCGACGACGTGATCGGCGCCCTCGCGCACCACGAGAAGAAGTCACCCGTCGAGGTCGTCACGGGCGACCGCGACATGTTCCAGGTCGTGCGTTCCGAACCGACGCCCGTGCACGTGCTGTACGTGGGCCGCGGCTGGAACAAGGTCGAGGTTCTCGGCCCCGAGGAGCTGGCCGCCAAGTACTCGCTGCCGGTCGAGAACGCCGGCTCCGCCTACGCCGACATGGCCGTGCTGCGCGGCGACCCCTCCGACGGCCTGCCGGGCGTGGCGGGCATCGGCGAGAAGACCGCGGCGAAGCTCATCACCGAGTTCGGCTCGCTCGACGCCGTCCTGAAGGCCGTGGCCGACCCGATGGACCGCAAGCTCACCACCAAGGCCCGCAACGCCCTGATCGCCGCCGAGGAGTACCTGGCGGCGGCACCGGTGGTCGTGCGCACGGCCCTGGACGCACCGGTGGTGCTGGACCGGTCCGACGAGGTGCCGCGGGTGCCCGCCGACCCCGAGCGGTTGCGGGAGCTGACGCAGCGCTGGGGCCTCGGCTCGTCGGTGCCGCGCCTGGTGAACGCGATGGAGCGGCGCGCCTAGAAGAACGTGCCGCAGTACGGGGCCCGCGCGACGGCGAACAGCGCGTCGGCCTCGGCCAGCTTCGTCCCGGTGAGCCAGCCCGTCGCGGCGAGCTGCGAGAACGTCGTGTCCCCGAAGTAGCACGCCCCCAGCAGGTCGACCGGCACCGTGACGTCCGCGGCCACGTCGACCCGCTCCACGCCGTCGGGCGTCACCCGGTAGCGGCCGTCGTTGGCGGGCAGCAGCCTGTCCCGCACCTCGACGACCACCGGGTCGGCGTGGCCGTACGTGCGGACGGCGAGCATGCGCGGCACGTCGGTCAGCCGCAGCCAGACCTCGTCGAACACGTCCTTGGTCCGCACCACGCGCGGGTCCTCGAACAGCCACGTCACCGGCTCGTCGAGCGGCACCTCGCACTCGATGTGGTCGACCAGGTCCAGCCGTGCCGCGTAGCGCCACAGGTCGCGCCACGCCGCGGGGGTGGCCGCCACGAAGTCGTGGATGGACAGCCGGTGCTTGAACTCCTCCTCCGTCTTCACGACGTAGGTCAGGAAACCGTCGTCACCGCCGGGTCCGGTGTGGACGACGGTGACCGAGTTCTCCGCGTCGCCCTTGCGGTCGCGGGCACGGGCCCACCAGCCGGTCCAGCGGCCGATCTGGCCGGGGCGGGTGAGGCCGAGGGTGGCGTGCAGCTCGGGCAGCAGCTCGTCGGCGGTGTCCTGGTCGAGCATCCGCACGCGACCGGTCGGCGTGCCGGGGACGACGGCTTTCCGCGCGTCGATCTCGACGAGGCGGACGCGACCGGCCAGGCCGTAGCCGAAGCGGCCGTAGATGCGTCCCTCGGAGGCGCGCAGGGTGGCGACGGGGTCGGGCAGCGTGGCGAGTTGTTCGCGCATCAACGCCGTCAGCACGCCACGGCGCGTGTGGTCGGCACGCACGCCCACGCGTGACACGGCGGCATGCGGGACCACGGCGCCGCCGGGCACCACGAGAGAGGAGCCGAACGACTGCGTGGTGCCGACCATCTCGTCACCGTCGAACGCGGCGAGCACGCGACCGGGCTCGTAGGACGCCTTGATGACCTCCCACTGCTCGTCGGTGGGCGGGCCCCAGTGCATGGCGCGGCGGAACACGCCGCTGTGGGTGCGGAACTGCGCTTCGTCGGTGAGCACACGGATCTCGGTCACGACCGCGATCGTGACCCAGCACGACCGCGGACGCACCTCAGTTTCCGCACCGGCCGCCGTGAACGCGGACCAACGCGAAGAAGACCTTCCCCCGGCAACGCCGTGGGAAGGTCTTCCGGAAACTTCCGCAGGTCAGCCGGTGGGCTGGCCGACCTCGTACTCGCCGTCCTCGGTCTTGACGACGATCTTGACCTTCTTGTCCTTGCCGCCGACCTGCACCTTGCACTCGAACGAGGTGTTGGGCTTGACCTCGTTCTCACCCGAGCAGGTCGCGCTGCCGACGTCGGAGATCTTGTACTCGTCCTTGAGGATCTGGACGATGCCGTTCTGCACCGAGGTGTTGTCGAAGACCTTCTTCTTGAAGAACGCCGGCGACACGAACCCGGTGAACAGCACACCGCCGACGATCAGCACGACGACGACCGCCGCGACCCAGATGGCCGCGCTGGACTTCTTCTTCTGCTGCACCGGCGGGCCGTAACCCGGCTGCTGGCCGTACGGGTTGGGCTGCTGACCGTACTGCTGCGCCTGCTGGCCGTACGGGTCCTGCGCCGGGTTGCCGTAGGGGTTCGACTGCGGGGCCCCCTGCGGCACGCCGTACTGCTGCGTCTGCTGCTGCGACGGGTCGAACCCGGGGTACGGCTGCTGCGGCTGGCCCTGCTGGGGCTGCTGCGGCTGGCCGTACGGGTTCTGAGCCGGGAAGCCGCCGGACGGGGTGCCGGGAGGGAAACCGCCACCGTAGGGCTGCTGCGGCTGCTGCGGCTGGCCCCAGGGCTGCTGCGGATCGTTCCCTCCGGACGGTCCGTACGGGCTGCTCATCTGTCGACCTCCGTGTGTACGACGTTGCGGCGCGATCCAACCACACCGTTGTGGTCAGTCTTCACTCCGACTCGCAAAACCTTTGTCAGGCGAACGTCACATCATCGCCACGACACCGCGCCGCAGCGCGTCGACCGCCTTCGAGGCGGCCGCCCCGACCGGGTCGCCCTTGCCGGACACGTCGCGGATCTGGTCGAGCAGGTCGATGACCTGCCGGCACCAGCGCACGAAGTCACCGGCGCCGAGCTCGTTGCCGCCCGCCTCCGCGGCGCTCAGCACCTTCTCCAGCGACTCGCCGCGCGCCCACCGGTACACCGGCCACGCGAAGCCGGGGTCCGGCTGGCGGGTGATGCGTTCGAGCTTGAGGCGGCGCTCGTCGTCCTCGATCTCCGCCCACAGCCGCACGGTCTTGAGCATCGCGTCCGCGACCGGGCCCTGCGGCAGCCGGGCCTCGACCGGACCGTCCCGCCGCGCCTCGTAGACCAGCGACGACACCACCGCCGCCAGCTCCTCTGGCTTGAGACCCTTCCACAGACCGTGGCGCAGGCACTCGGCGGCCAGCAGGTCCGACTCGCTGTAGAGCCTGGTCAGGCGCTTGCCGGCGGCCGTGACCTCGTCGACCTCGCTGAGGTAGCCGCGCTCGCGCAGCAACGCCCTGATCCGGTCGAACTGGCGGGCCAGCGAGTGCGTGGTCGCCGCGACCTTGCGCTCCAGCTGCTCGGTCTCGGCCAGCAGCCGGTGGTAGCGCTCCCCCCACCGGGCGTGGTCCTCGCGCTGGTCGCAGCCGTGGCACGGGTGCGCGCGCAGGGCCCGGCGCAGCGTCGCGAGCTCGGGGTCGTCGTCCGCGGTGGTCTTGCGGCGGCCGCGCGAGGGCACCGTGATGCCCGTGTTGCGGATCGTCGCGGCCAGGTCGCGCCGCGACTTCGGCGACCGCACGTCCACCTGCCTGGGCAGCCTCACGTGCCCCAGCACCTCGACCGGTGCCGGGAAGTCCGCCGACGTGAGCCGGCCCGACCAGCGGTCCTCGGTGACGACCAGCGGCCGCGCCTCGCCCAGCGGCTCGATGCCGGGGTCGATGACGACCGCGAGACCGGACCTGCGCCCCGACGGCACCGCGATCACATCGCCCTTGCGCAACGTCTCCAGCGACTTCGCCGTCTCGATCCGCCGCGCGTTCGTGTTCTGCTTCGCGAGCTGCTTCTCCCGGTCCGCGACCCGCCTGCGCAGCCCCGCGTACTCCGCGAAGTCGCCCAGGTGGCACGTCATGGACTCCGAGTAGCCCGCCAGCGCCTCCTTGTTGCGCTCGATCCGCCGCGCCAGGCCCACCACCGAGCGGTCGGCCTGGAACTGCGCGAACGACTGCTCCAGGATCTCGCGCGCGGCCGAGGCGCCTAGCTGCGACACCAGGTTGACGGCCATGTTGTAGCCGGGCCGGAACGACGAGCGCAGCGGGTACGTGCGCGTGGAGGCGAGCCCGCCGACCGCCTTCGGGTCGATGCCCGGCTGCCACACGACGACCGCGTGGCCCTCGACGTCGATGCCGCGGCGGCCCGCCCGGCCGGTCAGCTGCGTGTACTCGCCCGGCGTGAGGTCGACGTGCGCCTCGCCGTTGTACTTCACCAGCTTCTCGAGCACGACCGTGCGCGCCGGCATGTTGATGCCCAGCGCCAGCGTCTCGGTGGCGAACACGACCTTCACCAGGCCGCGGACGAACAGCTCCTCGACGGTCTCCTTGAACGCGGGCAGCAACCCGGCGTGGTGCGACGCGATGCCCCGCTCCAGCGCCTCCCGCCACTCCCAGAACCCGAGCACCATCAGGTCGGCCTCTGGCAGGTCGCGGGTCTTCTCGTCGATGATCCGGCGGACCTCCTCGGTCTCCTCCGGCGTGTTGAGCCGCAACCCGGCCCGCGCGGTCTGCGCGACCGCCGCGTCACACCCGGCCCGGCTGAACACGAACACGATCGCGGGCAGCAGGCTCGCGTTGTCGAGCCGTTGGATCATGTCGATGCGCGAGGGCGGCTTGAACCCGCTGCCGCGCGCCGGCCTGCCGGGACCACCGCCGCCACCGCGGTTGCGGCCGCGGCTGAACGGCACGTGGTAGCGCGCCAGCTCCTCGGTCTTGCGCAGCACCTGCGAGTTGATCCGCGCGTGCGTCTCGTCGCCCTCGAACAGGTCGAGCATCTGGTTGCCCACCAGCATGTGCTGCCACAGCGGCACCGGCCGGTGCTCGTCGACCACCACCGCCGTGTCGCCGCGCACCTCGACCAGCCACTCGCCGAACTCCTCGGCGTTGCTGACCGTCGCGGACAGGCCGACCACCTGCACGTGCTCCGGCAGGTGCAGGATGACCTCCTCCCACACCGGGCCGCGGAACCGGTCGGCGAGGTAGTGCACCTCGTCCATCACCACGTACGCGAGGCCGTCCAGAGTGGACGAACCCGAGTACAGCATGTTCCGCAGCACCTCCGTGGTCATCACCACGATCGGCGCGCCACCGTTGATGCTCGTGTCGCCCGTCAGCAGGCCGATGTTCTTCGCGCCGTAGCGCGCCGTGAGGTCGGCGAACTTCTGGTTCGACAGCGCCTTGATCGGGGTGGTGTAGAAGCACTTGCGGCCCTCGGTCAGCGCGAGGTGCACCGCGAACTCGCCCACGACGGTCTTGCCGGCACCGGTCGGGGCGCAGACGAGCACTCCGTGACCGTCCTCGAGGGCCTCGCAGGCCTGGCGCTGGAACGGGTCCAGCTCGAAGGAGATGACGGAGCCGAAGTCGGTCAGCTTGGGCCGCTGAGCGTTACGCCGTGACTGGGCGTAGGCCTCGGCCGGGGACCGCGAAGCACGTGACACCCCTCCAGGCTGTCACACACCACCGACAATTGCCGCCGAGATAGATTAACTTCAGCCCTCACTGAACCCATAAACCCCACTCCCTTCGCCAAGCCCACCGCAGTTCTTCCTGTCACGCGGGGGCCCCGCGTTCCCCTGTGGGTAACGCGGGGCCCCCGCGTGCGCCAGGAGAGTACGAAAGCTCCCCGCGTGCACTCAGAACGTGCGCTGGACGCGGTCGGCCACCAGCTTCACGAAGCGAGACGGGTCGGCCAGCTCGCCGCCCTCGGCCAGCAGGGCCAGGCCGTGCAGCAGCTCGGCCGTGTCGGTCAGCGAGTCGCGTTCACCCGCGGCGAACGCCCGGTGCAGGCCCTCGACCAGCGGGTGGGACGGGTTCAGCTCCAGGATCCGCTTGATCTTCGGCAGCTCCTGCCCCATCGCCTTGTACATCTTCTCCAGCGTGGGCGTGATGTCGTGCGCGTCGCCGACCACGCACGCCGGCGAGGTCGTGAGGCGCGAGGAGAGCCGGACCTCCTTGACGCTGTCCTCCAGCAGGCCCTGCAGCCACGTGAGCAGGTCGCCGAACTCCTCGGCCTTGGCCGCGGCCGCCGACTTCTCCTCCTCCGTCTCCAGGTCCACCTGGCCCTTGGCGACGGACTGGAACGGCTTGCCGTCGAAGGAGGGCACCGACTCCGGCCACATCTCGTCGATGCCGTCGGTGAGGATCAGCACCTCGTAGCCCTTGGCGCGCAACGCCTCCATGTGCGGCGAGTGCTCCACGGCGGCGCGGGACTCACCGTTCATGTAGTAGATGTGCTCCTGGCCCTCCTTCATCCGCGACACGTAGTCGGCGAGCGTGGTGGGCGCGTCGGCCGAGTGCGTGGACGCGAACGAGCAGATCTCCAGGATCGCGTCGCGGTTGTCGGCGTCGGCGAGCAGGCCCTCCTTGAGCGCCGCGCCGACCTCGCCCCACAGCTTGGCGTAGTCGTCGGGGCGGTTGCCCTGCAACGCCTTGATCGAGGACAGCACCTTCTTCACGAGCCGGCGGCGCATCAGCTGGATCTGGCGGTCCTGCTGCAGGATCTCCCGCGAGACGTTCAGCGACAGGTCCGCCGCGTCGACGACGCCCTTCACGAACCGCAGGTACTCGGGCATGAGCTCGCGGCAGTCGTCCATGATGAAGACGCGCTTGACGTAGAGCTGCACACCGCGCCTGGCGTCGCGCATGAACAGGTCCATCGGGGCCTGCGCGGGCAGGAACAGCAGCGCCTGGTACTCGAACGTGCCCTCCGCCTGCATGCGGATGGTCTCGAGCGGCGCGTTCCAGTCGTGGCTGATGTGCCGGTAGAACTCGGCGTACTCCTCCTCGGTCACCTCGGAGGCCGGGCGCGCCCACAGCGCCTTGCGGGAGTTGATCTCCTCACCGCCCAGGCGCACCGGCCAGGTGATGAAGTCGGAGTAGCGCTTGACGATCTCGCGGATCTTCGCCGGCTCGGTGTAGTCCGGCAGCTGGTCCTCGTCGTCGGACGGCTTCAGGTGCAACGTGACGGAGGTGCCCTGCGGCGCGTCGTCGACCTCGTCGATCGTGTAAGTGCTCTCGCCGGTCGACTCCCAGCGCACGCCCTTCTCGGCGTGCGGGTGCTTCGTCACCAGCGTGACCTTGTCGGCCACCATGAACGACGAGTAGAAGCCGATGCCGAACTGGCCGATCAGGTCCGAGGCGTTGCCGGACTGCTGTTCCTTGAGCTTGCCCAGGAACTCGGCGGTGCCGGACTTCGCGATCGTGCCGATCAACCGGACGACGTCCTCGCGCGTCATGCCGATGCCGTTGTCGCGCACGGTCAGCGTGCGCTCGGCGGGATCGGACTCGATGACGATGTGCAGGTCGTCGGTGTCGGCGACCATGTCCTTGTCGCGGAAGGACTCCAGCCGGAGCTTGTCCAGCGCGTCCGAGGCGTTCGACACCAGCTCGCGCAGGAACGTGTCCTTGTTCGAGTAGATCGAGTGGATCATCAGCTGCAGCAGCTGGCGAGCCTCGCTCTGGAACTCCAGGGTTTCCATACATCCCTACCGAAAAGATCAAAGCGGACCGAACAGCCCTATAAGTTAGCGACCCACGACGGTGAGCGCGTCGGGAACCGTCCGAACGGAGATGGGCAACGCCTCTTGACGCTCGCCGTCGGCGTACGCGACCCAGCCGTTGCCCCCGGCCAACGAGACCTCACGGGCGCGGAACGTGCGCACCGCCGGATGGTCGGTGTGCCGGCCCGTGCGCAACGTGGGCAGCATCCGCACCAGCATCGAGCGGCTCGCGCGTTCCACGACGGTCACGTCGAACAAGCCGTCGGCGGCGTCGGCGTCGGGGCACACCGGGATGCCGCCGCCGTAGTTCGGCGTGTTGCCCACCGCGACCAGCGTCGCGTCCAGCGAGAACGTCTCGGACTCGGTCGTGACCAGCAGCGGAGCCGACCGCAGTGACGCGAGCTCGGCCAGCACGGCGAGGTCGTAGCGGCGCGGGCCGGCGGGCCAGCGCATCACGTTCGCCCGCTCGTTCACCGCGGAGTCGAAGCCCGCGCACAGGACCGTGGCGAACCACTGGCCGGTGGACAGCCGACCGAGGTCGAGAGTCTTCTTCGTGCCGTGGACGACGTCCTCGACCGACCGGGACCCGATGGCGTTGGCCAGGTCGTTGCCGGTGCCCGCCGGGACGATCCCCAGTGCCGTGGACGTGCCCGCGCACGCCTGGATGCCCAGGTGGGCGGCACCGTCACCGCCCAGCACGACCAGCAGGTCGACGCCGTCGGCGACGGCTTGGCGCGCCAGCGCGAGCGTGCCCCCGGCGTCGTGGGCGACGAGCTGGCGCAGCTCGGAGACGTGCGGTCGCAACGCGGCGGCGGTAGACCCGGCGATCCGGGCCGCCCGCCCCTTGCCCGACGCGGGGCAGACCAGCAGGGCCGCCCGTGTCACGTGGCGTCGTCGTAGTTCACGCGCTTCGCGGGTTCCGAAGCGACCGCCTTCTGCCCGGCGCCCTTGTCGTCGGCGTCGTTGCCGTCGGCGTCGGACGGCGTGTAGTGGAACGGGGCCGCCTCGTTGTCGTCCAGCGCGTCCCAGCCGTCGGCCGCGCGCAGCCTGGCGGCGCGCCGGTCGTGGATCCTGGCGATCTGGATGGCCATCTCGAACAGCAGCGACAACGCGATCGCCAGCGCGATCATGGAGATCGGGTCGGTGCCCGGCGTCGCGATCGCGGCGAACACGAACAGGCCCATGAGCAGGCCGCGCCGCCACTTCGAGAGCGCCTCGTAGGTGATCACGCCCGCCCGGTTCAGCATCACGACCACGAGCGGCAGCTCGAAGCTGACGCCGAAGATGAAGAGCATCGTGATGATGAACGAGATGTACTTCTCACCGGTCAGCGCGGTGATGAAGTTGTCGCCACCGAAGCTGATCAGCACCTGCAGGCCCTGCGGCACGACCCAGTACGCGAGCACCGCGCCCGCCGCGAACAGCACGGCGGCGAACGAGACGAAGGTGCGCGCGAAGTTGCGCTCCTTCGCGTACAGGCCGGGCGTGATGAACGCCCAGAACTGGTAGAGCCAGAACGGGCTGAGCAGCACCGCACCCGCCGCCGCACCGACCTTGAGCCGGATCATGAAGACCTCGAACGGCTCGGTCTGCAGCAGCTTGCAGCCCTCCTCGCCGGGGAACTTGACCCGGTAGGGCTCGAGGTCGGGCTGGCAGTAGGGGCCGGTCATGATCTCGCCCAGCGACGGGACCGGCCCCAGCCGCACGTCGAACCAGATCCAGCCGAAGATGGCACCGATCGCGATGATCAGCATCGCCAGGCCGAGCCGGTGCCTCAGCTCGTACAGGTGATCCTTGAGCGACATGGTGCCGTCGGCGTTGGCTCGACGGCGCTTGGCGCGTTCCCGGCGCTCCGCGAACCACCGGAACGGACTTGCCACCTCGGTGACCGTCCTTACGAAGTCGGAGACCGGGGGAGGTCAGTTGATGTTGTTGGCCTTGTTCTGCGCGGTCTGCTCGATCGGGGGCGCCACCTGCGGCTGCTGCACGACGGGCTGAACGGGCTGAACGGGCTGCTGCACCTGCGGCTGGGCCGGCGGCAGCTGCTGGACGGGCTGCTGCACCACGGGCTGCTGCTGGACCGGCGTGTCGTCCGCGTCCTGGTCGCGCAGGCCCTTGGTCTCCGCCTTGAAGATCTTGGCCGACTTGCCGAGCGAACGGGCCATGTCGGGAAGCTTCTTCGCACCGAACAGCAGAATGATCACCACTGCGATGATGATCAGCTCGGTGGGTCCGAGGTTACCCATTGGTGATCCTCCTGTCTCCCCCGCCACGACGATCGTACGCGGGGTCGTCCCTGGTGGGGACCTGTTCCGTGCGCCGCCGCTCGGCGAGGGCCACCTTCAGCGCTGCTGATCGCGCCTTGAGCAGGCCCACTCCGTCGCCGACCCTGTCCCCCACCAGAGTGCGGGCACTGGCGAATCGACGCAAGGATCGGAGGACCAGCCTGCCGATCACGACGAGCACGATCAGGCCGAGGACGAGCAGCGCCAGGGTCGGTGTGTACGGCACGACCCCACGTTATACGGCTCAGGTGGACAGCAGGTGATCTGCCCGGCGCAATGCCTCCTCTGCCCGCCGGACCACCTCGGCCGCGAGCTCCGGCGGCTGTTCGACGTGCACGTCAC
Organism: Lentzea sp. NPDC037011; assembly: GCF_055607425.1. Taxonomy (NCBI): domain Bacteria; kingdom Bacillati; phylum Actinomycetota; class Actinomycetes; order Pseudonocardiales; family Pseudonocardiaceae; genus Lentzea; species Lentzea sp. NPDC037011. Next base: position 549,096 of record NZ_JBVJRT010000002.1, on the reverse strand, counting down.
CGCCCAGCCCGAGGAGCAGGCGAACCATCCACGACGGGTCGTCGTAGCGCATGAGGACACGCGTGCGGCCGTCGGAGATCTCCGCCGCGTGGTCCACCGGGTAGTACTCCGCCACCCAGTGCGCGTCCGGTTCGAGCAGGAGGACCGCGATCTTCTGGTTGTCCCTCGGCTGGAACAACCCCTCCGATGTGTCGGTGTGCTTGGCGTGCGGCGGTGGCACGCTCGCCTCGTCCAGGACCTCGACCCCGTCGATGCGGTCGAGCCGGAACAACCGCACGCCGAGCGCGGACCGGCACCACGCTTCGAGGTAGCCGCGGCCTTCCAGCAGCAACAGGCGCATCGGATCGACCACACGGTCGCTCATCGCGTCGTGCGACTGCGAGTAGTAACGGATGCGCACGGCCCGTTCGCGCTTCACGGCGTCCTGCACGGCCGCGCGGATCTCGGCGGTCTCCTCGCGCTCGAACGCCGCGAGCCCCACGACCATGCCCGCGGGCTGGGCCTTGCCGACCGCCGACTCGATCTTGGCCAGCGCCCGCTGCACGGCGTCGGTGTCGACGACGCCCGGGGTGTCCGCGAGCGCCCGCAGCGCCACGAGCAGCGACGACGCCTCCGCCGCGGTGAGCCGCAGCGGCCGGTTCATGCCCGCGTCGAAGCTGACGGTGATCGTCTCGCCCTCGAAGCTGAGGTCGATGAGGTCGCCGGGGCCGTAGCCGGGCAGCCCGCACATCCACAGCAGCTCGAGGTCCTTGCGCAGCTGCTTCGGGGTGATCCCGAAGTCGGCGGCGGCCTCCTTGACGGTGATCGCCGGCCGGTTGAGCAGGTACGGCACGAGTGCGAGCAGCCGCGGCAGCCGTTCGTTGGACGCGGTCACCGCGCTCCCTCCAGTGCACCCTGCAGCCGGTCGCGGACGCTCTTGGCGAGCACCTCGGGTTCCAGCACGACGACGTCGGGCCCGAACCCGGCCAGCCACTTGGCCGCCGAGTCGGGGAACTTCAGGTCGATCTCGACGACGTCGCCGCCGTCGCGGTGCTCCACGACCTTCGCGTGCCTGCGCACGCCCTGCGCCCTGCCCTTCGCGACCCAGATCCTGGCCGGCGCCGTCTCGTGCGGGTCGGCCTGGGTGCGGGCGATGAGGCTCATCAGGTCGGTGCCCTCCGGCACGGTGAACGCGCCGGGCCTGCCGACGGTCCTGACCTGCCCGACCACCCGTGACAGGCGGAAGCAGCGGGTGTCGCGGCGTTCGCGGTCCCAGCCGACGAGGTACCACTTGCCGCGCCACGCGACCACGCCCCACGGTTCGACCGTGCGCTCCTTCTGCCCGCCCGGCGGTGGCTTGCGGTAGTCGAACGCGACGGCCTGCCCCGCCTGCACCGCCTGCAGCAGCGGCGGGAACGCGGGCTCGTTGGCCCTGACCTTGGGCTCGACGGCCGCGGGCGCGTCCTGGTCGACGTCCACACCGGCCGCGCGCAGCTTGATCAGCGCACCGTGCACGGCACCCGTGAGCTGCGGTGAGTCCCACAGCCGTGCAGCCAGCGCGACGGCGGCGGCCTCGTCGGGTTCGAGGTCGATGTCGCCGAGCTCGTAGTCGCGGCGCGCGATCCGGTAGCCGTCCTCCGCGCCCTCGACGTTCGACTGGCGGCCCACCTCCAGCGGCACGCCCAGGTCCCGCAGCTCGGACTTGTCGCGTTCGAACATGCGGAAGAACGCCTCGTCCGTCGGCGCTTCGTGATAGCCGGGGACGATGGCGCGGATGCGCTCCGCTGTCAGGTACTGGCGGGTCGACAGCAGGCACAGCACCAGGTTGACAAGGCGTTCGGCGCGTGCGATGGCCACGGCAGTAACCCTAACCTCGCGCGTGCTGAAACCTAATCACCACCTGTCGTGAACGGTCCGCTCAGCACACTGCGCGCGTTGACCCGCACGTCACAGCAGTGTGCGCAACTCTCTTACGAGCTCGTCCGGCGCTTCCTCGGCCACGTGGTGCCCGGAGTCGATGGGCCGCACACGGACGTCGTCGGCCCATTCGCTCCAGATGCCCGGCAGGTCGTCGTAGAGGTCGCCCAGGTCGTCCTTGGTCGACCACAGCGCGAGCACCGGGCACGCGATCTTGCGCCCGTTGGCGAGGTCCTCGTCGTCGTGCGCGCGGTCGACCTCCAGCCCGGCCCGGTAGTCGCCGCACATGGCGTGCACGGTGTCGCGGTCGTTGATCGCGCGCTGGTAGTCCGCCCAGTTCTCGACCCCCATGGCCGCGGGCGTGTCCCGGTACCGCCCGCCGTACCAGAGGCCGGGGTCCTGGCTGATCATCGCGGCCGCGATGTCCTGCTGTGCGAGGAAGAACCAGTGGTACCAGGCCTGCGCGAACCGCGCGTCGCACCGCGCCAGGTGCGCCCCGACCGGCAGCCCGTCGAGCACCGCGAGCCGCGTGACCCGTTCGGGGTGGTCGAGCGCGAGCCGGATGGCCGCGGCCGCACCCCGGTCGTGCCCGACGACGGCGAACCGCTCGTGGCCGAGTTCGCGCATGAGCCGCACGAAGTCGCGGGCCATCGCCCGCTTCGAGTAGTCGCCGGGCTTGCTGGACTCGCCGTAGCCGCGCAGGTCCGGGCACACCACGGTGTGGTCGGCCGCGAGCTGCGGCGCGACCCGGTGCCACGTCGTGTGCGTGCGAGGGTGGCCGTGCAGCAGGAGGACCGGCGGCCCTGCACCACCGGTCCTCACCCGCAGCACTGCCTCGCCGACATCGATGCGGCGCAACGAGAATCCCTCGAACACGCGCCCTGGTTACCCCACCGCACCGCAAGCGGAAACTAGTTCCGCCCCACCCGTCCCTTCTCCCCCGCGGCCCAGCAGGCCCCGCCGACGCAGTCGACCGTGTCGAAGCTGCCCGCGTCGGCCACCCGCCAGCTCTTCCCGTCCCCGGACACGTCCGTCCCCGACGGACCGACCGCGACGAGCCCGTTGCCCCGGTAGGCGATCCCGGACCGGTACCCGACCGGAGCCGTCGTCCCGGCCTTCCAGCCGCGTCCGTCGTTGGTGGCGAACGCCGGCGTCGGATCCGTCGGCTTGAGGTAGTCGCCGCCGATCGCCACGCCCCGCCACGGCGTCTTGAACGCCACCGCGAACACCCCGGCCGCCTCCCCCGCCGGCAGCGGCACCTCATCCGCTCGCCACGACCTGCCGCCGTCGCGCGACTCCAGCACCCGTGCCTGCGCACCGCCGCCGGTGGCGATCCAGGCGTGGTTGCCCGCCGTCGTCACGCACTGCCCGGACGCGGCGAACGCGAACTCGCCCGGCAATGCGTCCGGCATGCCCTTGGGGTCGTTGACGTGCCACGACCGGCCGCCGTCCCACGTCCTGAGGACCCGGAACTTCCCGTCCACCGGGTCGCTCAACGCCAGCCCGCGGAACCGGTCGAAGAACGCCATGCAGTCGTAGAACGCCTTGGGGTCGGTGTTGCGGAACTCCTCCTGCCACGTCTTGCCGCCGTCGCTCGTGCGGTAGATCCGCGACGTCTCCCCTTCACCGATCGACAACGCCACCGCGGTGCGCGCGTCGAAGGCCTCGATGTCGCGGAAGTCCAGCGCGGCGGTGCCCGGCGGCGCGACGGACTCCCACGTCCGCCCGCCGTTCGTGGTGCGCAGGACGGTGCCCTTCGACCCGCTGACCCACGCGACCTGGCCGTTCACGGCGGACAGGCCGCGCAGCCGCACGTCGGTGCCGGTGGGGGTCAGCTTCCAGTAGGAGTCCGGGGCCGCTGCCGCGACCCCGGGCAGGAGCAGAAAAGCAGCGAGTGCCGCCGCGATGATCCTCATGCGACGGCACTCTGCCAGTTCTCACAACGCTGCTAAAGCGACGAGATGAGCCTTTCCACCCGCTCGTCCACCGCGCGGAACGGGTCCTTGCACAGCACGGTCCGCTGCGCCTGGTCGTTCAGCTTCAGGTGCACCCAGTCCACGGTGAAGTCACGTCCGGCGGCCTGCGCCGCGGCGATGAAGTCGCCGCGCAGCTTCGCGCGGGTGGTCTGCGGCGGGGTGTCCTTCGCGGCCTCGATCTCGCCGTCGTCGGTCACGCGTTCGACCTGGCCCTTGCGCTGGAGCAGGTCGAAGACGCCGCGGCCGCGCCGGATGTCGTGGTAGGCGAGGTCGAGCTGGGCGATGCGGGGGTTGGACAGGTCCATGTCGTGCTTGGCCATGTACCGCTCCATCAGGCGGTTCTTGATGGCCCAGTCGATCTCGCGGTCGATCTTGGAGAGGTCCTGCGACTCGACGGCGTCGAGGGTGCGGCCCCACAGTTCGAGGACGCGCTGCGCCATCGGGTCGGGAGAGCGCTTGGCGACGTGTTCGACGGCCTTCTCGTAGTACTCGCGCTGGATGTCGAGCGCGGAGGCCTCCTTGCCGCCGGCCAGGCGGACGGTGCGGCGGCCGGTCAGGTCGTGGGAGATCTCGCGGATGGCGCGGATCGGGTTGTCCAGGGAGAAGTCGCGGAACTGGACGCCCTGCTCGATCATCTCCAGCACCAGGTTGGCGCTGCCGACCTTGAGCAGCGTGGTGACCTCGGACATGTTCGAGTCGCCGACGATGACGTGCAGGCGCCGGTAGCGCTCGGCGTCGGCGTGCGGCTCGTCGCGGGTGTTGATGATCGGGCGGGACCGCGTGGTCGCGGACGACACGCCCTCCCAGATGTGCTCGGCGCGCTGCGAGAGGCAGTACACGGCGCCGCGCGGGGTCTGCAGGACCTTGCCGGCGCCGCAGATCAGCTGGCGGGTGACCAGGAACGGCAGCAGCACGTCCGCGATGCGGGAGAACTCGCCGGCCCGTGCGACCAGGTAGTTCTCGTGGCAGCCGTAGGAGTTGCCCGCCGAGTCGGTGTTGTTCTTGAACAGGAAGATGTCGCCGCCGATGCCCTCGTCGGCGAGCCTGCGCTCGGCGTCGACGAGCAGGTCCTCGAGGATCCGCTCCCCCGCCTTGTCGTGCGTGACGAGCTGGGCCAGGTCGTCGCACTCGGCCGTGGCGTACTCGGGGTGCGAGCCGACGTCGAGGTAGAGCCGGGAGCCGTTGCGCAGGAAGACGTTGGACGAACGCCCCCAGGACACGACCCGGCGGAACAAGTACCGCGCGACCTCGTCCGGGGACAGTCGACGCTGCCCGTGGAAGGTGCAGGTCACCCCGAACTCTGTCTCAATGCCGAAGATCCGCCGCTGCATCCCTCAACAGTAGGCGACGCGCAGGCGGAGGTGGGTGATCCGTTCGGGCGGCACGCCGGTTGCGGTTTAGTGTCAACAGCGTGTGGAAACGGGTCAGCGCTCTCGACAAGAAGCTCATGAGCTCCTCGGCCGGACTGCCTCCGAGCAGGCTCGACAGGGGTTTGAAGAGGCTTTCCAAAGCCGCGAACCACAGCCTGCTGTGGTTCGTCGTCGCGGGGATCCTGGCCACGGGCAAAGGGCCGCTCCGGCGTGGCGCGTTGCGCGGTCTCGCGGCCATCGCCGGCGCCTCTGCCAGCGCGAACTTGGTCGGGAAGTCACTTTTTCCGCGTCGCAGGCCCGCCGCTGACCTGATCTCGTTCGAACGCCGCCTGGCCAAACGGCCGACGTCGTCGTCCTTTCCTTCCGGGCACTCCGCGTCGGCGGCCGCTTTCGCCACCGCGGTGGCCCTGGAATCGCCCAAAGCAGGCGCGGTGGTGGCTCCGATCGCGGCGGCCGTGGCCTATTCACGCGTCCACACCGGCGTGCATTGGCCGACCGACGTCGTGGCCGGTGCGGCGGTCGGCGTGGGGGCCGCGTACCTGACGCGCCGCTGGTGGCCGCTCGGGATGAACGAGCCCGCGTCGGCCTACGAGCACGCCGACCTGACGTCGTTGCAGGAGGGCGACGGGCTGGTCGTCGTGGTCAACCCGCACTCGGGGGTCGGCCCCGACCCGACGCCGCAGATCACGGAGGAGTGGCCGAAGGCGCGGATCGTGGCGGTCGAGGAGCTCGACGACCTGCCGGACGCCAAGGCGCTGGGCGTGGCCGGGGGCGACGGGACGGTGGCCGCCGTGGCCGCGGTCGCCGCCGAGCGCGACCTGCCGATGGTGCTCATCCCCTCCGGCACGCTCAACCACTTCGCCCGCGACGTGGGCATCACCGGGCTGCACGACACGGCGCAGGCGGTGGCCGACGGCGTGGGCGTGCGGGTCGACCTGGCGCAGGTCAACGGCCAGTGGTTCGTGAACACGGCCTCGCTGGGTGGTTACCCGGACATGGTGCGGATCCGCGAGAAGACGGAGAAGCGCTGGGGCAAGTGGCCCGCGGCCGGCATGGCGCTGTTCCGCGTGCTGCAACGGGCCAAGCCGCTCGACATCACCATCAACGGCGAGGACCACCTCGTCTGGCTGCTGTTCGTGGGCAACGGCCCGTACCGGCCGAAGGGCTTCGCGCCCACGATGCGCCCGCGGCTGGACGACGGGCTGCTCGACGTCCGCTACGTCCGCGCGGACCGGAAGTACTCGCGGACCAGGTTCTTCCTGGGCGCCCTGCTCGGGGCGTTGGAGCACTCGCGCGTGTACAAGCACTTCGAGGTGGCGTCGTTGACCGTCGAGGTGCACGGCGCGCCCATCTCGATCGCGACGGACGGCGAGGTGCGCGAGCGGGCCAACCGCTTCGAGTTCCGCTCACGTCCGGCCGCACTGGGCATCTACCGCCCCTGATGTTCGACATTGTCGAACGCCCGCAGGTAGAGTGGGGTGCGTGCCCGGACCCATCCAGTCCATCCAGCGCGCGGCGGAGGTCCTCAAGCTGCTCGCCCACGGCGGCGCGCACCAGCTGAGCGTCGCGGAGATCTCGCGCGCGCTGGACCTCGCGAAACCGACGGTGCACGGCATCCTGCGGACGTTGCACGAGGTCGGGTTCGTCGAGCAGGAGGTCGAGGGCGGCAAGTACCGCCTGGGGGCCGCGCTGTTCCAGATCGGCACCTCCTACCTCGACGGCAACGAGCTGCGCGCCAAGGCGCTGAACTGGTCGGACACGCTGGCGATGCGAGCGCGCGAGGCGGTGCGCATCGGCGTGCCGCACGGCAGGCACGTGCTGGTCGTGCACCACGTGTTCCGCCCGGACAACAGCCGGCAGGCGCTCGACACCGGTGCGTTGCTGCCGTGGCACGCGACGGCGCTCGGCAAGGCGCTGGTGGCCTTCGGCGAGCGGCCGGAGGGTGAGCTGCAGCGGTTCACCCGGCACACGCTGGACGAGGAGGCGCTGTCCGCGGCACTGGAGCTGGTCCGCGACCGCGACTGGGCCTACGACCTGCACGAACTGGTCGAGGGCGAGGCGTCGGTGGCGGCCCCGATCCGCGACCGGCGCGGGGTGGTCGTCGGCGCGATCGGCGTGTCGGGACCGGTGGAGCGGCTGTGCGAGTCACCTGACCAGCCACCCCGCCTGGAGCTCGTGTCCTACGTACGTGAGGCAGCTCGCAGCGTGTCCAGGGAGCTGGGTGGCCTCTCCTGGTAGTACTGTGGAAGCGTTCGACAATGTCGAATGGTTCACACAGAGGAGTGTGCAACGTGGCTCACATCGCGGCGATCGACCAGGGCACGACGTCGTCCCGGTGCATCGTGTTCGACCAGTCCGGCGGGATCGTGTCGGTCGCCCAGCGCGAGCACCGGCAGATCTTCCCCAGGCCGGGCTGGGTGGAGCACGACGCGGCCGAGATCTGGGCGAACGTGCAGGCCGTCGTCCGCGACGCCCTCGCGCAGGCCTCCCTCACGCACTCCGACATCGTCGCCTTCGGCATCACGAACCAGCGCGAGACCACGGTCGTCTGGGACAGGGCGACCGGCGAGCCCGTGCACAACGCCGTCGTCTGGCAGGACACCCGCACGGACGCGCTGGTCAAGCGCCTCGGCGATCACGACCGGTTCCGCGAGCGCTCCGGTCTGCCGCCGGCCACCTACTTCTCCGGGCCGAAGCTGCGCTGGCTGCTCGACAACGTCGACGGCCTGCGCGGGAGGGCCGAGCGGGGCGAGGTCCTGTTCGGCACCATGGACACCTGGCTGATCTGGAACCTGACCGGCCACCACGTCACCGACGTGACGAACGCGTCGCGCACCATGCTGATGAACCTGGAGACCCTCGACTGGGACCCGGAGCTCGTCGCCGCGATGGACGTCCCGCGCGCGATGCTCCCGGAGATCCGGTCCTCCTCCGAGGTCTACGGCACCTACGAGGGCGTGCCCGTCGCGTCCGCGCTCGGCGACCAGCAGGCGGCGTTGTTCGGCCAGACCTGCTTCGCGCCCGGCGAGGGCAAGTGCACGTACGGCACGGGCGCGTTCCTGCTGCTCAACACCGGCGACGAGCCGGTGCGCAGCCAGAACGGCCTGCTGACCACGGTCGGCTACAAGATCGGCGCCGAACCGGCCGTGTACGCGCTGGAGGGCGCGGTCGCGGTGACCGGCGCGCTGGTGCAGTGGTTCCGCGACAAGGTCGGGCTGATCTCGTCGGCGGCGGAGATCGAGACGCTGGCGCGCACGGTGGACGACAACGGCGGCGCGTACTTCGTGCCCGCGTTCTCCGGGCTGTTCGCGCCGCACTGGCGTTCCGACGCGCGCGGTGTCATCGCCGGGCTGACGGGCTACATCTCGCGCGGGCACCTCGCACGCGCCGTGCTCGAAGCCTCGGCGTGGCAGACCCGCGAGGTCGTGGACGCGATGAACGCCGACTCCGGCGTGGACCTCACGACGTTGCGGGTCGACGGCGGCATGACGGCGAACAACCTGCTCATGCAGTTCCTCTCGGACGTGCTCGACGTGCCGGTGGTGCGCCCGATCGTCGCGGAGACGACGTGCCTGGGCGCGGCGTACGCGGCCGGTCTGGCCGTCGGCTACTGGAACAGCACCGACGAGCTGAGGGCCAACTGGCACAAGGCGGCCGAATGGGAGCCGTCGATGGAACCGGCGGCGCGGGACCGCGGCTACCGGAAGTGGAAGAAGGCGGTCGAGCGGACCGTCGGGTGGATGGACGAGGACGATGACTGACTCAACACAGCGGGCACGCGCCCGCGAAGAGCTGCAGCACGGCAAGTTCGACGTCGTCGTGATCGGCGGCGGCATCCTGGGCATCGCCACGACGTGGGCCGCGGCCCGCTCCGGCCTGCGCGTCGCCCTGGTGGAGAGCGGCGACTTCGCCGGCGCCACCTCGTCGGCTTCCTCCAAGCTCGTGCACGGCGGCCTGCGCTACCTCGCGATGGGCCCGTCGGCCGTGCCGATGGTGCACGAGAACCACAGGGAACGGCGTGCGCTGGGTGACCACCTCGCCCCGCACCTGGTGCGCCCGCTGCCGTTCCTCGTCCCCGTCTACAAGGGCGGCCCGCACAGCCGGTTCGTGCTGGGTGCGGGCGTCACGCTGTACTCCGCGCTGTCGGGCTTCGGCGACGGCATGGGGAAGGTGCTGTCGGCGCGCAGGGCAGCTGAGTGGGTGCCTGACCTGCGCGCCGACGGTCTGCGCGGCGCGGCGATGTACTACGACCACCAGATGAACGACAGCCGCGTGGCGATCACCGCCGCGCGCGCCGCCGCCGAGGCCGGTGCCGTGCTGCTCAACCACATCTCGGTCGTGGGCCTGCGCAAGACCGGCGCGAAGGTCACCGGTGTGGACCTGCGCGACCCGCTCGGTGAGTTCGGGGTGGACGCGAAGGTCGTCGTGAACGCGACCGGCCCGTGGCTCGACGTGCTGCGGCGCATGGAGGACCCCTCCGCCGACCCGTCGATCCGCCTGTCCAAGGGCTCGCACCTGGTGCTGAGGCAGACGTCGGAGTGGAAGGCCGCGCTGACGATCCCGGTCGACGACGTGCGCGTGTCGTTCGCGATCCCGTGGGAGGGCCACCTCCTGCTCGGCACGACCGACGAGGCCTACGAGGGCGACCCGGCGGCGGTCGCGTGCACCGACGCCGACGTCGACCAGATCCTCGGCGAGGCGGGCACCGCGGTCACGGGCCTGGACCGCTCGCGGATCGCGTACACGTTCGCGGGCCTGCGGGTCCTGCCCGGCGGTCCGGGCGACACCTCGCACGCCAAGCGCGAGACCGTGATCACCGCGGGGTCCGGCGGCATGATCAGCGTGGCCGGCGGCAAGTGGACGACGTTCCGCAAGATCGGCGCGACGGTCCTGGCCCGCGTGAACTCCGAACTGGGCCGCACCTTCGACGGCCCGCTGGACGGCGTGGCGCTGCCCGGTTCGGCATCACCGGAGACCGTCGGCTCGGTGCTGAACCACGCGTTCGACGCACTGCCCGACGACGTGGTCCGCCACCTCGCCACGCACTACGGCACGACGTCGCACGAGGTCGTCGCGCTCGGCCTGGAAAACCCGGCCCTGCTGGAGCGCGTGCACCCGGACGGCCCGGACATCTGGGCCCAGGTCGAGCACGCCCGCCGCACCGAGTGGGCCACCGAGGTCGACGACGTGCTGCGCCGCCGCACCACCGTGATGGTCCGCGGGCTCGACTCGCCGGAGGTCCGCACGCGGGTGTCGGAGCTGCTCGCCTCCTGAAGTCGCCGCGTCGCGTTCCACCCGGCCGTTCGAGTGCCGGGTGGAACGCGCCGGCATCACGGCTTGAGCGCGCGCACCACTCTGCGGCAGACGTGGACGCGCTCGAACCGCTGCCGCAGCTCGGCCTCCCGTTCGATCCGGGCGTGCAGGAACGCCCCGGCCGGCACCAGGCCGTGCCGCGCGGTCACCACCGTGCCGACCTCGTCCGCCGACGCGTGCACGTGCAGGTACCGGCTCGTCTCGGTGAAACCGTTGCGCGCGAACCACCTCAGCGCGGGTTCGTCCGACCGCGTCCACGCGTCCACCTCGGTGGCACCGCAGCGCACCAGCCGGCGCACCGCCTCGTCGAGCAGCGCGGTCGCGATTCCGCGGCCCCGGTGGTCCGGGTGCACCACGACCAGGTCGATCGTCGCCTCCGCGCCCTGCACCGACACGTCCAGCGCGCCGATGACGACGTTGTCGGAGCACACGACGAGCTCCAGGTCGGCACGTCTGCGCGCCGGCCACACGTCGTCGTAGTAGCTCGTGTCCAGCAGCCCCAGCACACGGCAGCGCAACCACGACGCCTCATCGGCGGGCTCGTAGTCCCGAACGCGCACACCTGGCTTAGTCGCGGGCTTGATAGGCGCCCCCAGCAACCTCACCACCCCAGGATTCCGGATGCGCGACCCGCGCGCACGTGAGTTTCGAGGTCACCGTTTGCCAGGGACATACCCGGTATGCACACTCGGTACGCATGTCGGTGAAACACGGTCTGCTGGCGTTGCTCGAACGCGGGCCCATGTACGGCTACCAGCTCCGGGCGGCGTTCGACTCCACCACCGGTGGCACGTGGCCCCTGAACATCGGGCAGGTCTACACGACGTTGTCCCGCCTGGAACGCGACGACCTGGTCGCCGCGCTGCCGGAGAACGACGGCCAGCGGCCGTACGAGCTCACCGCGCAGGGCCGCGACGAGGTGCGGCGGTGGTTCGGCACGCCGGTGCGGCGGGGTGACCGGCCGCGCGACGAGATGGCGATCAAGCTCGCGCTCGCGATCACCACGCCCGGCGTCGACGTGGCCGCGGTCGTCACGACCCAGCGCACCGCGACCACGCGCACGCTGCAGGAGTACACGCGGCTCAAGACGGGGCCGGGCGAGCTGCCGTGGCTGCTGGTGCTCGACGCGATGATCTTCCAGGCCGAAGCGGAGCTGCGCTGGCTCGACCACTGCGAGGCGAGCCTGCTCCGCTACCGGCCCCGGCCCGTGGCCGAGCCTGCGGACGTCGAGGTGCCGCGATGAGCATCCCTGAACGTGGGCTGCACCCGCACGTGGCCGAGCCCGCCCTGCTCGTCGTCCCGGCGTGCGCGGTGCTGGCCGCGGCCCTGTTCACGCGTTCCCGCCTGCCGGTCGAACACCGCGCCTAGGCTGCACCGATGACGACCTTCGCGATCGTGCACGGCGCGGGCGACGTGGGCTGGTCGTGGCACCTGGTGGCGCGAGCGCTCCAGGTCAGGGGCCACACCACCACCGCCCCCGACCTCCCCACCGAGGACGGGACGAAGGACCTGACGGATTGGGCCGCCGTCGTCACCGCCTCGGTGAGAGCGGCTCAGTCCGGTCCGGTCACGTCGGCCGCTTCGGACGTGGTGGTCGTCGGGCACTCCTTCGGCGGCCTGGTGGCCCCGCTGGTCGCAGCCGAGATCCACGCCCGAGCCCTCGTCCTGGTCACGGCGATGCTGCCGAAGCCCGGCGAGACCCCCGGCGACTGGTGGGCGAACACCGGGTACGCCGACAGCGGCCTGGACGACCAGTTCTGGCACGACGTCCCCACCCACCTGGCGCAGGAGTCACAACGGCGGGCCCGCGGCATGTCCGAGCACGCCATGGGCAAGCCGTGGCCGTCGGACGGCCTGCCGAGCATCCCCACGCACTTCGTGCTGTGCACCGAGGACCGGTTCTTCACGCCGGACTTCATGCGCAAGGTGGTCGCTGACCGGTTGGGGGCCGAGCCGGTGGAGTTGGCCGCGGGGCACTGCGCGCAGTTGAGCAAGCCGGAGGAGTTGGCCGGGTTGCTGGTGGAGCTGAGCGAGGCTTCGACCGCCTGACAACGCGGGTGTCGACGACGCAACGCTCGGCTCCAACCCCCGGTAGCACCGCGACGAGCAACGCACGCACCCCGATCTGGGCGCCATCGCCACAGCGCCGCCAGCAGGCGCCACCGTCAACCGCGCCCCCACCCCGCCCACAGCGAGAAGGCCCCCGGCGTCACCCGCCGGAGGCCTTCCACACCAAGCGAACCGCGGGGCTACTTCGGCTCGTCGTCCGACGAGGGCAGCTCCACGTCCGTCACGTCCTTGCCGTCCTTGGTCGGTGCCGGCATCAGCTGGTCCAGGGCCGGGCCCGCGATGCGGCGGAAGGCGCGGCGGGGGCGGGCGCGTTCCAGCACCGCCACCTCCAGCTTGGCCGCGGGGAGGACCTCGGCGGCGCCGTTGCCGGTGGACGAGGAGCCCGCCGACAGGGCCTTCACCGCCACGGGAACGGCTTCGGCCAGCGTCAGGCCGTCGGCGAACGACTCCTTCAACGCCGTGTTGGCGGCGTCGACCGTGCCGCCCATCACGATGTACTGCGGCTCGTCCACGATCGAACCGTCGTAGGTCAACCGGTACAGCGTGTCGGAGTCGGCGGAGTCGCCCACCTCCGCCACGCAGATCTCCACCTCGAAGGGCTTGATCTGCTCGGTGAAGTAGGTGCCGAGGGTCGTCGCGTAGACGTTCGCGAGGGACCGGGACGTCACGTCCCGCGGGTCGTTCTGGTACCCGCGCACGTCAGCGAACCGGATGCCCGCCTGGCGGAGGTTCTCGAACTCGCTGTACCGCCCGACGGCCGCGAAACCGATGCGGTCGTAGATCTCCGAGACCTTGTGCAGCGTGCTGGAGGGGTTCTCCGCGACGAACAGAATGCCGTCCGCGTACTTCAGCACGATGACGCTGCGACCCCTGGCGATGCCCTTGCGGGCGTACTCGGAGCGGTCGCGCATCACCTGCTCTGCCGATGCGTACAGCGGCATCGTCATGGGTGGTGCTCCTGACGTCGAACCTGATGGGGACTCAGCCTGCTGGGCGGGACCGGCGGCCTTCGACGACCGCGTCGGCGATCGTCTGGACCTGCGACTCCGGTACCTCGACGGCACCGTCGACACCGTTGATCGTGACCACGACCGGGTAGAGGCGGCGGACCGGGTCGGGGCCGCCGGTGGCCGAGTCGTCGTCGGCCGCGTCGTAGAGCGCCTCGATGACCACGCGGATAGCGCCGTCGACGTCCGCGTCCGGGTCGTAGAGCTTCTTCAGCGACGACTTCGCGAACAGCGAGCCGGAACCGACCGCCTGGTAGCCCTGCGACTCCTCGTAGCGGCCGCCGGTGACGTCGTAGGACACGATCCGGCCCGCGCGGTCAAGGTCGGTCGACGAGGTGTCGTACCCGGCGAACAGGGGCACCACGGCGAGGCCGGCCATGGCCGCGTCGAGGTTGCCCCTGATCATCGCCGAGAGGCGGTTCGCCTTGCCGTCGAGCGACAGCGGAACGCCTTCGATCTTCTCGTAGTGCCGCAGCTCGACCGTGTACAGCCGCACGATCTCGATCGCGATGCCCGCCGTGCCGGCGATGCCGACGGCGGAGTGGTCGTCGGTGACGAAGACCTTCTTCATGTCGCGCTGGGCGATCACGTTGCCCATCGTCGCGCGCCGGTCACCGGCGATCACGACGCCACCCTTGTAGGTGACGGCGACGATCGTCGTCCCGTGCGGGGCCTGGACGGTCCCCTCCGGGAGCTTCCTGGCGGAAGGCAGCATGTCCGGTGCCTGCGCCCGCAGGAAGTCCGTGAACGACGACGAGCCCGGCGTCAGGTACGCCGAAGGCAGCGCCGCGGCCGGGTAACGCCCGGTCGAGCTGTGGTCCATGTGTTGGTTGTTCTCCCGTCCCCGAGGTGGTCAACAGGCCGCGACGGCCTACTGACCGCCCTTCTGCACGTATGCGCGGACGAAGTCCTCCGCGTTCTCCTCCAGCACGTCGTCGATCTCGTCGAGGATCGCGTCCACGTCCTCGCCGAGCTTCTCGCGACGCTCCTGGCCGGCTCCTGCGGCGTCACCGGCGCCGTCGTCGCCGTCGCCACCGCCCTGGCGCTGCTTCTGTTCCTGGGACATCTCGGCCTCCCACTGACTCGCCTGACAAGAACACTACCCAGCGGCACCGACAAAAACTCTCAGCCACTCGGGTAGACGATCACCCGCGGGTCAGTGCATCGACCAGCTGCTCGGCGGTGTCCGAGGCCTCCAGGAGGGCTCCGACGTGCGCTTTCGTCCCGCGCAGCGGTTCGAGCGTCGGAATCCGCACGAGTGATTCGCGACCGAGGTCGAAGATCACCGAGTCCCACGACGCGGCCGCGACCGAGGTCGGGTAGCGCTCCAGGCACCGGCCGCGGAAGTACGCACGCGTGTCCTCCGGCGGCGTCGTGATGGCCGCGCGCACCTCCTCCTCGCTGACCAGGCGCTTCATCGAGCCGCGCGCGACCAGGCGGTTGTAGAGGCCCTTGTCCAGGCGCACGTCCGAGTACTGCAGGTCGACGAGGTTCAGCCGCGCGGAGCCCCAGGCGAGGCCGTCGCGCTGCCGGTAGCCCTCGAGCAGCCGCAGCTTGGCCACCCAGTCGAGCCGGTCGGCGCACAGCGACGGGTCCTTGGCCAGGTCGTTGAGGACCTCGCCCCAGATCCGCAGGACGTCGCGGTCGCCGGTGCCCTCCTTCTCGACGAACGCCGTCGCGCGCTCGAGGTAGGCGAACTGCAGGTCCAGGCCGGTGACCTTGCGGCCGCCGGTCAGCTCGACCTTCGTCTTGAGCGTCGGGTCGTGGCTGATCTGGTGCACCGCGCGCACCGGGTCGACCAGGCGCAGGTCGTCGAACCGCTGCCCGGCCTCGATCATGTCGAGCACCAGCGAGGTGGTGCCGCACTTGAGGTACGTGGAGTACTCGGCGAGGTTCGCGTCGCCGATGATGACGTGCAGGCGCCGGTACTTGTCCGCGTCGGCGTGCGGCTCGTCGCGGGTGTTGATGATGCCGCGCTTGAGCGTGGTCTCCAGGCCGACCTCGACCTCGATGTAGTCGGCGCGCTGGGAGAGCTGGTAGCCGGCCTCCTCGCCGGCGGCACCGATGCCGACGCGCCCGGACCCGGTCACGACCTGGCGCGACACGAAGAACGGCGTGAGGCCCGCGATGACGGCCGTGAACGGCGTCGAGCGCTGCATCAGGTAGTTCTCGTGCGTGCCGTACGACGCGCCCTTGCCGTCGACGTTGTTCTTGTACAGCTGCAGGCGGGGCTGACCGGGCACGGAGGCGGCCTTGATCGCGGCCTCCTCCATCACCCGCTCCCCCGCCTTGTCCCAGATCACCGCGTCGCGCGCGTTGGTGACCTCGGGCGCGGAGTACTCGGGGTGCGCGTGGTCCACGTAGAGCCGCGCACCGTTGGTGAGGATGACGTTCGCCGCGCCCAGGTCCTCGACGTCGGAGTCGGCCGGGTGGCCGCCCGGCGAGCCCAGGTCGAACCCGCGGGCGTCGCGCAGCGGCGACTCCACCTCGTAGTCCCAGCGCGCGCGCCTGGACCGCGGTATGTCCGCCGCCGCCGCGTACGCGAGCACCACCTGTGTCGAAGTGAGCACCGGGTTCGCGGTCGCGTCTCCCGGCACCGCGATGCCGTACTCGACCTCGGTTCCCATGATCCGCCGCATGCGCAACACCTTATGACCTGATCCCCGACAACAGCGTGAGGGGAGCTTCGCGTTGAAGCTCCCCCCAGCCTATTCACCCGGACGCCAATCCGGCGGCAGGTCGGATCCGCGAAGCGCCCCTGGACGGTCCGAACGCGGCCACGACGGCGAGCACGACTACCGCCAGCGCGCCGATGACCAGCGGCAACACCACGGACGCGGTCGGCAGGACGAGGGGAATCCCGATGGCCAGGATCGCGATCACCGCGTACCCGAACCCGAGCACGCCCCCTCCGACGACCCCGACGAGGGCCAGCACGACCGCTTCGGCGATCACCCCGCCCTGCAGTCCGCCGCGAGTGACGCCCAAGGCGCGCCGCAGTGCGAGCTCCTTGCGGCGCTCCTGGACGGAGATCGTGAGCGCGGTGCCGATGCCCGTCACGGCGACCGCCACGGACAGCCCGAGCAGCACCATCATCAGCACCGTGCCGAGGTGCATGTACCGGTCGGCCTCCGCGCGCTCGTCGGCGTCGGTCTGCACGATGACGGTCGGGTGGTCCGGCAGCGCGGCCTGCAGACCCGCCCGGAACTGCGCGGGGTCGGTGCCCGGCCGCAGCGCGACCAGCACCTTCTCCGCCGGTCCCGAGGTCAGGCCGCCGAGGACGGGCGTGTACCCGGTGAGCGTGCCGGGAACGGTCCCGACCACCTCGTAGCGCTTGCCGCCGGACTCGACGAACGGCCGGTCCTCCCAGTGCGGCGGCACGATCGCGGTGCCCGCGGTGAACCGCTCGGCACCGGGCACGTTCTGCGCCTTCAGCCACGCCTTGAACTCCTCCGGGTCGGCGCCGGACCCGTTCTCGGCCTTGTGCAGCACGACGTCGGCGGCCACGCCGTCCTGCGCGGGGATCGCCGGCAGCGGCCGCTCCCCCGCGTCGACCACGGTGGCGTCCGGCCGTTCCTCGTTGGCGAACGAGTAGGTCATCTCCTGCGCGGTGCCCAGCAGGACCAGGAAGAACGTCACCATCGAACTGGCCAGCAGCAACGGCAGCGCCACCGACGCCGACCGCTGCGGCATCCTGCGCACCTCGGCCCCGGCGAGCTTCCACTGCGTCCACCGCGCACCGCCGGCCTTGCCGAACAGTCGCGCGATGAACGGCACCGTGACCGGCCCGAGGATCCAGAACAGGCCCGTCACCGCGGCGATCGCGGAGAACGTGACAGCGAGGGGCGCCGCGGCCGTGCCCTTGGCCGCGATGGCCGCCAGCGCGAGGAACGCGGCACCACCGGTGAACAGAAGACCGAACACGAGCCGAAGCCGGCGCACGGACCGTGTCGGCATCTCGTTGTCGGCGTCGCGCAACGCGGCGAGGGGCGACACGCGGGCGGCGTTGATCGCGGGGCGGACGGCGGCGGCGACCGAGAGCACGGCGGCGACGACGACCCCGAGGACCACGTACCCGAGCGACGGCAGCAGCTCCGGGCTGAGCTCGACCGCGCCGAACAGCACGGAGATGCCGGTGACGTCGAACGTCCGCGCGAGCACCCACGCCATCGGCCCGCCCAGCAGCGCACCGCCGATGCCGGCCACCGCACCCGTCAGCAGCGCCTCGACCAGGCTCCTGCGCACCAGCGGCCCGCGCTGGGCGCCGATGCACCGCAGCAACGCCGTCTGCCGCTGGCGTTGCGCGTAGACCGCGCGGAACGTGGCGGCGGCGACGAACACGGCCGTCGCGAGGGCCAGGACGCTGAACGGCAGCAGGATGAACGTCAGGTCGTTGCCGATCTTGTCGGCGTCGGGTTCCGGGTCCCACACGGCGTAGGAGGCGCCGGCGGCGGTCTTGACGGCGTCGCGCGCCCCGCCGATGACCCACACCTGCTTGGTCAACGGCTGCGGGTCGAGCTGGCGCGCGAGGTCGGGACCGGCGACCAGGACGGGCCGCGCGTCGATCCCGCCCTTCTTCAGGACACCGCTGACGGTGACCTGGAGCGGTGTGCCGTCGGCGGCGGCCAGCGAGACCTCGTCACCGGGCTTCAGACCGCGCTCGTAGGCGGTGATCTTGTCGACGGCGACCTCGCCGCCGGCGGCGGGCTGCCTCCCCTCCGCCAGCGGCCAGCGCACCAGGTCCGGTTGCTGGACGTGCACCTCGGCCCGGTGCTGCCCGGCGCGGCCGTTCGCGTCCAGCAGGTCGGCCTGCGCCACCTGCACGGGGACCGCCCTGCCGACGGCGGAGAGCTTGGTCAGCAGGGCGTCGTCGAGCTTCGGGCGGTCCGCCTCGGCGACCGGGGTGGCGTCGTAGGGCTGCTGCCTGACCTCGACCACGTGCCCGACCGAGGACGGTGTGCCGGGTGCCCCCTCGTCGACCGACCTGGTGAGCGCGTCGCTCAGCACCAGGGCGGCCAGCAGGCAGGCCACGCCGACGACGAGCGCGACTCCGGGCAGCAGCGCGCGGCCCGGCCGGGCGCGGAACTCGGCGACGCCGAGCCGCAGGGAAGTGGACACGGATCCTCCTCGGTGACAACTGACGGTCACGAAGGTAGGAAGGGGGCCGATCAGCGGGCGTCGGACTGCGGTAGCAAGCTGGCGTACGACCACAGGAGGACACGGGGATGATCACCCTCTACGACGAGGACGCCAACCCGGTCGGGGAGGTCTCCCGCGCGCGGATGCGGGCGGAGAACCTCTGGCACGGCTGCGTCCTGATCTTCGTCCGCTCGCTCGACGGCTCCCGCGTGTACGTGCACCGCCGCACCGACACCAAGGACATCTTCCCCGGCCTGTACGACTGCTCGGCCGGCGGCGTGATCGACGCGGGCGAGGCGCCCGGCCCGGCCGCGGAACGCGAGCTCGCCGAGGAGCTCGGCGTCTCCGGCGTGCCGCTGAAGGAGCTCTTCCGCACCCGGTACGTCGACGACCGGACGCGCTACCACGCGTGGGTGTACGAGGTGAGCACCGACGGGCCGTTCACCCACCAGCCGGAGGAGGTGGCGTCGGGCGGGTGGATGGACCTCGGCGAGCTGCGCCGCAGGATCGACGACCCGGACTGGCCGCTGGTGCCCGACGCGCGGGCGATCAGCCGGGAGTGGCTGCGGACGCTAGTGCCAGGGGAGGGCTGAGCGGGTCGCCCAGTACTGCTCGGCCGGTTCGGACAGGTCGGGCAGCACGACCTCCACGGACATGGCCCTGGCGTTGGAGCGCAGCTGCTCCGGGCTCGCCGCACCGGACAGCACCACGTCCACCCACGGCTGCTGGGCGACCGCGGCCAGCGCCACGGCGTCCGTGCCGATGCCGAGCTCCTTCGCCTGCGCGACAACGGGTCCGGGTGCCTGCACGGCGAGCCGGCCGTTGGCCATGCCCTCCTTGATGACGACCTTGAGCCCGGCGGCGTGCGCTTCGCCCAGAGCGGCCGCCGCCGAGGTCTCCAGCACGTTCCAGGTGGACTGGACGGACGTGAAGATGCCGAGGTCGAGCGCCTTGCGGATGGCCTCGGCCTGGTTCGGTCCCGACGTGGAGAACCCGAGCGGGACACCGGTCGCGACCATCGCCTCCTGCAACGCCCGGTCGTCGAACAACGGGCTGTCGGCGGTCAGCGAGTGCACCTGGTAGAGGTCCACACGCGACAGCAGCGCGCGGGTCTCCTGCCACTGCTGGGAGAAGCGGGCGAGCGAGTGCTCCTTGACCTCGTGCACCTCGGCGTCGGCCCGCCAGTCCGCGGTGTAGGCATAGCCCCACTTGCTGGAGACGGTCACGTCGTCGTGGCCGGGCAGCCACTCGCTCAGGAACTGCTCGGACAGGCCGTAGGAGCGGGCCGCGTCGACCCACCTGATGCCGATCTCGTACGCCGCGTCGAGCACGAGGTGGCACTGCGCTCGCATGGCGTCCACGTCCCGCACCCGCGGCAGAGCGTCCTCACGACCGATGTTGATGTAGGCGGGACGACCGAGGGACGCGAGACCGAGTGCCAGCTGTGCCATGCCGACTACCGTAAAACGACCCCTGTCACGGCGAACGGCGGCCCCTGGGGACCGCCGTTCACCTGACCCGCCGGGGCCGGTCGAGCTCCGCCGATCAGAAGTCGTCGGCCGTGCGGAGGTGGTTGCGCACCCACTTGCCGGAGTCCTTCAGCGGCCCCTCGCCGGAGAAGCCGCTGCCCGAGCACGTGCCGCTCTTGAACACCGCGCCCGTGCGGTGGTCGTCGGAGAAGTTCCAGTTCGTCCAGGAGATCTTGGCCTCCTTCATGAACGCGATGAACTTGTTCGCCATGGTGAAGTCGTTGGGACCGTCACCGGAGGCCTCCTGCGAACCGAACTCGGTGACGAAGACCGGCACCTGGCTCGAGACCGTGCGCAACGCGTTGAGGTACGAGTCGCGGTGGTCCTTCGCGTAGAAGTGGAACGTGTACATCAGGTTCGAGGCGTTGACCTTGTTGCGGCTGACCTCGTTGATGTCGCGGCCGTCGGACAGGCCGAACGTCGACCAGCCGTGCGTGCCCACGAGCACGAGGCTGTCCGGGTCCTCCGCGCGGATCGTCGGGATGACGGCCTCCGCGTAGGACTTCACCCGCGACCACGTGACGCCGTTCGGCTCGTTCGCGATGTCGTAGATGATGTTCGTCTTGTCCTTGTGGCGCTGGGCGATCTCCTTGAAGAACGTCTTGGCGCGCGCGGTGTTGTGGTTCGGGTCGCCCGGCGAGAGCTGGTGCCAGTCGACCAGCGCGTAGAGGCCGCGCTTGGTGGCCTCCTCGATGTAGCCGTGCACCAGGTCGGTGAACTTCCGGGGGTTCGACTCGTAGCCGCCCTCCTGGACGTACATCGAGATGCGGAGGACGTCGGCCTTCCAGTCGTTGGCGAGCGCGTCCAGCGACGCGGTCTTGACGCACTGGGAGTACCACTGGATGCCGTGCGTGCTCATGCCGCGCAACTGGATCTGCTTGCCGTTCTTGTTGCACAGCTTGACGCCGCACACCTTCAGCTGGCCGTTGACCGCCGCGGGCGAGCCCGCGGGCAGCGCGGCGGCGGAAACGTCGGCGGCGGCCGAACTGCCCGCCGTCACACCGGTCAGGGGGAGCACGACTGCCGCGGCGAGCGCCACCACAGACTTCTGCCAAGCCATTCAGCGTCTCCTCTCGGACGGGCGGCGATTAGTTAGGTAAGTTTCCTTACCGATTAAAGGTATAGATGACCTTAAAGCCGCCCCAAGAGTGCGTCAAGCATCTTGTCGCAGAAGAGTCACAGTTCCGGTACCGAGAGTCACCAGTGCGTAAAGCACCAAAACTGCGACGGCGGCCGGCGCACTCAGCGGCGCGTCCTCGACGACACCCGCCACCTCCCACACCAGGTACGGCACCATCACCGCCGAAGCGTCGACGTTCCACGGCGGCGGCAGCATCGGCGTGATCGCGGGAATGCCCCAGAGCAGCACGCCGACGACCACGACCGCGACGGCCGTGGACCGCACGGCGAGTCCCAGACCGAGGCCGACCAGCCCCGTGACCAGGATCGACAGCACCGCCGCGCCCGCCCACGGCAGCACGTCGCCGAGGTCCTCCCACGGCGCGATCGGCGGCGGCCGGTCCCCCATGAACAACCGGCTGCTGCCGATGCTCAGCGCGAGCGCCGCGGTGCCGAGGACCACGGCCGCGGTGGCGACGAGGGCGGTCTTGGCGGCCAGCAGGCGCTTCCGGTCCGGCACGGCGGTCAGCGCGGTGAGCCGCGGGTCGGACGTCGCGACCAGGGCGCCGAGCGCGGCGACCAGGAACTGCGCGACCGGCGTGATCACCACGCTGCTGTCGGCGGAGGCGAACTTCGCCTGTTCCGCGGCCGGCGAGGCGTCGTAGTCCTGCACGATCAGCCACGACAGCACCGCCCCCGCGGCCAGCACCAGACCGAGCGCGATGACCAGCCCGTGCGACGACCTGACCGTCCGGAGCTTGATCCACTCGGCGGCGAACGCGTTCCTCACAGTCCCCTCCCGGAGGTGAGGTCGAGGTAGGCGTCCTCCAGCGAACCGTTGCGGGTCAACGCCTCCATCGGTGTCTCCGCCACCAGCCGTCCTCGTGCGACGATCACGACGTGGTCGGCGGTCAGCGCCATCTCGCTCATCAGGTGGCTGGAGACGAAGACCGTGCGGCCCTGCTCCGCGAGCGACCGCATGAGCTCGCGGATCCACCGCACGCCCTCGGGGTCGAGGCCGTTGACCGGCTCGTCGAACATCAGGACCTGCGGGTCGCCCAGCAACGCCGCCGCGACGCCGAGCCGTTGCTTCATGCCGAGCGACAGCGCCCGGATCCGCCTGTGCCGCACGCCGCCAAGGCCGACCTGCTCGACCAGCTCCTCGGCGCGGCGGTGGGGAATGCCGTTGCTCGCGGCGATCCAGCGCAGGTGGTCGAGCGCCCTGCGGCCGTGGTGGACCGCGGCCGGGTCGAGCAGCACGCCGACGTGCCGCAGCGGCCGGTCCAGCTCCGCGTACCTCCTGCCGCAGACCAGCGCCTCGCCCCTCGTGGGCCGGTCCAGGCCGACGACCATGCGCATGGCCGTGGACTTGCCGGCGCCGTTCGGGCCGAGGAAGCCCGTCACCAGTCCCGGCCGGACGGTGAACGACAGGTCGTCGACCGCCGTGGTGCCGCCGTATCTCTTCGTCAGGTTCCGCACCTCGATCATGCGGAGAAGAGTCGGCGGTCGCGCGCTCCACCGGATCGGACCGTGCTCCGATCTCCCGAATCGGACCGTGGTCCGAGGCGTGCGGTCCCGCGGGTCGTTACCTTCGGTCCCGTGATGGCGAAGCTGCACCTCTACCTGGTCGACGCGGCGGCCGCGCTGGTGATCTGGGTCCTCGTCGCCTACGCGATCCTCGAACCGCACCAGCACCCGTCGCCGTGGGTCGCGGTACCGGTGGCCGGGCTGGTCGCCGCTCCGGTGGCCGTGCGCCGGTGGTGGCCGGAGCTGTCACTGGCGGTGAGCACCGCGGCGATGGTGTTCTCGGTCATCAGCCGGGTGCTGCCGATCCCGGCGCTCGGCGCGCCGCTGGGCGCGGTCTGCTTCTGCCTGTACACGATGGCGGTCGACCGCGACCGGGTCTGGTCGCTGGGCGCGTTCCTGGTGGCGATCACCGCCACCGCCGTCGTCTCCGGCGGTGAGCCCGAGAACGTCCTGGTCGCGTTCGCCGCCCTGGGCGCGGTGTGGGCAATTGGCTACACCACCCGCCTGCGACGTTCGATGATCGAGCGGGAGGCGTCCCGGCAGGCCGAGCAGGCACTCGCCGACGAACGCCTGCGCATCGCCCGCGAGCTGCACGACGTGGTGGCGCACAACCTCTCGCTGATCGCCGTGCAGGCCGGCAACGCCGCACACGTGCGTTCACCCGAGCACGCGTACAGCGCGTTGCAGGTCATCTCCGAGACGAGCCGTGCGGCCCTGACCGAGATGCGGGGGCTGCTGGGCGTGCTGCGCTCCGACGCCGACCTGGCGCCCTCCCCCGGCCTCGACGGGCTGGCCGAGCTCGCCGACCGCGCCTCGCTCGCCGGGGTGCGCGTCGCGCTGGAGGTGACGGGCGGGACGGTCGTGCCGGAGGGGATCGCGCTGTCGGCGTACCGGATCGTGCAGGAGGCGCTGACCAACGTGGTGAAGCACGCGGCACCCGCGGCGTGCACGGTGCTGGTGCGGATCACGGCGGAGGCCGTGGTGGTCGACGTGGCCGACGACGGTCCCGGGGTGCGGGAGCTGGGGACAGGGCACGGGTTGGTCGGGATGAGGGAACGCGTGGCGGTGTACGGCGGGACGTTCAGCGCGGGACAACGCGAGGGTGGCGGGTTCCGGGTCCACGTGGAGCTGCCGATCCGATGACCAGCGTGCTGATCGTCGACGACCAGGCGTTGCTGCGCGCGAGCTTCCGGCTGCTCGTCGACAACGAACCCGGCCTGACCGCGGTGGGCGAGGCCGGCACCGGAGCCGAGGCCGTGGCGCTGGCCGCGTCCCTGCGACCGGACGTGGTGCTGATGGACATCCGCATGCCGGAGATGGACGGCATCGAGGCCACGCGGCTGCTGGACGGCCCGCGCGTGCTGGTGCTGACCACGTTCGACCTCGACGAGTACGTGTTCGGCGCCCTGCGCGCCGGTGCCTCGGGTTTCCTGCTGAAGGACACACCACCGGCCGAGCTGCTGGCAGCGATCCGCGTGGTGGCCTCCGGCGAGGCGCTGCTGTCGCCGTCTGTCACCCGGCAGCTGATCTCCGAGTTCGTGCGGCGGCCCTCGGCGCCACCGGTGCGCGGGCTGGAGGTGCTGACCGAACGCGAGAAGGAGGTGCTGCGGCTGATCGCGCGCGGGCTGTCGAACGCGGAGATCATGGCCGAGCTGCACGTCAGCACCGGCACGGTGAAGACGCACATCGGAAACCTGCTGGCGAAGCTGCACGCGCGGGACCGCGCGCAGCTGGTGATCGCGGCCTACGAGTCCGGCCTGGCCCGCTGACCTCTGCGATCCCTGCCTGGTTCGACTGGCGGCGAACAGGTTGGTGGTGGTCAACGGCGATTCGATCATGTGTTGGTGGTACTTGCAGATGCCTGAGCAGACAAGCGGGGAGGGGGTACCGGCACGTGGAAACGCCCCGGTCGCGAGGAGCGACCGGGGCGGTTCGGTTCGAAGCGGTGTTACAGGTACGTGCCGGTGTTCGTGGCCGTGTCGATCGCGCGGCCGGCGTCCTGGTTCTTCCCGGTGACGAGCGTGCGGATGTAGACGATCCGCTCGCCCTTCTTGCCCGAGATGCGCGCCCAGTCGTCCGGGTTCGTCGTGTTCGGCAGGTCCTCGTTCTCGGCGAACTCGTCGAGGATGGCGGCCTGCAGGTGCCGGACGGAGAGCCCGGGCTGCTTGGTGTCCAGCAGCGACTTGATCGCCGCCTTCTTCGCCCTGTCGACGATGTTCTGGATCATGGCGCCGGAGTTGAAGTCCCGGAAGTACAGGACCTCCTTGTCACCGTTGGCGTAGGTGACCTCCAGGAACCGGTTGTCCTCGGACTCCTCGTACATGCGCTCCACGGTGTGCTGCACCATGCCCTCGATGCAGGCCTTCGGGTCCCCGCCGAACTCGGCGAGGTCGTCGGCGTGCAGCGGGAGGTTCGGCGTCAGGTACTTGTTGAAGATGTCCTTCGCGCCCTCGGCGTCCGGCCGCTCGATCTTGATCTTCACATCGAGGCGGCCGGGGCGGAGGATCGCCGGGTCGATCATGTCCTCGCGGTTGGAGGCGCCGATGACGATGACGTTCTCCAGGCCCTCGACGCCGTCGATCTCGGCGAGGAGCTGGGGCACGATCGTCGTCTCGACGTCGGACGACACACCGGAACCGCGGGTGCGGAAGATCGAGTCCATCTCGTCGAAGAACACGATCACCGGGGTGCCGTCGGAGGCCTTCTCCCGAGCCCGCTGGAAGATCAGGCGGATGTGCCGCTCGGTCTCACCGACGAACTTGTTGAGGAGCTCCGGGCCCTTGATGTTGAGGAAGTACGACTTCGCCTGCTTGTCGGTCTCCCCGCGGATCTCGCGCACCTTCTTGGCGAGCGAGTTCGCGACGGCCTTGGCGATGAGCGTCTTGCCGCAGCCGGGAGGGCCGTAGAGCAGCACGCCCTTGGGCGGGCGCAGCTCGTACTCGCGGAACAGGTCGGCGTGCAGGAACGGCAGCTCCACCGCGTCGCGGATCTGCTCGATCTGCCGCGACAGACCGCCGATGTCGCTGTAGTCGATGTCCGGGACCTCTTCGAGCACGAGGTCCTCGACCTCGGCCTTGGGCACCCGCTCGTAGGCGAAGCCCGCCTTCGAGTCGACGAGCAGCGAGTCGCCGGGCTTGAGCGGCGCGTCGAGCAGCGGCTGGGCGAGCCAGACCACCCTCTCCTCGTCCGCGTGCCCCACGACCAGCGCCCGTGCGATCTGGTCCTCCCCGTCCTCGGAGAGCACCTCCCGCAGCGCGCAGACCTCACCCGACCGCTCGAACCCACCGGCCTCGACGACCGTGAGCGCCTCGTTGAGGCGCACCGACTGGCCGAAGGAGAGCTTCTCCGGCTCGACCGCCGGGGACACGGCGACCCGCATCCGGCGGCCGGACGTGAAGACGTCCACCGTCCCGTCGTCGAACCGCGCCATGAAGACGCCGTACCCGCTGGGCGGTTGCGCCAGCCGGTCGACCTCCTCACGCAGCGCGAGCAGTTGGCTTCGTGCTTCGCGGAGGGTGTCTATGAGCTTCGTGTTTCGCTCGGTCAGTTGGCTGACGCGTTCGGTCGCCTCCGCCAGCCGCTGCTCCAGCAGCCGCGCGTGGCGGGGGGACTCGGTCAGCTTGCGGCGCAACGACGCGATCTCGTCCTCGAGGAACCTGATCTGCGCGTTCAGCTCAGCAGAGTTGTTGCCATGGTTCAGCTCGCCACCCTCATCGGGTTGGCTGCCGGGATGACCGTGCTGCATGTCGGCACCCTCCTCCCGTGTACGTACCGATTACGGTACCGGCGATCACCGACAAAATGGGGTACTCACAACATCATCTTCGCTCGTGTGACGCAACGGTCCCGCCTCCAACAGAGGTCAACTGCTCCATCCCGGTGCCCGGTTCGCCCGGCTTCCCACTACCGTGCGTCCCGAAAACCAGCACCGGCCTTTCGTGTCGCGACACGCCCGCCGACCTGCGAGAAGTCCGACGGGGGGATGATCGGGACACCGACTCGGCTGCCCCATCCCCACGATGCGCGACCACCCTCAGACATTCGCAGGCACGCTTGGTACGGTTCACAGTTCGGCGACGAGCACGAACGTGTCGCGATCCCACCAGGTGGACCACGACGTGCCCCGTTCGGCGGTCACGCACCGCTACCCACCTCGTTCCCGTTCGTCGGAGGACCCCGCTCGAGCAGGGCTCCGGTGTGTTCAGCGGGCCTGCGGCCAACCGGGTGGTCTTGCCGGCGCAACCGGCGCATCACCCGACAGCGCAGTGCATCGCACTCGATTCCCGCCGGAGTGCCGCAATCGTTATCAGCCAGAACCTCCGCGTCACCCCGTCGCAACAGCGGGTGGCAGGGCTCCATGACGACGGACCGGTTCGCCGACGTGGCCTGTCCCGGCTTCCTCAAGGAGGGCGAGGGCGCGAGGCAACCCGCTCAGACCGCGCCCGGTGTGACCGTCGGCGAGGTGGCCGTGTCGGGTGAGACGGGTACCTTCGACCTGCGCATGGACGACCTGGTGAACGCCGAGGGTGAGAAGGGCTTCATCCTGTACGGCATGACGCTGCAGAAGAAGGACTCCGGCTGGCTCGTGTGCGGCAGGTCCGCGGTGGAGGAAAGCCGCTCCACCGGCTGACGCGTCGAACCCAGATTTCCACCTCAGCACCACATCATCCAGTTCGGGGGAGTTTCCGATGACCTACCCGCCGCAGCAGCCCGGTCCGTACGGGCAGCAGCCGCCGCAGCAGCCGGGTTACGGCCAGCAGCCGCAGCCCGGATACGGCCAGCCCCAGCCCGGCTACGGCCAGCAGCCCCCTCAGCCGGGCTACGGCGCGCCGCAGCCCGGTTACGGCCAGCCGCAGCAGGACCCGTTCGGCCCGCCCAGCGGCGGTTTCCAGCAGGGCCCCTACGGCCAGCAGCCCGGCCCGTACGGGCAGCAGCCCCAGCCCGGTTTCGGTGGCCCCGGCTACGGCGGCCCGCCGCCCAAGAAGAGCAAGACCGGCCTGATCATCGGCGTGGTCGCCGCGGTCGTCGTCGTGCTCGGCGGTGGCATCACGGCCGCCGTCCTGCTCTCCGGCAACGACTCGGACAACAACGCCAGCAGCACGTCCGACCCCGGCAGCAGCGACGGCAAGTCCGGTGACGACGACGCCGACGTCAAGAAGGTCGCCGAGGAGTACATCGCCGCGGCCAGCACCCGCAACGAGAGCAAGGCCAAGTCCTTGACCTGCAAGGCGGTGCTCGACGAGGCGGCGGCGCTGGAGAAGAACCTCACCGAGGAGCAGAAGAAGCTCGCGGAGGAGCTCAAGAAGCTGCCGGTGCCCAAGCTCACCTACAAGGGCGCCGACGTGTCCGGCGACACCGCGAAGGTGAAGATCAACAGCGTCTCGTCCTACAGCGGCCAGACGCAGGACCTGGACATCGACTACACGTTCAAGAAGGAGTCTGGCAAGTGGAAGTACTGCCAGCTCGTCAAGGACCTGAAGCTCCCCACGGCGCCGACCAAGTGACGTCGTGAGCGAAAGGGGGTCCCTCCGGCCGGAGGGACCCCCTTTCCGCTGTTCTCAGCCCTTGCTGGGGCGGCGCTGCGGCTTCGGCGCGGTCACGCCCTCCGCGAGCCGGCGGGTGGTCAGCAGGAACGCGGTGTGCGCGATCATCCGGTGCTCGGGGCGCACGGCGAGGCCCACGACGTGCCACGGCCGCACGAGCGTCTCCCACGCGTGCGGCTCGGTCCAGCACGTCATCTCGCGCAGCGCCTCGGTGATCACGGACAGCTGCGTCGTCGTCGCCACGTAGACGACCAGGACACCGCCCGGGATGAGGTTCTTCGCGACCGTGGGCAGGACCTCCCACGGCGACAGCATGTCGAGGATGACCCGGTCGACCTCGCCCTCGTGGTTCTTCACGTCGTCGACGGTGATCGACCAGTTGCCGGGCCGTTCGCCGAAGAACGTCTCCACGTTGCGGATGGCGTGGACCGCGTGGTCGTCGCGCACCTCGTAGGACTGAACGCTGCCCTTCTCCCCCACCGCGCGCAGCAGCGAGCACGACAGCGCGCCGGAACCCGCGCCCGCCTCCAGCACGCGCGCGCCCGGGAAGATGTCGCCGTACATGCAGATCTGCGCGGCGTCCTTCGGGTAGATGACCTGCGCCCCGCGCGGCATCGACAGCACGTAGTCCGGCAGCAGCGGGCGCAGCGCCAGGAAGTTCGTGCCGCCCACGGACTGCACGACCGACCCCTCCGGCTGCCCGATGAGCAGGTCGTGCGGGATGGCGCCGCGGTGGGTGTGGTACTCCTTGCCGGGTTCGAGGACGACCGTGTAGTGCCGCCCCTTGGGGTCGGTCAGCTGAACCCGGTCACCCGGCTGGAACGGTCCACTTGCGCTAATCACCGCGCAATGGTGTCAAACGCCCTTCTCAATGGCCGCACGCAGGTCCTCCCTGCGCAGCACACCGGCCGGGCGGCCCTCCAGGTCGACGACGAGGAACTGCCACGCTGCGGTGCCCTGGACGCGTTCCACGATCTCCTCGCCGGGCTCGTCGGCCAGCAGCACCGTCTCCGGCAGGATCGGCTCCGCCGCCTGCTCCGCGGGGGCGAACGGGCTCGCGGCGGCCAGCTTGCGCGCGGCTTCCGCGTCGAGCAGCCCGGCCGCGACGCCGTCGGCCCGCACCAGCACCACGCCCCGTCCTGCGCTGGTGCTCAGCGCGTCCGCCACCGGGCTCTCGGCCGGCAGCTGCAGCACCGGCAGGATCAGGTCGTCGAGGGTGACGCCGGCGGGCCAGGTGCGGCGCCGTTCGCCGGCGAGCTCGCTGCGTGCGCCAGCGACGACGACCCACGCCGTGAGCGCGCACACTCCGAAGCGCAGCCACCGGTCCTCCGCGCCTTCCGCGATGCCGTAGACCGCCCACAGGACGAGCGCGAACGCCACGACGAACCCGCCGACGACGGCGACCCGCGTGCCCGTCGCGCGCTGACCGGTCACGGCCCACACGCCCGCCCGCACGATCCGGCCGCCGTCGAGCGGGAGCCCCGGCAGGAGGTTGAACACGGCCACCGCGACGTTGGCGGCGGCGATCTGGGCCACCAGCAGCCAGATGACGTTGCTGGGCTCCATGACGAACGCGCCGATGCCGAAGAGCACGGCCAGCACGACCGACACGGCCGGGCCCGCCCCCGCGACAATGCCCTCGTGGCCGGGTTTGCCGGGGCTGCGCATGATCTCCGACAACCCGCCCAGCAGGTACAGCCGCAGCCTCCTGACGGGCAGGCCCAGTCGCAGTGCCGCGACGCAGTGGCCCAGCTCGTGTGCGAGCACGCTGAGGCCGAGGAAGATCGCGAAGAGCGTGGCGAGCAGCAGCCCGACCGCCGGGGGCGTGCCGGGGGCGAGGTCGTCCACGAGCGGCGCGTAGAACGCCACCACGATCGCCGAGCCGACCCACCACGACGGCGCGAGCAGCACCGGGATGCCCGCCACCCGGAACAGCAGCAGGCCGCCCTCCTTCTCGCTGATCCGCGCGGCCACGGGTGCACTGTAGAGGCAGCGGTGTGATCTCGCGGTGTACCGCGCCGGGGGGCGGCTGACCAGGGGGTGCCCGGAATTGTCAGACCCCTGTCCTAGGGTCAGGACCATGAGCACCACGTTGCGCAGGCCCGCGTTGTCGCCGTCGCGGGCAGGGGACTTCAAGCAGTGCCCGCTGCTCTACCGCTTCCGCGCGGTCGACCGCCTGCCGGAGCGGCCGACCAAGGCGCAGGTGCGCGGCACGGTCGTGCACGCGGTGCTGGAGGACCTGTTCGCACTGCCCGCCGCCGAGCGGGTGCCCGACCGCGCGCGGTCGATGATCGCGCCGGCGTGGGACCGGGTGAAGGCCGAGCGGCCCGAGTTCGCCACGCTCTTCGAGGTCCCCGGTGGTGAGGAGGAGGTGGAGTGGCTGGCGTCGGCCACGAAGCTGCTGGACGGCTACTTCGGCCTGGAGGACCCGCGCCGCCTGGAGCCGGAGTCGCGCGAGCTGCTGGTCGAGTCCGAGCTGCCCTCCGGCGTGCTGCTGCGCGGGTACATCGACCGGGTGGACGTGGCGCCGACGGGCGAGATCCGGGTGGTGGACTACAAGACCGGCGCAGCGCCGCGCGAGATCGGCGAGGCCAAGGCGTTGTTCCAGATGAAGTTCTACGCCCTGGTGCTGTGGCGGCTGCGCGGTGTGGTCCCCCGCCAGCTGCGCCTGATGTACCTCGCCGACCGCCAGGCCCTGGCCTACACGCCGGACGAGTCGGAGCTGGCCCGCTTCGAACGCACGCTGGAAGCCATCTGGCAGGCCATCATGCGCGCCGCGCCGACCGGCGACTTCCGCCCGTCGCCGAGCCGCCTGTGCGACTACTGCGACCACAAGGCGTTCTGCCCCGCGTTCGACGGCACCCCGCCGCCCTACCCCGGCTGGCCGGAGCCCGACGACACCGAACCCCTCCAGGACCGCGACTGATGCCCGCCTTCTACCTCCCGCTGGACGAGCACACCTACCGCTCGACCCCGCACACCGTCGGCCCGTGGGGCCCGGACAGCCAGCACCTCGGCCCGCCGTCCGCACTGCTCGTGCGGTCCCTGTCGGACACCGACCGGCTGCTGGCCCGCGTGACGTTCGAGGTCCTCGGCCCGGTCCCGGTGGCCGACCTCACCGTCACCACGGCGGTCGAGCGGCCCGGCCGCTCCGTGGAGCTGGCCTCCGCCACCCTGTCCCACAACGGCCGCGCGGCCCTCGTCGCCCGCGCCTGGCGCATCTCGACCTCCGACACCACCCCGGTGGCCGGCGGTTCCGGCGTCCCGCTGCCCCCGCCGTCGGCAGCGGTGCCGATGGAGGTCCCCGAGCACTGGGGCGGCGGCTACCTCTCCGCCGTCGAGTGGCTCTCCCTGTCCGGCGGCATCTTCACCCCCGGCGACGCCCTGGTGTGGGCCCGCCCCCTGGTCGACGTGGTCGAGGGCTCCCCCATCACCCCGCTGGAACGGCTGTTCGCCGTCGTCGACTCCTCCAGCGGTGTCTCGTCCCGCGTGGACATCCGCAAGTGGTACGCCATCAACACCGACCTGACCGTGCACCTGCACCGCCGTCCCGTCGGCGAGTGGGTCGGCCTGGACGCGCGCACCACGATCGGGCCGGACGGCGTCGGGGTGGCGACGAGCACCGTGCACGACGTGGAAGGGCCGGTGGGGGCGACGGCGCAGGCCCTGTTCGTGCGCGAACGCTGACTCGGCACGCAGTCTGCTGTGGACATCCCGAGGGCGTTGCTCTCGATACCCAGCGTGCGGATCTGCGTCTCGCTGGTGAGGGCCGGCACGAGCGCGACCAGGACGAGTGCGGCCGCCTTTCCCAGGTGGCGCAGACCAGAAGGCGCTCAGAAGTCGTCCCAACACACCGCGCCGTTGCACCAGGTGAAGTAGCTGCCAGCGGCTTTACGCCGTTCGTGCGTGCCGCGGGAACGGGGACGGGGCGTAGCGTCGGCGGGACTGTGAAGAGGTTCGCGAACCGGCGGGAGGCGGGCCGCGCCCTGGCCGCGCAGCTTGCGGAGCACACCTGGCACGACCCGCTCGTGCTGGGGCTGCCGCGCGGCGGTGTGCCGGTGGCGGCGGAGGTCGCGGACGTCCTCGGGGCCGAGCTGGACGTGGTGGTGGCGCGCAAGATCGGCGCGCCGGGGCACCCCGAGTACGGGGTCGGCGCGGTCGCGGTGGACAGCGCGCCGATCTACGACGCCGCGGTGCTCAGAGCGCTCGGGCTCACCGAGGAGCAGCTGGCCGCCGACTGCGACCGCGAACGGGCCGAGGCCGCGCGCAGGACCGCGCTGTACCGGCGGGACCGGCCGCCGCTCGTGGTCGAGGGGCGGGACGTGGTCGTGGTCGACGACGGGCTGGCCACCGGTGTCACCGCGCGGGCCGCCCTGCACTGGCTGGAGCGACGAGGGCCGAACCGCCTGGTGCTGGCCGTGCCGGTCGCCGCGAGGCAGTCGGTGCGCACGTTCAGCACGCCCGTGGTGGCGGTGCTCCTGCCGCGGCACCTCGGTGCGGTGAGCCGGTGGTACGACCGCTTCGAGCAGACCTCAGACGCCGAGGTCCTCGAAGTGCTGGACCACCGGGAACGGTGAGTAGAACCGGTGCAGCAGCTCCGACCATCGGGCGTAGGACGGGCCCTGGCGGAACCCGACCGTGTGCGCCTCGACCGACTCCCACTGCACCAGCAGCAGGTACCGGTTCGGGTCCTCCAGGCACCGCGACAGCCGCAGGCCGAGGAAGCCCGGCGAGGCGGAGATCAGCTCCCGCGCCTCGCCGAAGACCTCCTCGAACTCCGCCGCACGTCCGGGCAGGACGTCCAGCACGGCGTGCTCCAGGATCACAGGCGGCAGAACCGGATGTCCGAGGCCAGGATCGCCTTGGCGCCGATCGCGGCCAGCTCGTCCATGACCCGGTTCGCGTCGCGGCGGCGGACCATCGCCCGCACCGCGACCCAGTTCTCGTCGGCCAGCGGCGCGACCGTCGGCGACTCCAGGCCCGGCGTGAGGCTGATCGCCTCGTCCAGCAGCGTGCGCGGGCAGTCGTAGTCCAGCATCAGGTACTGCTGGGCGAACACGACGCCCTGCAGGCGGGCCTGCAGCTGCTTCTTGGCCGGCGAGAGCTCCGAGCCCGCGCGGTGCACGAGGACCGCCTCCGACTCGCAGATCGGCTCGCCGAACGCCACCAGGTCGTGCTGGCGCAGCGTGCGGCCGGAGCCCACGACGTCGGCGATCAGGTCGGCCACGCCGAGCTGGATGGAGATCTCGACCGCGCCGTCGAGGCGGATCACCGTGGCGTTGATGCCGCGGCGTTTGAGGTCGCGGCCGACCAGCTTCGGGTAGGCGGTGGCGAGCCGCTTGCCCTCCAGGTCCTCGACCGTCCAGTCGGTGCCCCGCGGGCCCGCGTAGCGGAAGGTGGACCCGCCGAAGCCCAGTGCCAGCAGCTCCTCGACGGAGGAGCCGTTGTCATCGGCGCCCGAGTCGGCGGCCAGGTCGCGGCCGGTGATGCCCAGGTCGAGGTCACCGGACGCCACGTAGATCGCGATGTCCTTGGGGCGCAAGAAGAAGAACTCGACCTCGTTGTTCGGGTCGAGCACGGTCAGGTCGCGCGGCTCGTGCCGCTGCCGGTAACCGGCCTCGGTCAGCATCGCGGAGGCGCGTTCGGCGAGCGCGCCCTTGTTCGGGACTGCTACGCGCAGCATCGGTCAGCTCTCCGTCAGAGGTACTTGTAGACGTCGTCGAGGGTCAGGCCGCGGCCCAGCATGATCACCTGGAGGCGGTACAGCAGCTGCGAGATCTCTTCCGCGAGCTTCTCGTCGGACTCGTACTCGGCGGCGATCCAGACCTCGCCCGCTTCCTCCAGGACCTTCTTGCCCTGCGCATGGACGCCGGCCTCAAGCGCAGCCACGGTGCCGGAACCCTCCGGCTTGGTGCGGGCTCGTTCGGTCAGTTCGGCGAACAGCGAGTCGAAGGTCTTCACGGGGGCACATCCTCCCACCTCCGGACGGGTGGTCCACACCGCGGTCACCTCTGTTCCAGCCCGTGGACGTGATCTGTCCTGCATGGACACCCAGTAGCGTGAATCTGTGTCGGAGTTCGCCGAAGTCCTCGCAGCGCTGCGCCAGGTGCGCGGCATCAACCCGTTCTTCGCGCTGGACGTGGGCCGTCCGGACGACTCGTGGCTGCCGGGGACGGCACTGCTCGAAGGCCCCGCCCTCAGGGAGACCATCGACGCGATCGCGGCCCGCTACAACGCCGCCGAGCCCCGCGTCGCCGCCAGCCTGTTCTTCCTCAGCTACACCGCGCGGCTGCTCAGCCCGCTCACCGCGACGGACCTGCCGATCGACGTGCGCCCGGAGAACCTGTGGTGGCAGCACCACCGCCGCAACGGCCTGAGCGTCCGCATCGACACCCCGCGGCTCGGCCCGCGCCCGGCGGAGGCGCTCGCACCGGTCGTGGAGGCGGTCCACGCGGTCGTGCCCGTGGCACGCGGTCTGCTGTGGGGCAACGCGATGTCGAACATCGCGGGCGCGCTGAAAATGGTGGTGCGAGCGGGTGCGCTGAGTGCGGAGGAAGCGGAGGAACGCGGCAACCGGCTCATGGCAGCGCCACCGTTCGAAGGTGCCGGGGAATTCGTCACCCTGCCCGACGAGGTCGCGTTCCTGCGCCGGTCGTGCTGCCTTTACTACCGCGTTGCCGCAGGTGGGAAGTGCGGGGACTGCCCTCTTGTGAAGTGATGAAGACGACAACTCTTATGGCCGGTTGTGCGTGAACCGCCGTTCACCTTACGGTGCACGCGCCGCAGTGACGGGAAGCCGGTGGAAATCCGGCGCGGTCCTCGCCACTGTGACCGGGAAGCGATCCCCGCCGAGCACGTCACTGGTCCCGCGAGGGGCTGGGAAGACGCGGGGGCAGCGTTGATCCGGGAGTCAGGAGACCGGCTGCGGCGCCGTAAGGAGTTTCACCTTCCACGAGGTATGGAGGAGCCCGTCATGACGAGCCCCGCAGCAAGCCTGTCCGCCGTCCGCGTGCCCAAGTGGGCCTTCGCCGTCTCACTGTTCGGCCTGATCGTCACCTACCTGGTCCTGCAGGAGAACGGCCTCGCTCTCGGTGCGAGCTCGGAGCTGCTGCACGAGTTCTTCCACGACGGCCGCCACGCCCTCGGCGTTCCCTGCCACTGATCCGCTGATCACGCAGATGACGACCACGTACAGGTCGATCGCACTGCGCGGACTCGCGGCCGGCGCCATCGCCGGTACCGCCTCCGCGCTCGTGCAGCTCCTGGTCACCGAGATCCCCATCCGCGCAGCACTGGCGGTCGAGGAGGCCCGCGCCCCCGCCGGTGACGGCCACTCCCACTCGCACGGCGAGGAGGGGCTGGTCAGCCGCGGCGTCCAGATCGCGGGCGGCATGCTCGGCGTGGTGATCGTCGGCATCGCCGTCGGCCTGGTGTTCGCCACGGCCTACGCGCTGTCGAAGCGCTGGTTCGCCGACCGCACGCCGTTCACCCGCAGCACCGCGTTCGGAGTCGCCGTGTTCGGTGCGGTGGCGCTGCTGCCGTGGCTGAAGTACCCGGCGAACCCGCCCGCGGTGGGCGACCCGGACACGGTGAACTACCGCACCGCGCTGTACCTGGGCGTGGTGGTGGCCGGTCTGGCGATCGTCTGGGGAGCGAGCTGGCTCGCCTCGGCACTGGCCGCGCAGCCGCACCCGGTCCGCGTGACCGCGGTGCTGCTCGCGGTCGTGGCGGCGGTGGCGGTGGTGCTGGTGGCGTTCCCCGCGCCGCCGGACACGATCCCGGCGGACATGCCGGTGGCCGTGCTGTGGCAGTTCCGCCTCAGCTCACTCGCCCAGCTGGCCACGCTCCACGTCGGTCTCGGCGTGGTGTTCGGCCTGCTGGTCGATCCGGCGACACGCCGGGCGAAGGCACCCGTCGCGGCTCTCTAAAGAGCGCGCAGCACTTCGAGGTCGACGCCGACGAGGGAGTCGCGGAACACCCGCCGCTCCCCCGCCGGCACCTCGACGTCACACGGCACGACCAGCACGGTGCACCCGGCCGCCACCGCAGAGGCGACACCGGTCGGCGAGTCCTCGACCGCCACGCACCCGGCCGCGTCCACGCCGAGCAACCGCGCCGCCTTCAGGTACGGCTCCGGCAGCGGCTTGTTCAGACCGTCCACCTCGTCGCCGCACACCGTCACGTCGAACAGGTCGCGGCCGATGGTGTCGAGCGCGACCTCGGTCAGCGACCGTTCGGTGGAGGTCACCAGCGCCATCGGCACGCCGGACGACCGCACCGCGCGCAGCGCCTCGGCAGCGCCCGGACGCCACGGCAGACCGGTGCGGAAGACCTCCTCGGTGCGGCGGGAGATCCACGCGGCGCCGTCGGCCATGTCGGCGTCGGTCGGTTCGATGCCGACGTCGGCGAACAGCAGGCGCATCGTCGTGGGGACGTTGCTGCCGACCATGCGTTCGCGGGTCTCCAGCGACAGGATCCCGCCGAGCTTCTCGGCGTACTCGTAGAGCGGGATGTCCCACAGCTTCTCGGAGTCCAGCAGCGTGCCGTCCATGTCCCACAGGACAGCTTGCGGGTCAGACATTGAAGTACTTCGCCTCCGGGTGGTGCGCCACGAAGGCGTCGGTGGACTGTTCCGGGTGGAGCTGGAGTTCCTCGGACAGCGTGACGCCGATGCGGGCCGGGTCGAGCAGGTCGACGACGCGCCGGCGGTCTTCCATCTCGGGGCAGGCGCCGTAGCCGAACGAGTACCGCGCGCCGCGGTAGCCGAGCTTGAAGTACTCCTCGACGGCGGCGGGGTCTTCCTGGGCCACTGACCCGCCCGCCGGCCACACGAGCTCCTCGCGCACGCGCTTGTGCCAGTACTCGGCCAGCGCTTCGGTGAGCTGGACCCCCAGTCCGTGGACCTCCAGGTACTCACGATACGCGTTCTTGCCGAACAGCTCGTTGGCGTAGTCGGCGATCGGCTGGCCCATCGTCACGAGGTGGAACGCGATGACGTCGACCTCACCCGACGAGCGGGCGCGCCAGAAGTCGGCCAGGCAGAGGCGCCGATCCCTCTTCTGGCGCGGAAAGCGGAACCGGAAGCGCTCCGGCGCGTCCGGGGAGGGCTCGGTCAGGATGACCAGGTCGTTGCCCTCGGACACGCACGGGAAGTAGCCGTAGACGACCGCGGCGTGGGCAAGAACACCTTCTGTCGCAAGGCGTTCCATCCAGTACCGCAGCCGTGGCCTGCCCTCGGTCTCGACGAGCTCCTCGTAGGTCGGGCCGCCGCCGCGCGTGCCTTTGAGGCCCCACTGGCCCATGAACGTCGCGCGCTCGTCCAGCAGCGCGCTGTAGTCCGCGACGGGAATGCCCTTCACCACGCGGCTGCCCCAGAACGGCGGCACCGGCACCGGGTTGTCGGTGGCCACGTCGGAACGACCGGTTCCCGCTTCTTCCTCTCCTGGCGCGGCTTTGCGGGCCGCGGCGATGCGCAGCGCACGTTCGCGGCGGGCCTTGCGCTCGGCGGCCTTCGCCTGGGCCTCCGGGTCGACCAGAGGGGTCTCTCCGCGTTTCGCCGCCATGATCGCGTCCATCAGGCGCAGGCCCTCGAACGCGTCGCGGGCGTAGCGGACGTCGCCCAGGTACATCTCGGTCAGGTCGTTCTCGACGTAGGCGCGGGTCAGCGCGGCGCCGCCGAGCAGCACCGGCCAGCGGGCCGCGACGCCCCTGGAGTTCATCTCCTCCAGGTTCTCCTTCATGACCACGGTCGACTTGACCAGCAGGCCGGACATGCCGATCGCGTCCGCGCGGTGCTGCTGCGCGGCCTCCAGGATGGCGTTGATCGGCTGCTTGATGCCGATGTTCACGACCTCGTAGCCGTTGTTGGACAGGATGATGTCGACGAGGTTCTTGCCGATGTCGTGCACGTCGCCCTTGACCGTGGCGAGCACGATGCGGCCCTTGCCGCCGTCGTCGGACCGTTCCATGTGCGGTTCGAGGTGCGCGACGGCGGTCTTCATGACCTCGGCGGACTGCAGCACGAACGGCAGCTGCATCTGGCCGGAGCCGAACAGCTCGCCGACGGTTTTCATGCCCGCCAGCAGCGTGTCGTTGATGATCTGCAACGCCGGGCGTTCGTCCAGTGCGAGGTCCAGGTCCGCTTCCAGGCCGTTGCGCTCGCCGTCGACGATCCGGCGCTCCAGCCGTTCGAACAACGGCAGCGCGGCCAGCTCCTCGGCGCGCGACGCGGAGTTCGACTTGGTGGTGACGCCCTCGAACAGCTCCATCAGCTTCTGCAGCGGGTCGTAGCCCTCGCGGCGGCGGTCGTGGACCAGGTCCAGCGCCACCGCGCGCTGCTCGTCGGGGATGCGCGCCATCGGCACGATCTTCGACGCGTGCACGATCGCCGTGTCGAGGCCCGCCTGCACGCACTCGTGCAGGAACACCGAGTTCAGCACCTGGCGCGCGGCCGGGTTGAGTCCGAAGGAGACGTTCGACAGGCCCAGCGTCGTCTGCACGTCCGGGTAGCGGCGCTTGAGCTCGCGGATCGCCTCGATCGTCTCGACCGCGTCGCGGCGGACCTCCTCCTGGCCGGTGGAGATCGGGAACGTCAGGCAGTCGACGATGATGTCGGAGCGGCGCAGGCCCCAGTTCGTCGTCAGGTCCTCGATCAACCGGGTGGCGACGCGGACCTTCCAGTCCCTGGTGCGCGCCTGGCCCTCCTCGTCGATGCACAGCGCCACGACCGCGGCACCGTGCTCGGACACCAGCCGCATGATCTTCTGGAACCGCGAGTCGGGCCCGTCGCCGTCCTCGTAGTTCACCGAGTTCACCGCGCACCGGCCGCCCAGGCACTCCAGGCCCGCTCGCAGCACGTCCGGCTCGGTGGAGTCGAGCACGACCGGCAACGTCGACGCGGTGGCCAGGCGGGACGCGAGCGCCCGCATGTCCGCCTCGCCGTCGCGGCCGACGTAGTCGACGCACAGGTCGATGAGGTGCGCGCCCTCGCGGGTCTGGTCTCGCGCGATCTCGATGCAGTCGTCCCACTTCTGGGCGAGCATCGCCTCCCGGAACGCCTTGGAGCCGTTGGCGTTCGTGCGCTCGCCGATCATCAGCACCGAGGCGTCCTGCTTGAACGGGACGGACTGGTACAGGGAGGACACCCCGGGCTCGGGACGCGGCCGGCGCGCGGGCGGGCCGAGGTCGCGCACGGCGGCGGCGACCTGGCGCAGGTGCTCCGCGGTCGTGCCGCAGCAGCCGCCCACGAGCCGGGTGCCGAACTCGGTGACGAACCCGGCCAGCGCACGGGCCAGCTCCTCCGGGGAGAGCGGGTAGACGGCGCCGTTCGGGCCGAGCTCGGGCAGGCCGGCGTTCGGCATCACCGACAGCGGGATGCGGGCGTGCTTGGCCAGCGTGCGCAGGTGCTCGCTCATCTCGGCGGGGCCGGTCGCGCAGTTGAGGCCGATCAGGTCGATGCCGAGCGGTTCCAGCGCGGTCAGCGCGGCACCGATCTCCGAGCCCAGCAGCATCGTGCCGGTCGTCTCGACGGTGACCTGGGCGATGATCGGGACCGTGCGGCCCTCCGCGGTCATCGCGCGCTTGGCGCCGACGACCGACGCCTTCGTCTGCAGCAGGTCCTGCGAGGTCTCGACGATGATCGCGTCCACGCCGCCGGCGAGCAGGCCGCGGCACTGCTCCACGTAGGCGTCGCGCAGCGTGGCGTACGGGGCGTGGCCCAGCGTCGGCAGCTTGGTGCCGGGGCCGACCGAGCCGAGCACGAACCGCGGCCGGTCGGGGGTGCTGAACTCGTCGGCCACCTCGCGGGCCAGTGCCGCGCCGCGTTCGGACAGGTGGTGGATCTGATCGGCGATGTCGTACTCGGCCAGGTTCGCGAGGTTCGCCCCGAACGTGTTGGTCTCGACGGCGTCCACGCCGACCTCGAGATAACCGCGGTGGACGGCCTTCACGACGTCCGGCCGGGTGACGTTCAAGATCTCGTTGCAGCCCTCGAGACCGGAGAAGTCGTCGAGCGAGAGGTCGGCGGCCTGGAGCATCGTGCCCATGGCGCCGTCGGCGACCACAACCCGGTTCACCAGCGCTTCGAGGAACGGCGAGGATCCACGATCAGGCATGGGCCAAGCCTACGATGACTTGGCTGGGGGAGGCCGTAGTCTGGCGCCGTGAACGATCCGTCCCAGGACTCCCCGACCCCCGCGAACCCGCGCGAACCGCTCACGAGCCCGATCATGGTCTGCGCTTTCGAGGGGTGGAACGACGCCGGCGATGCCGCGAGCACCGCCGTCGAGCACCTGCAACTCACCTGGGACGCCACCCCGCTCGCCGAGATCGACCCGGACGACTACTACGACTTCCAGGTGACGCGGCCCACGGTCCGCATGGTGGACGGTGTCACCCGAAGGGTCGACTGGCCGACGACGCGGCTCTCGGTGTGCCGGCCGCCCGGTTCTTCCGTCGACGTGGTCCTCGTGCACGGCATCGAGCCGAACATGAGGTGGCGCAAGTTCGCGGACGAGCTCCTCGGCCACATCGAGGTGCTCGGGGTGACGACCGTGGTGACGCTCGGCGCCCTGCTCATGGACACGCCGCACACCCGCCCCGTCCCGGTCACCGGAACCGCCTACGACGCGGACGCCGCCGAGAAGTTCGGCCTGGAGCACTCGAAGTACGAGGGCCCGACCGGCATCGTCGGCGTGTTCCAGGACGCGTGCGTGCGGGCCGGCATCCCGGCCATCTCGTTCTGGGCCGCCGTGCCGCACTACGTGTCGCAGCCGCCCTCCCCCAAGGCCACGCTCGCGCTGCTGCACCGGGTGGAGGAGGTCCTCGACATCGAGGTCCCGCTCGGCGCGCTGCCCGAACAGGCGGAGGAGTGGGAGCGGACCGTCTCCGAGATGGCCGACGAGGACGAGGACGTGCGCAACTACGTGCGTGCGCTGGAGGAGCGCGGCGACGCGGCCATGCAGATCACCGAGGCCTCCGGTGACGACATCGCGGCCGAGTTCGAGCGCTACCTGCGCCGTCGTGGCCGCGGCCCCGGCTGGCCGTCGACCGGTCCACGCTGACCTTCCGGGCGTCTGCAAGTACCACCAGCAGGGTGGTTGGTGGTACTTGCAGATGCCCTCAGCCGGGACGGCGGGGAAAGTTAGCACCCGGCAAGCATCTGTGCCGCCGGCCCGATTAGGGTGAACGGCGGAGGTGTCCGTGGGACGGTTGGCACGCGCCGGGTTGTACGCGGGCGCACTGATCGGGCCGTTCGGCGGCGCCGTCACCACGTCGGTCCTGCCCGAGATCGGCGGCAGCTTCGGCCGCTCGCCGGGTGCGGCGGCCTCGACGCTCACCTACTACCTCGTGCCGTTCGCGGTGCTGATGCTGGTGTCCGGCACGCTCGCGCAGCGCTGGGGACCGCAGCGCACGGTCCGGATCGCGTACGTCGCCTACGCCGTCACGTCCCTGCTGGCCGCGAGCGCGTGGACGTTCGAGGTGCTGCTGGCCTCGCGGGCGTTGCAGGGTGCGGCGAACTCGTTCACCACGCCGGTGCTGCTGGCCGTGATCGCCGCCTCGACCCCCAAGGAGAAGCTCGGGCGCGCGCTCGGCCTGTTCGGGTCGATGCAGGCGGCCGGGCAGACGTCGGCGCCGCTGGTGGGCGGGCTCAGCGCGGAGGTCGACTGGCGGCTGGCGTTCGTGGTGATCGCGGTCGTGGCGGCCGGGCTCGCCGTGCTGGGAGTGCCGCAGACCGACGCCGAACCGGAGCGGGACGCGAGCCTGCGCAGCGCGTTCGTGCCGAGCACGCTGCGGCCGGCGCTGATCGCGTTCATCGGCTGGGGTTGTCTGGGCGGGCTGTCGTTCCTCGTGGCGTTCCGGCTGGACGACGTGTTCGGGCTCGGCGCCGGTGAACGCGGGTTGTTGCTCACCGGGTTCGGCGTCGTCGGGTTCCTGACCGCCCGGCACATCGGCAGGGCGATCGACCGGTTCGGCGCGACCACCACCGTCGTCGTCGGCGCGACGCTCGGCGGTGGTCTCGTCGCCGCGGTCGGCACGGCCCCGCTGGCGGCGCTCGTGGTGGTCGCGTGGGCGCTGACCGGTGCGGCGGCGCAGGGCGTGCTGGTCAGCATCAACGCGCTGGTGCTGCAGAGCGACAACGCCAACAGGGGCGGCAGCGTCAGCGTCGTGCAGTCGCTGCGCTTCATGGGTGCCGCCGCGGCCCCGCTGGCGTTCGTCCCGCTCTACCAGGCCCACCCGCTCGCGGGCTTCCTCGTGCCCGCCGCGCTGCTGGTCGTCGTGCCCGCGGTCGTCACGTGGTCAGGTCGCGGCGCCGGAAGCCGGCGAAGCCCGCGGCCAGGAGCACCACCGCGACCGCGGTGAGCCACCCGAGCGGCTCGAAGGTGATGTCCGGGTACTTCGGGACGTGGGTGAACGGCGCGAGGTCGATCACCCACTGGTCGAGCCGCAGGGCCGGGCCGAGCAGCGTGAGCACCAGCGACACCGACACCACCGCCCAGCTCACGCCGGTGAGCTGCGGGAACACCCCGAACAGCGCCAGCGCCACGCCCGCGACCACCCAGGCCGCCGGGAGCTGGACCAGCGCGGTGCCGACCATGCGCGGCAGCACACCGCCCAGGTCGTCGGTCTGCACTCCGTAGACCAGGCCAAGCCCCAGGCCCGCCGCCACCAGCACGACCGCGCCGCCCACCAGGGCGAACACCGCGTGCGAGGCGACCCAGCCCGAGCGCGACACCGGGGTGGCGAGCAGTGGCTCCGCCCGGAGCGAGGTCTCCTCCGACCGCAGCCGCAGCACCGCCTGGACCAGGTAGATCGACGTGATCAGGCCCAGCAGCTGCGTGACGGTCGCGAAGAACGCGTCCACCATCGCGTCGGCACCGCCGATCTGCTGCACGACCTGCCCGAGCGCGGGGTTGTCCTGCACCATCTGCCCGACCGCCTGCGCGACGCTGCCGTAGATCACGCCCACGCCGGACAACGCGATCGACCAGCCGATCAGCGAGCCCCTCTGCAGCCGCCAGGCCAGGCCGAACGGGCTGCCGATCGTGCCGTGCGCCGGGCCGGGCCGCGCGGCCAGCAGGCCGAGCCCGACGTCGCGGCGGGTCACGACGTAGCTCGACAGGCCCACGAGCAGGACGAACGCCGCCAGCGGGAGCAGCAGCACCCAGAACCGGTCGTCGCCGAACGACCGCACGTGCTCGGTCCAGCCGATCGGCGAGAGCCAGGTCAGCCACTGCGGGCCCGACTCCCCCGCGGCGTCGCCGGCCGCGCGGAACAGGTAGGTGACGCCGAGGAAGCCGCCCGCGACCGCGTTCGACACGCGCGAGTTCTCCGACAGCTGGGCGGTCAGGGCGCTGACGCCGGTGAACACGAGGCCCACCGAAGCCGTCGACAGGCCGAACGCGAACGAGCCGGCCGCGTCGAGGTCCTTGCCGATCAGCGCGAGCGCTTGCAGGAGCCCGATCAGCAGGCTCGTGCCGCCCGCGACGACCACCGCGGCGGCCAGGGGCGCGTGCCGGCCGACGACCGTGGCGGCGATGAGCTCCGTGCGGCCTGCCTCTTCTTCTGCGCGCGTGTGGCGGGTGACGACCAGCATGGCCATGATCGCGACGAACAGGCCGGAGAACACGCCCCAGCGCCACACCACCAGGCCGCCCAGCGACGACCAGTCGTGCAACGGGCCGAGCATCGCGAGGAACGCGGAGTTGGCGTTCGCGGTGGCGCCGAGCAGCGCCCGCGACTCCTGCGAGGAGTACAGCTCCTCCAGCGCGGTGGTCGTCGAGTAGGTGACGCCGACCAGGAACAGCACCCAGACCGGCAGCAGCACCCGGTCGCGGCGCAACGCCAGCCGCACGAGCTGCCAGGTGCCGATCATTTGGCGTCCTCGTAGTGGCGCAGGAACAGCTCCTCCAGCGTGGGCGGCTGCGAGGTCAGGGTGCGCACGCCGGTGGACACCAGCTGCTTGAGGGCGAGGTCGAGCTTGTCCGAGTCGACCTCGAACCTCACCCGGTTGCCCTCGGCGACCAGGTCGTGCACGCCGTCGAGGTGCGCCAGGCCGTCGGGCGGGCCGGCGAGCTCCGCGGAGATCGAGGTGCGGGTCAGGTGCCGCAGGTCGGCGAGCGTGCCGGTCTCGACGACGTGCCCGTTGCGGATGATGCTCACCCGGTCGCACAGCGCCTCGACCTCGGCGAGGATGTGGCTCGACAGCAGCACGGTGCGGCCGCGCGCGCGTTCGTCGTTGATGCAGTCCTGGAAGACGGCCTCCATCAGCGGGTCGAGGCCCGAGGTCGGCTCGTCCAGGATCAGCAGCTCCACGTCGCTCGACAGCGCGGCGACCAGCGCGACCTTCTGCCGGTTGCCCTTGGAATAGGTGCGGCCCTTCTTGCGCGGGTCCAGCTCGAAGCGCTCCA
Organism: Lentzea sp. NPDC037011; assembly: GCF_055607425.1. Lineage (NCBI taxonomy): Bacteria > Bacillati > Actinomycetota > Actinomycetes > Pseudonocardiales > Pseudonocardiaceae > Lentzea > Lentzea sp. NPDC037011. The sequence goes on along the minus strand of NZ_JBVJRT010000002.1, from coordinate 504,198 downwards.
GCAGCTCGGCGCGGCGGGCGGGGTTCAGCCCGCCGCGCAGGCGTCCGAGCAGGTCGATGACCTCGCCGCCGGTCAGGTTGGGCCAGAGGTTCACGTCGCCGGGGACGTAGGCGAGGCGGCGGTGCAGGGACGCGGTGTCCTTCCACGGGTCGCCGCCGAGCAGCCGCGCGGTGCCGGAATCGGCCCGCAGCAGGCCGAGGAGGATCCGGATCGTCGTCGACTTGCCGGAACCGTTGGGTCCCAGGAAGCCGTGCACCTCACCGGTCCGGACGTCCAGGTTCAGATCGTCCAGTGCACGCGTCGGGCCGAAGGTCTTCACCAGGCCCGACACGGATATCGCAGATGTCATGGCCGGTAAGCTACGCTTGTTTCACAACTTCGTGAAGTCCGTAAATTTTGCCCGATCGGCTGACGGAAGGGGATGATGCCGCGGTGACCAGGGTGACCCAGCGTGACCAGCAGGCGGTGAGCCAGTTCGTCGAACGGTTCGGCGCGATCCTGTCGGACACGGGCATGGCCCGCATGCCCGCACGGATACTCGCGGCGTTGCTCACGACCGACTCCGGCAAGCTCACCTCGGCCGAGATCGCCGACCTGCTGCAGATCAGCCCGGCGGCGGTGTCGGGCGCGGTGCGCTACCTGACCCAGGTCCGGATCGTGAGCCGCGAACGGGAGCCCGGCTCGCGCCGGGACGTGTACCGGATGCGCGACGACGTCTGGTACGAGGCGACGTTCCGCAAGGACCAGATGCTCGGGATGATCGACGAGGTGCTGTCGGAGGGCGTCACGGCGCTGGGCACGCACACCGACGCCGGGGCGCGGCTGGACGAGACCCGCGAGTTCTTCCGGTTCTGCCACGGCGAGCTCGGGTCGATGATCGAGCGCTGGAAGGCGCACCGCGAGAAGTGGATCGCCGACCGCGAGTCGTGAACGCGGAACGCCCGCGGGGACAGGGACCCGCGGGCGTTCTCAGCCGTGTGCCGGACGTCAGCCCGTGACCAGCGTCAGGTTGTACGCCGAGAGGATCTCGTTGACCGGCTGGAAGTAGGTCGTGCCGCCACTGGTGCAGTTGCCGGAGCCACCCGAGGTGACGCCCTGCGCCTGCGTGCCGCTGACCCACGAGCCACCCGAGTCACCGGGCTCCGCGCACACGTCGGTGCGCGTGAGGCCGCTGACCGAGCCCTCCTGGTAGTTCACCGTCTGGTTCTTGGCCGAGACCGTGCCGCAGTGCCAGCCCGTGGTGGAGCCGGAACGGCAGATCGACGCGCCGACCGCGGCCTCGGTGCTGCCGGAGACGACGACGTCGGCGCCGCCGTAGTGGTTCACCTTGGCCGTGGGCGTCCAGGACGAGTTGGCCTTGACCCACCCGTAGTCGTTGCCCGGGAAGGACGAGCCTTCGAACGCGCCGAGCGCGGTGCGGTCGGCACCGGCCACGGAGTCACCGGACGAGCCGCAGTGACCGGCGGTGACGAACCCGCCCTGCACCGCGAAGCCCACCGAGCAGCGACCGGCGTTGTTGATGTAGTACGCGTCACCGCCGCGGATGTCCTTGAGCAACCGCGGTGCCTCGTCGGTCTCGACGACCTTCGCGAGCGCGCCCGCCTTGGCCGCGAACGCCTGTGCGGCCTGCGCCTGGCCGCGCTTCGCGGTGACCGTGACGACGTTGGCCCTCGTGTCGACGAACCAGCCGGTGACCTCGGCCGGGGCCTTCTCCGCGTCCAGCTTCGCCTTGGCCGAGTCGAGGTCGCCGGCCGAGTTGGCCACCGTCCTCGGTTCGGCACCGAGCCGGCGCAGCCGCTGCGACTTGACCTCGTCGGTCACGCCCACGACGAGCTTGCCGGTGGCCGCGTCGAACCACGCGCCACCGAAGTCGTCACCGGCGAGACCCCGTGCGACGTGCTGCAGGACCGCGGCCGCGCTCTCCTGGCGCAGCCGATCCGCCGCCTGCCCAGCGGTGAGGCCGAGGTCGCGCTGCATCGCGGCCAAGAGGTCCGCCGACGGTTCCGGCGCGGCAACAGCGGCAGGGGATGCCGTCGCCGCGAAGGCACCCGCCAGGACGGCGACCGCCGCGAAGGCAATGCGCTTCATAGGCACTTCTCCTCATCTTTCGATCTCGTGCAGGGCCGGGAGTAACACCGGACCGGGCAGCGGCGATGAGGGGGATGGCTGTGCTGCAACACAGCTCGCACGACACCGGATGCATGGCGTCCCCAGGCGGCGAACTGCCCGATCAGTTCGTTCCTCCGTCCGGGTGACGCTATGTCGTGCTGCCTACCGGCCGGTAGGGCCGATCGACGGGTTGGACTTCGGCGGTCGAGTTGGTATAGGGAATTCAAATGCGCTCTCTCGGTCTATTTCCGTGACTGCGGGTGAGCGATTCGTCCGTTGACATGCACACGCAAAAACGTCAACAGTTGCGTCGTACCGGTCTATCCCTCTGACCTGCGGGTTTGGTCTAGCGTGCAGGACACCCTGTTCCCTGCACGAGGGAGAACCCTGCAATGCGAAGAGTCTTGGGTGCGGGACTCGCCGCCGCCGCTGCCGCATGTCTGGCCGCCGCCGTGGTTCCCACCGCTTCAGCTCAGGAAATCACCGGCACGATTCTCGGCGCCGACCGCGCCGACGTCGTCCAGGACAGCTACATCGTCTCGCTGAAGGCCGGCACGGCGTCGAGGGCCGCCGCTCCGGACCTGGCCGGTCGCTACGGCGGCAAGGTGCGCGACGTCTGGCAGCACGCGCTCAACGGCTTCTCGGTGAACATGACCGCGAAGCAGGCGGCACGCCTGGCAGCCGACCCGCGCGTCGCCTACGTCCAGCAGGACGCCCAGGTGCACATGCTCGACGTCCAGCAGAACCCGCCGTCATGGGGTCTGGACCGCGTCGACCAGCGCGACCTGCCGCTGAGCAACAGCTACCAGTACGACACCACCGCGTCGAACGTGACGGCGTACGTCATCGACACCGGTGTCCGCACCACCCACGCCACGTTCGGCGGCCGTGCCACCTGGGGCACCAACACCTCCGGTGACGGCAACAACAGCGACTGCAACGGCCACGGCACGCACGTCGCCGGCACCATCGCGGGCTCGCAGTACGGCCTCGCGAAGGCCGCCAAGGTCGTCGCCGTGAAGGTGCTCAACTGCCAGGGCTCCGGCACCACCGCCGGTGTCGTCAGCGGCATCGACTGGGTGACGGCGAACGCGGTGAAGCCCGCGGTCGCGAACATGTCGCTCGGCGGCGGCGCCGACTCCACCCTGGACGCGGCCGTGCGCCGTTCCATCGCTTCCGGCGTGACCTACGCGATCGCGTCCGGCAACTCGAACACCGACGCCTGCAGCACCTCGCCCGCCCGCGTCACCGAGGCGATCACGGTCAACGCGTCGACCAACACCGACGCGCGCGCCTCGTTCTCGAACTACGGCTCCTGCACGGACATCTACGCGCCGGGCCAGAACATCGTGTCGTCGTGGAACACCAACGACACCGCCACGAACAACATCTCCGGCACCTCGATGGCCACCCCGCACGTCGCGGGCGCGGTGGCCCTGTGGCTCGCCACGCACCCGACCGACTCCCCCGCCGCCGTCTGGGCGGGCCTGGACGCGGCCTCGACCCCCAACAAGATCACCAACGTCGGCGCCAACACCCCGAACAAGCTGCTCTACACGCTGTGGGGCGGCGGCCAGCCCGGCAACCCGGCGGTGACCAACCCCGGTGCGCAGACCTCCACGGTCGGCACCCCGGTGTCGCTGCAGCTCTCGGCCTCCGGCGGCACCCCGCCGTACACCTGGTCCGTGACCGGTCTCCCGGCCGGCCTGTCGGCGTCCTCCTCCGGCGCCATCTCCGGCACGCCGACCACCGCGGGCACCTCCTCGGTCACCGCGACCGTGACCGACTCGACCGGCAAGACCGGCTCGGCCACCTTCTCCTGGACCGTCAACGCCGTGGGCGGCAGCTGTGACGCCCGCACCAACTCCACCCCGGCCGCGATCCCGGACCTCGGCACGGTGACCAGCACCATCGTGGTCTCCGGCTGCGCGGGCAACGCCTCGGCCGGCTCGACCGTCAAGGTCGCCATCACCCACACCTACAAGGGCGACCTGGTCGTCGACCTGGTGGCGCCGGACGGCACCGTCGTGAACCTGCACAACCGCAGCGGCGGCTCGGCCGACAACATCAACGAGACCTACACCAAGGACCTGTCCGGTGAGGCCGCCAACGGCACCTGGACGCTGCGCGTGCGTGACGCGGCGTTCCTGGACACGGGCACGTTGACCAGCTGGACGCTCGACGTCTGAGCCTCGGCTGTGCGTTGAGGACCGCCTCCGGCATCCGTGCCGGGGGCGGTTCCTCGTTGCTGTGCCTTGCGCGAAGTCGGACGCTTCCGTGAAAGATGTGGGGTGCCCGTTCTCCGGGCACCCCACATCGCGTTGACGGCTCCCACAAGCGGCAGCAAGGGGGCTGTCGACCGAACTCGTCTGGACCGCAGCGAGACTCGGTGCCTTCGCCCGCGAAGGTGACCCCATCTTGACACCGCGCGACGCGCGAAGCGCAGTCGAGATCGTGGCCAAATCCGCGTCAAATCCTGGTCAGTCCGCCCACAGCTCGACCAGCGGGCTGATCAGTGCACATGGCGACGATCTGAGCGGTGGGCCCGGCCGGTGGGTCCAGAGCCGAAGAACACCGGGTCCCCGTGGGCTCCGCACCGAACATCGCCGCGCATCTTCGGTGAACAGCCCGAATGCCTTGCCGCGCGCTTCGGGCCAGCGGTACCAATCGAGCGGCATCCGGGAGACGGCAGCTCCCGGACGCCAGTTACGCCGATTCGTCCGGACCGCAACCCGAGAGAGTTGATTCGGTGATTCCCATCATCTGCGCGGTACCCCCGCCATTGCAGTCAGTGCTGCTCCGCGTCCGTCCCCCGGAGGTGCGGGACGCCGAGGCGGAAACGCGCCTCGTGCTCTCCCTGGCCCTCCTCGTCGCCATCACGGCCACGACCGCGATCTTCATCGAGAGGTCGTCGAAGGGCCGGGTGAGGTGAGTGGGCCAGAAGCGGCTGAAGCCGATCCGCGACGAGCACAGCCCGGCCGGCGTGGTGGCCGGGTTCCTGCGCGGCCTCTACACCGGCAACGCCGACCTGACGCTGACCCGGCTCGCGGCGGACACCGGCTATTCGCAGGCGTCGTTGTCCGAAGCCCTCAGCGGGAAGGTCATGCCCTCGCTCGATCTGGTCATCGCCTTCGTCGAGGGGTGCGGGCGGGACGACGCCGTGGTCGAGGCGGGGCACGTGTGGCGCCGGGAGAAGGCGCGCAGCCAGGGATCGACCCGGCCGCCGCGCCCGGAACGCGCCGACTCGTGGGAGAGCCTGCACGACGAGGTGGTGCTGCTGGCGCACGAGTCCGGCGTGTTCAGGGCCAAGGCGCTGTGCGACGCGGCAGCGGCGGCCGGGCACCCGATGACGCACACGTCCGCTCATCGCTGGCTGACGACGGCACGTCCACTCAGGCTGGACAGCCTGGACACGATCCTCAACGCCTGCAAGGTGCCGATGCGGCAGCGGGAACCGTGGGTGCGTGCGCACGACCGTGCCGCGGACAACGCGGGTGCGGTCCGGGCGTCCTTCCAGGGGACGGCCTGTCTTCCGGCCGGCTCGCTCAGCCACGAGGCGCTGGCCGAGGAGTTGCGGAGGATGCGGCGCGGGGCCGGTGTGCACGCACCCGACTTGAAGGACGCGGTCGGCCCGGTGCTGCGCGAGCTCTGCGACCTCACCGACTTCGACGGTGCGGAAGTGGTGCGCCGCAAGGTCGGCGAGTGGGTCCACTCAGTGGCGGGTGGGCTACCGGCCGACGTCCGCGTCACCGTCCTCACCGCCCTCGGTCTCAACCCGGACGCCCCGCACCGGGTGTTCCGGGAACGGGTCGAGTGGCTCGCGGCGCAGCAGGACCGCAGCCCCGGGACGTCCCGGCGCAGGATCGACGAGGCGCTGACCCGGATGGCCGAGGCCGCGGTCGCGGCGCCCCGGCCGGCGCTGATGACCTCCCGCGAGCACGCCTGGCACGTGCGCGCGTTCGAGGCCGTGCTCAGCCTGGACGGCACCACTCCGCGCTGCACCGAGAGCAGGACGATCGTGGCCGACCGCGACGGGCTGGACCGGATCACCTGGTCGCTCACGCTGCCGCGCAACGGTGACGACAGCCCCGGGGAGCTGGACGTGACGGTGCTGCACGGGGCACAGCTGTTGTCGAAGGAGCGGCCGTCGCCGCGGCGGTTCGTGCTGGGGCTCGGTCTGCCCCGCCGGCTGCGGTCCGGCGAGGTGCACGACTTCGTGTTGCAGGTCAGCGTGCCGAACGGCCGGCTGAGCCCCAGGTACGTGTTCTGGCCGGAGCGGAGGTGCGAGCGCTTCCGGCTCGTATCGCGGTTCGGCAGCCGGAAGCCCGCGGCCGTGTGGCGGGTCGACCACGTGTTCCACCGGGACGCCGACGAGATCGAGACCGGGCGGGACTACGTCTCCGTGGACGACGGCGGCGAGGTGCGGGCCGCTTTCGCCGAGCTGCAGGCGGGCCACGGTTACGGCATCAGGTGGGCCTGGTGAGGTGAGGGAAGACCGCACCGGACCACGGCCGTGCGGAACGAGCCGGTCATCGACCCTGGAGCCCAGGGCCGATGACCGGCTCGTCCGGCTAGAGCTCCACGCCCAGCAACGCATCCACGGCGGTGCGGATCTGCGACGGTCCGTGTGAGTCCGACCCGCCAACGGACAGCGCCTCGTCGGCCCACGCGTCGATGGCGGCCAACGCGCGCGGGGTGTCGAGGTCGTTGCCCAGGTGGTCGCGCAACCGGGTCACGGTGTCCACAGCGGACGGACCGGAGGACAGCGACACCGCGCTGCGCCACTTGTCGACACGGGCCAGGGCCTCGTCGAGCAGTGCGGAGGTCCACGGGCGGTCGGCGCGGTAGTGGCCGGCGAGCAGGGCCAGCCGGATCGCGTTCGGGTCGACCTTCTCCGCGCGCAGCTTGGAGACGAAGACCAGGTTGCCGCGGGACTTCGACATCTTCTCGCCGTCGAGGCCGATCATGCCCGCGTGCACGTAGTGGCGGGCGAACGGGTGCTCGCCGGTCTGGGCCTCCGCGTGCGCGGCCGAGTACTCGTGGTGCGGGTAGATCAGGTCGGAACCGCCGCCCTGCACGTCGATGCCCATGCCGAGGCGGTTGTGGGCGATGGCGCTGCACTCGATGTGCCAGCCGGGGCGGCCCTCGCCCAGCTCGGACGGCCAAGAGGGCTCGCCCTCGCGCTTCATCCGCCACAGCAGGGCGTCGAGGGGGTGCTTCTTGCCGGGGCGGTCCGGGTCGCCGCCGCGTTCGGCGAACAGCGCCCGCATCGTGTCCTCGGAGTAGTTCGACTCGTAGCCGAACCGGCCGGTGGCGTTGTGCTCGAAGTAGATGTCCGGGTACTCGTCGTCGTCCACGCGGTAGGCGTGGCCGTCGGCCACCAGCTTCGCGACGACCTCGACGATCTCCGGGATGGCTTCGACGATGCCGACGTAGTCCTGCGGCGGCAGGACGCGCAGGGCCTCCATGTCCTCGCGGAACAGGGCCGTCTCGCGCATGGCAAGGACGACCCAGTCGTCCTTGTCGCGCAGCGCGCGCTCCAGCAACGGGTCGTCGACGTCGGTGACGTTCTGGACGTAGTGCACGTTGTGGCCGTTGTCGAGCCAGATCCGGTGCACGAGGTCGAACGCCAGGTAGGTGGCGGCGTGGCCGAGGTGCGTCGCGTCGTACGGCGTGATGCCGCAGACGTACAACCTGGCGGTGTCTCCTGGCGCCGTCGGGCGCACTTCGCCCGTAGCCGTGTCGTACAGCCGCAGCGGGCGGGGGTCCCCCGGAACCCGCGGCACAGGAATGGATGACCAGGTTTGCATGCTTCCGACACTAACGCGTGCCGACGGGTGGAGTGCACTTTCCGGGTGTTGGGACGAGCACCCCGAACGGACCAGCACGGCCGGTCCGCCGCGACCGTGACCTGCGCCTAGGGGCGTACCGTGGGAGATCGGGGAATTCGCCGATGAGTGGAGGCGGGGTCTCATGGTCATCTTCGAAGTCCTCGGCGGACTCGTCACGCTCGGCGCCATCGGCCTCGCCATGAGCGCGCGCGTGATCAAGCAGTTCGAGCAGGGGCTCGTGTTCCGGTTCGGCCGGCTCCGGGAGGGCGTGCGCGGGCCGGGGCTGACGATGCTGGTGCCGGGCGTGGACCAGCTGCGCAAGGTCAACATGCAGATCGTCACGCTGCCCGTGCCCGCTCAGGACGGCATCACCCGCGACAACGTGACCGTGCGCGTGGACGCCGTCGTCTACTTCAAGGTGCAGGACCCGGCCAAGGCCGTCATCAACGTCGAGGACTACCGGTTCGCGATGCTGCAGGTCGCGCAGACGTCGCTGCGGTCGATCATCGGCAAGAGCGAGCTCGACGACCTGCTGTCCAACCGGGAGAACCTCAACCAGGGCCTGGAGCTGATGATCGACACGCCCGCGCTGTCGTGGGGCATCGACATCGACCGGGTCGAGATCAAGGACGTGGCGCTGCCGGAGAGCATGAAGCGCTCGATGTCGCGGCAGGCGGAGGCCGAACGCGAACGGCGGGCCCGCGTCATCACCGCGGACGGCGAGCTGCAGGCGTCGAAGAAGCTGTCCGAGGCCGCCGGCCGCATGCAGGAGACACCGGCGGCGCTCCAGCTGCGCCTGCTGCAGACCATCGTCGAGGTGGCCGCGGAGAAGAACTCCACGCTCGTGCTGCCGTTCCCCGTGGAGCTGCTGCGGTTCCTGGAGAAGAACACCGGCGAACCGCTCCCCCGCCGTTCGCCCGAGTGAGTTAACGGCGTAACGCCGCTGTCCCGCGAACGACGTCCGGGCAGGGGGTACGACCGACATGCGGGAGAAGGCCAGGGGCAGGTTCGTCGGCATCGGTGTCAGCTCCTACGAGCTGTTGCAGCCGTTGCAGCACGCCGTGAGCGACGTGCTGGAGCTGCGCGCGCTCCTGAAGGGCTACGAGGGCGAGCCGCTGGCGGACCCGACCGAGGCCGAGGTCCGCGCGCACATGCAGGCGGTGCGGCGCACCCCGCAGGACGGTGGCGCCCTGGTGGCGTTGTTCAGCGGCCACGCGGTGCCGGTCGCGGGCAAGCTCAGGCTGCTGGCCCGCGACAACGACGGCGGCGCCGACGGCATCGCGGTCGAGGACTTCGTGCTGTGGTGTGCGGCGTCGGGCGCGCACCAGGTGCTGGTGGTCGTCGACGCCTGCTACTCGGGCACCCAGCTGGACGAGGCGCTCGGCACGATCGCGGACATGCAGGAGCAGCTGCTCACCGGGCAGATGCACTGGGCGGGCGTGCTGGTGTCGTGCTCCGGCGTGGAGACGGCCCGCGACGGGCTGTTCGGCGGCCGGCTGCGCAGGCTGCTGCGCGGGGGCCCGAGCGCGGACTCCGACGTGTGGCGGTGGAGCGACCGCACGTCGCTCGTGGACGGCGGCACGGTGGGCACGGCGCTGCTGAACGCGTGGGACAGCGACGTGCAACGGCCGCGGTTCGTGCAGTACGGCTCGGCGCAGCCGATGCTCCCCAACCCCCTCTACGCGCCGAACACCGTGGTCAAGCACCTGCTGCTGGCCGCGCGCGGCGGTGACTCGGCCGACCACCGGTCGTGGTTCGCCGGCCGCACCGCCGAGGTCGACCGGGTCGTCGGCTGGGTCCGGTCGGGCGTGCCGGGGCTGCGGGTGGTCACCGGGTCGCCCGGCAGCGGCAAGTCGGCGGTCGTGGGCCGGGTCGTGAGCCTGTCCAACGCCGCCGAACGCGACCTGCTGCTCTCCGGCGGGCCGCCGTTCCGGCACGCCGACCCCGGTCAGGACTCGATCGACGCCGCCGTGCACGCCCGCGCGATGGACGCGGACCGGGTCGCCGACCTGCTCAGCCGCCAACTGGTCGCCGCGGGCCTGGTCCCGGCGCCCGAGGGACCGCGGCGCGGTGCCGCCGAGCTGGTGGGCGTGGTCAGCGCGCTCCCGGAGCCGCCGGTGCTCGTCGTCGACGGCCTGGACGAGGCGCGCGGCGAGTCGTTCTCGATCGCCACGTCGCTGCTGACCAAGCTCGCGCAGCACGCCGTCGTGGTGGTGTCGACGCGGCAGGCGCACCGGGTCGTGGGCGGCGCGCCGCTGCTGACCGAGCTGTCACCGGTGGAGGTGCTGGACCTCGACGACGCCGGCAGCGCCGCGGACGTCCGCGAGTACGTGCTGGCCCGGCTCGGTCCCACCGCTCCGCAGTCCACCGTGGACGAGCTGGCGCGGCTCCCGTTCCTGACCGCGTGGATGATCACCGACCAGCTGCTGTCCGACGGCGGCGCTGACCTCAGGCTGTCGCTGGTCGCCGCGTTCGACCGCGAGCTCGCGAAGGTCCCCGCCGCACGGCCGCTGCTGACGGCGCTGACGTGGAGCTACGGTGCCGGGTTCCCCGAGGAGGAGTGGCGCGCGGTCGCGGAGGCGTTGTCGGGCGAGCGGTTCGGCCGCGACGACATCACCGCGGTGCTCACCGAGCTGGGCCGCCACATCGTGCAGGACGGCGAGGAGGGTACGGCCGTCTTCAAGCTCACGCACCAGACGTTCGCCGACCACCTGCGGCCGCAGTTCACCCCCGGCCACGACCGGGTGTTCGCGCCGGGGGCGGAGAAGGTGGCGTGCGCGCTGATCCGGTTGTACCGGCAGCGGCTGGAGGCGGGCGTGCCGCCGGACGTGCCCGGCTACCTGTGGAAGTACGCGTGGCGGCACTGCGGGCACGCCGGCAACGAGGCGTTGAGCGCACTGCGCGAGCTGGCGACTGCGAACCGGATGCTGTTGCCGGACATCGCACTCGCGGCGACGGCGGCGGCGAACGAGCTGGCGCACTGGGGCCGCGGCGACGAGGCGGTCGAACCGCTGGAGGAGGCCGCGGCGCACTTCCGCGCGCTCGTGCCGGCGGCGCGGATGTACCTGGCAGACCTGGCGTTCGTGCTGAACCGGCTCGGCACCCGGTTCCGCGAGGCCGGCCGGCTGCAACAGGCCGTGGCGCCCGCCGAGGAGGCCGTGGTGCGCTACCGGGAGCTGGTCGCGGCGACCCCGACCACCGCGGAGACCCTGACGCACAAACGCCTCGCGCAGCGCATCGCGAAGACGACACCCCATCCCGGCGAGAACCAGACGTACGCGGCGCACCTCAGCGGTGCGCTGGTCGACCTGAGCGAGGTCTACGCGATGCTCGGGCGCCGCCACGAGGCGCTGTCGACCGCGCGCGACGCCGTGGCGGCGGTGGACGCGGACGCCCCGCTGGCGCGCGCGATGGTGTGCCTCGCGGCGCGGTGCAGCGACACCGGGCGGCGCTACGAGGCGATGCAGCGCTCCCGGCAGGCCGTCGAGCTGTACTGCGCGCTGGCGCAGACGAACCCGCTGCACCTGGCGGACCTGGTGACCGCGCTGGTGGAGCTGAGCCGCGACTACCTGTCGCTGGGCCGGCTGTCCGACGCCGACCGCACCACCCAGCAGGCGGCGGACATCAACGGCACGCTCGGCCGGCACGCGGCGTTCGAACCGCAGCTCGCCGACGCCGCGCTCGCGTTGAGCGTCGCCTACAGCATGGTCGGCCGCACCGAGGAGGCGCTGAGCTCGGCCCGCAAGGCCGCCGACCTCGCCGACGGGCTGCGCGTCCACGGCCAGGCCCTGCACAACCTGATGCGCCGCCAGCGCGACGCCGAGAAACCGCGCGAGGCGCTGGTGACCGGGCTGCGGACGGTCGAGGTGTGCCTGCTGCCCGAGCACGAGCACCGGCTGTCGACGCTCGCGGCGGCGCTGTTCACGCTCGACGTGGTCTGCGCGCGGCTGGGCCGGCCGGAGATCGTCGAGGAGGCCTGGGAACGGGTCGTGGCGCGGTTCACCGGACCGCACCTGGCGACGTTGCTGATGCTGCGCGCGGCAGCCACCACGGCGGGCGACCCGGCGGCGGCGACGTGGCTGTGCCAGGCGCTCACGCACGTCGGCCAGTCCCGGCAGGCGCTGCACGACGTGCACGACATCGCCCGCCGCCACCACGACTCCGCCCGCGCCTGCGGGCAGCCGTGGCCGTGGGACACGGCACCGGACTGGCTGACGGTGGACCGCGAGCTGCTCGCGACCGCCCGCCGGTGGGTGTTCGCGCGGTCGTACGCCGAGGAGCGCGCGGTCCTGCAGGCGCACCCCGAGCTGCTGTCGCCCGGCGCGGACGTCGCCGTCACCGAGGCGCTGTACGGCACCAGCCTGATCGAGGCGCAGGTAATCCAGTCGCGGCGGAGGACCGCGCAGGCGCAGGGCGTGGCACCGGCGTACCGGCCGTGGCTGCTCGCGAGCCTCGCCGACGAGTTCACCGACGCCGGCCCTGCCCGCCGCCGCGAGCTGCTCGCGACCCGGCGCGACGAGCTGCTCGACAAGGAGGTCCTGCGCACCGTGCGGGACAACCGGCCGGCGCACGCGTTGCTGCTGCTGGCGAGTGAGGACACCGAGGTGCTCGACCCCGTGCTGACCGCGCTGGAGGACCCGGCGCGGGTGGCGGAGGTCCTGCGCGGGCTGGCCGCGAGTGCGTCCCCGCAGGCGCTCACCCAGGCCGTCGTCGCGCTGGGGCCGCACCCGCTGGCCGCGCTCTACCGGGTGGTCGCGCGGGCCAGGGCCGGTGACGACCGGCTCGCGCTGCCCTCCCCGGACCGGCGCCTGGCGTGGATCCACGAGCTGACCTACCTGGTGCCCGCCGACCCGGCCCTGCTCACCCTCATCCGCAAGCTCGCCGAGGAGTCATCATGAGCGATCTCGTCGTCGTCCTGCCCGGCATCCTCGGCAGCACCCTGCGGGACGAGGACGGCATGGTCTGGGAGGTCTCCGGCAGGGCCGCGTTGCGCGCCGTGCTGTCGCTCGGCCGCAGCCTGCGGCGGCTGACGCTGCCGGAGGGGATCGGCGACGAGCACCCCGGCGACGGCGTGGAGCCGGTCGCGCTGATGGCCGACCTGCACGTCGTCCCCGGCATCTGGACGCCGTTGAAGGGCTACGACCGGCTCACGCGGCGCCTCGGCTCGCTCGGTCACACGGTCGAGAAGGGCACCCTGCTGCTCTTCGCCTACGACTGGCGGCTGTCGAACCGGTACAACGGCGCGCTGCTCGCCCGGCGCGTGGACGAGGCGCTGGACCGGCTCGGACCGGACGCGAAGGTCACCTTCGTGTGCCACTCGATGGGCGGGCTCGTCGCGCGGTGGTGCGTCGAGCAGTGCGGCCTGGCCGAGCGGACCGCGAAGCTGATCACCATCGGCACGCCCTACCGCGGCGCGGCGATGGCACTGGAACAGCTGGTCAACGGCGTGCGCAAGGGTCTCGGGCCGCTGGCGGCCGACCTGACCGGGTTCGCGCGGTCGTTGCCGTCGCTGCACCAGCTGCTGCCCGAGTACGCGTGCATCGAGTCGCCGGACGGCCTGCTCAAGACCACTGAGCTGACGTTGCCCGAGGTCGACACCAAGATGGTCGCGGACGCGATGGCGTTCCACGGCGCGTTGACCGACTCGTTCGCCGACAAGACGTACGCGATCCTCGGTGGCAAACAGCCCACGGCCACGACGGTGAAGATCGCCGACGGCAAGGTGACCTGCCTTCGGACCTATGAGGGCGAGGAGCTCTACGGCGACGCGACCGTGCCGATGGTCGGGGCCGCGCGCAAGGGGCTGGCGTTGTCGTCGAACACGCTGCACCGGGTGACCGAGCAGCACACGTCGTTGCAGGACAACGCGGCCGTGCTGGACATGGTGGAGTCGTTCCTGACCTCGAAGACGATCGTCCCCAGGAACGTGGTGGCCACCGAACCGCAGGTCAGCGTGCCAGACCTGGCATTGGTCGGCGAGGACCTGGAGGTCACCGTCGAGCTGCGCGACACGCCGGCCAGGGCGGTGAAGGTGGCGCTGCTGGACGAGAACGGCAAACAGGTCGAAGCACGCGTTCCGGCGATCTCCGAGACCATGACCGCGAAATTCGGTGAATTGGCCCCCGGCGCCTACTACGTGCAGGTCAGCGGCACCGCGGTGGGTGCTCCGGTGGTGCCGGTGACCTCGGCGGTGCTCGTCGCGGATTGCCGGGACGTCTGACCGGGAGGACGATTGTCCGGTCACGGAGGAGGCGCGATGACCACGATCAAGCCAACACCGGTAGTGCCCCATCCGGGTGCCGCGCGCGCCCGGCCGAAGGGGTCCTACTTCCTGTCGCTCTTCCGGACCACCGATCCCAAGCAGATCGGGATCATGTACCTGACCACGTCGTTCGTGTTCTTCCTGATCGGCGGCCTGATGGCGCTGCTGATGCGCGCCGAGCTGGGCCGGCCGGGACTGCAGTTCCTGTCGAACGAGCAGTACAACCAGCTGTTCACCATGCACGGCACGATCATGCTGCTGCTGTACGCGACGCCGATCCTGTTCGGGTTCGCGAACTTCATCCTGCCGCTGCAGATCGGCTCGCCGGACGTCGCGTTCCCGCGGCTGAACGCCTTCTCGTACTGGCTGTACCTGTTCGGCGGCATCATCGTGGTGCTCGGGTTCGTCACACCCGGTGGCGCGGCGGACTTCGGCTGGTTCGCCTACACGCCGCTGTCCTCGGCCGTGCACTCGCCGGGCGTCGGCGCTGACATGTGGATCATGGGTCTGGCGGTGTCCGGCCTGGGCACGATCCTCGGCGCGGTCAACATGACCACGACCGTGGTGTGCCTGCGGGCGCCGGGCATGACGATGTTCCGGATGCCGATCTTCACCTGGAACATCCTGGTGACGTCCGTGCTGATCCTGCTGGCGTTCCCGATCCTCACCGCGGCGCTGATGGGCCTGGCCGCCGACCGCCACCTCGGCGCGCACGTGTTCGACCCGGCCAACGGCGGCGTCATCCTGTGGCAGCACCTGTTCTGGTTCTTCGGCCACCCCGAGGTCTACATCGTCGCGCTGCCGTTCTTCGGGATCGTGACCGAGATCTTCCCGGTGTTCAGCCGCAAACCGCTGTTCGGCTACAAGGGCCTGGTGTTCGCGACGCTGGCCATCGCGATGCTGTCCGTGGCCGTGTGGGCGCACCACATGTACGCCACCGGTGCGGTGCTGCTGCCGTTCTTCGCGCTGATGACGTTCCTCATCGCGGTGCCGACCGGCATCAAGTTCTTCAACTGGGCGGGCACGATGTGGAAGGGGCAGCTGACGTTCGAGTCGCCGATGCTGTTCGGCATCGGGTTCCTCATCACGTTCCTGTTCGGCGGGCTGACCGGCGTGCTGCTGGCCTCACCGCCGATCGACTTCCACGTGTCCGACACGTACTTCGTGGTGGCGCACTTCCACTACGTGCTGTTCGGCACCATCGTGTTCGCCACCTACGCGGGCATCTACTTCTGGTTCCCGAAGATGACCGGGCGGATGCTCAACGAGTCGCTGGGCAAGCTGCACTTCTGGACGACGTTCCTCGGCTTCCACGGCACGTTCCTGGTGCAGCACTGGCTGGGCAACGAGGGCATGCCGCGCCGGTACGCCGACTACCTGCCGTCCGACGGCTTCACGTTCCTCAACACGTTCTCGACCATCAGCTCGTTCGTGCTCGGCGCGTCCGTGCTGCCGTTCGTGTGGAACGTCTTCCGCTCCTACCGCTACGGCGACCCGGCCCCGCAGGACGACCCGTGGGGCTACGGCAACTCGCTGGAGTGGGCCACGACCTCACCGCCGCCGCGGCACAACTTCACGGAGCTGCCGCGCATCCGTTCGGAGCGGCCCGCGTTCGAGCTGCACTACCCGCACATGGTCGAGCGGATGCGGGAGGAGGCGCACTTCTCGCTGACCCACCCGGGAAAGCACCGGGTGGGCCAGGACGAGGTGACCGAGAAGACGCTCGCCTCCACCCACCGCGAGGACGAGACCGGCTGATCAGCGCCGGCCGGGCAGCAGACCGGCCTCCAGGACGGCCTTGCCCAGCGGTGCGCCGAGCTCGACGTACCGCTGCCGTTCCGCGTCACCGAGCACGTCGTAGGCGGGTGCGTTCATGCGGTCGGTGTTGTCCTCGACGCGCTGGCGCAGCTCACGCCCCGCGTCGGTGAGCGCCTGCTCGGCCGTGACGAGCCCGCGCTCCCGCAGGACCTCCGCGGTCTGCGCCCACTGCTCCTGCGACCAGCCGCGGGTCTTGCGCAACGCCTCCCCCGACACCTCCCCCGACGCCGCGTGCAGCACCAGCGCCTCCAAACCAGTGAGCCCCTCCTGCAGCAGCGCCGCGAGGTGCCCGTCACCGCGGAACTCGCGCAGCAACGTCTGGGCGTGCCACAGCTGCAACAACGTGTCCTCCGGCCACGGCAGGCTCGCGTGCGCCGCGAACAACGTGCGCCCGAACGGCATCTCCGCCGACCGCTCGGCAGCCCGCCGGGCCAGCGCGGTGATCTCCGTGAGGTCCTCCGGCAGCACCGGCCGCAACGCCTCCTCCACGGCCTCCGTGCGCAGCTCGATCATCCGCGCCGGCGTGACCTTCTCCCACACCGCCGGGACGCAGGCCCGCACGAGCTCGGGGTTGAAGTTGTAGAAGGTGGCGATCACGACCTCGGCCGGCACGGGCCCGAGCGCCGCGGCCCGCGACGCGAAGTACCCGCCGGGCCGGTCGAGCCCGGCCTCGGTGTACCGCCGGGCCGCCTGGGGGGCGAAGTAGATCATCGCGTGCACGGCTTCGAGCGAGCGCCAGAGGTTCCTGATCATCCTCTCAACCTAGCCGCACGACGTGGAATTCCGGCGGGTGAGTTCGCGCTCACCGGACGGGGGTGGACGTGGCCCAGTGGGGGCTGGGCCGGTCGGGGCGGGGCCGGTCGGGGCTGGGCTGGGCCGGTCGGGGCAGGCCCGCTCGGCTGGCCCGGTCGGGGCGGGGCCGGTCGGGGCGGGGCCGGTCGGGGCGGGGCCGGTCGGGGCGGGGCCGGTCGGGGCGGGGCCGGTCGGGGCCGGTCGGGGCGGGGCCGCTCCGCTGGCCCGGTCCGCTGGCCCGCTCGGCTGGCCCGCTCGGCTGGGCCGGTCGGCTGGCCAGCGGCCGCCTAGCGGTGCCCAGTCGGCAGCGCAGCGGCAACCCGGCAGCTGCCCTGCGGCCGTCCGAAATTGTCAGACCCCTCTGCCAAGCTCAGCGACGTGGACCTCAAGACCTTCTGGCAGCTGATCGCCGACGCCCGCGCCGACGTGCCCGACCCGTCCGACTGCTGCGCCGTGGTCGCCGCCGCCAAGACGCGCCTGGCCGCACTCCCGCCCGCCGAGATCGTGTCGGCGCAGCAGGCGCTGTGGGACGTGATGGCCTTGTCGTACCGGAACCCCCTGTGGGCCGCGGCCTACGTGATCAACGGCGGCTGTTCCGACGACGGCTTCGACTACTTCCGCGGCTGGCTGCTCACCCAGGGCGAGGACGTCTACCACGCCGCCGCCACCTCCCCGGAGACCCTGGCCGACCTGCCCACCGTGGTCGCGGCCGCCGGGTCGGGCGACGAGTTCGAGTGCGAGGGCGCCCTGAGCATCGCCTGGGACGCCCACCTCACCGCCACCGGCATGCGCCTGCCGCAGGACGCGTTCACGATCCGCTACCCGGAGCTCGACCCGGACTGGTCGTTCGACTTCGACGACGAGGCCGAGATCGCCCGCCGCCTGCCCCGCCTGACGGCCCTCTACGGCTACTGACGACTGCTGAGCTCGCTGCGGGGTGCAGCGCCGACGATCAGGCGCCCACGCGGACACCACGAGGTGCACGACCTCGGCGCGCGCAGGCTCGGCGCGCGCGGGCTCGGCGCGCGCGGGCTCGGCCCGCGCGGGCATGGCGGCTGGCTTGCCGGGACGGTCAAACTCGGACCCGGTCGGCTGGCCTCAGCACCCCGGCTGGGCAGTCCGCGAAGCGCGACCGGTTCGGCTTCGACGGCCCGCCACGGCACCAACCCGGCCCACCACGGCACCACCCCGGCTCGGCGGCTCGGCGACTCAGCGGCCCGCCGCGTACCACGGCTTCGAGCAGCCCGCCGCAGCGTGCCGCGCGCCGTCGGTCTCGGCGGACGCAGCAGCGCCGCCGAGGCTCAGGTGGACTGCGTCCTGCCGTCGATGCCGCACGCGGTCGTGTGCGGCCTCGACGGCGGACCGTTCAGCGTCGGCGGCGGGAGGTCAGGTAGTCGCTGACCACCGCGGCGCCCAGGCCGTCCTCGTCGGCGGACACCACGCGGCCGCCGCCGCGGCGGGCCACGATGTCCACGAAGGCGGCCAGGCGGGGGTCGTCGCCCAGTTTGAAGACCGAGATCGTGGCGCCCAGGCGGGCCAGGGAGTCGACCTCGTTCAGGGTCTTCGTGAGGGTGCGGGGCAGGGGCGGGTAGTTGAACTCCGCGTCGCCCTCGGGTTCGAGGTGGGCGGTGGGTTCGCCGTCGGTCACCACCAGGACCACCGGCTGGGCGTCGGGGTGGCGGCGGACGTGGCGGCCCGCGAGCAGCAGGGCGTGGTGCAGGTTGGTGCCCTGTTCCCACACGCCTTCCAGCGCCGTGAGCTGGCCGATGTCGACGGCCTCCGCGTAGCGGCCGAACGTGACCAGTTGCAGGGCGTCCGTGCGGAAGCGGGTCTGGATCAGGTGGTGCAGGGCCAGTGCCGTGCGCTTCATCGGCACCCAGCGGCCGTCCTGCACCATCGACCAGGACGTGTCCACGCACAACGCGACCGCGGCACGGGAGCGGTGCTCGGTCTCGGCGACCTCCAGGTCCACCACGTCCAGCTTCATGGAGCCGGAGCGCAGCACGGAGTTGCGCAGCGTGCGCGGCACGTCCCACGGTTCGGTGTCGCCGAACTGCCACGGGCGGGTCGAGCCGATCAGCTCGCCCGCGGCGCCGGCGGACACCGTCTCGCGGGAGCCCTGGGAGGAGCGCAGCTGGTCGACGACGCCGCGCAGGGCGGTCTCGCCGAGGCGGCGCAGCGCCTTCGGGGTGAGCCGCAGGGAGCCGTCCGGGGCGCGTTCGAGGATGTTCTGCTGGCGCAGGGCCTTCTCCAGCTCGGCGAGCCGGCGGGCGTCGACGGAGGCCTCGGGGCCCAGCTGGCGTTCCAGCGCCTCCAGGTCGATGTCCTCCAGGCGGGCACCGGGGTAGGACTGGGCCAGCTGCTCGGCCAGCGCGTCCAGCTCGGCCAGGTCCGCCATCGCCTGCGCGCCCTCGCCGAGGCCGAGCGGGTCCTGGCCGCGGAACCGGGCGGAGGACGTCCAGTCCTCACCGGGGCGCAGGCGTTGCAGCAGCGAGTCCAGGGTGGACAGCTGCGAGCCGATGCCGCCGAAGGCCTGCTGGGACAACGCGGACAGCTCGGCGCGCTGCTCGTCGGTCATCGAGTTCATCATGCGCTGCGCGGCGGCGGACCGGGCGGCCAGCGCGTCGACCAGCTCGTCGACGGTGCGCGGGTTCTCCGGGAAGAAGTCGCCGTGCTTGCGCATGAACTCGTCGAACAGCCGCGGCGTGTCCGGTGAGCTCGCGGCGTGCGCGGTCAGCAGCTCGTTCAGGTCGCGCAACATGCGCTGGATGCGGCGCACGTCCTCCGAGTCGACGTTGGACAGCGCCTCCTTCATGCCGCGGAAGCGCTGGTCCAGCAGCTCGCGGCCGAGCAGGTCGCGGATCTGCTCGAACGCCTCGCGCGCCTCCTGGGAGCGCCAGTCGTAGTTCGACAGCTCCTGCACGGCCGCGGCGGTGCCCTGCGGCAGCGCGTCGAGCTGGGCCTCGCGGAACCGGGCGTCGTCGGACGGGTCGGGGAACAACGCCCGCCGCTCCGCCTCCAGCGCCTCGTCCAGCAGCCGCCGGACCTCCTGCAGCGTGCCGTCCA
Organism: Lentzea sp. NPDC037011; assembly: GCF_055607425.1. NCBI lineage: Bacteria > Bacillati > Actinomycetota > Actinomycetes > Pseudonocardiales > Pseudonocardiaceae > Lentzea > Lentzea sp. NPDC037011. The sequence goes on along the minus strand of NZ_JBVJRT010000002.1, from coordinate 484,320 downwards.
GCCGGTGCCGGCGCTGGATCGACGACCGCCGCTGCCACAGCCGCGACGTCATGTCGTCCAGGCCGCGGGTGCCGTCGACGCCGCGCCGCAGCAGCTCGCGCAGGGCGGCGTTGGGCGAGGCGCCCTCCATGATCTCGCGGCCGAGCTCGTCCACGGCCGCGCGCAGGTCCACGGGCGGCGCCAGCGGGTCCGCGCCGCCGCCCCAGCGTCCGTAGCGGTACCTCATCCGTACACCGAACGGTCGTCGTCGGAGGACGTGTCCTTGGACAGGTGCCGCGTCAGGTAGAGCGACTCGAGCGCCAGCTCCACGGCCGAGGCGATGCGGCCGGGCGGGTCCTTCGGGCCGGCGCCCAGCCGGGCGGCCACCTCGTGCAGCACCGGCAGCTCGGGCAGCGCCGCCAGCAGGTCGCCGGCGTGCACGCGGTCACCGGTGGCCACCGGGTGCCCGTCGGACACGGCCTCGGCCAGCGTCCGCAGGTTCAGCCCGGCCAGCCGGGCCCGCGCGGTGTCGGCGATCGAGCGGCGCAGCAGGTGGACCAGGACCTCGTCCTCCCGGCCCTCCTCCCCCGCCTCGAACTCCAGCTTGCCGCGCAGCACGTCCGGCACCGACTCCAGGTCGATCGGCCGGGCGATGGCCGGGGTCTCGCCGATCAGCGCGGACCGGCGCAGCGCGGAGGCCGCGACGGTCTCCGCCGCCGCGATGGCGAACCGCGCCGACACGCCGGAGCGCTGGTCGATCGACGACGACTCGCGCAGGTGCCGCACGAACCGGGCGATGATCTCCAGCAGGTGGTCTCCCACCTCGGCGACCAGCTCGGCCTCCTGGCGGACCATGTCGACCTCGGCGTCGACCTCCAGCGGGTAGTGCGTGCGCACCTCGGCGCCGAAGCGGTCCTTCAGCGGCGTGATGATGCGGCCGCGGTTGGTGTAGTCCTCCGGGTTCGCGGTGGCCACGAGCAGCACGTCCAGCGGCAGCCGCAGCGTGTAGCCGCGGACCTGGATGTCGCGCTCCTCCATGACGTTCAGCAGCGCGACCTGGATGCGTTCGGCCAGGTCGGGCAGCTCGTTGATGGCGATGATGCCGCGGTGGGCGCGCGGCAGCAGGCCGTAGTGGATCGTCTCCGGGTCGCCGAGCGACCGGCCCTCGGCCACCTTCACCGGGTCGACGTCGCCGACCAGGTCGCCGACCGAGGTGTCCGGCGTGGCGAGCTTCTCCGCGTACCGCTCGTCGCGGTGCCGCCACACCACCGGCAGGTCGTCACCGAGCTCGGCGGCCCGGCGGCGCGACTCCGGCGTGATCGGGTCGAGCGGGTGCTCGCCCAGCTCGGAGCCCTCGATCACGGGCGTCCACTCGTCCAGCAGCGACACGATCGTGCGCAGCAGGCGGGTCTTGCCCTGGCCGCGCTCGCCGAGCAGGACGACGTCGTGCCCGGCGAGCAGCGCCCGCTCCAGCTGCGGGAGCACCGTGCGGTCGAACCCGACGATGCCGGGCCACGGGTTGCGCCCCTCGCGCAGGGCGGCGAGCAGGTTCTCGCGGATCTCGGTCTTGACGCCGCGCGGCCGGTGCCCGGCGGCGCGCAGCTCGCCCGCCGTGCGGGCCTGGTTCTGGGTCACCCCGATGACGCTACGCAGCCCCACCGACAATTTCGACGTGGAGCGACTCCAGCCCCCTGCCGCACCGCCGCCTCCACGGCGTTGCGGGGGATGCGCGCCGGCGCCGGGTCGTGCGCCAGGGCTCCGTTGGAGCACAAGGAACCCGTGCCGAACACCCGTCCCCGTCCGGCTTCGGCAGGACCACCGGCTCAGCCCCGTGACCGTGGTCAGGTAAGCCCTGGGCGAACGCGACGGCATCCGGTGCCTGCGCGCGACTCCGCTGTTTTCCGAATCCTCCGGGTCCACGGCGCCGTCGTGCAGGAGAATGCGGGGCGCTATGAGCAACTGTGTCGATTTCAAGTGGGCCCCGTCCCCCGCCGACTGGCGGGCGAGCCTGCGCACGATGGTGCCGATGTTCCGGTGGGCGCCGTGGTTCGCGGTCGCGCTCGGCGGCTTCTCGCTGGTCCTGCTGTTCTTCTACGACGGGCTGGTGCCGGCCGCGGTCTTCGGCCTGGTGTGCGCGCTGGTGATCGGGTTCATGGAGCCGGTCGCGGTGTGGTGGCGGTTCTCGTCGGACGAGATGATCAGCAGGACCGTGGTGGGCAGCGCCGACGACCAGTCGTTCCGGATGGCCGTGGGCACCGCCGTGCGCGAGGAGCTCGACTGGGCGGAGCTGCCCGGCTGGACCGAGACGCGGCAGGGGTTCGTGCTGGAGACGCTCGACGAGGGGTCGGCGTCGCTGTCGGTGCCGCACCGGGCGTTCGCGTCCACGCAAGACGCCCAGTCGTTCCGCGACCTGCTCGAACAGCACATCGGACCCGCGAACTAGCCGAACCCGATCCGAGACCGGCTGCAGCGGACGGCGCCGGGCCACGTAATCTCGTCGCGTGTCCTGTGCAAGTGCCACGCTGGTCGTGTGGACGTCGGGATGGCTGCACGGTCTGGCCGCCGCCGACGACGTCCTCGACGCCCTGCACACGTGGGCCGAGCAGCACGAGGTGGTGGCCGACGACGACGGCACCGCCACGGCGCTCGACCTCCCCGGTCCCGACGAGGCCCCCGTGGGCCCCGCCCTGCTGCTGGCCTCCCTGCGGCGCGCGGGTGCGACCTCGGCGCGGCTCGTGCTGCCGGTGCCCGGTGACGTGCGCGGCCTGGGCGGCAAGGGGCCCCTCGCGATGTGCGCGCTGCGTTCCGGTGAGGCGCTCGTGATCCCGTCCGTGCACGTCGGGCTGGTGCCGAAGATCGTCGCGGACGGCGTGATGCGCTGGACGGTGTTCGACCTGCCCTCCTCCACGGGCCTGGAGCACATCCCGATCGGCGAGGCCGAGCAGGGGCTGGGCACGGCGCTGCGCGAGGCGACGGCGGCGCTGGCCGCGCTGGACGTCGCGAAGCACCGGCCGAACGTGCGCGAGGAGATCGCGGACCTGTCCGCCGCGAACTCCGCGCTGCCGTGGCCGGACGCGATGCCGCCGCGCTCGTTGCGGGTGCTGCAACGGGCCGCCGAAGTCGACGCGATCGTGTCGGTGGCCCGCTCGGACTCACCCGGTGGTGCGGTGTCGGCGTCGGCGATGACCGCGCGGACCGAGGCGTTGCGGCCGGTGTCCGAAGCGGTGCGGCGCGCGCGGTGCGCTGCCGTGGACGAAGCGGTGCGCGTGCTGGCCGACTCGGGCGCCGGGCGGCACTGACCCCGTTCCCCGTGCCTGCCCCCGCCACCGGTGCGAGGATGCGACGGGGGCGATGCGGGTGGACGCAGCACGACGAGTCGTGATCATCGCGTACAACGACGCGCAGATCCTCGACGTGGCGTGCCCGAGCGGCACGTTCGAGATCGCGAACGGCCACGGGGCCGCGCCGCCGTACCGGATCGAGCTGGCCACGGTGACGGGGCGGGACGTGCGCAGCTCGTCGGGGATCGCGCTGACCGGCGCACGGCGGCTGGCCTCGGTGACCGGGCGGATCGACACGATGCTGGTCGTCGGCGGGCACGGGACCCGCGACGCGATGGCCGACGACGGGATGCTGACGCAGGTGCGGCGCCTCGCACGGCACAGCCGGCGGGTCGCGTCGGTGTGCACCGGCGCGTTCGTGCTGGCCGCGGCCGGGCTGCTGGACGGCAGGAAGGTGACCACGCACTGGGCGTACGGCGACATCCTGGTCGAGCACTTCCCGCAGGTCACGGTGGACCTGGCACCGCTCTACGTCCAGGACGGCAACGTCTACACCTCCGCCGGGGTCACCAGCGCGCTGGACCTGACGCTCGCGCTGGTCGAGGACGACAACGGCCCCACCGTCGCCCGCCGGGTCGCCCGCGAACTGGTGACCTACCTCCAGCGCCCGGCCGACCAGGCTCAGCTCAGCATGTTCCTCGCCGCGCCCCCGCCGGGCGACCGGCTGGTGCGCGACCTGCTCGGGCACATCGCCGCGCACCCCGGGGAGGACCTGAGCCCGGCCGCGCTCGCGGCACGGGCCCAGATCAGCACACGGCACCTCACCAGGCTGTTCGCCACCCACGTCGGCACCACCCCCGCCCGCGCCGTGCGGGCCGCCCGCACCGAGGCCGCCGCCCACCTGGTGCGGGGCAGCGACCTGTCGCTGGCCGCGGTCGCGCGCCGGTGCGGGTTCGGGTCGGCGGAGGTGCTGCGGCAGGCGTTCCTCGACCACTACGGGATGACCGGGGACAGGATTCGCAGGATCGCGGACATGCCCGGCCCGCTCGACCGTGGTTCTCCCCAGACTCCTGAGCACGGAACCACGTGAGATCGAGGGGGAAACACCATGTTCGACAGGAAAGCGGCGGCCGTGCTCGGGATGGCGCTGATCAGCCTGCTGGGAACGACGGTGGCGAGCGTCCCGGCGTCGGCGGCGCCGTGCCGCAAACCGGTGAGCTCCGTGTCGGTGCACGGTCGCACGATCCACCTGTGGGTGTGCGACAACGGCTGGCACGGTCAGATCACCGGTGGGGCCACGGGTGACCCGGTCTGGCTGGACAGCGCCCGCAACACGGTGACGGGCTACCGGACCATCCCGTCCGGCGCCACGTCGGTGAACACCGGCACGGTCGGGCAGTACGGCGGACCGTGGCGGGCCTGCGGGCGCGCGTTCAACCGCCCGGAGATCGTCTGCACCGCACGCAACTGAACCGGGTCTCCGGCCGGTCCGAGGAGGGCCGGCCGGAGTCCGGCACTACTGGGCCTTGACGGGCCTCTTCGCCGGCTCGCAGCACAACGGCGCGCACGGGGCACCGTTCACCGTGCAGCCGGCTGAGGTGAACGACGACAGCTTGCGCACGGGAGCACCGGAGGTGTGCTCGGCCACCAGCTCCACGACGAGCTCGGCGAAGCGAGGGTCGGCGTTCGGGGTCGCCGCGCGGGCGAACTCCACGCCGAGCTCGGCGGCGCGGTCACGGGCCTCGGTGTCGAGGTCCCACACCACTTCGAGGTGGTCGGACACGAACCCGATCGGGCACACCACGACGCCGGTGACGCCCTTGGCGTGCAACGCGTCGATGTGGTCGACGATGTCGGGCTCCAGCCACGGGATCTGCGGCGGGCCGGACCGCGACTGCCACACCACGTCGTACTCGGTGACGCCCAGCTCGGCCGCGACCAGCCGGGACGCCTCGACGACCTGGCGGGAGTAGCGGTAGCCGCCCTCGGACGGCGGACCGGCGGCCTTGTCCGCGGACACCGGCACCGAGTGCGCGGTGAAGACGAGCCGGTACGGGCCGGTCAGCGACTCGGCGGCCGCGCGGACGCCGTCGGCGAAGGCGGAGATGAAGAGCGGGTGGTCGAAGAACTGGCGCAGCTTCACCAGTTCGGGGCCGTCCGGCACGGCCGCCAGTGCCCGCACGATGTCCTCGTCGTACTGGCGGCACGCGGAGTAGCCGCCGTACGCGCTCGTCGGGAACACCAGCGCACGCTGGACGCCGTCGGCCTTCATCTGCGCGACGGTGTCCTCGACCATCGGGTGCCAGTTGCGGTTGCCGAAGTAGATCGGCAGCTCGAAACCGGTGGCGCGCACGGCGTCGATCGCGTCGAGGTTCAGGCGGTTGATCGGTGACACGCCGCCGAAGTGCTGGTAGTGGGCCTCGACCTCGTCCAGCCGCTCCGGCGGCACGCCACGTCCGCGCACCACGTTCTCCAGGAAGGGACGGACGTCCTCAGGACCTTCCGGTCCGCCGAAGGAAAGCCAGAGCAGCGCATCGAAACTCACCGCTCCATCCAATCAGACGCCCGAACCCCCCACACGACGAGCAGCTGTGACGTCAGAGGCCGAGGAAGTGCACGCCGCCGTCGACGAACACCATCGAGCCCGTGGTGGCCGGGAACCAGTCGGACAGCAGGCCGCAGACCGACTTCGCGACGGGCGTCGGGTCGTCGACGTCCCACGACAGCGGCGCCTTCTCGCCCCACATCTTCTCCAGCTCGCCGAAGCCCGGGATGGACTTCGCGGCCATGGTGCGGACCGGGCCGGCGGAGATCAGGTTCACGCGGATGCCGTCCGGGCCGAGGTCCCGCGCCATGTAGCGGTTGATCGACTCGAACGCCGCCTTCGCCGCGCCCATCCAGTTGTAGGCGGGCCACGCCTGGCGGGCGTCGAAGTCGAGGCCGACGACCGACGAGCCGTGCGACAGCATCGGGCGCACGGCCTGCACCAGCGCCTTGTAGGAGTACGCCGAGACGTGCATCGCGACGGAGACGTCCTCCCACGGCGCGTCCATGAACGGCGCGCCGAGGCAGCTCTGCGGGGCGAACCCGATGGCGTGCACGACGCCGTCGAGGCCGTCGACGTGCTCACCGACGCGCTCGGCCAGCGTGTCGAGGTGCTCCTGGTTCTGCACGTCCAGCTCCACGACGGGCGCGGGCTTGGGCAGGCGCTGGGCGATGCGCTGCACGAGGCTCATCCGGCCGAACCCGGTCAGCACGACCTCGGCGCCCTGCTCCTGGGCGACGCGTGCGACGTGGAAGGCGATCGACGCGTCGGTGATCACACCGGTGATCAGCAGTCGCTTGCCTTCGAGCAGTCCGGTCACTTGATCCAACCCTTTCGCAGAAAGAAGAGAACGAAGAACGTCAGTGGCCCATGCCGAGGCCGCCGTCGACCGGCAGCACGGCACCGTTGATGTAGCCGGACTCGTTCGCGGCGAGGAACGTCACCGCGCGGGCGATCTCGTCGACGGCGCCGTAGCGACCGGCCGGGATCTGCTTGAGCGCCGCCTCGCGCACCGCCTCGGGCAGCTCGGCGGTCATGTCGGTGGTGATGAAGCCGGGGGCGATGACGTTCGCGGTGATGTTGCGCGAACCGAGCTCCAGCGCGATCGAGCGCGCCATGCCCACCATGCCCGCCTTGGACGCGGCGTAGTTGACCTGGCCCGCGCCGCCGGTGAGGCCCACGACCGACGAGATGAAGACGATGCGGCCGAACTTCTTGCGCAGCATGCCGCGCGAGGCGCGCTGGGCGAAGCGGAACGCGCCGGTGAGGTTGGCGTCGACGACGCTGGTGAACTGCTCCTCGCTCATGCGCAGCAACAGCGTGTCCTGGGTGATGCCGGCGTTGCAGACGAGCACCTCGACCGGACCGTGGGCGGCCTCGACCTCGGAGAACGCCGCGTCGATCTCCTCGGCGTTGGTCACGTCGCACTTCACGCCGAGCAGACCCTCGGGTGCGCCGGAGCCGCGGTGCGTGACGGCGACCTTGTCGCCCTGCGCCGCGAACGCCTGCGCGATGGCGAGGCCGATGCCGCGATTGCCCCCGGTGACCAGAACGGACCGACTCACTAGCTCTCCCTGCAATCGCCGCTGGTTGACCGGCTGAGGTTATCGGCTACCCGCAGGTAGCCCGGCATCGGCGGTTGAACCTCACACCACGGCGGGGCCGATCGGGGGCATGATCAGGTGATGCGGGCCTTCCTCGACCAACTGCGCCGCCACGTCGAGGGCGACGTGCTCGACGACCCGGCGAGCCGCGCCCTGTACTCGGCCGACGCGTCGAACTACCGCCACGTGCCGCGGGTGGTGGTCCGTCCGCGGACGACGGACGCCGTGGTCGCGGCCGTCGGGATCGCCGCGGAGCACCGCGTCCCGATCACCAGCCGCGGCGCGGGGACCTCGGTCGCGGGCAACGCCTGCGGTACCGGCCTGGTGATCGACTTCAGCCGCTACCTGAACGCCTTCGAGATCTCCGGCGACCGGGCGTTCGCGCAGCCGGGCGCGGTGCTCGACAAGATCAACGCGAGCGCCGGCGACCACCTGTTCGGCCCCGACCCGTCCACGCACTCGCGCTGCACGATCGGCGGGATGATCGGCAACAACGCCTGCGGCGCACACTCGGTGAAGTGGGGCAAGACCAGCGAGAACGTCCTGGACCTCGACGTGCTGACCGTCGACGGCCGCCGGTTCCGCAGCACGGACCCGCCCGCGCTCGCGCTGCCGTCGCACGACCCGGCGTGGTTCCCGCGGCTCAGCCGCCGGGTCAGCGGGTACGCGCTGGACGCGCCGACGCTCACCGGCCAGCTCGTCGGCACGGAGGGCACCTGCGTGGTGCTGCTCGGTGCGGAACTCAAGCTGGTCCGCCGCCCGGAGCGCCGGGTCCTCGTCGTGCTCGGCTTCGCGGACACCTACGAGGCCGCCGACCAGGTCACGCAGATCGAGGACGCGCTCGCGGTCGAGGGCCTGAACGAGGCACTGGTGAACAGCGTCCGCACCCGCCCCGACCTGCCGGAAGGCCGCAGCTGGCTGTTCGTCGAGGTCGAGGACCACCCCGAACGGGTCGCCGCGCTCACGAGGAGCTCGATGGTCGTCCACGACCCGGCGCACCAGCGGGCGCTGTGGCGCATCCGCGAGGACGGCGCCGGTCTCGCCACCCGCATGGCCGACGGCAGCGAGGCCTGGTCGGGCTGGGAGGACTCGGCCGTCCCGCCGGAACGCCTCGGCGCCTACCTGCGCGACCTCGACGCGTTGCTGACCGGGTACGGGCGGCGCGGCACCACCTACGGCCACTACGGCGAGGGCTGCATCCACGTCCGCATCGACTTCGACCTGGCCCGCGGCTACCGCGAGTTCCTCCAGGACGCCGCGGACCTGGTCGTGAGCCACGGCGGCAGCCTGTCCGGCGAGCACGGCGACGGCCAGGCCCGCTCCGAGCTGCTCTCCCGCATGTACCCGCCGGCGGCGATCCGGGCGTTCCGGGAGTTCAAGCACGCCTTCGACCCCGGCAACCTGCTCAACCCCGGCCGGATCGTGGAGCCGCTGAAGCTCGACGACGACCTGCGCGTCCTCGTCGCTCCCCCGCGCATCCCGACGCGCGCGGAGTTCGCGAGCGACACCCGCCGCTGCGTCGGCGTGGGCAAGTGCCTGAACACCAAGGGCGGCGTGATGTGCCCGAGCTACCGCGTCACCAGGGAGGAGAAGCACTCCACGCGCGGCCGCGCGCACCTGCTGTTCGAGATGCTCAACGGTGACGTGGTCAAGGGCGGCTGGCGGTCGCCGGAGGTGGCCGAGGCGCTGGACCTGTGCCTGGGCTGCAAGGGCTGCAAGCGCGACTGCCCGGTCGACGTGGACATGGCGAGCTACAAGGCGGAGTTCCTGCACGAGCACTACAGGGGCCGCCCGCGCCCGCGGTCGCACTACGCGATGGGCTGGTTGCCGACGTGGCTGCGGTACGGGCTGGTCAACCGGTTCACGGCGCGGTTCGGCCGGTTCGCGGGCCTCACCCCGGAACGCGAGCTGCCCACACCCACCACCCCCCTGCTGCGCAGGCTGCGCCCGCTCGGCGAGGGCGAGCCGGTGCTGCTGTTCCCCGACACGTTCACGAACTTCTTCGAGCCGGACATCGGCATCGACGCCGCGAACGTGCTGGCGCACCTGGGAAACCGGGTCGAGCTGCCGCCCTCGACCGTCTGCTGTGGACTGACCTGGCACTCGACCGGCCAGCTGCCGAAGGCCCGCAGGGTCGTCGAACGCACGGCACGCGCGCTGCACCCGTGGACGAGCCGCGGCGTCCCGGTGATCGGCCTGGAACCGAGCTGCACGGCGTTCCTCAAGGCCGAAGCCCCGAAGCTGTCGGACACCGAGGAGGTGCGCGCCCTCGCCGACGCCACCCGCACGTTCGCCGAGCACGTCGCACCGGCGCTGCCCGACCTGCCCGGCGACCGCGAGGCGGTCGTGCAGACCCACTGCCACCAGTACGCGGAGCTGGGTTTCGGACCGGACCGCACGGCGATGGAGAAGGCCGGGCTGCGACCCCGGGTCGTGGAGGGCTGCTGCGGCCTGGCCGGCAACTTCGGCTTCGAGCAGGGCCACTACGACGTGTCGATCGCCTGCGCCGAACAGGACCTGCTGCCCGCGCTGCGCGCGAACGAGGACGCGCTGGTGCTCGCGGACGGCTTCAGCTGCCGCACGCAGATCCGGCACACGACCGACCGCGAGCCGGTCCACCTCGCCACCGCGCTCGCGACCCGGCTGGGGCTCCGAGCGCTTCTCCACGGTCACTGAAAAGCATCGACATGCCCGCGAAACGGCCATCCCGGGCGATACTGCTCCCATGCGGGTGCTGTTGGTCGAGGACGACGACGGTGTCGCCGACGCCCTGGTGGAGGCACTGCGGGCGAACGGCCACCGGCCTGCCCGCGTGCGCAGGGGGTCCGACGCGCTGATCGCGCACCGCGACGCGGACGTGGTGCTGCTCGACCTCGGCCTGCCCGACCAGGACGGCCTGGAGGTGCTGCGCAAGCTCCGCAGGATCGACCCGGTGCCGGTGCTGGTGCTGACCGCGCGCGGGGACGAGCGGACCGTGGTGCGCGGGTTGCGGCTGGGCGCGGACGACTACCTGGTCAAGCCGGTGCGGCTGGCCGAGCTGCTGGCCCGCATCGACGCGGTGGCGCGGCGCAGTGCGGCGCGGTCGCAGGAGCAGGGCGACCTGGTGCGGGTGTCCGATGTGGAGATCGACCTGCAGAGCCGCCAGGTCGTGGTCGGCGGGCGGGAGATCTCGTTGACCACCAAGGAGTTCGACGTGCTGGCGGTGCTCGCGCGGCGGCCGGGCACGGCGGTGAGCCGCCAGCAGCTGATGGACGAGGTGTGGGGCAACGCGTTCGTGGCGGTGTCGCGGACGCTGGACGTGCACCTCACGCAGCTGCGCGCCAAGCTCGACCGGCCGGGGCTGCTGCACACCATCCGCGGTTTCGGCTACCGGCTCGGTGAGTAGATGCGGCAACGGCTGCTGGTGGTGCTGCTGCTGTTCTCGCTGTCGGCGGTGACCGCGTTCGCCGTACCGCTGCTGATGAGCACGGCCAGCGAGCGCACCCAGCGGTTCGTGATCGGCCGGACCGCCGACCTGGACCGGTTCGCGACCCTGCCGAACGACCTGGTGGTCGCGGAGGCGTTGCGCTACACCGAGGTCTACGGCGAGGAGGTCGTGGTCGTCGACGCCGCCGGGCGGCCGCTCGTCGAGTCCGGCATGGCGGTGGCCGACGTGTCCAGCCAGATCGACGCCGCGCTGCGCAACCAGCCGGCCGCGCCGGTGCGGACGGTGCTGCCCTGGAACGGCGGTGACGTGCTGTTCGCGCGACCGGTCGGCACCGGCACGAAGGTGGCGGGCGCGGTGGTGGTGCGCGCGTCCACCAGGGTGGCCGCGGCGGATGTCGCGCAGCGGTGGGCGCTGGTGCTCGCGGGGGCGTTGCTGGCGGCCTGCGCGTGCGTGTTGCTGGCGCTGGTCGTGGCGCGGTGGCTGCTGCGGCCGTTGAAGGAGCTCGACCGGGGTGTGCGGGCGGTCGCGGAGGGGCAGCGGCGCGCGCACGTCGCCGACACCGCGGGCCCGGCCGAGCTGCGGGCGTTGTCGGAGTCGTTCAACCGGATGTCCGACGCGGTGGCCGAGGCCGCCGACCAGCAGCGCCGGCTCATCGCGGACGCCTCGCACCAGCTGCGCAACCCGATGGCGGCGCTGCGGCTGCGGGTGGACATGCTGCCGGACAACGGTTCCCTGCTCACCGAGGTCGAGCGGCTGGAGTCGTTGCTGGACGGCCTGCTCGCGCTCGCGTCGGCCGAGAGCACCGCCACCGAACGGGCGGCGGGCGGGGTCGAGCCCGAGCTGGCCGACCTGCGGGCCGTGGCGCACGACCGGGTCGACGCGTGGCGGGCGGCGGCCGGGGCGGCGGGCGTGACGATCACCGTGGACGACCGCGCGCCGGGCCTGGTGCGGTGTGCCGTCTCGGACCTGGCGCAGGTGCTGGACGTGCTGCTGGACAACGCCATCAGGTACGGCGGCACCGAGGTGGCCGTGGTGTGCGACCGCGCGACTCTCACCGTGCGCGACAACGGTCCCGGTCTGTCCGAGGAGGACATCGAGCACGCGACCGAGCGGTTCTGGCGTGGTGGCGGCCCGCAGCGCGGCACCGGCCTCGGCCTGGCCATCGCCGAACGCATCGTGACCGCCCACGGCGGGGAGCTGCGGCTGCACACCGACGGTGGCCTGGTCGCGACCGTGGAGCTGCCGAAGGAGCCGCTGCTGTGAAGCGCCGGACCCTCCTGCTGGGCGCGCTGGCCCTCACCGCGTGCGGGACGAGCGAACCCAGCGGCACCATCCGCGTCGCGGGCGGCGAGCCCGGCGGGTTCTACAACGACTTCGCCGCCCTGCTGTCCCGCCTCGCCACCGGCTCGCTGACGATCACGCCGATCGAGACCGGCGGCAGCGCCGACAACCTGCGGCACCTGCGCGAGGGCACCGCCGACCTCGCGCTGACCCTGAGCGACAGCGCCCACCTGGAGCCCGGCCTGGTCGCGGTGGGCCGCGTCTACGAGAACTACCTCCAGCTCGTCGTGCTCGCCGACTCGCCGTACCGCAGCGCGGCCGACCTCGCCGGCCGGCCCGTGTCGCTGGGCGCCGCCGGGTCCGGCGCGGCGCTGCAGGGCGAACGGCTCGCGCTGGGCGTGCGGGAGGAGCACTACCCGCTGCGCAACGCCGTGGACGCGCTGAAGGCGGGCGAGATCGCGGCGCTGCTGTGGTCGGGCGGCGTGCCGACCCCGGAGCTCGACCGTGCGGAGGGGATCAGGCTGCTGCCGCTCGACGGGTTCCTGCCCCGGCTGCGGCAGAACCACGGCAAGGTCTACGAACGCGTGGACGTGCGCACGGGCGTCTACGACTCCCCCGTCGACATCCCGACGATCGGCACGCCGAACCTGCTGGTGTGCCGGCCCGACCTCGGCGCCGACCTCGCGGGGGCGGTGGTGCGGCTGCTGGTCGCGAACGCGGCGCGGCTGGTGCCGCAGCAGGCGCTCGGCACCCAGTACCTCGACGTGCGCAGTCTCATCGACACGGGCACGGTGCCGCTGCACGCCGGTGCCGCGGCGGAGTACCGGAGGATTCACGGATGATCATCACGATGGCGTCGGTCTCGCTGGACGGCTTCATGGAGGGACCCGGCCACGACATCAGCTGGCACCGGGTCGACGAGGAGCTGCACGGGCACTTCAACACCGAGCTGGCACGGATGAGCCGGTTCATCGACGGCCGCCGCAACCACGAGACGATGCTCGCGGCGTGGCCGCACACCGGCGAGCACCCCGAGTGGGCGCCGTCGATGCACGAGTTCGGCCGGATCTGGCGGGAGATGCCCAAGATCGTGTACTCGCGGACGCTCGACACCACCGCGTGGAACACCGTGGTGCGGCGGGAGGTCGACCCGGACGAGATCAGGGCGCTGCCCGGGGACAGCGTGGTCGGCGGCGCGCAGCTCGTGGGGACGTTCTTCGAGCACGACCTGGTCGACGAGGTCCGCCTGTACGTCAACCCGGTCGCGCTCGGCGCGGGCACGCCGTTCTTCACACGGCCGAAGACCCTGGCGCTCAAGAGCACCAGGGCCTTCGGGAACGGTGTGGTGGAGCTGGTCTACGGCCGGGGCTAGGGCAGTCTCTGGCCCAGCAGCAACGCCGCGGCGGCCGCGACCATCGCCGTCAGCGTGCCGAGCACCAGCCACGGCTTGGACGCGTCCGCCTGCTTCTTCTCGTAGCCGATCTGCTCGCCGAGCGTGTCGTACACCCGGCGCAGCTCCTCGGCGGAGGCGGCCTTGAAGAACTCGCCGCCGGAGATCTTCGCGATCTCCTTCATCGAGTCGTCGTCGACCGGCACGGCCTGCTGGCGGCCCTCGATGTCGACCACGCCGTCCTCGGTGCCGAACGAGATCGTGGAGATCGGGATACCGGCCTTCTTCGCGTCGTCCGCCGCGTCGAACGCCTTGCGGGTGCCGACCGTCTCCTTGCCGTCCGTCATCAGCACGATGCGGGCCGGAGGGGGCCCCTCGGCGCCTCCGACGACCTTGCCGAACGAGTCGATGGACGCCATCGCGGCGACCAGCGCGTCACCGGTCGCGGTCGACTGGGCGAGCTTGAGCCCGTCGATCGACTGCGACACGGCCGCGCGGTCGGTGGTGGGCGCGACCAGCACCGTCGCCGAGCCCGCGAACGAGATCAGGCCCAGGTTGATGCCCGGCGTGAGGCCTTCGGCGAACGACTTGGCCGCCACCTGCGCGGCCTCCAGCCGGGACGGCTTCACGTCGGTGGCCTTCATCGACAGCGACACGTCGACCACGAGCATCACGGTCGCCCGGTTGCGCGGGACCCGCTGCTCCGACGTCGGCCCGGCCAGCGCGACGGTCAGCAGCGCGAGCGCCGCCAGCAGGAACGCCGCCGGGACGTGCCGCGACCAGCGTTCCCGCTTGGGCGCGACCTTCTCCAGCAGCTCCAGGTTCGTGAACCGCAGCACGCGCTTGCGGCGCATGCGCTGGGCGAGCACGTACCCGGCCGCGAGCACACCGACGGCGACGAGCAGCAGGAACCACCACGGGGCGACGAAGTTCGAAAAGCTCATGCGACACCCCCAGACCAACGGCGCTTGCGCGCCACCACGAAGCGGACCGTGTCCGCGATCCAGTCGGAGTCGGTCCGCAGCACCAGGTGCCCGGCGCCCGCGCGGCGCAGCCCGGCGGCGACCTCGGCCCGGTGCTCGGCAGCCGCGGCGTTGAACTCCTTGCGCAGCAACGCCGACGCGGTCACCTCGCGCTGCCGGCCGGTCTCCGGGTCGGACAGCACGACGGTGCCGACCTCGGGCAGGTCGACGTCGCGCGGGTCGACGACCTCGATGGCCACCAGCTCGTGCCGTGCCGACAGCGCGCGCAGCGGCCGTTGCCACTCCATGCCGCCGAGGAAGTCGGAGATCACCACGATCAGCCCGCGCCGGCGCGGCGGGCGGCGCAGCTGCTCCAGCAACGCCGCCAGGTCGCCGCGGGTGCCCTCACTCGCACGCGGCGTCTCGGCGATCTTGCGGATCATGCCGCGGGCGTGCGCCAGGCCACCGCGCGCCGGGATGCGCACGTTCTCCGCACCCGTCGAGATCGCAGCACCGATCCGGTTGCCGCCACCGCGGGTCAGGTGCGCCACGGCGGCTGTCGCGGCAATCGCCAGGTCGCGCTTCTCGCAGGCCGCGGTGCCGAAGTCGAGCGACGGCGACAGGTCGACCGCCACCCACGTCTCCAGCTCGCGGTCGGCGACCGTCTCGCGGATGTGCGGCACGGTGGTGCGGGCGGTGACCGCCCAGTCCATCCGGCGCACGTCGTCACCGGGCTGGTAGGTCCGCGCCTCGCCCGGCTCGGTGCCCGGTCCCGGCACGAGACCGAGGTGGTTGCCCTGCAGCAGGCCGTCCAGGCGGCGCCGCACGTCGAGCTCCAGCATGCGCAGCGCGGCCTCCATGCGGCCGCCGTGCAGGACCGGGGGCGCCCACGAGGGGCGCTCGGCGGTGGCCTTGTCCTTGCTCACGGCCTACCAGCCGGAACCGGCTGCTGCGGGCGCGCGGACACCTGCGGCAGCGGCACGATCTGCAGCACGCGGGTGATGATGTGGTCGATCGGCACGCCGTCGGCCAGCGCGTCGTAGGACAGCACGAGGCGGTGGCGCAGCACGTCCGGCACGACGTCCACGACGTCCTGCGGCAGCACGTAGTCACGGCCGCGCACGAGCGCGAGGCCACGGGCGGCGGCGATGATGCCCAGCGACGCACGCGGCGAGGCACCGTAGGCGACCCAGCCGGCGACGTCGGTCAGGCCGTGCTCGGCCGGTGCGCGGGTCGCGATCACCAAGCGCACCACGTAGTCGACCAGTGCGTGGTGGACGAAGACGCGCGACGCCACGCCCTGCAGGCGCACCAGCTCCTCCGGCGAGAGGACCTGGTTCGGCGTGGGCGCCTCGACACCCATGCGGTAGACGATCTCGCGCTCTTCCTCGGCCGTGGGGTACTCGACCTGGATCTTGAACAGGAACCGGTCGCGCTGCGCCTCCGGCAGCGGGTACACGCCCTCGTTCTCGATCGGGTTCTGCGTCGCCAGCACCAGGAACGGGTTCGGCATCGGGAAGGTCTTGCCGCCGATGGACACGTGCCGCTCGGCCATGACCTCCAGCATCGCCGACTGGACCTTGGCCGGCGCGCGGTTGATCTCGTCGGCCAGCACGAAGTTGGCGACCACGGGGCCGAGCTCGACGTCAAACGCCTCGCTGGACTGGCGGTAGATGCGGGTGCCGAGGATGTCGGCGGGCACCAGGTCGGGCGTGAACTGCACCCGGCTGAACGAGCCGCCGACCACGCGCGCGAACGTCTCGACGGCGAGCGTCTTCGCGACACCCGGCACACCTTCGAGCAGCAGGTGGCCCTTGGCCAGCAGACCCACGAGCATCCGCTCGACGAGCCGGTCCTGGCCGACGATGACCCGCTTCACCTCGAACACGGTGCGTTCGAGCAGCTGGGCGTCACGAGCCGGGGTGACGGGCGCCGGTGCGTTCGGCGTTGCCTCGGCGGCGGGCTCGGTCACGGTGCGGGCCTCCATGTGGAACAGGGTTTTCCGATCGTGAGCAGTCTTGCTCACGGGCTGTTCATTGGGTGTGAAGGGTGTCCAGGTCATCGGGTGTGTCGACGTCACGCGCCTCACCGGGCAAAGCGGACACTTCCACCGGCGCGAGCTTGCGCAACGTCCGGCGCAGCGGCTGGTCGCGCGGGTCCTCCGGCAGGACTTCGCGCAGCTCGGCGGCGTTCCAGAAGCCGATCAGCCACTGCACGCGGTCGTCGGCGAGCACGGCGTTGCCGCCCGCCGCGCGCAGCCTGGCGATCGTGCCGGCGGTGAGGCCGGGCTGGTCGACGGCGAGCACGGCGACCCACTCCTCGGTCACGTGCGCGAGACCGGCGGCAAGCCCGGCCAGCGGCCCTCCGCCGGGTGGGTCCTCCCGGGCCCAGACGACGCCGGGCCGGTCTTTCTCCGGGCCCACAACGACGACCCGCGTCGCGTCGTCCACAACGGACAGCACGTGGTCGAGCAGTGTGGCGTCCCGGTAGGACAGCCCGGCCTTGTCGACGCCGCCGAGCCGTTCGCCCGTGCCGCCGGTGAGGATGATCGCCGCGTACGTCACGCGCGCCTCGCGATGTGCGCGGCGACGCCGTCCAGGAACAACCGCAGGCCGAAGTCGAAGTCGGCCCCGATGTCGTCGCCGTGGGCCACGTCGAACGCGCCGGCCTCGATGACCTCGGTGAGCGCGGGCATGGTGCGTGGGTCGACCACCGCGCGCAGCGCCTGCCCGTACTGGTCGGGGTTGCTCTGGAAGCCCTGGGACGGGGTGGTGGTCAGCCGCGCCTCGCCCTGCACGAACGTCGACAGGCCCATCACGACGCCGACCTTCTCCCCCGGCTCCAGCGGCGTGCCCCCGAGGGCGGTGAGCGCGCTGTCGAGCCAGGCGAGGTTCCCCGGGCCGACCGGCGGGCCGCTGATCGGGATCCGCAGGAACCACGGGCGCCTGCGGATCGCCCGGAGCAGCGCCCGTGCCCAGACCCCGAGCCTGTCGCGCCACTCGCCGTCGGGCAGCGGCGGCGGGTCCTCCATCGCCGCGTCCCACATCAGCGCGAGCAGCTCGTCCTTGCTCTTCACGTGGCGGTAGAGCGCCATCGTCGCGTTGCCCATCTCCTGCGCGACGCGCGCCATGGACACGGCGGCCAGCCCCTCGGCGTCCGCGATCGCGATGGCGGCTCGCGTGATGTCGGCGGCGTCGATGGTCGGCTTCCGCCCCCTCTTCATGCCCCTAGTCAAACAGATGCGTACGCCATACGCTCATTCAGGTTTTGCCGCACAGCGGCCGCGGTGTCGCGAACGGCTCGCGCCGAGGCCGATCCGGTTCACGATGAGGTCACCCGGTCGCCACGTCACCCCCGCCACTGTGCCAGCCTTGGCACCCGTGGAACTGTTCACGCTCGACGAGGCCCGTGCCGAGCTCACCCGCCTGCTGCCGGTGCTCGACGAGATCGTCCGGCTGCGCGCCGACGCGGCCGAGCTCGCGTCCGGCACCACGTCCCTGGGCGGTCTGCCGGAGTTCAAGGCGGCGCAGGCCCGGCTCGACGAGCTGATGGAGTCCGTGCAGCAGACCGGCGCCGAACTGAAGGGCTTCGCGCCGCTGCTGGTCGACTTCCCCTCGCAGCTCGACGGCGTGCCGGTGCTGCTGTGCTGGCTGGAGGGCGACCGGACGCTCGACTGGTACCACCGCGCCGACCTCGGGTTCGCCGGCCGCCGCCGACTCTGACCCCTGCTGGCCAAGGCATCTGCACGGGGCTGCGTGGTGACCGGATCGGTCCGCAGTGCGGCCGGGTCGTGCCTGGTTCGGCTGTGGCGGTCCGACGAGGCTGGTGGCATGAAGCGCGCATTGATCGTCATCGACGTCCAGGAGTCGTTCCGCCGGCGTCCCAGCTGGGCCGAGGTGTCCAACCCCGGCGTCGTGGGCCAGGTGAACCGGCTGGTCGACCTCGCCCGCGACTCCGGCGACCTGGTGGTGTGGGTGCTGCACTCCGAACCGGGCAGCGGTGACGTGTTCGACCCGGCGCTGGGGCACGTGCGGCTGATGGACGGGCTGAAGCCGCTCGACGACGAGCCGCTGCTGACCAAGACCTCGCACAACGCGTTCACCACGACCAACCTGCAGCAGACGCTGACCGCGCGGGGTGTGCGGGAGCTGCTGGTCAGCGGCATCCGCACCGAGCAGTGCTGCGAGACGACCACGCGGGTCGGCTCGGACCTCGGGTTCGACATGACGTTCGTGACGGACGCGACCGCGACCACGCCGTTGCCGCACTGGCGCACCGGGGCGGTGCTCGGCGTGCAGGAGGTCATCGAGCGCACCGAGTACGTCCTGGCGGGCCGGTTCGCGCGGATCTCGGACGTCGCTACGCTGACCGGATCGTGACCAGAGTCGTCTTCCTGCTCGTACCGGGAGTGCACCTGCTCGACCTCGCGGGGCCGGCGCAGGTGTTCTCCAGCGCGGCCGACTTCGGTGCCGGCTACGCACTGTCGTACGTCGGCGACTCGGTGTCGGTGCCGAGCCACCAGGGCGTGCCGCTGGGGGCGTCGACCGAGCTGCCCCCGCTGGGGGCGGACGACCTCCTGGTCGTGCCGGGATGGCGGTCGTCGACGTTGGTGGGCACCGGAGCGTTGAGTGCGCGCGCTCTGGCGTGGGTGCGCGCGCACCACGACAGCGGCGGCATGGTGGCGAGTGTGTGTGCCGGAGCCGATGCGCTCGGCCGTGCCGGACTGCTCGACGGCCGTCGTTGCACCACCCACCACGAACTGCAGGACGAGCTCGAACGCCGCTACCCCGCCGCACGGGTCGTGCGCGACGTTCTGTACGTGGAGGACAGTCGGGTCGTGACGTCGGCCGGCATCGCGAGCGGCATCGACCTCGCGCTGCACCTTGTCGCCGTGCGCAACGGTCCTTCCGTGGCCGCCGCCGTCGCACGCACGATGGTGGTTTACGCGCGCAGGAACGGCGACGACCACCAGGCGAGCGTGCTGCTGCGGTACCGATCCCACGTCAACGAGACCGTGCACCGCATCCAGGACGTCATCGAGACGCGTCTCGCCGATCGCCTTTCGTTGGCAGAACTGGCATTGCTGGCCGGATGCAGCGAACGGACGGTCACGCGCCTGTTCGGCCGCGCGACCGGCATGACCCCGTTGAAGTATCAACAGGCGTTGCGCGTCGAACGCGCCGAACACCTCATCGGCAAGGGCGCCACCGTGGAGGTCGCCGCGCGTTCGGTCGGCTTCGAGGACGCCCGGATGTTGCGCCGCCTGCGTTCGCGCTGAGCCGCACGCGTGCGCCCCGCCGAGGGTCGACAACCCCGCCTCACCTGGGCATAGTCTGCCGCCGTGACCACTCTCGCGAACCGCCCCAACACCGCGTTGCTCGTGATCGACGTGCAGAACGGCGTCGTGAACCACGCCCACGACCGCGACACGGTGGTGGGCAACGTGGCCACCCTCGTGGCCAAGGCCCGCGCGGCCGGCGTCGACGTGGTCTGGGTGCAGCACAGCAACCCCGAGCACATGTCGAAGGGCTCCGACGGCTGGCGGTTCGTCGCCGAGCTGGAGGTCGCCGACGGCGAACCGGTGGTGCACAAGGCCTACGCCGACTCGTTCGAGGCGACCGACCTCGAAGAGGTGTTGGCGGCCAAGGGGATCGGCCACGTGTTCGTGTCCGGCGCGCAGACCGACGAGTGCATCCGCTCCACCCTGCACGGCGCCCTGGTCCGCGGCTACGACGCCACCCTCGTGAGCGACGCCCACACCACCGAGGACCTGTCCGAGTGGGGCGCGCCCACACCGGACCTGGTCATCGCGCACACGAACCTCTACTGGGCCAACCACACCGCGCCGGGCCGCACAGCGGGCACGGTGAAGACCGAGGACGCGTTCACGTCGGCGTGAGCAGGTGGGAGCTCGGGCTGTAGTCGATCTTCCAGTCCTCGTACACGCCGCACTGGCCGCACGCGAGGCACCGCAGCCCGACGCTCACCCACCGCACCTCGCCGTCCGCCCGGCACGCCGCCCCGAGCACGGCGGCGAACTTCTCGCCGCCGCACGGGCACGCGCACTCCTGCGCCTCGTCGTCCTCCCAGTACTCCGCCGAGTCGGCCAGGAACGCCGCCGTGCCGCAGCCCAGGCACGTCCGCCGCACCGCGCACTCCTCGGTCAGCTGCACGCCGAACGCCCGGCCGCCGCACGCGCCGCACACCGACTCGACCACGTGCGTGACCTCGTACCCGCCCGCACGGAAGTCCCGGACGTACTCGTCGAGGGTCATGCCGCGAGCCGGTTGATCTCGTCGCTGCGCAGCACCCGCGTGGCCGGCCGCACGCCCTTCGCGAGCGCCACCAGCGCGCGCCCCAGCTGCTCGGTCGACGTCACGTGCTTCGGCGCGACCCTGGCCAGCACCGGGAACAACCACGAGGACCACGAGTAGACGTACCGGTAGATGCGCGTGCGCGAGGTGATCCCGTGGCGCGGCTGGATGAACCCCGGCCGCACCACGAACACCGGCCGGTCCAGCGCCAGCAGCTCGTTCTCGGTCCGGCCCTTCACCCGTGCCCACATCGTCTTGCTGCCGGCGTCCGCGCCTTCACCCGACACGTACACATACGTGCCACCAACAACACGGGCCGCCTCAAGCGCGTAGTCGTGCGTCACGGGCGTGTACTCCGCTTCGCTCAACCCGGCCGACGTCACACCCACGCAGTAGAAGCACGCGTCGGCGTCGGCCAGTTCGCCGGCGATCGGCGTGAGGTCGGCGAAGTCCGCGTGCACGACGTGCCGCAGCTTCGGTGACGCCACGTCCAACGGCGAGCGCCCGACCGTGACGACCTCACGCACCTCGGGGTCGAGGAGGCACTCCCGCAGCGCTCCCTGCCCCACCATCCCGGAACCGCCGAACACCACGATCTTCACGACGACAACCTAGCCCCGCACCGCCCTCACCGAGAAGCCGGCGAAGATCAGAGCAGCCGGGTCACGTACGGCATGATCCCGCCGTACCGCACCGGCGAGATCCGCACCACCGCACCGGAGTGCGGCGCCTCCACCATCATCCCGCCGCCGAGGTACAACGCCACGTGCGTGCCGCCGCCGGGTCCCCAGAAGATCATGTCGCCAGGAGCCATCTGCGACAGCGGCACCTTGCGGCCGGAGTTGTACTGGTAACCGCTGTAGTGCGGCAGGTACACGCCCGCGCCGGCGAAGGCGTACATCATCAGGCCGGAGCAGTCGAAGCCGATCTTGCGGTAGTCGCCGAAGGAGTCGGCCACGCCGCCGTCACGGACGCCGTAGGTGGGGCCGTAGTGGTTGCCGCCGCCCCACGCGTAAATGACGCCGCGTTGGGCCAATGCGCGGTTGATGACGGTTTGCACGCGTGAGACCGAGGGTGCGGCAACGGCAGCAGGGCGTGGTGCGGCGGCAGGGGCCGGAGCGGCAACGGCCGCGGCGGCAGCGGCTGCGGCGCGGCGGGCGTTCTCCTCCTCCTCGCGGTGCTTGGCGTCGATCCACTGGTCGTACTGGCGGCGCTGGGCTTCGAGGCCGGTGACCTCGCCGCGGGCGGCGAGCAGCTCGCGTTCGACGGCGTCCTTGTCGGACTGCAGCTCGGTGGTCGCGGTGGCCTGGGCCTCGTGCGCGGCCACGGCTTCCTGCTGGGCGGCCTCGGCCACGCGCTTGGCCTCGTCGGCGGCCGCCTGCTTCTCCTCGGCCTTGCGCAGGGCGGCGCGGGCGGTGGAGTCGAGGTTCGCCGCGGTGCCCTGGTCGCGCATGACCTGGTCGAGGGCGTTCAGGGAGGACGAGGAGACCGCTTCGAGCATCTGCGCACGGGCGAGGAGGTCCTCGGGGGACTTGGCGCCGAAGTACGCGGAGATCGAGCCGACCGTGCTGCGCTGCGCGTACGAGGCGGCGACGAACTCGTCGAGGGCGCGGCGCGAGTCCTCGACGGCGCGGGAGGCGGCGTCGGCCTGGGTGCGGGCGGAGGTGGCCTCGCGGCGGGCGGCCTCGGCCTCGGAGACGGCGGTCTCCAGGTCGACGCGGGCCTTGTTGGCGAGCTCGCGCTTGTAGGAGACCTGGTCGAGCAGCTCCTGCAGGCGGGCTTCCGCCTGGGTCAGGCGGCCGGTCAGCTCGCCGACCCGTGCCGCCTTCGCATCCGCCTGTGCGCGCGAGGCCGAGATCTCCGCGTCGCTCGGGTTCGGCGGAGGCGGGGGAACAGCGGCGGCCGTCCCCGTGAGGACGGCCGTCATCAGCACCGCGGCGGCGGAGAGTCGCGTCAGCATCCGGACATCACCTCCGACCGAATTAGACCAATCAGTCCCGGGTGGCGCATCTGGAACCGATGCACCGTCAGCCACTCGTGTCACAGTTGACCACGCAAGCGGTCCAATGGGGACGATCGGTTTGTCGGCGTGTCGTCAGTTCACGCCGCGGTCGCGCCCGGTCCAGTACGGTTCGCGGAGCTTGAACTTCTGGATCTTGCCGGTGGCCGTGCGCGGGATCGAGTCGCGGAACTCGACCGAGGTGGGGGCCTTGTAGCCGGCCAGGCGCTCCTTGCAGTGCCGGATCAGCTCGGCTTCGGTCACCTCCGCGGACCGCACGACGAGCGCCTTGATCGTTTCACCCCACCTCTCGTCGGGCACGCCGATCACGGCGACCTCGGCGACGGCCGGGTGGGAGAACAGGCAGTCCTCGACCTCGATCGACGACACGTTCTCGCCGCCGGTGATGATCACGTCCTTCTTGCGGTCGGAGATCGTCAGGTGGCCCTCGTCGTCGAAGTGGCCGCCGTCACCGGTGTGGAACCAGCCGTCCTCGATCGCCGCGGCGGTCGCGTCCGGGTTCTCCCAGTAGCCCTCCATGACCACATTGGACCGTGCGAGCACCTCGCCGGTGCCGGAGATCCGCAGCCGCGCGCCCAGCGCGGGCGCACCCGCCCGTGACTGCTTCTTCGCCTTCTCCTCGCCCTCCGGACCCGGCTGGGCGCGGTTGAACGTGAGCAGCGGCGCCGTCTCGGTCAGGCCGTAGATCTGCAGGAACTCCCAGCCGAGCTCCTCGGTCACCCGCTGGATCGTGCGCGACGGCGGCGGTGCGCCCGCGCAGACGATCCGCACGCGGTCACGGCCGGGGATCTCGCCGTCCCACGACGCCGCGGCGTCCAGCACGGCGTTCCACACGGCCGGCGCGCCGCACATCAGCGTGACGCCGTGGTCGCGGACCCGGCGCAGGATCTCCGCGCCGTCGACCTTGCGCAGCACGACCTGCGGCACGCCCAGGCCGGCCAGCCCGAACGGCATGCCCCAGCCGTTGCAGTGGAACATCGGCAGCACGTGCATGTACACGTCGCCTTCCCACGCACGGGTGTGCATGGCGAACGTGACGGCGTTCAGCCAGATGTTGCGATGGGTCAGCTGCACGCCCTTGGGCCGCGCGGTCGTGCCGGAGGTGTAGTTGATCGTGGCGGTCGCGTCCTCCGAGGGCGCGCTCCACGGCCGTGGCTCCACATCGAACCGCAGCAGCGACTCCGACTCCTCGCCGAGCGTGAACCGGTGCCGCGCGACCACGTCGTCCAGCTCCAGCTCGGGGTCGACGAACAACGCCGACGCGCCGCTGTGCTCGACGATGTACCTGACCTCGTCGGGGTGCAGGCGGAAGTTGACCGGCACGCAGATGCGGCCGCTGCCGGGCACCGCGTGCAGCAGCTCCAGCAGCCGCGCCGAGTTGTGGCTGACGACGGCGACGCGTTCGCCCTCGCCGACGCCCAGCTCGTCGAGCCCCGCCTGCCACGCGCGCACACGGGCCGCCATCCGTGCGTACGTCGTCGTCTCGACCGGTCCGGCCGGCTGGTCCGGCTCGTCGACGGTCGCCGTCGTGGCCCCGAACGCGAACGACGCCCGGTCCAGGAAGTCCGTCGTGATCAGCGGTACGCGCATGGTCCCGACCCTACGACCAGGTGCTCGGATCTCCCCAGGACGAGAACCGGCCTCCCCCGGATGGAGGAACGGAGCTGAGGTCGGGCAGCACCTCGCCGACCGGTTCGCGCACGACGACGGCGGCGAGGGAGTCGTACGGAGTCGGTTCGTCGTTGCAGATGACGACCCGCGCCCCGGCCTTCGCCGCGAGCGCCACCAGTCCCGCGGCGGGCTGCACGGACAGGGAGGTGCCGGCCACCAGCAGCAGGTCGCAGTCCAGTGCGGCGAGCCGGGCCCTGCGCAGCACCTCGCCGTCGAGCTCCTGCCCGAACGAGACGGTGGCGGACTTGAGGACTCCGCCGCAGCGCACGCACGCCGGTTCGGCCTCGCCGTCGGCGACGCGCTTCAACGCGTCGCGCATCGGGCCGGTGGCGCCGCAGTCGAGGCACACCGTGGCGTGCAGCGTGCCGTGCAGCTCCAGCACCCGGTGCGGGTCGGAGCCGGCTTTCTGGTGCAGGCCGTCGACGTTCTGCGTGACCACGGTGCGCAACCGGCCGGACCGTTCCAGTTCGACCAGCGCGCGGTGCGCGGCGTTCGGTGTGGCCGTCCACACGGGATGGTCGAGCCGCGAGCGCCACGTCCGCCTGCGCACCTCGGCGTCGGCGAGGTAGGAGGAGAGGGTGGCGCCCCGACCGGCGTCCGCGTCGCGCGCCCACACCCCGCCGGGATCGCGGAAGTCGGGGATGCCCGAGTCCGTGGAGACCCCGGCACCGGTCAGCACCGTGATCCGGTGGGCGGACGCGACCAGCGCCCGTGCCGCACTGCACGCGTCGGAGGCCATCGGGTCACACTAGTCCCGTGCGCAGCGCTGTGGGAGCCGCGATCGCGGCAGTGGGCTTGGTCACTCAGATCACCGGAACGTTCTTGCCCTGGCTCAAGTCGGGATCGACCACGAGGGACAGTTACCAGGTGCTCTCGCTCCGTGATCTCGCCGGGTTGGACGGGGTGGCGGGCGGCGTCGTGACGGGGGTGTGGGTCGGGCTGACCCCGCTGGCCGTACTGGCGATCGCCCTGCACGTGGTCCGATTTCGTCGAATCGCCGCATGCGCGGCGCTCCTCTTTGGCACGATCGGGGGAACCGTGGCCCTGGTTGCCACGGTCCAAGGGGACAGCAAGGGCGCATTGGTCGGCATCAGCACGACCGGACCCGTCGTCACCCTTGCCGGTGCTGTGCTGACGATCGTGGGGGCGATCACGGTGCTCACCTCGACCAGGCGCAGCGCAGTGATGACCTCAGGAGGGAACCGTGAGCTACCCGGGTAGCGGCGGACAGTGGCAGCCGCAGAACGATCCGTACGGGCAGCAGCACCAGCAGGGTGGTCATCCGCAGACCGGCCCGCAGGGCTACCCGCAACAGCAGCCGCAGCAGGGCGGTTTTCCGCAGACCGGGCCGCAGGGGTTCCCGCAGCAGGGCTACCCGCAGCAGCAGAACTTCCCGCAGCAGGGCTTTCCCCAGCAGGGTTTTCCCCAGCAGGGCTTCGACCAGCAGCCCTACGGCTACGCGCCGATGGGTGGCGAGCCGCCGAAGAAGAAGCGCACCGGCCTGGTGATCACGGCCGTGGTCGCGGTGCTGCTGCTCGTCGGCGGTGGCGTCACGTTCTTCGCGCTGCAGAAGTCGAACCCCGCGGCGAACGCGGGCAAGGACACGCCGGAGGTCGCGGCGAAGAACCTCGTCGAGCAGCTCGGCAGCGGTGACGTCGTCGGCATCATGGCCTCGCTCGCGCCCGCGGAGGCCGCGCTGTCGAAGGACTACCTGGACTCGATGACGAAGGAGATGAAGCGCCTCGAGATCCTCAAGCCCGACGCGGACCCGAACAAGATGTCGGGCGTCGAGTTCAAGAGCGAGAACATCAAGTTCGACGAGGCGGCGGCCGAGAAGGTCAACGACCACCTCACGATCAACAAACTGACCGAGGGCAAGATCACCATCACCTCGGACATCTCCAAGGTCCCGCTGACCGACAAGCTGATGGACGCCATCGGCGACAAGGTCAGCATGACCAAGTCGGAGACCAAGACCTACGACATCTCGGCCGAGGTCAAGAAGCGCGGCAAGCCGATCGGCATCGCGTCGATCAAGGTCGATGACAAGTGGTACCCGAGCGCCTTCTACACGATCGCCAACGCGGTCCTGGAGGAGGAGAAGCTCACCTGGCCGGCCAAGGGCATCGCGGCGCAGGGCGCGGGCTCGCCGGAGGACGCGGCGAAGCAGCTGGTCACCGCGGCGCTGGACGGCGACATGGAGAAGGTCATCGCCACGCTGCCGCCGGACGAGGCCGGTGTGCTGCACGACCTCGGCCCGGTGCTGCTGGACCAGATCGGCAGCGTGGACAAGACCGGCGCCAAGCTGAACGCGCTGGAGACCGACGTGAAGGACGTGGCCGGCGGCAAGCAGGTCACCGTCAAGAAGCTGTCGGTGACGGCGGAGGGCGAGACGCTCACCATCACGCGCGAGGGCGACTGCTACTCGGTCGACGTGCCCAAGCAGGGTGAGCAGAAGCTGTGCGCCGACCAGGTCACGGAGCTGCTGGAGCAGCAGGGCGGCGGCAAGAGCAAGATCCCGGCCGAGGCGGTCGAGGTCATCGGGCGCGTCGCCACGTCGGTCATGAAGACCGGTGTCGGCGTGGTGTCCACCGAGGTCGACGGCAAGTGGTACGTCAGCCCGGTCCGCTCGTACTACGAGGTGCTGCTGACGCTGTTCCGCGGCTTCGAGCCCAAGGACGTCGACGCGCTGATCGCGCTCATGAAGAAGTAGTTCCCGCTGGTCCGCCACGGCCCTGTCACGCGCAACAGCGACGTGACAGGGCCGTGGCAGTTCACGGGCCGAGTGTGGTCGCCATGGACACTCAGGTTCTGATCATCGGCGCCGGCCCGACCGGCCTCACCCTGGCACTCGACCTCGCCCGCCGCGGCGTCGGGTTCCGCATCGTCGACGCCTCCCCCGCACCGTTCGCGGGCTCCCGCGGCAAGGGCCTGCAGCCGCGGTCGATGGAGGTCTTCCACGACCTGGGCGTCATCGAGCCGATCCTCGCCGCCGGTCGGCTGCACATGACCATGCGCGCCTACAACGGCCGCGAGGTGCTGCGCGAGTGGGACGTCCACGAGGGCCGCCACCCGACGGCCGAACGCCCGTACGCGCGCACCATGCTCATCGCCCAGTTCCGGGTCGAGCAGGCGCTGCGCGAGGCCCTTCCCCAGGCGGTCGAGTACGGCACGGCGCTGACGTCGTTCACCCAGGACGACTCCGGTGTCACCGCGGTCGTCGGGTCGGAGACCGTGCGGGCCAGGTACCTCGTCGGGTGCGACGGCGGGAAGTCGTTCGTGCGCAAGCAACTCGGCGTGTCGTTCGTCGGCGAGACGCACGAGGACCAGCGGATGCTCGTGGGCGACGTCCGGCTCTCCGGCCTGGACCGCGACCACTGGCACAGCTGGGGCGGGCGCGCGGACAGGTGGCTCGCGCTGTGCCCGTTGCCCGACACCGACCTCTTCCAGTTCCAGGCCACCGGTGACGGCGAGCCGTCGCTGGAGCTGTACCGGCAGATCGTCCGCGAGCGCACCGGCCTGGACGACGTGGTGCTGCACGAGGCGACGTGGATGTCGTTGTACCGCACCAACATCCGCATGGTCGACCGGTTCCGCGTCGGCCGGGTGTTCCTCGCGGGCGACGCGGCGCACGTGCACTCCCCCGCCGGTGCGCAGGGCATGAACACCGGCATCCAGGACGCCTACAACCTGGGCTGGAAGCTCGGGATGGAGACGTTGCTCGACACCTACGAGTCCGAGCGCAAGCCGGTCGCGGAGTGGCTGCTCGGCATGACGACCAGGATCATGACGTCGGGCAACCCGTTCGAGCGCCGCGACGACGAGACGCTGCAGCTGTCGCTGTCGTACCGCACGACCGACGGCGAGGGACTGCAGGCCGGTGACCGGATGCCCGACGGGATGACCGACCAGGGCCGGATCTTCGACCTGCTGCGCGGCCCCGACTTCGTGACGCTGGACTTCCCCGGCGGCCCGGTGCTGGTGCGCCCAGACGGGTACGTCGCCGCGGTCGGGCGGTCAGCGGTCGACGCGTACTTCGGCGCGCACCCGGTCACGCAGCTGCACCACCGCCGGGTCGCTGCTCGGGCCGCCGCGTAGCCGTTCGGCCTCGGTCAGGGCGTCCGCCGCGGAACGGGCGTCGCCCTGGGCCAGCAGCCAGCCCGCGTACGTCTCCAGCACGCTGGCCCGCGCGGGCCCGTCCGCGCTGCCGCTGACCGTGTCGACCGCCCTCGCGTAGTGCTCACCCGCCTGGTCCAGGTGACCGAGGCGGGTGAGCGCCAGCCCGAGCCCGGCGTGGACGGTGGCGCGGAACTGGACCGCGTGCGCGTCGCCGGTGGCGGCCAGTGCCCTCCGGTAGAGCCGCACCGCCTCCTCGAAGTCGCCGCCGAAGAACGCCACCTCGCCGTGCGCCTGCGCGACCCGTCCCCGGTCGAGGTCGTGCACCGGGTGCACCTGCGCGAGGTCCTCCCGCGCACCGGCCAGGTCACCGATCCGCACCTTCAGCCGCGCCGTCTGCACCAGCACCGACATCGGCACCAGCACGCTCTCCGGGTCCCCCAGCTCGGCCGCCACCCGCCGCGCCTCCGACACCGCCTGGAACCCCTCGGCGTGCGCACCGCGGTTGATCAGCACCATGACCAGGCACGACAACCCGAACACGACCGCCCACCGGTCCCCCACGGCGCGGAACAGCCGCAACGCCTCCCGGTAGGCCCGCTCCGCCTCCGGCGCCGCACCCTCGCTGAACTCCCCGGCCACCACACCGCGGACGAGCGCGGAGAACGCCCGCATCCACTCGTCACCGGACCGCTCCAGCCGGTCCGCGAGCGCCGACATCCGCCCGCCCAGCTCCGCCTGCCCCCACACCTGTCCGCTGGTGAGCATCAACGCGCACAGCGCCGTCGGCACGTCCTGCTGCCACAACCGCTCGGCCGCGAGCGCCGCCTCCGGCGTGCCCAGTGCCGCGAGCACCTCCGACAGCGGGTCGCCGGGCACCAGCGGCGCCCACCGCCGGATCTCCTCGAACCGCTTGGTCATCACCAGCCAGTGCCAGGTGCGGGCGGCCACCATCCGCCGCGCCAGCCCCTGGTCGTGCCCGACCGCCCACGCCAGTGCCGCGTCGAGGTTGGCCCGTTCGGCGTCGAACACCTCCAGTGCCTCCAGCTGGCGCGGGCCGCGGAACAGCGGCTCGGTGCGCTCGGCCAGCTCGACGTAGTGGCGCGCGTGGGCGGCCTGGTCGGCCAGGCCCTGCTCCAGCGCGTACTCGCGGACGGTCTCCAGCAGCCGGTAGCGCTCGCCGGAGCGGACGACCAGCGACTTCTCGACGAGGGCGGACAGCAGGTCCTCGGTCGCCCAGAGGTCGCCTTCCGCCGAGCAGACCTCGTGCACCGCCGCGGCCGTCGCCCCGCCCACGAACACCGCGACCCGCGCCAGCAGCTCCCGCTCGTCCGGGTCCAGCAGCTCCCAGCTCCAGTCGACGACCGCCCGCAGCGTCCGGTGCCGCACCGGACCGGTCCGCGTCCCGCGGTCCAGCAGCCGCAGCCGGCTCCCGACGCGTGCCTCCAGCTGCCGGGCCGACAGCGACCGCGCCCGTGCCGCCGCCAGTTCCAGCGCCAGCGGGATTCCTTCCAGCGCAACGCACACACGCCGCACCACGGCCTGGTCCAGCGCCGCTCCGACCCGTGCCGAGAACAGCCGCACGGAGTGGTCGAGGTCCAGCGGTGCCACCGGGTGCACCACCTCGCCGGGGATGCCCAGCGGTTCCCGCGACGTCGCCAGCACCCGCACCCCCGGTGCCTCCGCCAGCAACCGCGCACACAGCGAAGCCGCCGCGTCCACCACGTGCTCGCAGTTGTCCAGCACCACCAGCGACGTGCCCAGCCGGTCGAACACCGGCATCGCCAGCGGGTTCGGGCCCAGCGCCGCGTCGAGTGCGGCCAGCGGGTCGGCCGTCGAGTCCAGCTCCACGAACCACGCCGAGGCGCAGGACGAAGCGTGTGCCAATGCGAGCCGCGTCTTGCCGACCCCGCCGAACCCGGTCAGCGTCACCAGCCGGTTCGCCGCCAGCAGCCCGCCGAGCGCGTCCAGGTCCTCGCCCCGGCCCACGAACGACCCCACCGGTGCCGGCAGGTTGCCGCGCACGCCGCGGTCCCGCAGCACCGCGAGGTGGGCCGCCGCCAGCGCTTCGCCGGGGTCCACGCCCAGCTCCTCCGCCAGCGCGGCGCGGACCCGTTCGTGCACGGCCAGCGCGTCCGAGCGCCGGCCCGCGGCGTGCAGGGCCAGCATCAGCCGCGCCTGCACGTCCTCGCGCAGCGGGTGAGCCGCCGCCAGCGCCTCCAGCCCGGTCAGGTCGTCGCGCAGCAACGCGAGCCGCACCGCCTCGTCGACCGCGAACGGCGCGTCCTCGAACGGGGCACCGCGCCACAGCGCCGCGTCGCGCGTGCGGAGGAACTCCTCGACGTCGGTGTCCGCTTCAAGCCGGTAGCCGCCCGCGTGCGAGGAGATCACGGACGCGCCGACCGCCCGCCGCAGCCGGGACACCAGCGACTGCAACGCGGCGGCGCCGTCGGCCGGTGGCTCGTCCGGCCACAGGTCCGCGATCAGCTGCTCGGCGGTGACCACCCGGCCCGGCTGCATCGCGAGCCGGATCAGCAGCCACCGCAACCGCTTGCCGCGCACCTCCACCGGCCCGTCGCCGCGGACGACGAGCGGTCCCAGCACGTCGACGCGCGTCACGCCCGCCGCACTCCCAGCGCGACCGCGCCCGCCACCAGCACCGCGCCGACCGCTCCCGCCCACAGCACCGACAGCGACACCTGGTTGTGCCCCAGCGCGTCGAGCACCCAGCCGAGCGGCGTGCCGCGGCCCAGCGGGTAGGTCAGGACGACCACGGTGAACACCGCGAGCACCGTCCGCCCGATCGCGTCGAACACCGGCCGCGCGAACATCAGGCCCACGCCGACGCCGAGCAACGCGACCGCCGTGTGCGCGCCGAGTCCCACCAGGAACTCGCCGACCGTGTACGGGTGCGGGTTCGTGACCACCGGCCACACCGCCGCCAGCACCGCCATCGCCACCGCGAACAGCACGGCCACCACCGCGACCGCGCCGAGCACCCGCGACCAGCCGCCGGCCGACACCACGGTGATCTCGCGCCGCACCACGTCCTCCGACGTAGCCACGACGACCGCCATCCACGCGCAGACGGGGTACAGCAACGCCGACGACCCCGAGTACGCCTCCAGCGGCTGCCCGGCGTCCGAGGAGAACAGCATCCCCATGACGCCGAGGAACACCAGCACCGGGGCCAGGAACCGCTGTCCCCGCAGCACGTCCGCCGCGAGGTACCGCACCAGCGAGGTCAT
Organism: Lentzea sp. NPDC037011; assembly: GCF_055607425.1. Lineage (NCBI taxonomy): Bacteria > Bacillati > Actinomycetota > Actinomycetes > Pseudonocardiales > Pseudonocardiaceae > Lentzea > Lentzea sp. NPDC037011. Next base: position 452,482 of record NZ_JBVJRT010000002.1, on the reverse strand, counting down.
CGCACGCTCCGCACCGAGCACCCGAGCCTCAGCGCCTCCGCCAGCACCGAGTCACTGCGGTCCGGTGCCACGACCACGCGCGCCGACGTCCCGCGCGACAGCACCGACCGCACGCCCTCCAGCGCCTCCAGCGCGGCCAGCCCCACGACCCGGCTCAGCTCGATCGTCACGTGGCCGCCCGCGAGGTCCACCCGCGTCGCGTCCGCGAGGTGTCCCTCGTGGTCGGACACCAGTGCCGTCCGCCCCCGCAGCAACTCCACCAGCTCCGCCGACGCCGCCGGGTCCAGGCCGCTCCACGGCTCGTCGAGCACCAGCACGTCGGAGGCGAGGAACGCCTGCGCGAGCGCCACCTTCTGCGCGTTGCCCTTCGACAGCGCGGACATCGGCGCGGTCAGCGAGCCGACGAACCCCAGCCGCTCCAGCACGTCGTTGGCCGCGGAACGCCGGACCCGTCCCATGTGCGCGAGGTAGGACGAGGCGGACATCCGGACGTCGGACGGGAACCGCTCCGGCACGTACCCGACCGACGCGGGCCGCACGACCCGTCCCGACGTCGGCCGCAGCACCCCCGCCGCGATCTTGAGCAGGGTGGACTTGCCGGTGCCGTTCGCGCCGGTCAGCACCACCAGCTCGGACACCTCCAGCGTGAGGTCGCGCAGCACCCAGGGCCCGCGCCCGTACCGCTGGGAAACCTGATCGAGGAGCACCACGCCAAGATAGCCACAGCCGGCACGGCGGCGTCGCCCTCCGCGCCGCGCGGGTGAGTTAGGACAACCTGGGTTGAAGCGGCTTACAGGACAAGCGTACTGTTTGGGGTCGAGGGGCAGTGGTCGACCGGTTGAGGAAGACTCTCCCCGTACCCGAACTGACCACCGCGCTGTCACCAGATGGAGTTGCACGTGACCAACAGCCTGGACAGCTTCGGCGCCCGCGGCACGCTCAACGTCGGCGACGCCTCGTACGAGGTGTTCCGGCTGAGCGCCGTGGAGGGCGCGGAGCGTCTGCCGTTCAGCCTGAAGATCCTGCTGGAGAACCTGCTGCGGACCGAGGACGGCGCGAACATCACCGCCGACCACGTGCGCGCTCTCGCCAACTGGGACCCCACCGCGGAGCCCGACACCGAGATCCAGTTCACGCCCGCGCGCGTCGTGATGCAGGACTTCACCGGCGTCCCCTGCGTCGTCGACCTCGCCACCATGCGCGAGGCCGTCACCCTTCTCGGCGGCGACGCCGAGAAGGTGAACCCGCTCGCGCCCGCCGAGCTCGTGATCGACCACTCGGTCATCGCCGACATCTTCGGCCGCCCGGACGCGTTCGAGCTGAACGTCGACCTGGAGTACGAGCGCAACCGCGAGCGCTACCAGTTCCTGCGCTGGGGCCAGACCGCGTTCGACGAGTTCAAGGTCGTCCCGCCCGGCACCGGCATCGTCCACCAGGTCAACATCGAGCACCTCGCTCGCGTCGTCATGGTCCGGGGCGGCCAGGCGTACCCGGACACGCTGGTCGGCACCGACTCGCACACCACGATGGTCAACGGCATCGGCGTGCTGGGCTGGGGCGTCGGCGGCATCGAGGCCGAGGCCGCGATGCTCGGCCAGCCGGTCTCCATGCTGATCCCGCGGGTCGTGGGCTTCAAGCTCTCCGGTGAGCTGCCCCCCGGCGCCACCGCCACCGACCTCGTGCTCACGATCACCGAGATGCTGCGCAAGCAGGGCGTCGTCGGCAAGTTCGTCGAGTTCTACGGCGAGGGCGTCGGCGCGGTGCCGCTCGCGAACCGCGCCACCATCGGCAACATGTCGCCGGAGTTCGGTTCCACGGTCGGCATCTTCCCGATCGACGGCGAGACCATCGACTACCTGCGCCTGACCGGCCGGTCCGAGGAGCAGATCGCGCTCGTCGAGGCCTACGCCAAGGAGCAGGGCCTCTGGCACGACCCGTCCCGCGAGCCGGTGTTCTCCGAGACGCTGGAGCTCGACCTGGCGACGGTCGTCCCGTCCATCGCCGGCCCGAAGCGCCCGCAGGACCGCATCGAGCTGACCTCCGCCAAGGAGGCGTTCCGCCAGGCACTGGGCGCCTACGTCGCGCACACCGACGGCCAGGAGCTGTCCGGCGTGGACGAGGCCGTCGACGACACGTTCCCGGCCAGCGACCCGATCGCCGTCCACGAGGGCGAGAACGGCTCCGGCACGCCGAAGGTGGTCCACACCGCCGCGGAGGGCGCCACCGGCCGGGTGTCGAACCCGGTCAAGGTCTCCCTCGACGGCAACGAGTTCGAGCTGGACCACGGCGCCGTCGCGATCGCCGCGATCACGTCGTGCACCAACACCTCGAACCCGTCCGTGATGCTCGGCGCGGCCCTGCTCGCGAAGAAGGCCGTCGAGCGCGGCCTCGAGCGCAAGCCGTGGGTCAAGACGACCCTGGCGCCGGGCTCGAAGGTCGTCATGGACTACTACGAGCGCGCCGGCCTCATGCCGTACCTGGAGAAGCTCGGCTTCCACCTGGTCGGCTACGGCTGCACCACCTGCATCGGCAACTCGGGCCCGCTGCAGGACGAGATCTCGGCGGGTGTGCAGGAGGGCGACCTCGCGGTCGTCTCGGTGCTGTCGGGCAACCGCAACTTCGAGGGCCGGATCAACCCGGACATCAAGATGAACTACCTCGCGTCGCCGCCGCTGGTCGTGGCGTACGCGCTGGCCGGTTCGATGGACAAGGACATCACCACCGAGCCGCTGGGCACGGACACCGAGGGCAAGCCGGTGTACCTGTCGGAGATCTGGCCGTCGCCGGCCGAGATCGCCGAGGTCATCTCGACCTCGATCTCCGCGGAGGGCTACACCAAGGGCTACACCAACGTGTTCTCCGGTGACGAGCGCTGGCAGTCGCTGCCCACGCCGACCGGCAACACGTTCGAGTGGGACGCCGAGTCCACCTACGTGCGCAAGCCCCCGTACTTCGAGGGCATGGAGATGGAGCCGAAGCCGGTCACCGACGTCGCGGGCGCCCGCGTCCTCGCGCTGCTGGGCGACTCGGTCACCACCGACCACATCTCCCCCGCCGGTTCGATCAAGGCCGACTCGCCCGCGGGCAAGTACCTGACCGAGCACGGCGTGGAGCGCAAGGACTTCAACTCCTACGGCTCCCGCCGCGGCAACCACGAGGTGATGATCCGCGGCACGTTCGCGAACATCCGTCTGCGCAACCTCCTGCTCGACGACGTCCAGGGCGGCTTCACCCGCAACTTCCTGGAGGCCGACGCCCCGCAGACCACCATCTACGACGCGTCGGTGGCCTACGCGGAGGCGGGCGTCCCGCTGGTCGTGCTGGCGGGCAAGGAGTACGGCTCCGGTTCGTCGCGCGACTGGGCGGCCAAGGGCACCTCGCTGCTCGGCGTCCGCACCGTCATCGCCGAGTCCTACGAGCGCATCCACCGCTCGAACCTGATCGGCATGGGCGTCCTGCCGCTGCAGTTCCCGGCCGGCGAGACCGCCGCGTCGCTGGGCCTCGACGGCACCGAGACGTTCGACTTCACCGGCATCACGGAGCTGAACAACGGCACCACGCCGTCGACGGTGCACGTGACCGCCACGAAGGCCGACGGCGCGAAGGTGGAGTTCGACGCGGTCGTCCGCATCGACACGCCCGGTGAGGCGGACTACTACCGCAACGGCGGCATCATGCAGTACGTGCTGCGCAAGATGGTCCGCAGCTAGGTTCTGCCGCCGGACCAAGACCGAAGGGCCGTTCACACCCCGGTGTGGGCGGCCCTTCGGTGTGCCGCCCGGACCGCACAGCGGTAACGGTGGCGCCCGGGAGTGCGATGCCAAGACACCCTGACACCCGCGGGAGACCTCACATGAGCCTGAGCGTGCTCGGCGACCTCAACTGGTTCGCCGTCGTCGTCGCCACCGTCGCGTACTACGGGCTGGGCGCGATCTGGTACGCCGAGTTCGCCTTCGGCAGGGCCTGGCGGCGGTCGCTGGGCTGGGACCTCACCCCGCCCGAGCGCATCGGCTCCAGCGTCTACACGATCCCGCTGGCCACCTGTTTCGCCGCGACGCTGGCGGTCGCGATGGTCGCCGCCGCGTCCGGTACCGACGACGTGCTGGAGGGCTTGCTGCTCGGCCTGGTCGTGGGTGTCGGTGTCGCGTTCCCGGTGATGTTCGTGGGCGGGGTGTTCGACACGACGAAGCCCGCCCCGAAGGCCTCGGTGGCCATCGGGGCGGGCTTCCACGTCATCGGCCTCGGGCTCGTCGGAGCGATCCTGGGCCTGTGGCGTTAGCGGCGCCAGAACAGGTGGTGCACCACACCGCTCGGGCTGGGCACCACGTCCAGGTGGTAGCGGTCGAGCAGCTCGTCGGGCGAGTCCCACAGCCGCAGCCCGTCCCCCAGGCTCACCGGGGACACGGCGACGTGCAGCGTGTCGACGAGACCCGCGTCGAGGAACCGGCGGATGGTCGTGACGCCGCCGCCGAGCCGGACGTCCTTGCCCTGTGCGGCCTCCCGCGCCTGCTCCAGCACCGCCGCCGGGTCACCGCCGACGAAGTGGAACGTGGTGTCCGAGAGCGTGATGGACGGCCGTTCGTGGTGGGTCAGGACGAACACCGGGGTGTGGAACGGCGGCTCGTCGCCCCACCAGCCCTGCCACTCGTGGTCGGTCCACGGTCCGCGCTGGTACCCGAACTTGTTGCGGCCCATGATCTCCGCGCCGATGTTGTTCGTGAAGTCGCGGGTGAGGTAGTCGTCCAGGCCGCGGCTGCCACCGGGCTCGGTGCGGTTGGGCCAGCTCGCCGTGGCGCCGGCCCAGCCGAACAGCTTCCCCGCGTCGGGTAGGCCGAACGGGTTGTCGAAGCTCTGGTGCTCACCGGCGGCGACCCCGTCGCTGGTGACGTTGAAGTTCTGCACTCGCAGCAGCTGTGCCACGTGTTCCTCCGAGTTGTGCCGACGTCGACCGGGTTGACTCGCCGAGCCGGCAGAACTCATCGCCTCGGGCGCTACCGACCGGCCTTGTGCAGCTCGCGCAACGCGCGCACGGACGTGACGGCGTAGTCGCGGTCCACGGCCTGCACGGCCATGATCGAGATGTACTCGTCCTCCGGCAGCTCCAGCCGGGCCCACGCGGCACCGTCGGGGAAGCTGATCGCCAGCACGTCACCCCACGCGAAGCGGTGCGACGTCACGACGTTGCGGATCTCGATGCCGGTGGCGTCGGCCCTGACCCGCGGCCGGGTCAGCAGCAGCACACCGCCGGCGAGCAAGAAGCCGAGCACGATCATGGCGACCTGGTCGGAGGTCCGGAAGATCACGCCGGTCGGGGTGTTGCCCAGCAGCAGGCCCACGACGGTGAACACGACCACCAGGCCGACCGCGCACGCCCACGCGACCTTGCGGATCTTCTTCGGGCGCAGCACCACGTCGGTCGCGGTCATCATTCGAAACCCCGCTCGGTCCAGGGCTGGCGCAGGCCGCGCAGCACCAGCGCGGTGTCGATCGCCGCCACGGTCGCCTCGTACCCCTTGTCCTCCACCGAGTCCGGCAGCCCGGCACGGGCCAGCGCCTGCTCCTCGGTGTCCGTCGTCAGCACGCCGTTGCCCACCGGCGTCGACTCGTCGAGCGCGACGCGGGTGAGCCCGTCGGTCACCGAGTCGCACACGTACTCGAAGTGCGGGGTGCCGCCGCGGATGACCACGCCCAGCGCGACCACCGCGTCGTGGTGGCGGGCCAGCTCCTGCACCACGACGGGGAGCTCGATCGCCCCCGCCACGCGCACGACGGTCGTGTCGGCGCAGCCCGCGTCCTCGGCGGCCCTGAGGGCGCGCTCGACGAGCTGGTCGGTGATCTTCGTGTGCCAGCGCGTCGCCGCGATCGCGACGCTCAGGCCCCTGCCGTCGAGCTTCGTCTGCTCAGGACGGCCCTCGCCGCTCATTCCTGGTCCTCCGTAGCGGAAACAACGGCCTCGTACTGCTCCAGCTGGGTCAGTTCGTGGCCCATCCGGTCGCGCTTGGTGCGCAGGTACCGCAGGTTCTCCGGGTTCGGGGAGATCGGCAGCGGCACCCGGTCGAGCACGCGCAGACCGTATCCGGCCTCCAGCCCGACGCGCTTGGCCGGGTTGTTCGTCAGCAGCCGCATGGACTTGATGCCGAGGTCCACGAGGATCTGCGCGCCCGTGCCGTAGTCGCGGGCGTCGGCGGGCAGGCCCTGCGCGAGGTTCGCGTCCACGGTGTCCGCACCCTGGTCCTGCAGCTGGTAGGCCTGCAGCTTGTGCATCAGGCCGATGCCGCGGCCCTCGTGCCCGCGCATGTACAACACGACACCGCGGCCCTGTGCGGCCACGGCCTCCATCGCCGCGTCGAGCTGCGGGCCGCAGTCGCAGCGCAGCGAGCCGAGCACGTCGCCGGTGAGGCACTCGGAGTGCACGCGCACCAGCACGTCCTCGCCGTCACCGATCTCGCCGTAGACGAGCGCGACGTGCTCGATGCCGTCGAGCAGGCTGTCGTAGCCGAAGGCGGTGAACACGCCGTGCGCGGTCGGGATGCGGGCCTCGGCGGCGCGCACGACCTGGGTCTCGACCCGGCGGCGGTACGCGATCAGGTCCGCGATGGTGATGATCGCCAGGTCGTGGTCGGCGGCGAAGACCTCGAGCTCGTCGCGGCGGGCCATGTCGCCCTCGTCCTTCTGCGACACGATCTCGCAGAGCACGCCCGCGGGAGAGAGCCCGGCCAGGCGTGCCAGGTCGACGGCGGCCTCGGTGTGACCGGGACGGCGCAGCACGCCACCGGCCTTGGCGCGCAACGGGACCACGTGGCCGGGCCGGTTGAAGTCGGTGGCCTTCGAGGTCGGGTCGGCGAGCAACCGGATCGTGCGGGCGCGGTCCGCGGCCGAGATGCCGGTGCTGACGCCCTCACGCGCGTCGACCGTGACCGTGTAGGCGGTGCCGCGCGCGTCCTGGTTCGTGTGGAACATCGGCGGCAGGTCGAGGCGTTCGCAGTCCTCCTCGGTCAGCGGCACGCAGATGTAGCCGGAGGTGTAGCGGACCATGAACGCGAGCAGCTCCGGCGTCGCCTTCTCGGCGGCGAAGATCAGGTCGCCCTCGTTCTCGCGGTCCTCGTCGTCCACGACGACCACGGGGCGGCCCGCCTTGACGTCGGCGACCGCCCGTTCGATGTCAGCGAAGTCGGTGTTCACTGGGTCTCCTCGCCCGCGATGGCCCGCAGGTGCGGGACGGCCAGTCGTTCAACGTACTTCGCCAGCACGTCGACCTCCAGGTTCACGGTGGAACCCGGCGACCGGTGCCCGAGCGTGGTCAGCTCCAGCGTGGTGGGGATGAGGCTCACCGTGAACTCGTCCTCGGCGACCGTGACGACGGTCAGCGACACGCCGTCGACCGTGATCGAGCCCTTCTCCACGACGTAGCGGGCGAGCTGGGGCGGCAGTCCGATGTGGACGACCTCCCAGTGCTCCGCCTTCTCCCGCGCGAGGATCGTGCCCGTGCCGTCGACGTGGCCCTGCACGATGTGGCCACCGAGGCGCTGGCCGACGGCGGCCGCGCGCTCCAGGTTGACCCGGTCGCCCTCTGCGACCTTCGCGAGGCTGCTGCGCACGAGGGTCTCGCGCATCACGTCGGCGGTGAACGTGCCGTTCTCCACCTCCACGACGGTGAGGCACACGCCGTTCACCGCGATGGAGTCGCCGTGCTTCGCGTCGCTCGTGACGATCGGCCCGGAGACGCGGATCCGCGCCGCGTCTGGCAGGTCCTGAACCGCGACCACGTGGCCGAGTTCCTCGACGATCCCGGTGAACACCGCTCCTCCTAAGTCTGCGGAACCGCGCTGATCCGCAAGTCTGGTCCGCTCATGGTGACGTCTTCCACGGTCAACCGGACAGCGTCCGTGATGGTCGACACGCCCGCGTCCACCACGGCCGCGGGCCCGCTGCCCAGCAGCGCGGGTGCGACGTAGGCGAGCACGCGGTCGACCCGCCCGGCGCGCAGGAACGCCCCCGCCACGGTCGGACCGCCCTCCAGCAGCACGTCCACCACACCCCTCGCCGCCAGCGCGCCCAGCACCTCGTCCGGGTCGTGCGTGCGCAGGTGCAGCGCGGTGTGCCGGAGCGCGGCACCGGCCGGCAGGTCGCTCATGCCCACGACCACCGGCAACGGCTGGTGGGGCAACAACATTCCGTCGGCGTCGCGAGCGGTCAGCGCGGGGTCGTCCGTGCGGACCGTGGTGGTGCCGACGACGATCGCGTCGAGCTTCGCGCGCAGGTCGTGGACCTCCTTGCGGGAGGTCTCGGAGCTGATCCAGCGGCTGGTGCCGTCCTGGGCGGCGATCCGGCCGTCCAGCGATGCCGCGTACTTCCACGTGACGTGCGGACGGCCCGTGCGCGCGTAGTGCAACCACGCGCGCAGCGGGCCCTTGCTGACCTCGTCGGCGAGAAGGCCGCTCTCGACCGTGACGCCGGCCTCGCGCAGCCGTTCCGCACCGCCCGCGGCCCTCGGGTTCGGGTCGGTGACGGCGTGGACGACGTGCTTGATGCCCGCCTCCAGCAGCGCTTCCGTGCACGGACCGGTGCGGCCGTGGTGTGCGCACGGTTCGAGTGTGACGACTGCGGTGCCACCGCGCGCCCTGGTTCCCGCGTCCTTGAGCGCCATCACCTCGGCGTGCGGTCCCCCGGCGGGTTGCGTGCCGCCGAACCCGACCGCCTTGCCGTGCTCGTCGAGCACGACGCAGCCCACGGGCGGGTTGGGGCTGGTGGTACCCCGCACCCGCTCGCTCTCCGCGACGGCGAGCGCCATCGCGTCCTCCGGCGTCACCGGACGCCGGCTGCCTGGGCGCGCAGTGCCTCGACGGCCTTGCCGGGGTCGGCGGCGTCGTACACGGCGGAACCCGCGACGAAGCAGTCCACACCGGCCTGCGCGGCCTGCTCGATGGTGTCGGCGTTGATGCCGCCGTCGATCTCCACGACCAGCTTCAGGTGGCCGGTGTCGACGAGCCGGCGCGCGGTCCTGACCTTGTCGAGGACCTCCGCCATGAACTTCTGGCCGCCGAAGCCGGGCTCGACCGACATGACCAGCAGCGTGTCGTAGTGCTTGAGGACCTCGACATAGGGCTCCAGCGGGGTGCCCGGCTTGATGCTCAGGCCTGCCTTGGCGCCGGCGGCCCTGAGGTTCTTGGCGAGCGCGACCGGGTCGGCGGCGGCCTCGACGTGGACGGTCACGTTGTGGGCGCCCGCCTCGGCGTACCCGATGGCCCAGCGGTCCGGGTCCTCGATCATCAGGTGGCAGTCGACCGGGATGTCGGTGACCTTCAGCAGCGACTTGACCACGGGCAGGCCCAGGGTCAGGTTCGGCACGAAGTGGTTGTCCATGACGTCGACGTGGATCCAGTCCGACGTGGGCACCGCGGCGAGCTCGTCGGCGAGCCGGGCGAAGTCGGCGGACAGGATGCTGGGGGCGATCATCGGCGTGTGGACCACGAGGGTGGAGTCTAGGTGTCCAGCAGGTCGAGCAACCTGCCGGGCGGCTCGTCTGAGACGACCACGACACCCGCTCGCGTGAGGGTGGTGACGTGCGTCTCCCACATCGGGTGACGGCGCTTGTCGGCGTTGGCCTGCGGCATGACGACGACCTTGCAGCCCTCGACGCCCATGGCCTCGTTCACCGCGGTCAGCGCCTGGTTGTCGCCGATGCCGAGGGCCAGCTTCGCCACCGAGTTCGCGCTGGCGGGGGCGAACACGAACGCGTCGGGCGTGGGGTAGGGCTTGGGCTGGCCGGGCAGCCGCGGGTGCCACCTGACCTCCAGGTCGGTGAGCTCCTGGAGCTTGCCGAGCTCCCCCGCCTCCTCGAACCACGGGACCACCGCCGGGGTGAACGTGATGGCGAGCCGCCAGCCCCGTGCGACCGCCGGTTCGGCGAGCCCGGTGCGGAACCAGGACTCCACACCACCGCAGGCGGAGGCGACCAGACCGAGCAACCCGCGTGTCGTCACGACCGCGATGGTAGGCGAGGCCCGGTCTGCCGGCGGCGGGCCAGCCGGGCCTGTCCCCTCGCCGCTGCAGGTGCGGGCGCCGGGTGTGCGCGGTGGGCAACCGGTTCGGCTCGCCGGCGCGGTTGCACGTGCTGAGGGCCTGAGGGCCCAAGGCCTGCCGGGGGCTTTCACTCGAACCGGTGAACCTCTGCTCGGTGCGCCCTCATGCCGGTCGACGGGGTCCGGAACTGTCGGACCCCGTCGCTAACGTCGTTCCCGAGCGCTCAGACAGGACGTCGCAGCACCGCGCAGAACATCGCGTCCGTTCCGTGCAGGTGCGGCCAGAGCTGGACGTGCGGCCCGTCCCCGAGATCCGGCATCTCGGGGAAGAGCGTCCGGGTGTCGAGCTGTTCCGCTCCGGTCCGCCGGGCGACGTCCGCCACCACCCCCACGGTCTCCGAGAGATGAGGTGAGCACACGACATAAGCCACGACTCCGCCAGGACGCACCAGCCGCAACGCCTCGGTGAGGAGCTCGCGCTGCAGTTTCGTGAGCTGGCCGACGTCGGCGGGCTGGCGCCGCCACCGCGCCTCCGGGCGCCGGCGCAGGGCACCGAGACCGGTGCAGGGCGCGTCGACGAGCACGCGGTCGAACGCCCCTTCGACGAAGTCGGTCTCGCGGCCGTCGGCCACCTCCACGGTGATCGGCAGGCCTGAGGTGATCTTGCGCACCAGCTCCGCGCGGTGGGGTGCCTTCTCGACGGCGATGAGCTCACCGCCTTCCAGGCCGACCAGTGCCGCGAGCAGCGCTGCCTTCCCTCCCGGGCCGGCACACAGGTCGAGCCACCGGTCGTCGGTGCCTTCCAGCGGCGCACGCGTCAGGGCCAGTGCGCAGAGCTGGCTGCCCTCGTCCTGCACGTTCGCCAGACGCTCGCGAACGGGTTCGAGGTCAGCCGGGTCTCCGGCCCCCGGCTCCAGGTGCACGCCGTAGGGCGAGTAGGGCGCCACGTCGCCGCCGGTGATGGCGGCGAGCTCGTCGGCGCTCACCTCGCCGGGGCGTGCCACCAGGTGCACGGCGGGCCGGGCGTCATCGGCCTCCAGCGCGCGCCGCAGGGAGTCGTCGCGGCTGCCCAGCGCCTCGGCGAAGGCCTGCGCGATCCACCGCGGGTGGGCGTGCGTGAACGCCAGGTTGCCGATCGGGTCGGTGTCCGGGTCGGGTGCGAGCTCGTCGACCCACGCCTGTTCGTCCTGCTCGGCAATCCGGCGCAGCACGGCGTTGACGAAGCCCGCGACGCCGGAGCCCAGCTCGGCGCGGACGAGGTCGACGGTGGACGCCACGGCCGCGTGCGACGGGATGCGCGTGCGCAGCAGCTGGTACGCGCCCAGCCGCAACGCGTCGAGCGCCGACCCGTCCACTTCGGACAGCGGCCGATCTGAGCACGCCTCGATGACGGCGTCGAGCAACCCGCGCGCCCGCGAGGCGCCGTAGGTGAGCTCGGTGGCCAGCGCCGCGTCGCGCCCGGTGATCCGCCGCTCCCGCAGGAGCTGCGGCAGCACCAGGTTCGCGTACGCGTCCCGCTGCCGCACCGCGCGCAACGTCTCCAGCGCCGCCAGCCGCGCCGGGTCCTCCACCGGCGGCCGCGCCGGTCCGGTGCGCCGCCGCGGCGGGTGCGGCCTGCGCGGCCCCGACGGCTTGGACGCTCCTCGCGAGTAGCCGGTCATGCGCTGCGCTCCATCAGTCCGGGCCTCATCACTTCGACTTCCCCTGCTCCGGCACGACCACCGCGCCGGCTTTCCGTGCCGACCCACAACCGATCGGACACACCACCAAACCCAAACCCCGCGGCACTTCCGGGTGTCAACGGACCCGCTGCACCGCGACGAACCGCTCCAGCCACGCCCCGCGCGGTCCACGCTCCGCGACCATCCGCCCCGCGCTCGCTCGCAACGCCGACGCGCCGCAGCCCCACGACGGCCGACGACCGCGCCCCGGCCGCCTCGACCCGCGCGGCAGAACCACCCGCGGCCTCCGCAGTCCGTTGCCCCGCACCGCGCCTGCTCTCCACATCGTGTCCGCTCACCACACCGCGCCGCGCGCTCATGCGATGCGCTCCCCGGCCTCGATGCGCACGCCGCGGGCCCAGTCGGTCGCCGCCATGCGCTTCTTGCCCTGCGCCTGCACCTCGCCCAGTGCCACGGCGGTGGTCGCGGTGCCAACGAGCACCCGCTTGCGTTCGACGACGATCTCGCCGGCGGGCAGCGTGACGTCGTCCACGGGCGTGACGGGTCCGAGCTTGAGCCGCTCGCCGCGGAACTCCGCCCACGGGCCGGGTTCGGGTGTGACCGCGCGGGCGAGCCGGTCCAGGGCTGCCGCAGGGGTGGTGAAGTCGAGGCGCGCGTCCTCGACGGTGATCTTCGGGGCGTACGTCACGCCGTCGGCGGGCTGCTCGACGGCGCGCAGGGTGCCGTCCTCGATGCCGTCCACTGTGGACAGCAGCAGGTGGGCGCCGGAGACGGAGAGCCGGCCCAGCAGGTCGCCGGAGGTGTCGCGGGGCTTGACCTTCTCGGTCACCACGCCGAAGACGGGGCCCGCGTCGAGCTCCTTGACGATGCGGAAGGTGGTGGCTCCGGTGATGTCGTCGCCGTTGCGCACGGCGGCCTGCACCGGGGCGGCACCGCGCCAGGCGGGCAGCACGGAGAAGTGGAGGTTGACCCAGCCGAGGCGCGGGACGTCGAGGGTGCGCTGCGGCAGCAGGGCGCCGTAGGCCACGACCGGGCAGAGGTCGGGTTCCAGCGCGCGCAGGCGGTCGAGGAAGTCGGGGTCGCCCGCCTTGGCCGGTGTCAGGACCTCGATGCCGTGCTCGTCGGCGAGGGCGCCGACCGGGGAGCGTTCCATCCGTCGGCCGCGGCCGACGGGGGCGTCCGGGCGGGTGACGACGGCGACGACGTCGTGGCGGGAGGAGTCGATGAAGGCGCGCAGCGAGGGAAGTGCCACCTCGGGCGTGCCTGCGAACACGAGGCGCATGGTCAGTTGGCCTTGCCGAAGAAGGGGTGCGGGCTCTGCTTCAGGGTGGGGACCGCGCCGTCGAACCACTCGGCCTGGCGGATCTCCCGCATCGCCTGCTTGCGGGTCTCGGCGTCGAGGCGGTCGAGGAACAGCACGCCGTCGAGGTGGTCGGTCTCGTGCTGGATGCAGCGGGCCAGGGTCTCGGTGCCCTCGACCTCGACCGGCTCACCGTGCATGTTCCAGCCCTTGGCCACGACGTGCAGGTGCCGGGTGCAGTTCCACGACATGCCGGGGATGGACAGGCAGCCCTCGTTGCCCTCCTGCAGCTCCTCGCCGACCACTTCCCAGGTGGGGTTGACGAGGTGGCCCGCGAAGCCGTCGCAGTGGTAGGTGAACACGCGCAGTCCCACACCGAGCTGCGGCGCGGCGAGCCCTGCTCCGCCCGCGTTCTGCATCGAGTCCCACAGGTCCTTGACCAGGGTGCGCAGTTCCTTGTCGAAGTCGGTGACCTCGACGGCGGGGGTGCGCAGCACGGGGTCGCCGAACAGACGGATGGGTTGGACGGTCACGCGGTGCTCCTCGTGGTGGACTGGCGGTCAGTCTACGAGGAACGCGGTCAGTGCTCGGCGGCGCTGCCGAGGAAGATCACGCCCACCAGCGCCACCAGGAGGTGGCCGGTGAACCGCAGCGCCGTCAGCACAGGACGGATCAGCGCCCTGAGGTCGAGGTGGGCCGCGATGGCGGTCGGGCGGTGGTGCACGGTGGTCGTCGTCATGGTGTCCACTGTGCCGTTCGCCCAGGTCAGCGGACATCGGCTGGCGGTATCGAGCCTTCCTCAGCCTGCGGTAGGAAGATCGGCGGCGACACTCGGCCGGGAGGTGGACACCTCCAGGTCATGAGGCTGATGCACCAGCGCTGCGAGGGGACGGCCGCGGTGGTCCGGGACGCGGACACCTCGGTTCTCCACCCGGACCCGCTCAGGTGATCATGGCTCCATGACCTGGACGGCACCCGAAGTCGAGATCCCGGCCGAACCCGTGCTCGGCCCCGAGCGAGCGGTGCTGGAGGCGGTCCTGGACCGCCACCGGGCGACGTTCCTGGCCAAGTGCGCGGGCCTCGCCGGCGCCGAGCTGGCCACGGCGTCGGCGCCGCCCTCGACGCTCACCCTGCTGGGGCTCATCCGGCACCTGACCGACGTCGAACGCGTCTGGTGCCGGGTCAGGGCCGACGGCCAGGACCTGGGCCCCCGCTACGCCTCGCAGGCCAACCCGGACGCCGCGTTCGACGACCTCGACCCGGAGCGCGCCGAGGCCGAGCACGCCGCGCTCGTCGAGGAGGTGGGGCTGGCCCGCCGGGCGGTCGCCGGCAAGGACCTCGACCACGTCTTCGTCCACGAGCGCCGGGGCGAGATGTCACTGCGCTGGCTGTACCTGCACCTCGTCGAGGAGTACGCGCAGCACAACGGCCACGCCGACCTGCTGCGCGAACGCATCGACGGCAGCACCTCGGAGTAGGTCCCGGGGTGCTGCCGTCGCGGGTGGAGCCGGTCAGCCGACCTTGACCACCCGAGCGGCACCACCGCCGCGGCGGGTCGGTTCGGCGACCGCGCGCCAGCGGCCGTCGGCGGCCCGTTCGACCGCCGTGGCCGCGCCGATCTCGGCGTTCTGGCTGAACCGGTGGCCGATGGCCTGCAGCCCCTGGGCGGGTGCGGCCGCGATGAACGCGGCCTCGGCGGGCGTCACGGCCGCGTTGCGCTGCGAGGCGCGCGGGGCGGCGACGGCGTCGAGCAGGGACAGCTTGCGGTCCAGCCGCGCGGTCAGGACCTGCGTGACCGTGGTGATGATCGTCGAACCACCGGGTGAGCCGACGGCGAGCACGACGCGGCCGTGGTCGAGCACGATGGTCGGCGCCATCGAGGACCGCGGGCGCTTGCCGGGGCCGGGCAGGTTCGGGTGCGGCACGCCGGGGGTCGGCGCGACGAACTCGAAGTCGGTGAGCTCGTTGTTCAGCAGGAACCCGCGGCCGGGCACGACGATGCCGCTGCCGCCCTCCGCCTCGATGGTGAGGGTGTAGGCGACGACGTTGCCCCAGCGGTCGGCGACGGTGAGGTGCGTGGTGCGCTCGGCGTCGTCGCGCAGGTCCGCGAGGCCCGCCGTGGCCTCGCACGGGGCGGGGTTGCGCGGGTCGGCGGCGGGCTGCGGTGCGGGCAGCACGGCGTCGGGCTTGATCAGGCACGCGCGCGAGTCGGCGAACCTCTGCGAGAGCAGGCCCTCGGTCGGCACGCGGGAGAACTTCGGGTCGCCGACCCAGCGCAGCCGGTCGGCGAACGCGAGCTTGGTCGACTCGATGAACCGGTGCAGGTACTCGACGTCCGAGGCCTTCGCGAGGTCCGTGGACTCCAGGATGTTCAGCGCCTCACCGACGGTCGTGCCACCGGACGACGGCGCGGCCATGCCGTAGACGTCGAGGCCGCGGTAGCGCGTGTGCGTGGGGTCGCGGCGTTCGACCTGGTAGCGGGTCAGGTCGGAGAGCTCCATGGCGCCGGCGCGGACGGTGCGGGTCGAGCCGGGCACGACCGGCGGCTGGCGCACGGCCTTGACCAGGTCACGGCCGACCGCGCCGCCGTAGAGGGAGGCGAGCTCGGTGCGGGCGAGCTCCCGGTAGGTGTCGGCGAGCTGCGGGTTGCGGAACGTCGACCCGACCGCCGGCGGCTGACCGCCGGGCAGGTAGAGGTCGCGCGTGGAGGTGAAGTCGGCGAACCGCGCCGCGTTGGAGGTGATCTGCTGGTTGAAGGTGCGGTCGACGACGAACCCGCGCCGGGCCAGCGCCTCCGCGGGCGCCATGGCCTCGCGCAGGTTCAGCGTGCCCCACCGGCGCAGCGCCTGCTGCCAGGTCTTGGGCGTCCCCGGCACGCCGACGGACAGGCCGCTGGTCATGGCCTCGGCGAACGGCAGCGGTGCGCCGTTCTCGACGAAGAGCTGGTCGGTGGCGGCACGCGGCGCGGTCTCACGTCCGTCCAAGGTGGACACCCGGCCGGTGCGCGCGTCGTAGTGGACGAAGAAACCACCGCCGCCGATGCCCGCGGAGAACGGGTCGGTCACACCGAGCGCGGCCGCGGTGGCGACGGCGGCGTCCACGGCGTTGCCGCCGCGGCGCAGCACGTCGACGCCGATCTGGGAGGCGTCCGGGTCGACGCTGGACACCGCGCCACCCCACCCCACCTGTTCTGGCACCCGCGGGGCGGGGTCCGCCGGGCCCGCGGCGAGTGCCGGTGCGGGCGCGACCAGCACGACGGAGAGCGATAGTGCGGCAACCGTTCGCAACATGCGCACTCTTCTACTCCGTTCCGGCCGGATGGCAACACCTTTTGAGAAAGGCCTAGGGTGCGGTGGTGTCGATCGACCTTGACCGCTTGCGAACCGATTTCACGACCGCCGACCTGGACGAGGCCGACCGCGAGGAGGCGCTGCGCCTCCTGCTGCGCGACCACCGGCCCCAGGACGCCGACCTGCTGCGCCACCTGCTCGTCCAGGAGACCGCCGCGCACCGCGAGGGCTGGGGCGTGAGCGAGGCCATGGGCCTGGCCGCGCTGCTGCTCGCCGAGTGCGGCCGCGAGGAGGACGTCTGGGCGCTGTGGGAGGCCAAGAACGCCTCCTTCGACACCATGGCGGGCCTGGACGGGTTCCTGCTGTTCCCGGCGGGCATCGCGGGCACGACCGCGCACGTGATCGCGTCCGAGGAGCACCCGGAGCGGCACGACCTGATGGCGTACATGTCCGAGTACCTGCAGTACGAGAAGCTGACCGACGAGGACGTCCGCGAGCACCTCGCCGGCCTGCGCTCCTACCACGAGGGCTGACCGCCGCGGTCCGCCGCGGTCCGCGGCAGACCGGTCAGAGCACCTCGATCGGGTCGAGCTTGATCCGCACCAGCTCCTGCTCCTTGCGGGCCGTCCGCACCGCCTGCGCCTTCGCGAGCACCGAGGCCAGCTCCCGCCCCTCGGCACGCGCGACCCGCACGAGCGCGCGTTCCTTCGTCTCGTCGTCGCCCAGCGGCACCGGTCCGAGCACCTCGCCGCTGGGCGGCAGCCTGAGCTCGTCCAGCAGCGCGTTCACCGCGTCCGGTGTGCCGTCGACCGTCGCCATCCGCACCGCCGGCGGGAAGCCCAGCTCGGCACGGGCGGCCAGCTCGGTCGACGCGTGCCACACCGGGTCCCACCGCACCAGCGCCTGCACCGGCGTCAACGCCGAGTCCGCGATCACCACCACCCGGCCGTTGCCCGGCCGCACCAGTCCCGCGGCCGTCATCCAGCGCCGCAGCGCCTCCTCCGACGCCCGCAGGTCGGCCCGGCCCAGCAACGCCCATCCGTCGAGCAGCAGCACCGCCCCGTAGCCGCCCTCGGCCACCGGCTCGGCCCCCGGCGTGGACACCACCAGCGACGGCCGTGACGGCACCGTGGCGAGCACCTCGTCCGCACCGCTCGTGCGCACCGGGTACCCCGGGAACGCCCGCCCGAGCTCCTCCGCCGTGCGCCTGGCCCCGATCACCTGTCCGCGCAACCGGCGGGACCCGCACGTCGGGCACCGGAACCCGGCCTCCGTCGCCGCGCACCACCGGCAGTAGGCGGGCCTGGGCTGCCCGTCGTGCGTGCCCCCCGGCAACGCCAGCGGCCCCGCGCACTTGCGGCACCGCGCCGGCCCCCGGCACTGCCCGCACGCCAGCGCCGGCACGTACCCCCGGCGCGGCACCTGGATGAGCACCGGCGAGTCGGCCAGCGCGAACCGGGCCGCCTCGAACGCGATGGACGGCAACCGCGCCGTGCGCGCCGCCGGGTCCTTCACGTCCTGCCAGTCGTTGTCGCCGACCGACACCACCCGCGGCGCGATGGCCCGCAACGTCTCCCGCGACGCCACGATCTCGTGCGCCCACCCGGTCTCCACCAGCAGCTGCGCCTCGGCCGTGCGGGCGAACCCGCCGATCAGCAACGCCGCGCCGGTCATGTGCGCGCGCTGCACCAGCACGTCCCGCACGTTCGGGTACGGCGCGCGCGGCTCGGTGTGCAGGTCGTCCCCGTCGTCCCACACCACCAGCAACCCGGGGTCGGCCACCGGCGCGAACGCCGTGGCCCGCGTGCCCACCACGACCCGCGCGACCCCCCGCCGCACCGCCAGCCACCGCTTGTACCGCTCCGACGGCCCCAGGTCCGCCGACAGCGTCACCACGCCCTCGATCAGCGCGCTGCACGCCTCGAACACCCGCGCCACGTCCCGGTGGTCCGGCACCACGATCACCACGCCGCGCCCGGTCGACGCCACCGACGCCGCCGCCTCGGCCAGCCGGGCCGGCCAGTCCTCCGACGGCAGCGCCTGCCACACCGCGTGCGCCGGCAACCCGCTGCGCAACGCCTCCAGGTACTTCGGCCCGCGCGGGTAGCGCGCCCACGCGTCGGCGGGCACCGGTGGCAGCGTGGACCGGACGGGCGCCGGGCGGGGGTGGTCGACCGGCTCGGCGTCGGGCTCGGTGGGCTGGGCGCCGGCGGATTGGGCACCGGTGGATTGGGCACCGGTCGGCTCAGGAGTCGTCGGCTCAGTTTCGGCGGCCTCGGCTTCGGCGGCCTCGGGACCAGCGGACTCGGTTTCGGCGGCATCGGTACCAGCGGACTCGGCTTCGGCGGCCTCGGACTGGGTGGGCTGGGAGCCGGCGGCCACGGAGCCCGCGTCCTCGGAGCCCGCGTCCTCGGAGCCCGCGTCCTCGGAGCCGGCGGGACGCTCGCCGGTGGCGTCAGCGGCAGCCGCCTCGGGGCCGTCGGGCTGATCGCCTTCAGCGACCGTCCCCACCCACGCCGGGTCCTGCGGCGACGGTGCCGGTTCCCCGGACGGCGCTGCCTCCGCGCGGGCGTGCCGGGGCGGGATCGCGAGCCGCAGCACGTCGATCATGCCGCCCGCGTACCGGTCGGCGACGGCGCGGGCCAGTGCCGCGATCTCAGGCGCCAGCACCGGTTCCGGCGAGATGACCTTCTCGATGAAGGCGAGCTTCTTCTCGTACTCGGTGCTGTCGACTCGCTCCAGCAGGTACCCGTCGACCACCTGCCCGGCGAACCGCACGCGCACACGACAGCCGGGGACCGCGGTGGTGTCCAGATCGGACGGAACCGCGTAGTCGAAGGGGCGGTCGAGGTGCGCCAGCGGCACGTCCACGACGATGCGCGCAACCGGCAGCGTGTCGGCGGGGACGCGCTCCCCGCGGCGTGCTCCGGTCTTCGTGCTCATGTCCACTGGTGTATCAGACGGGTCCGACACTCACGAACAGGGTGGCGAACGCCCGGGCGAGGACCTGCGCCGAGCTCAGCCGGAGATCGACTCCTGGCCGTTCTCGATGTGACCGCACAGCCGCCGGCGGAACCGCGGCTCCTCCTCCACCGCGACGGTCAGGTCGTACCAGCCGGAGTTCAGCGCGGTCAGCCACGGGATCACGTGCCGGTGACCGGGGCGCACGACGACCCGCCGTCGGCCCAGCACGAACGTCAGCCGCGAGCGCCCGGTGTTCTCGAACGTCAGCGTGAGCACACGGCTGTACCCGCGCACCGACGACGACACGCGCGCGGTGTCGGACGCAGCTCCGGTGAACTCGCGGCGGAACCCGTTCGGGCCCAGCAGCACCAGGTCGTGGTCTCCCGCCAGCTCCACCGACTCCGAGCGGGCGACGTCGAAGTGCTGCGGCAGCGCGAACTGGCCGGAGTACGGGTACAGCGCGAAGTGCACCGACGCCGTGCCCGCGTTCGACATCTCCAGCCGTGACCCGCGCAGTGATGCATCGGGCTGATACGGCAACGCGCGCGCACGGCGACGTCCTGCCTCCTGTTCCGGCATCTTCTGCTCGGACGGCGGCGCCGGCCGCCAGCGCGGTGTCGCGGGCGAGACCGGCGCGGGTTCGCCGACCTCCGGCCACGTCCGCCGCCGGTCGAAGTCGAACGCCGAGGTCAGGTCACCGGTCACGGTCCGGCGCCAGGCGGAGACCTCCTCCGAGCGCACCCCGGTCCACTTCTCCAGGAACTGCGTCATCGAGGTGTGGTCGAACACCTGCGAGCACACGTACCCGCCGACCGACCACGGCGAGACGACGGTCATCGGCACACGGGCGCCCAGTCCGAGCGGTTTGTCGCCCACGTACTCGTCGGTGACCGACAACGGCGGGCGCGGCGGCGGCACGTGGTCGAAGAAGCCGTCGTTCTCGTCGTAGGTGATGAACAGCACCGTCGACTCCCACACGTCCTGGTTCGACGCCAGCGCGTCCAGGACCTGGTAGGTGATCGAGGCCGACGCGGCGGGCGAGGACGCGCCGGGGTGTTCGGAGTCCACTGAGGACGGCACCAGGTACGACACCGCGGGCAACCGGCCGGAGCTCACGTCCGCGCGGAACGCCTCCCCCAGCCCGCCGGGCCGCACCCGCCGCAGTCCCCTGTCGTACAACGACTTCTCCGCCGGGGTCAGCTTCGACAGGTCGATCGCGCCGATCAGCGCGGGGTCGCCGGTGCCGTAGAGCTTGTCGAGCGACTTGAACCCCGCGGGCAGCACCTTGCGCGCGATCTCCTTGAACCGCGCGAAGAACTCCAGGTTGTTGTCCTGGAAGTTGTCGTGCTCCTGGTACACCCGCCACGACTTCCCCGCCGCCTCCAGGCGTTCCGGGTAGGTCGTCCACGTGTAGCCGGCGTGCGTGTCCTCGCTGTAGGCCGCGTTCCCGGTGGCGCGCGTGCCGTTCGGCTCGAAGCCGGTGTAGCCGGACATCCAGTAGTTGCGGTTCGGCGAGGTCGAGGACGGCACCGAGCAGTGGTAGGCGTCGCACAGCGTGAACGTGTCGGCGAGCTCGTAGTGGAACGGGATGTCCTGGCGCGTGTAGAACGCCATGGTGGCGCCGGTCTTGGCGGGCACCCAGTTGTCGTTCCAGCCGCCGCGCAGCGCCGAGTGGCCGCCGTTCCAGCTGTGGTCGAGGTCGCCGATGTACTGGACGTCGCGCCCGGAGGCGGCCTCGCGGACCGGGAACGGCAGCACCCCGCTCTGGTCGAACACGCCCTTCAGCGCGTTGCGGTCGGAGAACCCGCGCACGCCCCGCAGCGACCCGTAGTAGTGGTCGAACGAGCGGTTCTCCTGCATGAGCAGGACGACGTGCTTGATCGCCCGCAGCCCTCCCGAACGGGGTTCGCGGGCGAGCGCGGCGTACACCGACGGCGGCAGCAGCGTTCCGGAGGCGGCGGCGACGGCGGCGGCCATGAACCCGCGACGAGAGAGCGACATGAACGCAGTTTGTAGCTTCCCGACGTGAAGCGGAACCGTCCCGTACATGAACAACGCCGCCGCGGCCGCCGGTCACCACGCCGAGGCAGCCCGGCCGGGAGGCGGAAGTGTGCCCGAACGGGAACGGCCCGCTTCCCCTGAGGGCAGCGGGCCGTGCTCCGTTGGACGGCTCAGGCGCCGGCGGCGGCGCGCAGGGCCTCGGCGCGGTCGGTCGACTCCCAGGGGAGGTCGACGTCGGTGCGGCCGAAGTGGCCGTACGCGGCGGTCGGGGCGTAGATCGGGCGCAGCAGGTCGAGGTCGCGGATGATCGCGGCCGGGCGCAGGTCGAAGACCTCGGTGATGGCCTGCTGGATCTTCTGCGGGTCGACGGTCTCGGTGCCGAAGGTCTCCACGAACAGGCCCACCGGGGCGGCCTTGCCGATCGCGTAGGCGACCTGGACCTCCACGCGCGTGGCCAGGCCCGCGGCGACGGTGTTCTTCGCGACCCAGCGCATGGCGTAGGCGGCGGAGCGGTCGACCTTCGACGGGTCCTTGCCGGAGAACGCGCCACCACCGTGCCGCGCCATGCCGCCGTAGGTGTCGACGATGATCTTGCGGCCGGTCAGGCCCGCGTCACCCATCGGGCCGCCGATGACGAAGCGACCGGTCGGGTTCGTCAGCAGCCGCACGTCGGCGGTGTCGATGCCCAGCTCGGCGACCTCCGGCGCGACCACGTGAGTGCGCAGGTCGACACCCAGCAGCTTCTCCAGGTCGATGCCGTCGGCGTGCTGCGTGGAGATGACCACCGTGTCCAGGCGCACCGGCTGGTCACCGGCGTACTCGATGGTGACCTGCGTCTTGCCGTCCGGGCGCAGGTACGGAACCGTGCCGTCCTTGCGGACCGCGGTCAGCCGGCGCGACAGGCGGTGCGCCAGCGCGATCGGCAGCGGCATCAGCTCCGGGGTGTCGGTGCAGGCGTAGCCGAACATCAGGCCCTGGTCGCCCGCGCCCTGCTTGTCGATCTCGTCCGCGGCGCCCTCGACGCGCTCCTCGAACGCCGTGTCCACGCCCTGCGCGATGTCCGGGGACTGCGCGCCGATCGCCACGTTCACGCCGCACGAGTGGCCGTCGAAGCCCTTCGCCGAGGAGTCGTAGCCGATCTCCAGGATCTTCTCCCGCACGATCGTCGGGATGTCCGCGTAAGCCTCGGTCGTGACCTCACCCGCGACGTGCACCTGACCCGTCGTCACCAGCGTCTCCACCGCGACGCGGGACCGGGGGTCCTTGGCCAGCAACGCGTCCAGGATCGAGTCGCTGATCGCGTCGCAGATCTTGTCGGGGTGTCCCTCGGTCACCGACTCACTCGTGAACAGCCTGCTGCTGTGCTGGCTCACGGACACTCCTTCGTTGCGGGTTCGACTCCGGGAAATACTACTGAGACTCAGTCAAGCGAGCGCTAACCGCGTCCCACACCGTGGCAGCCACTTGCGCTTTCGGCCCGTGCGGGATAGGCGTCTCCGCGCCCTCGGCGGAGAGCAGCCACCCGGCGTTGTCGTCCTGCTCGAACGCCTTGCCGTCGCCGACCGCGTTCACCACCAGCAGGTCGCAGCCCTTGCGCCGCAGCTTGGCCCGGCCGTAGTCGAGCACGGACGTCGTCCCGTCACCGGTCTCCGCGGCGAACCCGACGATCACCTGGCCGTCCCGACGTGCGGAAACGAGCTCCACGAGGATGTCGGGGTTCTTCGCCAGCGAGATCGGGTCCGGGTCCGCGTCGGTTTTCTTGATCTTGTGTCCGGTCAGCGCGGCCGGGCGGAAGTCGGCGACCGCGGCGGCCATGACGACCACGTCCGCGTCACCGGCGATCTTGTGCATGGCGTCGCGCAGCTCCACGGCGGAGCCGACCCGGACCAGGTCGACACCGGCCGGGGTGGTCAGGTCCGCGGTGTTGCCGGCGACCAACGTCACTCGCGCACCGCGTTGCGCCGCCACCCGTGCGAGCGCGTAGCCCTGCTTGCCCGACGAGCGGTTGCCGATGAACCGCACCGGGTCGAGTGGTTCGCGGGTGCCACCGGCCGAGATCGCGACGTGCACGCCCTCCAGCGTCCGCCGCAGGGCGTCGCGCCGGGTGAGCAGCAGGCGGGCCAGCTCGACGATCTCCGCGGGGTCGGGCAGCCTGCCCTTGCCGGTGTCCTTGCCGGTGAGGCGGCCGCTCGCCGGTTCCGCGACGACGACACCGCGGCTGCGCAGCAGCGCCACGTTGTGCTGGGTGGCCGGGTGCTCCCACATCTCGGTGTGCATCGCGGGGACCAGCAGGACCGGGCAGCGCGCGGTCAGCAGGGTGTTCGTCAGCAGGTCGTCGGCCAGGCCGTGGGCTGCCTTCGCGATCAGGTTCGCCGTGGCGGGGGCCACGACCACCAGGTCGGCGTTCTGGCCGAGCTTGACGTGCGGCACCTCGTGCACGTCGTCGAACGGGTCCGCGGACACGACCTGCCCGGACAGCGCCTCGAACGTGGCGGCGCCGACGAACTTCAGCGCCCCCTCGGTGGGCACCACGCGCACGGAGTGCCCCGACTCGGTGAGCCGGCGCAGCACCTCACAGGCCTTGTACGCAGCGATGCCCCCGCCAACCCCGAGAACGATCCGGGGCTTTGCGGGGGCATCAGAGCCATTCACAGCGGAAGTCAAAAGCTCTCCTGAGAGGAACGACCGAGGAGGTCACGCCTCACGACGGAGGGACCCCGCTGGGGGTCCGGGGCGCAGCCCCGGCTGGGGTGTGGGGGCTCGGCCCCCACAAGACACTTCGAAGCGCGACGGCCTGCGCTTTCCGCAGGCACGCATCACCCCAGCGTCTTCGAACTCACTCGCCTTCGGTGTGCTCGAGCAAGCCGGCGTGGATCTCGCGGAGCGCGATCGACAGCGGCTTCTCACGCGGGCCCGGCTCGACGAGCGGGCCGACGTACTCGAGCAGGCCCTCGCCGAGCTGCGCGTAGTAGTCGTTGATCTGGCGGGCACGCTTCGCTGCGTAGATCACCAACGCGTACTTCGAGCTCACCTGCTCCAGCAGGTCGTCGATCGGCGGGTTGGTGATGCCCTCCGGGGAACCGGTCAGGTGACCGAGCTCGGTGTGGGTGATCACTCGTCAAACTCCTGAGATTCGTGGTCCGACCATCAAGGATAGCAAGTCGGCCGCGGCCGATTGCACGTCGGCGTTCACGACGACCTCGTCGAACTCTTTTTCGGCCGCCAGCTCCTCGCGGGCGATGGCCAGCCTGCGCTCGACGACCTCCGGGTGCTCGGTGCCCCGGCCGGTGAGCCGGTCCACCAGGTGCTCCCACGAAGGCGGGGCGAGCATCACGAGCTGGGCTTCCGGCATGGCCGCGCGGACCTGCCGCGCGCCCTGCAGTTCGATCTCCAGCAGGGCCGGTCGTCCGGCGGCCAGGGCCTCCTCGACCGGCTTGCGAAGCGTTCCGTAGCAGTTGCCGGCGAACTCCGCGTGTTCGAGGAACTCACCCGCGTCGACCATCTGCTGGAACTTCTCGCGGTCGACGAAGTGGTAGTGCACCCCGTCGGTCTCGCCCGGCCTCGGCTTCCTGGTGGTCGCCGAGACGCTGAAGTAGATGTCGGGCTGCTGCCTGCGCAGCTCCGCCAGGACGCTGGACTTGCCGACGCCCGACGGCCCGGACAAGACGGTGAGCCGGGGACGGGCAACGCCCGTCCCCGGCTCGAGGCCACTCACTCGCCGCTGAACTCGGTGAGGAGCGCCTTGCGCTGGCGGTCGCCCAGGCCACGCAGACGACGGCTCGGAGCGATCTCGAGACGCTCCATGATCTGCTGCGCACGCACCTTGCCGACGCCCGGGAGGGCCTCCAGCAGGGCGGACACCTTCATCTTGCCCAGGACCTCGTCGCTCTCGGCGGCCTTGAGCACGTCCGTCAGGGTCGTGCCGCCGCGCTTGAGGCGCTCCTTGAGCTCAGCCCGAGCGCGACGAGCGGCAGCAGCCTTCTCCAGCGCTGCGGCCCGCTGCTCCTCGGTAAGCTGGGGAAGAGCCACGATTTCCTCCGTGGTGTGGATTCTTTTCGGATCGGTGCCGCGACCGTACCGACCGCAATTGCCTGAGTACAACGTGACCCAGTCAGGTAAATCTTCAGCGGCCATCTGTGATGCGGCGGGTGGTAGTAGTACCAACACCCCCCGGCCGCCTGATCACCGCCACCGGCAACTCGTCGCACACCCACAGTGTGCTATGAGGCCGGTGACCAGCGGGGCAGCCGGTGGGCTGGACCCTACCAACACAAGTTTCCCCAGGTGAGCGCGCCACACCCCAAAAGACGTGGCGCGCCCCTCCTCAGAGGCTGTCCTGGACCCTCCGCACGGCGCTGACCAGCGACGATACGTCGGGTCCATGCTTGAGAACATCTCGTGAAGAAGTCGGCAGAACGCCGCGCATGTCGGACCCGAAGAGCCGTTTTAGATCAGCGACCGAGCCGCCCTGAGCACCGAAACCGGGTGCCAGAACCGGGCCGTTGAACCCGGAGAGGTCCACGTCCGTTTCACCGATCGTGGCACCCACGACGAGACCCACATCGCCGCACGGAGAAATGCCGGAATTCCGAGCCGTGGCGAAATCGATGATCGTCTGCGCCACCGTTCGCCCGTCCGGAGCAACCGCGCGCTGGACCTGTGCACCCTCCGGGTTCGAGGTGAGCGCCAGCACGAACACGCCCCGGTCGTTCGCCCGTGCCGTGTCGAGCGCCGGCTGCAGCGAGCCGAAGCCGAGGAACGGCGACACCGTCACCGCGTCCCCGGCCAGCGGCGAGCCCTCGGCCAGGTACGCCTCGGCGTACGCGGCCATGGTGGAGCCGATGTCGCCGCGCTTCGCGTCGACGAGCACCAGCGTGCCCGAGTCGCGCAGCTCGGCGATCACGCGCTCCAGCACGGCCACCCCGCGCGACCCGCAGGCCTCGAAGAACGCCGCCTGGGGCTTGACCACCGCCACCCGCCCGCCGAAGGCCTCGACGGCCGTCAGGGCGAACCGTTCGAGGCCCTCCGCCGACCGCGAGAGGCCCCACGCGTCGAGCAGCGCCGGGTGCGGGTCGATGCCCACGCACAGCGGCCCGTGCGCCTCGACGGCCTTCGTGAGCCGTTCGCCGAAGGTCATTTCCCACCCCGCAGCGACGCCTGGAGCGCCTGCAGGGGCTGGACCCCGATGTCACCGCGGATGAGCGCCTCGATGCCGTGCACGGCCGCGGCGGCGCCCTGGATCGTGGTGACGCACGGGATGTCCTTGGCCACGGCGGCGGTGCGGATCTCGTAGCCGTCGACGCGGGGACCGCTGTTGCCGTACGGCGTGTTGAAGATCATGTCGATCTCGCCGTTGAGGATCATGTCGACGACGTTGCCCTCGCCCTCGAAGTGCTTGCGCACCTCGGTGCACGGGATCCCGTTGCGCTTCAGCACCTCCGCGGTGCCGGCCGTGGCGAGGATCTGGAAGCCCAGGTCCGCCAGGCGCTTCACCGGGAAGATCATCGCGCGCTTGTCGCGGTTGGCGAACGACACGAAGACCTTGCCCGCGGTGGGGAGGGAGCCGTAGGAGGCCGTCTGCGACTTCGCGAACGCCTTGCCGAACGACGAGTCGATGCCCATGACCTCGCCGGTGGACTTCATCTCCGGGCCCAGCAACGAGTCCACGCCGTGGCCCTCGGGGGTGCGGAAGCGGTGGAACTGCATGACCGCCTCCTTCACCGCGACCGGTGCGTGCTCAGGCAGCCGGGCGCCGTCACCGGTGGCCGGCAGGATGCCCTCCTCGCGCAGCTCCGCGATCGTGGCGCCGAGCATGACCCGCGACGCGGCCTTGGCCATCGACACGGCGGTCGCCTTGGACACGAACGGCACCGTGCGCGACGCGCGCGGGTTCGCCTCCAGCACGTACAGCACGTCGTCCTTGAGCGCGTACTGGACGTTCAGCAGGCCGCGCACGCCGATGCCGCGGGCGATGGCCTCGGTGGAGCGGCGGACGTTCTCGATGTCGGAGGCGCCCAGGGTGATCGGCGGCAGCGCGCAGGAGGAGTCACCGGAGTGCACGCCGGCCTCCTCGATGTGCTCCATCACACCGCCGATGAACACCTCGTCGCCGTCGCACAGCGCGTCGACGTCGATCTCGATGGCGTCGTCGAGGAACCGGTCGACCAGCACCGGGTGCTCTGGCGTCACCTCGGTCGCGCGGGCGATGTAGCCCGACAGCGACTCCTCGTCGTAGACGATCTCCATGCCGCGGCCGCCGAGCACGTAGGAGGGGCGCACGAGGACCGGGTAGCCGATCTCGTCCGCGATCTCCTTGGCCTCGGCGAACGACGTGGCGGTGCCGAACTTCGGCGCGGGCAGGCCGGCCTCGGTCAGCACCTTGCCGAACTGGCCGCGGTCCTCCGCGAGGTGGATCGCCTCCGGCGTGGTGCCCACGACCGGCACACCGGCGTCGGCCAGGCGCTTCGCGAGGCCCAGCGGCGTCTGGCCGCCCAGCTGCACGATCACGCCGGCGACCTCGCCGGAGCGCTGCTCGGAGTGCACGACCTCCAGCACGTCCTCGAACGTCAGCGGCTCGAAGTAGAGGCGGTCGGAGGTGTCGTAGTCGGTCGACACCGTCTCCGGGTTGCAGTTGACCATCACGGTCTCGTACCCGGCCGCCCGCAGCGCCATCGCCGCGTGCACGCAGGAGTAGTCGAACTCGATGCCCTGGCCGATGCGGTTCGGGCCGGAGCCCAGGATCAGCACCTTGGGCTTCTCGCGCTGCTCGGCGACCTCGGACTCGGCGTCCGGGTCCAGCTCGTAGGCGCTGTAGTGGTACGGCGTCTCCGACTTGAACTCGGCCGCGCACGTGTCGACCGTCTTGTAGACCGGGCGCACGCCCAGACGGTGCCGCAGCGCGCGCACGCCGTCCTCACCGGCCAGCTCCGGCCGCAGCACGGAGATCTGCCGGTCCGACAGACCGGCGCGCTTCGCCTTGCGCAGCAACGACTCGTCGAGCACCGGTGCGTCGAGCAGCTCCTGGCGCAGCGTGCCGAGCCACGCGATCTGCTCGACGAACCAGGGGTCGATGCCCGACGCCCTGTGCACGTCCTCAATGGACGCACCGAGCCGCAGCGCGCGTTCGACGGTGTAGAGCCGGCCGTCGTGACCGCGCTCCAGCTGCTTGAGCGTGGAGTCGAGCGTGACGCCCTCGGGGTCGGGCTGGGTCCAGAAACCGACGGACTTGGTCTCCAGCGACCGCAGCGCCTTGCCCAGCGCCTCCACGAAGTTCCGGCCGATCGACATGGCCTCGCCGACGGACTTCATCGTCGTGGTCAGCGTCGGGTCGGCGCCGGGGAACTTCTCGAAGGCGAACCGCGGCGCCTTGACGACGACGTAGTCGAGCGTGGGCTCGAACGACGCCGGGGTCTCGCCGGTGATGTCGTTGGTGATCTCGTCGAGGGTGTAGCCGATGGCGAGCTTCGCGGCGATCTTGGCGATCGGGAAGCCGGTGGCCTTCGACGCCAGCGCCGAGGACCGCGACACGCGCGGGTTCATCTCGATGACGACCATGCGGCCGTTCTCGGGGTGGATGGCGAACTGGATGTTGCAGCCGCCGGTGTCGACGCCGACCTCGCGGATGACCTGGATGCCGACGTCGCGCATGTG
The DNA here is from genome assembly GCF_055607425.1 of Lentzea sp. NPDC037011. Lineage (NCBI taxonomy): Bacteria > Bacillati > Actinomycetota > Actinomycetes > Pseudonocardiales > Pseudonocardiaceae > Lentzea > Lentzea sp. NPDC037011. Next base: position 423,573 of record NZ_JBVJRT010000002.1, on the reverse strand, counting down.
CTGGTACTCGCGGTCGGTCAGCGTCATCGCGGGCGCGACCGTCACCGAGTCACCGGTGTGCACGCCCATCGGGTCGATGTTCTCGATCGAGCAGATGACCACGACGTTGTCGTTGCGGTCGCGCATGAGCTCGAGCTCGTACTCCTTCCACCCGAGCACGCTCTCCTCGATCAGCACCTCGGTGACCGGGGACTCCTCCAGGCCGATGGCCGCGAGGCGCTCCAGCTCCTCCGCGGTGTAGGCCATGCCGGAGCCCAGGCCGCCCATGGTGAACGACGGCCGGATGACGACCGGCAGGCCCAGCTCGGCGACGGTCTTGCGGACCTCGTCCATCGTGGTGCAGACGGCCGAGCGCGGGACCTCGGCGCCGATCTTGCGCACCAGGTCCTTGAAGATCTGCCGGTCCTCGCCGCGCTGGATGGCGTCGACGTTCGCGCCGATCAGCTCGACGTTGTACTTCTCCAGCACGCCGCGCTCGTGCAGCGCGATCGCCGTGTTCAGCGCGGTCTGGCCGCCCAGCGTCGCGAGGATCGCGTCCGGGCGTTCCTGCGCGATGACCTTCTCCACGAACTCGGCCGTGATCGGCTCGATGTAGGTGGCGTCGGCGAACTCGGGGTCGGTCATGATCGTCGCCGGGTTGGAGTTCACCAGGCTGACCCTGATGCCCTCCTCCCGCAGCACCCGGCACGCCTGGGTGCCGGAGTAGTCGAACTCGCAGGCCTGGCCGATGACGATCGGGCCGGAGCCGATGACCAGGATGTGCTTGAGATCAGTCCTCTTGGGCATGTCAGCGGCCGCCGTTCATCATGGTCACGAACTCGTCGAACAGGGGCGCGGCGTCGTGCGGACCGGCCGCGGCCTCGGGGTGGTACTGCACGGAGAACGCCGGTGCGTCGAGCAGCCGGACGCCCTCGACGGTGCCGTCGTTCGGGCAGTAGTGCGACAGCACGGCGCGGCCGAACTCCGAGGAGAACTCCTCGCCCGGCGTGCCCTCCAGCGCGAACCCGTGGTTCTGCGAGGTGATGGCGACCTTGCCGGTGGCCACGTCGATCACCGGGATGTTGATGCCGCGGTGGCCGTAGCGCATCTTGTAGGTCCCGCGGCCGACGGCGCGGCCGAGGATCTGGTTGCCGAAGCAGATGCCGAACAGCGGCAGCTCGCGGCCGAGCGCCTCCTTGGTCAGGGCGATGGCGTGGTCCTGCGTCGCCGGGTCGCCGGGGCCGTTGGAGAGGAAGAGACCGTCCGGGCTGACCTTGAGGATGTCCTCGAACGTGCTGGTCAGCGGCAGGACGTGCACCTCGATGCCGCGTGCGGCCATCATCCGCGGGGTGTTGGACTTGATGCCCAGGTCGAGCGCGGCGACGGTGAACTTCTTCTCGCCGATCGCCTCGACCACGTACGGCTTGTCGGTGGTGACGTCGACCGCGAGGTTCGCGCCGACCATCTGCGCGCTCGCCTTGACCTGCTCGACCATCGACGTGTCGTCGGTCAGCGCCGAGCCGGAGAACACACCGGCGCGCATCGCGCCCTGCTCGCGGATGTGGCGGGTCAGGGTGCGGGTGTCGAGGCCCGCGATGCCGACGACGCCCTGGTTCGCGAGCTCCTCGTCGAGACCGCGCCGGGAGCGCCAGTTCGACGGGGTGCGCGCGGGGTCGCGGACCACGTAGCCGGCCACCCAGATCTTCGTGGACTCGTCGTCCTCGTCGTTCCAGCCGGTGTTGCCGATCTGCGGCGCGGTCTGCACCACGATCTGGCGGTGGTAGGAGGGGTCGGTCAGGGTTTCCTGGTACCCGGTCATGGCCGTGGAGAACACGACCTCGCCGAGCGAGACGCCGGTCGCTCCGTACGCCTCACCGCGGAAGACGCGACCGTCTTCCAGCACCAATGCCGCGTTCGTCACGCCTTGCCCTCCGTGTTGATGGGGTCGTGGCCCAGAGCCGCGACCCACTCGTCGTAAACGTCCTTGTCGTCACCGCGGAACCCGGTGTCGAAGAGGTGGCCCTCGTTCTCCCACCGCAGCACCAGCAGGCCCTGCTCGCTGAACATGACCTTCCCGGCCAGTCCGCGGTCGGTGCGCGCGTCCCGGACGGACGCGGCGGGGATGAACAGCGGTGTGGCGCCGGTGCGTTCGATCGCGACGCCTTCCGGCACCAGGCTCAGCACGGCCTCCGCGCGGTGGCCGATGTCGCCGACCTGGATGCGGTCCTGCCAGTTGCCGGCGTTCGTCGTTCCGACGTAGACGCCCGTGGTCGTGAGCCTCGGCGTGCCGAGGGCCTGCGGCAGGGCGGGGAACGCGGGCAGGCCGGCCTGCTGGCGCTGGCGGCGCTTCCAGCCGTGCCACATGCCGTACACGCACAGCGCGAAGAACACGAGGACCGCCACGGAGAGGAGCACGCGGGTCATGGCGCAATCCTCCCCGCGAGTGCGGTCACGCGGCCACGCAAGATGGTGGCCGTCACCGCGCCGGGCAGCTCCATGCCCTCGAACGGGGTGTTGCCCGCGATGCTCGCGAGCTCCGCCCCGGTCACGGTCCACGTCGCGTCCGGGTCGACCAGCACCAGGTTCGCGGGCTCGCCGACCTCGATCGGACGGCCCTGGTCGGTCAGCCCGGCGATCTCGGCGGGCTTCTCGCTCATCACCCGCGCGACCCCGCGCCAGTCCAGCAGGCCGGTCTTCACCATCGTCTCGACGACGATGCCGAGCGCGGTCTGCAGGCCGAGCATGCCGGGGCGGGCGGCGGACCACTCGCAGTCCTTGTCCTGCACGGCGTGCGGGGCGTGGTCGGTGGCGACGCAGTCGATCGTGCCGTCGGCCAGCGCCTGGCGCAGCGCGTCCACGTCCGCCTGGGTGCGCAGCGGCGGGTTGACCTTGTTGACCGGGTCGTAGGTGCTCAGCCGGTCGTCGGTGAGGATCAGGTGGTGCGGGGTGACCTCGGCGCTGACCCTGGTGCCGCGGGCCTTGGCCCACTTCAGCACGTCGGCGGTGCCGGTGGTGCTGACGTGGCAGACGTGCAGCCTCGCGCCGACCTGCTGCGCGAGGATGCAGTCGCGCGCCACGATCGACTCCTCGGCGGCGGCGGGCCAGCCCTGCAGGCCGAGCCTGCTCGCGTTCTCGCCCTCGTGCGCCTGCGCGCCGACGGTGAGCTTCGGCTCCTCGGCGTGCTGGGCGATGACGGCACCGAGCGCCTTCGAGTACTCCAGCGCCCTGCGCATGATCAGCGGGTCGTGCACGCAGTGGCCGTCGTCGGAGAAGACGCGGACGTTCGCCTTGGACTTGGCCATCGTGCCGAGCTCGGCGAGCTTCTCGCCCCTGAGGCCGACGGTGACGGCGCCGACCGGGTGGACGTCGACCAGGCCGACCTCCTGGCCGCGGCGGGCGACGTGCTCGACGATGACGGCGTTGTCGGCGACCGGGTCGGTGTTGGCCATGGCGAAGACCGCCGTGTAGCCACCGAGAGCGGCGGCCCTGGAGCCCGTCTCGATGGTCTCGGTGTCCTCGCGGCCGGGTTCGCGCAGGTGGGTGTGCAGGTCGACGAAGCCGGGCAGCAGGACGGCGCCGTTGCCTTCGACGACCTCCGCGTTCTCGTCCGTGCCCTCGGCGATGACACCGTCACGGATCAAGATGTCACGCGGTTCCCCCTCGCCGTAGGGACGCACTCCCTTGAGCAGCAGGGGTTTCACGCGGTTTCCTCCTCGTGGGCAAGCAGGTGGTACAGCACGGCCATGCGCACGTGGACACCGTTGCGGACCTGCTCGGTGATGGCGGCCTGCGGGCTGTCGGCGACGACGGAGGCGATCTCCATGCCGCGCAGCATCGGGCCGGGGTGCAGCACGACGGCGTGCTCGGGCAGCAGCTTCAGGCGCCGCTCGTTGAGGCCGTAGGCGATCGAGTACTCGCGGGAGCTCGGGAAGAACCCGCCGGTCATGCGTTCGGCCTGCACGCGCAGCAGCATCACGGCGTCCTGCGAGGGCAGCTCGGCGTCGATCTCGTGCGACACCGCGACCGGCCACTTCTCCACGCCCGTGGGCAGCAGCGTGGGCGGGGCGACCAGCGTGACCTCGGCGCCGAGCGTGGTGAGCAGGTGCACGTTCGAGCGGGCGACCCGGCTGTGCAGCACGTCGCCGACGATCGCGACCCGGCGGCCGTCGAGGCTGCCGAGGCGGTCGCGCAACGTCGCCGCGTCGAGCAGCGCCTGCGTCGGGTGCTCGTGCATGCCGTCGCCGGCGTTCACCACGGACGTGCCGGTGTGCTTGAGCCAGCCCGCGAGCCGGTGCGCCGCGCCGGAGGCCGGGTGCCGCACGATCACGCAGTCGGCGCCCGCGGCCTGCAACGTCAGGGCGGTGTCGCGCAACGACTCGCCCTTGTTGACGCTGGAGCCGGAGCTGCTGACGTTGATCACGTCGGCGGACATCCACTTGCCGGCGATCTCGAAGCTCACGCGGGTGCGGGTGCTGTTCTCGTAGAACATCGTGATCACGGTGCGGCCGCGCAGCGTCGGCAGCTTGCGGACCTCGCGGCCGAGCAGCGCCTGCTTCAGCCGGTCCGCGGTGTCGAGGATCGCGATCGCCTGGTCGCGGTCGAGGCCGTCGGTGGAGAGCAGGTGCTTCACTTCAGCACCACTCCGTCGCGGCCGTCGAACTCCTCGAGCATCACGACGACGTCCTCGGTCTTCGACGTGGGCAGGTTCTTGCCGACGTAGTCCGCCCGGATCGGCAGCTCGCGGTGGCCGCGGTCGACCAGCACGGCGAGCTGCACCGCACGGGGACGGCCGTGGTCGCGCAGGGCGTCGAGCGCGGCGCGGATGGTGCGGCCGGAGAACAGGACGTCGTCCACGAGCACGACGAGCTTGTCGTCGATGCCGCCGTCGGGCAGCTTCGTCGTCTCCAGCGGCCGCGTGGGGCCGCGGCGCAGGTCGTCGCGGTAGAGCGTGATGTCGAGGGTGCCCTCGCCGACCGACTTGCCGCAGAACTCGGTGATCTTGGCGGCCAGCCGACGGGCGAGAGGGGCTCCCCTGGAGGGAATACCCATCAAGACGACATCGGGTGCGCTGGGTGCATCGAGAGCGGTCTTCTCGATGATCTGATGGGCCATTCGGGCGACAGTGCGCGCGACATCACCGGCCGAAAGGATCTCGCGATCCCCGGCCGGATCCGTCGCGCCACGTTGACGTGACGCCACGGCTGGACCTCCTTCCCCGCCTCACTGGACGGGTCCTTAAAGGACGTCGGACACCTAGTGACAACTAGGCTGACCTGCACCGTATCACCTGTGGACGGTCAACCATCCGAGTGGTGTCGCACGCGTGGCGAGCGTCTCGTCCTGAGATCAGCTTGACCTGCCGACCACGGCGAGTAATCATTACTCTGCGTATCGATCTAAGCCTCCCCGCAGCACCGCCGTACTGCTGACGGGGCGAATGAACGGAGAACCGCCACATGGGCGACTACGCCAAGGCGCTGGGGGCCAAGCTCCGCGCTATCCGCCAGCAGCAGGGTCTGTCCCTGCACGGCGTCGAGCAGAAGTCCGGCGGTCGCTGGAAGGCCGTGGTCGTCGGCTCCTACGAGCGCGGTGACCGCGCGGTGACCGTGCAGAAGCTGGCCGAGCTGGCCGACTTCTACGGGGTCCCCGTCGCCGAGCTCCTGCCGGAGGGCCGCGTGCCCTCGGGTGCCGAGCCGGCCACCAAGATCGTGATCAACCTCGAACGGCTGCAGCAGCTGCCGGTCGAGAAGGTCGGCCCGCTGGCCCGCTACGCCGCGACGATCCAGTCGCAGCGCGGCGACTACAACGGCAAGGTCCTCTCGATCCGCACCGAGGACCTCCGCTCGCTGGCGATCATCTACGACATGACCCCCGGCGAGCTCACCGAGCAGCTCATCGACTGGGGCGTGCTGCCTCCCGAGGCCCGTCCGGCCAAGGAAGACTGAGCACCCCAGGTCTTCACGCACAGTGGCTCCCGTGCCGTCCTGCTGGTCGCCCTCAGGACGGCGCGGGAGCCACTGCCGTTACTCCATCACTCGTTCGGGTGACAACGGCACCCGGTTCCGTCTCCGGTGCGTGATCACGCCGGGGGCACCAGCGCGGCGAGCTGCGCGCGGTCCTGGATGACGTGGATCGCGACGATCCGGTCGCCCTGGACCGTGAAGGCCATGAGCGAGAACAGCTCGCCGTCCACCACGTCGCGAAGCCGGCCTCGCCGCCGATGAGCACCTCGCGGATTCGCGCGGTGGCCGCGAGCCTGCGGAACGCGCTCGCCCGTCCCGCCACGGCACGCGCGCCGACCACGTCGAGACGGCCGGCCCGCAGCGTGACCTCGGGGTGCAGCACCGCGATCAGGCCTTCGAGGTCCCCCTCCGACGACGCCCGCAGGAACGCGTTCACGACCTCGCGCTGCCTGGGCACGTCGACGTCGGGCCGCGGCTTGCCCTGCACGCGCTTGCGCGCCCTGCTCGCCAGCTGCCGCGTGGCGGCGGGCGTCTTGCCGATCAACGGCGCGATGTCGTCGAACGGCACCGCGAACATGTCGTGCAGCACGAACGCGAGCCGTTCGTCGGGCTTGAGGGTGTCCAGCACGATCAGCATCGCGAGCCCGACCTGGTCCTTCGCGACCGCCCGCTGCTCCGGCTCCTCGGCGGCGTCGACCACCGGGTCCGGCATCTCGTGCGCGTGCTCGCGGCGGTCCCGCAGCATGTTCAGGCACACGCGGGCGACGACCGTGGTGAGCCAGCCCTGCGGGTTCTCGACCTCGGCGGTGTCGGCCCGCTGCACGCGCAGCCACGCCTCCTGCACCGCGTCGTCGGCCTCGGCGAACGACCCCAGCACCCGGTGGGCGACGGCGCGCAGCCGGGCGCGCTCCTGCTCGAACTGCGCGATCACGACTTCCCCCTGTGGCCGGTCCCCCGAGCGTAGTCCGGAAGATCCTCCCGGCGGGGCCCGTCCCGGCCGATGACATGCTGGTCCGGTGACCGCCGCTGACGCAGACCTCCTCACCGACCGCACGCCGCTGCCGGAAGGCCTCGACGCCCGGCTGCGCGACCACCTCACGTTCCTCGTCGAGGTGGACCGGCTGAAGACGGTGCTGCGCGCCTCCCCGCTCGCCGCGGCGGACCGGCGCGAGAACGACGCCGAGCACTCCTGGCACCTCGCGCTCATGGTGTTGGTGCTCGCCGAGTACGCCGACGAGCCGATCGACGTCGGGCACACGATCAAGCTCGTGGTGGTGCACGACCTCGTCGAGGTCTACGCGGGCGACACCCCGCTCTACGACACGGCGGCGGGCACCACCCAGGTCGAACGCGAGGAGGCCGCCGCCGACCGCCTGTTCGGCCTGCTGCCGGCGGACACGGGCACGGCGCTGCGGGCGTTGTGGGACGAGTTCGAGGCGCGGGCGACCCCGGAGACCCGGTTCGCGAAGGCCATGGACCGACTCCAACCCCTGTTGCTGAACTGGATGGCGCGGGGCGGCACCTGGCGCACCCCCGGCGTCACGGCGGACGACGTCCGGGCGCGCAAGGCGGTCATCGGTGAGGCGTCGACGGCGCTGTGGGACGCGGGGAAGCACATGATCGACGAGGGCGAGCGGCGCGGGTGGGCGCGCCGCAGCTCATGACGAGACGGCCGCCACGAACGCGCGCCAGGCCGAGGTGCTGAACGCCAGCACCTCGTCGGCGACGTTCTTCGAGTCGCGTATGCGCGCGTCGTGGGCGAACGAGACCTCCACGCACGCCCCCTCCGGCGTGCCGTTGCTGTAGGTGCTCTTACGCCAGGAGCGGTCCTGAGCCATCGAAGTCCCCTCGCGGTCGGCTGACGTACTCCGCCAGCTTGCTCCGCGATTGTTCCGCATCCAAGGCGACCTTTCCCAGGCGGTGGAAGGTGAGCCTGGTCCGGGCGATGGCAGCCGGGTCCTGGACGAACAGCTGCGCGAGATCGGTCTCGTTGTAGGCGAGCGGCGTGGCCTTCTCGAACTCGAACAGCCAGAGCCCCGCCGAGTTGGCCAGCACCTCCTCCGGCACGATCCGGATCAGCTGCGCGTTGAAGAGGAGCTGCAGGTACTGGTCCTCCATGACCTGGTCGTCGCCGACCTGCTGCTTCAACGCCAATTCATGGATGTAGAACATGCAAGTCGGCCGATCGTGGCGGCGCAGGACCGTCTGCCTGTCCTGTCGCACCTGCACGAGCCCGGCGATCTGCTGCTCGGTCGCGATCCCGGTCGCCCGGTACAGGTGCTCGGAGTAGGCCTCGGTCTGCAGAAGCCCCGGAACCGTCAGCAGGTCATAGGTGGTGATCGCGGTGGCCATCGCCTCCGCCATCGCGACCGTGCGCAGGTTCTCCGGCACTTGCACGATGTACTCGTCGAAGGCCGTGCGATAGCGCCGTTTGAAGTCCTCGTAGAAGTCGACGTCCTTGCGGCACAGCGTGAGGAACTGGACCAGGTCGATCTCGCTGGGCCGCGACTTGCCGTGCTCGATGGTGGACACCTTGCTGGGGTCCCAGCCGAGGCGCACGGCGAACGCGGCGGCGTTCAGCTTCGTCGAGGACTCGCGCAGCCGGCGCAGCTCGTCACCGAGGTCCCTGCTGTACGCGGTGGAAGTGGTGCTGTAAGCCATGCCGGGGACGCTATGGCGTGTTTTCCGGCCACGAAACTGGCTCGTTCGGGTGGAAATGAACGGCCGTCCTCGGGAGGACGGCCGTTCGCACGACTGCGAGTCCTAGAGAACCGCGCGCAACTGGTCGGCGATGACCGCGATCCGGCCGAGCACGCCGTTCACGAACCGCGGCGAGTCGTCGGTGGACAGGCCCTTGGCGAGCTCGACGGCCTCGTCGATCGCCACCGCGTCCGGCACGTCGGCCGCCCACAGCAGCTCGTACAGGCCGATCCGCAGCACCGCGCGGTCGACGGCGGGCATGCGCTGCAGCGTCCAGCCCTCGGCGTGTTCCGAGATCAGGTCGTCGATGCGCGTCCGGTGGGCGGTGACGCCCTCGACGAGCGTGACCGTGTAGTCGTTGACCGGGGGGACGTCCGGTGAGCCGACGCGTTCGGCCAGCAGCGTCACCGGGTCGGTGCCCAGCAGGTCGGCTTCGTAGAGGAAGTCGACCGCGCGCTTGCGGGCCTTGCTCCGAGCACCCATCAGGACTTGTCGCTGATGCGGCCGAGGTAGCGGCCGTCGCGGGTGTCGACCTTGATCTTCTCGCCGGTCGTGACGAACAGCGGGACCTGGATCTCGGCGCCGGTCTCCAGGCGAGCGGGCTTGGTGCCGCCGGTGGAGCGGTCGCCCTGCAGGCCGGGGTCGGTGTGCTCGATGACGAGCTCGACCGAGGTCGGGAGCTCGATGAACAGCGGCACGCCCTCGTGGACGGCCACGACCGCCTCCTGGTTCTCCAGCAGGAAGTCGGCGGCGTCGCCCACCGTCTCAGCCGGGACCGGGATCTGGTCGTAGGTGTCACCGTCCATGAAGATGAAGTCGGTGCCCTCCTTGTACAGGTAGGTCATGCCGCGCTTGTCCACGGTGGCCGTGTCGACCTTCGTGCCCGCGTTGAAGGTCTTGTCGACGACCTTCCCGGTCAGCACGTGCTTGAGGGTCGTGCGCACGAAGGCGCCACCCTTGCCGGGCTTGACGTGCTGGAACGCGGTGACGGTCCAGAGCTGGCCGTCGAGGTTCAGCACCAGGCCGTTCTTCAGGTCGTTCGTGGTGGCCACGGTGGGATTTCTCCTGTGTTGGGCTGGGCGTCAGACGACCACGAGTTCCTTCGTGGTCAGGGTGAGGAGCTCCGGTCCGCTTTCGCGCACCACGAGGGTGTCCTCGATGCGGACCCCGCCCTTCCCCGGCAAGTAGACGCCAGGCTCGACGGTGACCGCCATACCGGCCGAAAGTGTACCGGCACCCACCTTCGACAACGCCGGTGCCTCGTGGATCTCCAGCCCGACGCCGTGCCCGAGGCCGTGCAGGAAGTCCTCCCCGTGCCCGGCCTTCTCGATGACCTCCCGCGACGCGTGGTCGACCTCGCTGACCTCCGCACCCGGCTTGAGCGCGGTGCGCCCGGCCGCCTGCGAGCGCGCGACCAGGTCGTACAGGTCGCGCTGCCAGTCGGCGGGCTTGCCGAGCACCAGGGTGCGGGTCATGTCCGAGTGGTAGCCGTCGACGAGCGCGCCGAAGTCGAGCTTGATGAAGTCGCCCACGTGCAGCGTCGCGTCCGTCGGCGAGTGGTGCGGCACCGCCGAGTTCGCGCCGAACGCCACGATCGACGAGAACGACGGCCCCTCCGCACCGTGGTCGAGCATGCGGCTCTCCAGCTCACGCGCGACGTCGCGCTCGGTCCGCCCGGCCCGCAGCCCGCCGTGCCCGATCAACGCCGCCAGCGCCCGGTCCGCCGCCGCGCACGCCATCCGCAGCGCCTCGACCTCGGCGTCGTCCTTGACCAGCCGCAGCTTCTCGACCAGCCCGCCCGCCTTGACGAGCTCCGCCTTCTCCGCCGCCTGCGCGAGCCCGTCCAGCCCGTCGACCGTGACGTGGTGGCTCTCGAACCCGAGCCTGCCCTTCGCCCGCTTCGCGAGCGCGAGGTCGCACGGCCGTTCGGTCGACCGCTCCAGGTCCGGCACCTGCTTCGCCGACTGCGTGAGATAACGCCCATCGGTGCAGAAGACGGTCTTGTCGTCGCCGCTCGCGTCGACCAGGAGGGCGGCGTTCGACCCGGTGAACCCCGTCAGGTAGCGGACGTTGAGCAGGTTCGTCACGAGGAGCGCGTCCAGCTCCGCGTCCTGGAGCTGTCGGCGCAGTGCGGTTCGGCGAGCGGCGTAGGACGACATGCCTCGCAGCGTACGGCCAGTCCTAAGCTGTCCGCATGCGTCCTTGGATCGCCCGTGCGTTGTGGATGGGTCTGCTGCACGGAGCCGTGCAGACCGGCGTCGCCGCCGTCGCGGTCCGCAGCCCCGAGGCGACGGCGGTGGGCCCGATCGCCCTCGGTCTCCTGATCGTCGCGGCGGTCCTGTGGGGCGCGGTCGACGCGCTGCGCGAGCTCCCTTCACCCGGCATGCAGTGGTTCATCGCGGCACTGGTCGCCGGGCCGTTCGCCGGTGCCCTGGGCGTGATCGGGTCGGCGGTGCTGGTCGACCAGACCGGGCAGGAGGCGCTGTGGGTGGCGCTGACGGGTGGCGCCGCCTTCACGGCGCTGCTGATCCTGGCGCCGGCCGGGCTCGGGATGCTGCTGGGCGGGGTGCTGGCGCGGCGGTCCTCAGTCAGCGACTAGCTCGACCTCGAAGCCGTCCGCGTTTTCGAGGAACGCCGCGTAGTGGCCGGGTCCGCCGGCGTGGGGGTGCCGGTCCTCGAACAGGAGGTGCCAGCCGTGGTGCCGGGCTTCCTCGGTGAGGCGGTCGACGTTCGCCCTGTCACCCGCGTGCAGGGCCAGGTGGTTGAGGCCGGCTTTCATCCGATCGTGTGGCCCGGTGAGGGCCGGGGACTGCTCGGTGACCACGTAGGTGCGGCCGAGTTTCCAGCTCACGCCCGCTGACCAGCGTTGGTGCTCGGTCCAGCCGAGCTGCTGGAGGAGCCACCCGATCGTGGACTCGGCGCGGGCCAGATCAGGGACCCAGAGCTCGACGTGGTGCAGCATCGGTGGTCCTTCCGGGATCATGTGGACACATGCGCAACGACGTCACGGGCGATGTCCGCGACAACGGCGTGGTCTTGCAGGTTCGCGATGTCGGCGGGGACATCTTCATCGGTGTGCGCCGGCCGCGCCGGAGGCGGGTCGCGTGGGCGCAGGTGCTGCTGGTGATCTTGCTGGTCGCCGGGGAGCAGTACGCGTGGCAGGCCGCCGCCGACACGACGTTCCTCGCGGGAGAGGACATCCGGCCGCCCTGGGCTGCTGACGACCTGGTCTTCTCGCTGGTCGCGGACAAGCTCGCGACGTGCGCGGAAGAGGTGGTGGCCCGGCCGGCGAACTGCCCGCAACGCTCTGCCGCACCGATCACCGGCACCGTGGTGTGGACGCTGGTCGGCGACCCCCGCGACGGGATGCGGACCGTCTGGCACGACGGCGTGCTGAAGGTCTTCGGTGCCGCCGTGATGACGCTGTGGTTCCACGACGACCTGGACGTGGTGACCGTCGACTTCGTCACCGAGGTGCGCTGGCGTGGACGCGAGACCACGGCCGAGGACGTGGGACCGGTCGAGCCGGGCGTGTCCCCGGTCCCGCCCAGGCACGGGTTCGAGCTGGAACGCGGGCAGGTCGTCGCCGCCGTCGGGCGCAAGTTCGACCTGTGCACGGCCCCGCGGACCCTGCCGATGGAGGTGACCTGCCCCCGCGCAGCCGGCCCGACCCGCACACCGCCGCGCCACGACATCAGGTGGGTGCGCAACTCCGACCCCGTGGACAACGTGGACGTCCGCTACGACCACAGGTTCGGCCTCGTGATCGCGACGGGCGACTACTCCCTCTCCGCGCTGCCCCGCGACCTCGCCGGGCAGGCCGATCCCCAGCTCCCGCAGCTGCACAGCGGGAACTACGTGGCCTACCTGATGCGTGGACCTGACGGCACGGCGGTGGTGCTCGACCTGGAGCACCAGCCGTGAGCGGTCACCCCTGCTTGAGCGACAGCCAGCGCAGGGCCAGCAGGTAGCCCTCCACGCCGAGGCCCGCGATCACGCCGTTCGCCACCGCCGAGACCACGCTGTGGTGGCGGAACTCCTCGCGCTGGTGGATGTTCGAGATGTGCACCTCGACCAGGGGTGCGGTGAGCTGGGAGCAGGCGTCGCGGAGCGCGATGGAGTAGTGGGTCCAGGCGGCGCCGTTGAGGACGACCGGGGTGGCGGCGTCGGCGGCCTCGTGGAGCCACTCGACCATCTGGCCCTCGTGGTTGGTCTGGCGGACCTCGACGTCGAGGCCGAGGGTCTTGCCCTCGGTCTCGCACATCTCCACCAGGTCGGCGTGGGTGGTGCTGCCGTAGATCAGCGGCTCGCGGGTGCCCAGGCGGTTGAGGTTCGGGCCGTTGAGGACGAGGACCTTCACAGCAGCACCGTTCCGCCGGACTTGGGCTTCGGTTCCGCGGCGACCGCGGAGTAGGCGGCGGCGATCAGGGCCGGGTCCGGGCCTTCGAGGCGGCCGGGTTTCGCGAGGCCGTCGAGGACGACGAAGCGCAGGACGCCGGCCTTGTTCTTCTTGTCGACCTTCATGCCCTCCATGAGCTGCGGGAGGGCGTCGGGGTCGTAGGAGGTCGGGAGGCCGAGGGACTGCAGCACGGCGCGGTGGCGGTCGGCGGTCGCGTCGTCGAGGCGGCCGGCCAGGCGGGCCAGTTCGGCGGCGAAGACGAGGCCCACGCTGATGGCGGCGCCGTGGCGCCAGCGGTAGCGCTCGCGGCGTTCGATGGCGTGGCCGAGGGTGTGGCCGTAGTTCAGGATCTCGCGCAGGGAGGACTCGTGCAGGTCCGCGGAGACGACGTCGGCCTTGATCTGGATCTTGCGGCGGATCAGCTCGGCCAGCACGTCGCCGGTGGGGTCCAGGGCGGCCTGCGGGTCGGCCTCGATCAGGTCGAGGATGACCGGGTCGGCGATGAAGCCGCCCTTCACGATCTCGGCCATGCCCGCGATGAGCTCGTTGCGCGGCAACGTCTCCAGGGTGGCCAGGTCGACGAAGACGACCTCGGGCTCGTAGAACGTGCCCACCAGGTTCTTGCCGGCGTCGGTGTTGATGCCGGTCTTGCCGCCGACGGCGGCGTCGACCATGCCCAGCAGGGTGGTCGGGATGTTCACCAGACGCACGCCGCGCATCCACGTGGAGGCGACGAAGCCCGCGAGGTCGGTGACGGCGCCGCCGCCGAGGCCGACCACGACGTCGTTGCGGGACAGGCCGATCTTGCCCAGCACGTCCCAGCAGAAGCCGGCGACGGCGAGGTCCTTGCCGTCCTCGGCGTCAGGTACCTCGACGCGGTGCGCGTCGATGCCGGTCGCCTTCAGCTCGTCGACCAGCACTTCGGCCGTGGCGGCGAGGGTCGGCTGGTGCACGATCGCGACCTTGGCGGTGCCCTCCAGGTGCACGACGATCTCGCCCAGCAGACCGCGGCCGATCACCACGAGGTACGGCTTCTCGGCGTTGACCTCGACGGTCAGCGGCTCGGTCATTCCCCAACTCCCTTGATCACCGCGTCGGCCACCTGCTCCGGGTCGAGGGCGTCGGTGGCCACCTCGATCGTCGCGACCTCGCGGTACAGCGGCAGGCGCGCGTCGAGCAGCGCTTTGAACGTCGCGCGCGGGTTCACGCCGGACAGCAGCGGCCGCGCGGACGACAGCCCGGTGCGGCGCACCCCCTCGGCCATGCCCACGTTCAGGAACACGACGGTGTGCTCGCGCAGCCGCTCGCGGGTCGTGGCGGACAGCACCGCTCCCCCGCCCAGCGCCAGCACGCCCTCGTGCTCGGCCAGCGCCTTGGCGACCGCTTCCTCTTCGAGCGCGCGGAAGACGGGCTCGCCGTCGTCGGTGAAGATGTCCGAGATCGGCTTGCCGGCCGAGGCCACGACGTCGGCGTCGACGTCGCGGAACGGCAGGCCCAGCCGGGCAGCGAGCAGCTCGCTGATCGTGGTCTTGCCGGCTCCTGGCGGCCCGACCACGACGAACCTCGGGCTCACATGCCCTCCCAGCGGGCTTCCAGCGCCTTGAGGTAGGCGTGCGCGTTGCGGCGCGTCTCGTCGAGCGAGTCGCCGCCGAACTTCTCCAGCGCGGCCTCGGCCAGCACGAGCGCCATCACGGACTCCAGCACGACACCGGCCCGCGGCACCGCGCACACGTCCGAGCGCTGGTGGATCGCGACGGCGGGCTCACCGGTCCGCACGTCCACGGTGGACAGTGCACGCGGGACGGTCGAGATCGGCTTCATGGCCACGCGCGCCCGCAGGACCTCGCCGTTGGTGATGCCGCCTTCGAGGCCACCGGCCCGGTTCGACCGCCGCGTGACGCCGACCGGTCCGCTGCCGCGGTCGATCTCGTCGTGCGCCTGCGACCCCCAGCGGCGGGCGGAGGTGAAGCCGTCGCCGATCTCCACGCCCTTCATGGCCTGCACGCCCATCAGCGCGGCGGCGAGCCGCGCGTCGAGGCGGCGGTCCCAGTGCACGTGCGAGCCCAGGCCGGGTGGCAACCCGTACGCGAGCACCTCGATGACGCCGCCGACGGTGTCACCGGCCTCCTTGACGGCCTCGACCTCGGCCACCATCGCCTCGGTCCCGCGCGGGTCGAAGCACCGCGTCGGCGACTCGTCGATCGCCGCCAGGTCGTCCGGCGTCGGCAGCGCCGCGTCCGCGGGCGTCTCGGCCGTGCCGATGGACACCACGTGGCTGAGGATCTGCACGCCCAGCAGCTGCTGCAGGAACTGCCGCGCCACCGTGCCGAGCGCCGTGCGCGCCGCGGTCTCCCGCGCGCTCGCCCGCTCCAGCACCGGCCGGGCCTCGTCGAAGCCGAACTTCTGCATGCCGGGCAGGTCCGCGTGCCCCGGCCGCGGCCGGGTCAGGGCCTCGTTGCGGCCGGTGGGCTTGAGCAGGCTCTGGTCGACGGGGTCCGGGGACATGACCGTCTGCCACTTGGGCCACTCGGTGTTGCCGATGGTGACGGCGATCGGCCCGCCCTGGGTCCTGCCGTGGCGCACGCCGCCGAGGATCTCGACCTCGTCCTGCTCGAACCCCATCCGCGGCGAGCGACCGAACCCGAGCCTGCGCCGGCCCAGCTGGGCGACGAGGTCCTCGGTGGTCACCTCCACCCCGGCGGGCATGCCCTCCAGCACGGCGACGAGGGCGGGGCCGTGTGACTCTCCAGCGGTGATCCAGCGCAGCACGTTCACAATCCTTTCACAGCGTCGTCAACACCCAGGTGGCAGCCAGCAGTCCGGGCCCGTGCGGCACCCACCGGCTGCGGCGCACCGCCGCGAGCCCGAGCGTGATCGCGCAGGCCAGGATCGCCGCAGGTAAGAGCCCCGCCGGGCCGAGGGCCGCCCCGAGCCCGAACGCGAGCTTGACGTCGCCGCCGCCCATCACCGCCGGGCGCAGCCGCCGCACCGCGAGATGAGCGCCACCGAAGAGCACCGCTCCGAGCGCCGCCGCTCCCAGCCCGTGGAACTGCAGGGCGAGCAACGCGACGGCGAGCGGCACCGTCAGCACGTCCGGCAGCCGCTGACACCTGAGGTCGACCGCCGCGAGCACGACGCCGAACGCCGCGAGGACGTACGACGCGGGCGGCGCGTCGCTGAGATCGGCGACCGTCCACAGCACCCCGAGGACGAACGCGAGCAGGACCGTGGTCATGAGTCCACGGTCCTGCTCGTACGACCCGGCACCAAATCACGCCCGTCGTGAACGGTCCATCCACACCCCTGTTCTCAGGTCACGCGGGGGAGGTCAGCGGGACCAGTCGAACAGGGTGTCGTTCTCCACCACGTCGACGTCCACCGCCGGGTCGCCCAGCGCTTCCGCCGCCGCGTCCAGCGCGATGACCGGGCAGATCGGCGCGAACCCGGCGGCCTCGACCTCCGCCGGGTTCCACGTCACGATCCGCTGGCCGGCCCGCACCTGCTCGCCCTTGACGACGTGCAGCTCGAAGCCCTCGCCCTTGCGCTTGACGGTGTCGATCCCGAGGTGCACCAGCACCGCGGCACCGTCCGCACCGGCGACGACGAACGCGTGCGGGTGCAGCGTCACGACGGTGCCGTCGAGGGGTGACACGACGTCCGCGACACCGCGGACCGGTTCGACGGCCACGCCGGGGCCGACCATCGCCTGCGAGAAGACCGGGTCGGGGACGGCGGAGAGCGCGACCACGCGACCGGCGACGGGGCTGCCGACGCGGACGCTCACAGGAGGTCCTCGATGTCCGACGCGATGGTGTCCGCCTCGGGGCCGACGATGACCTGGACGACGTCGCCGGACTTGATCACGCCGTGGGCGCCGGTGGCCTTCAGGGCCGCCTCGTCGACGAGGGACCCGTCTTTGACCTCACAGCGGAGCCGGGTGATGCAGGGCTCGATCTCGATGATGTTGTCGGCTCCGCCCAGTGCGGCAAGGATCGCTTCCGGCCTGTTGTCAGCCACGTTCGTACCTCTCGTTCCCGTAACAGCGGTTGACACCAACTCTGTGCGCGGAGCATTCTCCCGCACCAACTGGTCTAGACCGGAAAGTACCACTAGCGAGGAGGTGAGCGGGTGCACGAGATCGTGGACGGGCCCAAGCCCAAGCACGCACAGCTGCGCGAGATCCTGCGTCGCCTCGCCGAGCACGACCTCGCGCCGGGCTCGCCCATCCCGTCCGAGCGCGACCTCGCCGACCGGTTCGGGGTCTCCCGCATCACGGTGCGGGCCGCGGTGGGGCAGCTGGTCGCGGAAGGCCTGCTCACGCGGGCGAAGGGGCGCGGCACGTTCACCGCTCAGCGGCGCTACGACCTGCAGCTGCACCTGACCTCGTTCACCTCGGACATGGTCACGCGCGGGCTGGAGCCGAGCACCGAGGTCATCAGCTGCGGTGAGGGCGTGCCCGGTGGCAAGGCGGCGCTCGGGCTCGACGCCGACGAGACCGCCTACCGGATCGTCCGGCTCCGCAGGGCCGACGGGGCGCCGCTGGCGCTCGAACGCGGCTGGTACAGCCCGCACGTGCTGCCCGAGCTCGACCGGTGCGACCTGTCCGGGTCGCTCTACGAGATCATCGCGGCCCGCTACGGGGTCCAGCTCGACCACGCGCGGCAGACCGTGTGGGCCGAGACCGCCGACGGGGACACCGCGAAGGCGCTCGAGGTCCGCAAGGGCAGCCCGCTGCTCGTGTTCCGCAGGGTCGCCAGCTCGCAGGGCCGGCCGACCGAAGACGTGACGTCCTGGTACCGGGGCGATCTCTACCAGGTGACCATGCAACTGGACCGGACCGTCCCGGGTTCCGGACCGAACTCCGCCAAGGGAGGTACCACATGAGCGCCAGCGCCCCAGAGGCGACCGGCGGTCGCGGGATCAAGGGCCTGGCGGGTGTGCAACGGTTCGGTCGCAGCCTCATGCTGCCGATCGCCTCGCTGCCCGCCGCCGCACTTCTCCTGCGTCTCGGCCAGCCCGACCTGCTCGGCAAGGACGGTCTGGGCTGGAACCAGGTCGCCGCCGTGATCGGCAACGCGGGCGACGCCCTGTTCGCCAACCTGCCGCTGCTGTTCGCGGTGGGTGTCGCCATCGGGTTCGCCCGTCGTGGTGACGGTTCGACCGCGCTCGCCGCCGTCGTCGGCTTCGTGGTCACCCAGGCCGTCTTCAAGGCGATGTCGCCGTTGGTGCTGGAGGTCGCGGCAGACCCCGCCAAGCAGCAGCAGATCAACTACTCGGTGCTGACCGGCATCGTGGTCGGTCTGATCTCCGCCGTGCTGTGGCAGAAGTACCACCGCATCAAGCTGCCCCCGTACCTCGCGTTCTTCGGTGGCCGCCGGTTCGTGCCGATCATCGTCGCGGGCGTCATGATCCCGGTCGCGGTCGTCATGGGCCTCATCTACCCGTGGTTCAACAAGGGCTTGCTCGCCATCGGCGAGTTCGTCTCCGGCAGCACGATCGTCGGTGCCGGCATCTACGGCACGGTCAACCGCCTGCTGATCCCGCTGGGCCTGCACCACATCCCGAACACGTTCGTGTGGCAGGTCTTCGGCGAGTACAAGGTCGGCGACGCCACCAAGACCGGTGACATCCAGCGGTTCTTCGCCGGTGACCCGACCGCGGGCACGTTCATGTCCGGCTTCTTCCCGATCTTCATGTTCGCGCTCCCCGCCGCGGCGCTGGCGATCATCCACACCGCACGGCCGTCGCAGAAGAAGATCATCGCCGGCATCATGGGCTCCGCGGCCCTCACCTCGTTCATCACGGGTGTCACCGAGCCGCTCGAGTTCGCGTTCATGTTCGTCGCCTGGCCGCTGTACGTCATCCACGCGGTCCTCACGGGCACCTCGCTCGCGATCACCAACGCGCTGGGTGTGAAGGACGGCTTCGGCTTCTCCGCCGGTGCGATCGACTACCTGCTCAACTTCAACATCGCGACGAGGCCGTTGCTGATCATCCCGATCGGTCTCGTGTACGCGGCGATCTACTACTTCCTGTTCCGGTGGGTCATCACCAAGTGGAACCTGAAGACGCCGGGACGCGATGATGACGAGTCGCCGGAGGCCGACGAGAGCGTCGTCGGCGGCAGCGGCGACACCGCGGTGCGCGAGAACGCGGCGGTGCGCGAGAGTGCGGCGGCGCGGGAGAACGCGGCGGCGCGGGAGAGCACGGCGGTGCGCGAGAAGCGCGCCCAGCGCGAGCAGTAACCAGGACAACCAGCTCTACCGGGAGGAACCATCATGGCCGAGCGACGGGTCACCGTGGCCAGCAAGGTCGGACTGCACGCCCGACCGGCCGCCCTGCTGGCGAAGGCCGCCGCCGACCAGCCGGTGCCGGTCACCATCCGCAAGGACGGCGGCGAAGCCGTGGAAGCGGCGAGTGTGCTGGGACTCATGACCCTCGGCGCCATGCACGGTGACGAGGTGGTGCTCAGCGCCGAGGGGGACGGAGCGGACGCTGCTCTGGACGCCATCGCGGAGCTGATCGCCACCGACCACGACGACTGAGCCGGCCGCGTCGGCCAGGTCGGAGGACCCGGGCCGTGAGCGGTCTGCCGGCAGCACCGGCAGGCCGCTCACGGCCCATCCGAAGTGCAGCACCACGAGCGCGGTGACCACGCCCGAGAGCGTCGAGGGCGTGGCCGCCGTCGCCACCAGCAGCCAGGCCCCGCCCGCGGCGACGGCGGGCGGCACGAGCAGTCCCGCGGTCCACCTGCGCAGCACCAGGAAGCCCAGGGTCGTGACCAGCAGCGTCGCACCGAGCGTGTCGCTGAACCGGTGCCAGCCCAGCGACACCGTCTCCGCGGCCACCGCTCCCGCGCCCAGCGCTCCCGGCACCGCCACGAGCAGCGCGAACCTCTTCGGCACCGCGAGCACGACCGCGACCACCGCCGCCACCGCCGCCGTCGTGTGCCCGCTCGGGAAGCTGTTGTGCACCAGCACCGCCTCGTCGTCCAGCGGCGGCCTGACCAGCACGTGCAGCTTCAGCACCTGCGCCAGCAGCACCGACCCGCCCAGCACGAGCAGCGGCGGGAACGACCTCCTGCGGGCGACGAGCACCACGAGCACGGCGGCCACGACGATCGCGATGTCCACGTCGGACGCCCACGACCGCTGCAGCGACAGTTCGGGCAACGCCGCGTTCTCCGCCTTCTGCCCGGACGACGTCCACACGAGCGCGAAGTACGTGATGAGGAATCCCAGCAAACTTCCGGCCATGCGTCCGATGCTGCGCAGGCCGGGCGATGGGAACGTCCCCGCAATGTCATGGTTGCGCTACAGAAGCGGCGCGGAACCCCCTGACCCGCGGATAATGGCGTCCGTGGCGATGGTCTTGCTGGTCGAGGACGACCCCGCGGTGCGCGAAGGGCTCGGTTTGGCGCTGCGCCGCCAGGGACACGACGTCCGCGCGGCCGTTACGGGCGAGGAGGGCGTGGAACGGCTCCGCGAGACCCGCCCCGACATCGTGGTCCTCGACATCATGCTGCCGGGCATCGACGGCTTCGAGACGTGCCGCCGGATGCGCGGCCAGGCCGAGGTCCCGATCATCGTGCTCACCGCGCGCGGCGACGACTTCGACGTGGTCGCGGGCCTGGAGGCGGGTGCGGACGACTACGTCGTGAAACCGGTCGAGCCGCGGGTGCTGGAGGCGCGGATCCGGGCGGTGCTGCGGCGGACGGTCTCCGAGCCGGCCAACGCCGAACGGCACGGCTCGCTGGTGATCGATCGGGCAGGCCTGGAGGTGCGCAAGGACGACGTGAAGGTCGCGCTGACGCCCACCGAGCTGAAGCTGGTGCTGGAGCTGTCCCGCACGCCCGGCCGGGTGCTGACCCGCCAGCAGATCCTCGAAGCCGTCTGGGAGCACGACTACCTCGGTGACTCGCGGCTGGTCGACGCGTGCGTGCAGCGGGTCAGGGCCAAGATCGAGGACGTGCCCTCCGAGCCCGCCTACATCCACACCGTCCGCGGCTTCGGCTACCGCTTCGGCCCTCGTTGACGTCGTGCGCGTGAAGTTCCTCCGCGGCCTCAAACCGCGCTTGATGGCCGCGTTCGCACTGCTGACGCTGCTGGGTGCGGTCGCCGCCGCCGGGTTGTCGTACGCCAACGCCCGCAGCCTGCTGCTCTCGGACGCGCAGGACGGGTTCATGAACCCGCTGGTCGAGGAGGTCCGCGACTACGCGCCCCGCGTGGCCGTGCCGCCGACCCAGCAGGACCTCGACGACATGGCGACGTACCTGCGCAGCTCCTCCGTGGTCGTGTACCAGGGGATGCGGTCGCGGTCCGGGAGCGCGCTGGACTTCGTGCCCGCCGAGCTGCGCGAGACGCTCAAGACCAGCAGGACCGTGCAGTGGCAACGGCGGACGGACCGCGCCGACCCGTACGTGGTGATCGGCATCCCGCTGCTGCAACCGTCCGGCGAACCCACGGGGGTCGAGGTGTGGGCGTACAGCTCGCTGGGCGGCCCGGCACGCGCGATCGACAGCTTCGCCCAGGCGGCGTGGCTCGGCGTGGCCCTGGTGCTGCCGCTGGCGCTCGGCCTGGCCCTGCTGACCGCCCAGGGGGTGCTGCGGCCGGTGCGGCGGCTGGGCGCGGCGGCACGGGCCCTGGGCGCGGGGCGGCTGGACACGCGCGTCGAGGAACGCGGCGCCGACGAGCTGACCGAGCTCGCGCGGACGTTCAACAGGGCAGCCGAACAGCTGGAGGCTTCCCAGGCGGCGTCCCGGCGGTTCGTGGCGGACGTGTCGCACGAGCTGCGCACACCGCTGACCGCGATGAACGCCGTGACGGGCGTGCTCGACGAGGACGCCGACGCGCTGCCGGAGGACACGGCGGTCGCGGCGCGGCTGGTGTCCGCGGAGACCCGCAAGCTGACCAGGCTGGTCAACGACCTGATGGAGATCTCCCGCTTCGACGAGGGCCGCAACGTGCTGGAGCTCGACGAGTGGGACATCGGCACCGCCGTCTCCGACAGCCTGGCCGCACGGGGCTGGACCTCGTCGGTGGAGGCGTCGCTGCCCGCCGGCGTGACGGGACGGGTGGACCGCCGTCGGCTCGACGTCGTCGTGGCCAACCTCGTCGGCAACGCCCTCAGGCACGGCAGCGCCCCCGTGACGGTGTCCGTGCGCCCCGGCGTGATCGAGGTGGCCGACAGCGGCCCCGGCATCCCACCGGATGCACTCCCCCACATCTTCGACCGCTTCTACAAGGCAGACACGGCCCGCTCCCGTTCCGAGGGCAGCGGGCTGGGATTGGCGATCGCATGGGAGAACGCGCGCCTGCACGGCGGCACGATCGAGGCCGCCAACGCGCCGTCCGGTGGCGCGGTCTTCACGTTGCGGCTGCCCTGGTGACGCTGGCCGGGTGCGGGGTGCGGCCGACGCCGGTGCTGCCGGGCCCGGCGGCACCGACGGTGTCCGTGCGCGAGATGACGGTCTACTTCGTGTCCTCCGACGGCACGGACCTGGTGCGGCGCACGCGGTCGCACACCGGGCACGTGGACAACACGACGGCGATCACGACGCTGATCGCGGGGCTGACCGACGAGGAGGCGAAGCTCGGGCTGCGGACGGAGGTGCCGAAGACGGCGCAGCCGGTGCTGACCGTCTCGAACCTCATCCTGCTGCCCACCGACATGCTGCCGTTGACGAGGCTGGCGGCCTACCAGCTGTTCTGCACGGCGTACGCGAACGGGGCGTCGGTGAACGGGCTGCCCAGCGGGTTCGACTGCCCCTAGGACCTAGGTCAGGTGGCCGTCGTACGGACCGGCCTTGGTGACCTCGGTGCCGCCGCGGAACACCAGCTGCAGGCCGTGCTCCGGTTCCCAGGCGCACTCGGCCTCGATCGACACGTACACCGGCCCGTCCTCGTCGTCGCGCAGCACGGTCGGCACGCTCCGGCTGAGGTCGACGTGCGCCCAGACGTCCGCGGGCTCGTCGATCGGCAGCAGGTCCTCCTCGGCCACGGCCTCGGCCCGCTCCCGGTAGTACTCGAACACCGCCGCTGCCGCCGCGTCCCTGGCGCGCTCGTCCAGTGCGAGGAAGGCGCGGACGGCCGCGTGCCACTCGTCCTTGCCGGGGTCGTCCTCGTACCACCCGTCGAGCCGCACCGGCGCCGTCGTTCCCAGCACCCGCACCGCGACCGGTGCGCTGATCAGGCCGTAGCCTTCGGTGTCCGCGGTGACCGGACCGAGACCGGGGATGTCCACCCCGTCGATGCTAGCGGTCAGGAACGGGCCGCGAGCTCCGCTGCCAGCGCCTTGCGCATCACGTCCCGCGGCGCCACCTCGCCGGTGAACTGCTCCACCTGCCCGAAGGCCTGGTGCAGCAACATGTCCAGGCCCGTCGCCAACGCCGTTCCGGCCCGTTCCACGGCCACCGCGACGGGCGTCGGCCACGGGTGGTAGATCACGTCCAGCACGAACGGCGCCTGTGCCAGCTCCGCCGCCAGCGCCGCGGTCGCCTCGGCCGGCACCGTCGACACCAGCACGTCCGACGCCGCCGCCAGCCCGCCCAGGTCCACTTCGGACAGCCGCAGCACGTCGACCGCCACACCGAGCCGGGCGGCGCACGCGACGGCCTCCCCCGCACGCGAAGGATCGCGCACCACCAGGGAGACCGACCGCACGCCCAGGTCGGACAGGCCCGCCAGCGCGGCCGTGGCCGTGCCGCCTGCACCGAGCACGACACCGCGCGTGCCGCCGGGGAAACCCTTCTCCCGCAACGCTCCCACGACACCGTCCACGTCGGTGCAGTCGGCGTGCCAGCCGGAGCCGGTGCGCACCAGCGTGTTCGCGGCACCGACGGCCACCGCGCGGTCGGTCACCGAGGACGCGAAGGCCAGCGCCGCGCGCTTCGTCGGCATCGTGCACGACAGGCCCACCCACTCCGGGCCCAGCGAGGACACCAGCGCGGGCACCCCGGCCTCGTCGCACTCGACACGGCCGTACTCCAGGTCGAGCCCGAGGAACGCATACGCCGCGTTGTGCAGGACCGGGGACAGCGAGTGGGTGATCGGAGACCCGATCACGGCCGCCCTGCGCACTAGTAGACGCCCTCTGCTCGCGCCTTCTGGTCCTTCACCTGGTGCTCCTGGTAGGTGACCGAGAAGCACGAGTCACCGTTCTTGTCGCACTTCACGAAGTACTCGAAGTTGCCGGGCTCCGGCTTGATCGCCGCCTGGACCGCCTCGACGCTCGGCGAGCCGATCGGGGTCGGCGGCAGACCGGGCGTGACGTAGGTGTTGTACGGGCCCGAGGCGTTGCGGTCGGAGTCCGACGTGCGGATGTGCGGCTGGTTGAGCTTGTAGTTGACCGTCGAGTCGAACTGCAGGGGCATCGGCTTCTTCAGCCGGTTGTAGATCACCTGCGACACCTTGCCGAAGTCCTTCTCGATGGCTTCCTTCTCGATCAGGGAGGCCATGACCAGCACCTGGTACGGGCGGAAGCCGGTGTTGACGGTGCCGCCGGGGATGCCGATGCTCTGGAGCTTCTGGGCGGAGGCGACGACGACGCTGCGGATCAGCTCGACCGCGGACGAACCGGGCTTGACCTGGTAGACGCCGCGCATGATCAGGCCTTCGAGGCGGAAGGCGGGCTCCGCGCGCTTCACATCGGTGACCGCCCAGTCGGGCACGCCCAGCGCGACCGGGTCGGTGGTCTCGGCGGCGGCGCGGATCTCCTCGGGCGTGAGGCACTTCTTCACGCCGTCCTTCTCCGTGCAGCTCGCGTCGGCGAGCTGGGAGAAGATGCCCTTGACGGTCTTGTCGCCGACCTTGATGTCCGCGAGCTTCACGCCGCCGATGATCTGCACGGCGGGCACGCGGGTCTTCGGGTCGATCATCTTCGCGACCGCGGTGGCGCCCGACATCTTCGTCTTCATCAGGTAGAAGCCGGGCTGGATGGTCGTCACGCGGGCGTCGTTCTTGCTGGCCTCGGTGAACGCGCGCGGCGAGGCGACGACGCCGCCCTCGTAGAGGCTCGTGGCGATGACGCTCACCACGTCACCGTCCTTCACCTCGACGATGGCGTCGGCCTCACCCGCGCCGGGGTAGTCCTCGAACGAGCCGATGCCGCGCAGCTCCCTGTAGCCGTAGTAGGCACCGCCCATGCCCACGGCGAGGATCAGCGCGACGACCAGCCACAGCACGGTCTTCTTGCGCTTCTTCGCCTTGCGGGCTGCGCTGTTGTCCCTCTTCGCGGCACGTCGTTCGTCGACGTCGCGATCGAACAACCCGAGATCGTCGCTCACGCCTCATCCTTTCGGGCGGATACCGCTCGTGCCCGTGCGTCCAGCCAAGACTGCAGGATCTCGACCGCGGCGGCCTGGTCGACCACGGCACGCTGCTTCTTGCCCTTCACACCGCGCTGCGCCAGCACCCGGCTCACCACGACGGTCGTCAGCCGTTCGTCGCTCAACCGGACCGGCACCGGGGCCACGCGCGCGGCCAAGGCGGCAGCGTACGCGGTCGCCGCCTCGGCTGCCGGACCGTGCCGACCGGCGAGGGTCTTCGGCAGGCCGACCACGACCTCGACCACGTCATGCTCGGCCACGAGACGTACGAGCTCCGTGAGGTCGGAGCCGCGCTTCTCGTCCCGCTGCAGGGTGACCAGCGGAGTCGCCAGGAACGCACCCGGATCGCTCAGGGACACTCCCACGCGAACCGATCCGACGTCGACGCCGAGCCTGCGACCCAGGCCCGGATCGTCGACGCCGGCGACGTCAGCGCTGCTCAAGCACCTTGTCCAGTTCGCCGGTGAGGGCCGCGATGGCCTCCTGGACGCCGGCCGGGTTCGTGCCGCCGCCCTGGGCGAGGTCCGGCTTGCCGCCACCGCGGGCGGCGATGGCCGGGCCGAACACCGGGACGAGCTTGCCGGCGGCCAGCCCCAGGTCGCGGGCGGCGGCCGTCGTGGCCACCACGAAGCTGACCTTGTCGCCGTCGACCGAGAACAGGGCCACCACACCGGGCTTGGCGCCCAGCCGGTTGCGGACCTCGCCACCGAGGGTGCGCAGGTCGTTGCCCGACACGCCCTCCAGGCCGAGGGCCACCAGCGACAGCCCGCGCACGTCGAGGGCCTTGTCGGCCAGCGACCCGGCGTTGCCGAGCAGCTGGGCGGCGCGCACCTTCTCGAGCTCCTTCTCGGCGGTCTTCAGCCGCTCGACCAGGGACTCGATCCGCTCGGGCAGGCCGTCGGAGCCGACCTTCAGCATGTCGGCGAGGTTCTGCACGATGGCGCGTTCCTTGGCCAGGAACCGCATGGCCTCGATGCCGACGTAGGCCTCCAGGCGGCGCACGCCGGACCCGACCGAGGACTCGCCCAGCAGGGTGATCGGGCCGATCTGCGACGAGTGCTCGACGTGGGTGCCACCGCACAGCTCGCGCGACCAGGGGCCGCCGATCTCGACGACGCGGACCGTCTCGTCGTAGGTCTCGCCGAACAGGGCCACGGCACCCATGTCCTGGGCGCCCTGCATGTCGGTGTAGACCACGGCGACGGGCAGATCCTTGCGCACGGCGAGGTTCGAGACCTCCTCGATCTCGCTGCGGGCCTCGGCGGACAGGCCACCGGTCCAGGCGAAGTCCAGGCGCAGGTAGCCGGGCTTGTTGTACGAACCGCTCTGCAGGGCCGACGGGCCGAGCACCTGGCGCAGGGCGGCGTGCACGACGTGCGTGCCCGAGTGGCCCTGGCGGGCACCGACGCGCCACTCCGGGTCGACGCGGGCCTCGACGTGCTCGCCCTCGCTGACCTCGCCGTTCACGACGCGCACCTGGTGCACCCACAGCTTGCGGGCGACCTTCTGCACGTCGAGCACCTCGAGCTCGGCGTTGCCGGTGACGATCGTGCCGGCGTCGGACTCCTGGCCACCGGACTCGGCGTAGAGCGGCGTGCGGTCGAGGACGACCTCGACGATGTCGCCCTCCTTGGCGCTCTTGACCCGCTGGCCGTTGAGGACGATGCCGCGCAGCGTGGCCTCGGAGGCCAGCTCGGAGTAGCCGGTGAACTCGGTCGGGCCCTGTTCCAGCAGCTCGCGGTACACCGTCTGGTCGCCGTGGCCGGTCTTCTTGCCGGCGGCGTCGGCCTTGGCGCGGGCGCGCTGCTCGGCCATCAGCTTGCGGAACCCGTCCTCGTCCACGGACAGGCCGGCCTCGGCGGCCATCTCCAGGGTGAGGTCGATCGGGAAGCCGTACGTGTCGTGCAGCTGGAAGGCGCGGTCGCCGGGCAGCGTGGCGCGGCCGTCGGACTTCACCTCGGCGGCGGCGTTCTCGAAGATCCGCGAGCCGGCGTCGAGGGTGCGCAGGAACGTGTCCTCCTCGGCCTTCACCACCTGCTGGATGCGGGCGAACCCGCTGACCAGCTCGGGGTAGGCCGGGCCCATCGAGTCGCGGACGACCTCGGCGTACTGCTGCAGCACCGGCTCCGTGACGCCGAGGAGCCGGCTGCTGCGGATGATGCGGCGCAGCAGGCGGCGCAGCACGTAGCCGCGGGCCTCGTTGCCGGGCGTGACGCCGTCGCCGACCAGCAGCACACCGCTGCGGGCGTGGTCGGCGATGACGCGGAAGCGCACGTCGTCGACCTCGTTGGCACCGTATTTGCGGCCCGACAGCTCCTCGGCCTTGTTGATGACGGCGCGCACGAGGTCGGTCTCGTAGACGTTGTCGACGCCCTGCAGCAGGTAGGCGACGCGCTCGACGCCCATGCCGGTGTCGATGTTCTTGTTCGGCAGCGACCCGACCGGCTTGTGGCCCTCCTTGGGGCTCAGCTCGCCGCGGACGTCCTGCATGAAGACCAGGTTCCAGATCTCCAGGTAGCGGTCCTCGTCGACGACGGGCCCGCCCTCCTGCCCGTACTCGGGACCGCGGTCGAAGTAGATCTCCGAGCAGGGGCCGCCGGGACCGGGCACGCCCATGTCCCAGTAGTTGTCCTTGCCGTCACGGCGCTGGATGCGCTCGGTCGGCAGGCCGGCGATCTTCTGCCACAGCTCGATGGCCTCGTCGTCGTCCTGGTAGACCGTGACCCAGATGCGCTCGGGGTCGAAGCCGTAGCCGCCCTCGTCGACCGAGCCGGTGACGAGGGTCCAGGCGAGGCGGATGGCCTCTTCCTTGAAGTAGTCGGCGATCGAGAAGTTGCCGGCCATCTGGAAGAACGTCAGGTGGCGCGTGGTCTTGCCGACCTCGTCGATGTCCGGCGTGCGCACGCACTTCTGGATGCTCGTCATCCGCGAGGCGGGCGGCGGGGCCTCGCCGAGGAAG
Source organism: Lentzea sp. NPDC037011 (assembly GCF_055607425.1). NCBI lineage: Bacteria > Bacillati > Actinomycetota > Actinomycetes > Pseudonocardiales > Pseudonocardiaceae > Lentzea > Lentzea sp. NPDC037011. The sequence continues at coordinate 395,248 of NZ_JBVJRT010000002.1, read as the reverse complement.
TACGGCTTGAACGGCACCATGCCGGCGTTGACGAACAGCAGGTTCGGGTCGTCGAGCAGCAGCGATGACGACGGGATGTACTTGTGCCCGTTGCGTTCGAAGTGCTCGCGGAAACGCTTGATGATCTCGTGGGTCTGCACGGGAGTTCCTCGGTGTGTCGCGGGGAGTGGTCAGGGCGCGCTTCGGAGGCGAACGGTCAGTGCTTCCCGTTCGCCCTGGGCGCTCGACGCCCCGGCGTGAACCCCGTCTGCCGCTCCACGGTCTCCTGCAACTCCTGCTCCCGTTCGGCCATGCCCGCCCGCACCTCGGCCCCGAAGGACCCGATGGCGCCGGCGAGCTCGCGCAGGCCTTCACCCACGTTAGCCCCGATACCAGCGGGAGTCGCCTGCTTTGTGACCTCGGCGGCCTTCTTCGCGGCGAAGAGCCCGGCCGCGGCACCCAGCCCGAACCAGAAGAGGCGGCTCACCTCGCACCTCGCTTCAGGCGGCGCTTGGTGTGCTTGTTCGGCTGCTCGGCGGCCCGGCGGCGCGCCTTGACGGCCTTGCTCACGCCGTAGGACAGCGCAGCGGCCTTGACCAGCGGACCGCCCAGCGTGGCGGTGAACAGGCTGGTGAGCGCCGAGACGTTGCCGGTGACCGCGCGGGCGTTGGCCGTGATCCCGTCGACCCGCTCCAGCTGCGTGTTCACGTGCGTCAACGTCGTGTTGGCCTCGGTGAACAACGGGTCGGTGTTCTCGTGCGCCTTGCGCATCGCGACCGTGGCCTCGTCGAAGAACCGCGCTGCCTTGACCGCCACGATCGCCAGCACGAGCACGAGCAGCACGAACGCACCGGCGGCGACCAGCGCTGCGATCTGCCCTGGCGACACGGATCCTCCTGGTGACCGGCGTTTGGCTTGGTTGGCGAGGAGATTACCGGGTGGGTCCGACACCTGATCGGGCGGCACCTTTTGTTGATCTTCATGGGGTGGCGGGGAGAAGGGGCGGGCGAGGCGGACCGCGGGCAGGAGCGGCGCGGCGTCCACGGTCGGTTCGACCCAAATGAGATGCTGGGACCACATTGACGCGCGCCGTCACTGCCTGTGAAATTGCGGTCACACAGGGCTTGACACGGCGACCCTGCGCGGATGAAGTAAGGCAACCCTTAGTTGGTTATCGCTGGAGGCCCTGTGAAGCCGGTGTCCCACCTCGACTCGTACCGGCGGCAGGCCACGGCGGGCGCGCCGCCGGTTCCCGGGCTGAGCGCGCCCTGGGAGGTGCGGCTCGTCCGGCCCGACGGGTACGACCTGCACCTCGTGCACCGCTGGCACCAGGCGCCGCACGTGGCGGCCTACTGGCGCAAGGCGTGGTCGTTGCCGGGGTGGGAGGAGGAGCTGCGCGGGCAGCTCGCCGGGGACGACGTGCGGCCCGTGCTGGTCGGGTGGCACGGGCGGCCGGTGATCTACGCGGAGGTCTACCGCGCGGCGCGGGACGTGGTGGGCGGCTGCTACCCGGTGCGGCCGCACGACCTCGGGTTGCGGCTGGCGGTGGGAGAGCTCGCGATGACCGACCGCGGGCTCGTGCGCGCGTTGCTCCCCCACCTGGCCGATGCGTTGTTCGAGGCCGATCCGCACTGCACGCGCATCGTGATGGAGCCGGACATCAGCAACACGCGTGCCATCCGCTCGTTCGAGGCCGGCGGGTTCGTCGTCAAGGACGAGGTCATGATGCCGAACAAGGTCGCGGTGCTGATGGTGTGCAAGCGCTGAGCACCTGTCCAGCAGTCTCGCCCGCCCCCTCCTTGCTGTTCAGGCGCCTGCAAGTACCACCAACACATGATCGAATCGCCGCTGACTACCACCAACCTGTTCGCCATCCGTCGAACCAACTCCAGGTCCGCGGACGGCTGGCGGCGCTGTTGGCAGTAGAAAAGTGCTTGTTGATGTTGAGTTGGTGGTACTTGCAGACGCCAGTAGAGCCAGGGGCGGGACCTCGGGGCGTTGAAGGCACAGCATCGGGCAACCTGCTCAGAACGCGGTGATGTCCTGCGGAGCACGTTCCCCGCGGCTGAACGCGCGCACGATGTCGATGCCCCTGTGGCGGTTCAGGGCCAGGCGCGACAACAGGTCGATGACGGTCTCGTGCACGTGGCGCGGGAACTCCGGGGTGTCCACGCCGACGCTCACGGCCAAGTCGTCCGCGTGCACGACGAACTCCATCACGCGGCTGGGCAGGTAGTCGTCCAGCAGCACGGCCCACGGGCCCCAGTGCGGCATGCGGACGGGGCGGTTGCCGGCCGCCGCCAGCAGTTCCGGCAGTGCCGCCACGGTCTGCTCGAAGCGGTCGCACAGGTCGGCGTGGCCGCCGGAGGCCACGTGCTCGCCGCCGTCGCGGATGCGCGTGTGGAACTCGGAGTCGACGTCGAGCTCGGTCCAGCCCGCGCGCGCGTAGTGCTCCATCAGCGGGACGGTGGGCACGTCCTCCGCCGGCGCCTCCAGCATGCCCGGCAACGGCAGGACCTGGTAAGCGATGTGGCCGGCGAGACCGCTGACGCCGAACTCCGGCAGCGCGCTCGGGTCGTCCCAGTGGTCGGCGACCTGAGGGGTGCGCAGCAACGTCAGCACCTGGCGCGCGGTGGCCAGGAAGTCGTCGGTGATCGTCATGCGTCCGACGCTACCGCCGGATCCCGTTGGCGGGCACCGGTTCCGCCGCACTCGCGGATCACCCGCCCCGCACGACCCTGCGCAGCTTGGGCAGGCGGTCGGCGACGGCGCGTTCGGCGCCGCGGCCGGTCGGCTCGTAGTAGTCGCGGCCCACCAGGTCGTCCGGCGCGTACTGCTGCTGGAGCACGCCTTCCGGCACGTCGTGGGGGTAGCGGTAGCCCTGGGCGTTGCCGAGCTTGGCCGCACCCGCGTAGTGGCCGTCGCGCAGGTGCGCGGGCACCGCACCGGTGGCGCCCTTGCGAACGTCCTCGATCGCGGCGTAGATCGCGGTGGTCACGGCGTTGGACTTCGGCGCGGTCGCCAGGTGGATGGTGGCCTGGGCGAGGTTCAGCGCGCACTCGGGCAGGCCGATCAGCTGCACGGCCTGGGCGGCGGCGACGCACGTCTGCAGTGCGGTCGGGTCGGCCATGCCGACGTCCTCGCTGGCGTGGATCACCAGGCGGCGCGCGATGAACCGCGGGTCCTCGCCCGCCTCGATCATGCGGGCCAGGTAGTGCAGCGCGGCGTCCACGTCCGAGCCGCGGATCGACTTGATGAACGCCGACGTCACGTCGTAGTGCTGGTCGCCGTCGCGGTCGTAGCGCACCGCAGCTTTGTCCACAGTGGACTCCAGCAGCGACAGGGTGATCACGCCGTCGTTGGACGCGAGCGCCGAGTCCGCCGCGGCCTCCAGCGCGGTCAGCGACCGGCGGGCGTCACCGCCGGCCAGCCGGACCAGGTGTGCCAGCGCGTCGGGTTCCACGACGACCGAACCGCCCAGGCCGCGTTCATCGGCCACCGCGCGTTCCACGACCGTGCGCACGTGCTCGTCGGTCAGCGACCTGAGCTGCAGCACCAGCGACCGCGACAGCAGCGGGGACACCACGGAGAAGAACGGGTTCTCGGTGGTGGCCGCGACGAGCAGCACGATCCGGTCCTCGACCGCGCCGAGCAGGGCGTCCTGCTGGGTCTTGGAGAACCGGTGCACCTCGTCGATGAACAGCACGGTCGACTCGCGCGAGCGGACCAGCCGGCGCCGGGCCTCGTCGATGACCGCGCGGACCTCCTTCACGCCCGCGGACAACGCCGACAGCGCGACGAACCGGCGGCCGGTCGCCCTCGACACCAGCGTGGCGAGCGTCGTCTTGCCGGTGCCGGGCGGGCCGTAGAGCATCACCGACGCGGGCGTGGCGCCCTCGACCAGGCGGCGCAGCGGCGCGCCGGGACCGAGCAGGTGGTCCTGTCCGACGACCTCGTCGAGTGAGGCGGGGCGCATCCGCACGGCCAGCGGGGCGTTGGCCGCGATGCGCTCGGCCTTCTCCTCGTCGGTCGCGCCGAACAGGCCCTCGTCGAACAGACCTTCGCTCATGCGTTCGAGCCTAACCCGTGTGCGAGGATTGCCCCTCGTGCCCATCCCAGTGCCCGCTCCCAGGGCCGTCCTGCTGGCCGGCCCGTCCGGCTCCGGCAAGTCGACGCTGGCCGCCCACCTCGGCTGGCCGGTGCTGCGCCTCGACGACTTCTACCGCGACGGCGACGACCCGCTGCTCCCCCGCGACGACCACGGCCGTGCCGACTGGGACGACGTCGGGTCGTGGAACGCCGGCGCCGCACTGGCCGCCGTGGTCGAGCTCTCCACGACCGGCACGGTCCAGGCGCCGGTGTACTCCATCGGCGAGGACCGCAGAACGGGCTGGCAGATGATCGAGTTGGGCGACGCGCCCGCGTTCGTCGCGGAAGGACTGTTCGCCGACCTGCTGGTCGACGGCGCGCGGAAGGCCGGGGTGCTCAGGGACGCGATCGTGCTCGCGCCCAGCGCGCCGGTGACGTTCGCCCGGCGGTTCGCCAGGGACGTGGCCGAGGCCCGCAAGCCGGTGCCGGTGCTGGTCCGCCGCGGGTTGCGGCTCCTGCGTCAACAACCGGTGGTGGTGCGCCGTTGCACTGACGCGGGCATGCGCGCGATGAGCCCTCACCGCGCCCGTGCCGAGCTCGGGACCACTGCCAATTCGTGATCGACTCGCTCCGCGGTCCGCCTGTACCGCGAGCGCGCTTCTGGCAGGATTCCGCCAACACCACGACCGGGGGTAAGCCGCGATGTCCGACACGCCCGGCTGGTCTTCACCCGACCAGCCCCACCAGCAACCGCACCAGCCTCCGCACGGCTACAACGCGCCGCCGCCGCCGGGCGCGCAGCCGTCGATGAAGCCCGGTGTGATCCCGCTGCGCCCGCTCGCGATCGGCGAGATCGTCGACGGTGCCGTCAGCACCATGCGCAAGCACCCGAAGCTCATCATCGGCGCGGCCGTCGTCGTCGCCGCTGTGACGCAGGTCCTCGGCCTGCTGGTGCAGCTGCCGTTCCTCGACGACCTCACCTCGGTCGCCACGCTCGACCCGAACACCATGACCCAGCAGGAGGCGGTGGACCAGCTCACCAGCGGTCTCGTCGGCTTCTTCACCGGCACGCTGCTCAGCGTGCTGCTGCTGGTGGTCGGCACGGTGTTCCTCTCCGGCTTCGTGACCGTGGTCGTCGGCCGCGCCGTGCTGGGCCAGCCGGTCACGTTCGCCGAGGCCTGGGACGAGTTCAAGCCGCGGCTGCTGCCGTTGCTGGGCGCGACGCTGCTCTACGGCCTGGCCGTCACCGCCGGCGCGATCCTCTGCGTCGTCCCCGGCGTCTGGCTGTGGGTGCTGTTCGGCCTCGTCACCCCGGCGCTGGTGCTGGAGCGCTGCGGCGTGGGCACCGCGTTCGGCCGCTCGCGGACCCTCGTGCGGGGCGCGTGGTGGCGGACGTTCGGCGTCCTGCTGCTCGCCGCGCTGATCAGCGCGATCATCAACTGGATCATCAGCATCCCGTTCACCCTGCTCGGGTCGGCCACGACCGGTTTCTCCGGCGACCCCACGGCCGCGCTGAGCATCGGGTCGCTGGTGTTCACGACCATCGGCGCGATCATCGCCTCGACGATCACGCTGCCGTTCACCGCGGCGGTGACCGTGCTGGTCTACGTCGACCGGCGGATGCGCGCCGAGGGCATGGACATCGAGCTCCAGCGGGCCGCGGGGCATGGCGGTCTCTGACGTACCCGTCGACCTCGACCGCGACGAGGCCCGCGAGGCCGCCGTCCGGGAGCTGAGCGACCCGGCGTACGTCTCCGACGACCCGAACCCGGTCGAACGCGCCCTGCGGTGGGTGCTGGAGCAGCTGGACGAGCTGTTCGCGGGTGCCGGCGGCATGAGCGGCATCACCGCCGTCACGATCATCGTGGCGGTGGTGGTGCTCGTCGTGGTCGTCGTCCGGTTGCGCACCGGGCGCACCGGCCGCGCGCTGCGGTCGGGTGCGCAGGTCTTCGGCGACGCGGTCATGACCGCGGCCGAGCACCGGGCCGCGGCCGACCGCGCGGCCGCCGCCGGTGACCTGGCCGAGGCGGTCCGCGAACGGTTCCGCGCCGTGGTGCGGGAGCTGGAACAACGGGGAGTGCTCGACGCGCGGGCCGGTCGCACCGTCGCCGAGGTGGCCGCCGAGGCGGGTCGCTCGCTGCCGGGCCTCGCCGACGACCTGCGCGGCGCGGCAGTGCAGTTCGACGACGTCCGGTACGGCGGCCGGACCGCCACGGACCAGGGCTACCGGCAGCTGGTCTCCGTCGACGACCGGGTGCGCGGATGACGGCGGTCTCCCCCGACGCGGGGCGGATCTGGTCCGCTGCCAGAGGACCGCTGCTCATCGGCGTGATCATCCTCGCGACGGCGGTCGTGATCACGGTGCTGCGCGGCAGCGGCGAGGGCGGCTCGCTCGACCCCCGCTCGTTCCAGCCGCAGGGCAGCCACGCGCTGGCGGAGCTGTTGCGGCAGAACGGGGTGCGCGTCGAGCTCACCGACGACGTGTCCACGGTGGACGGTGCGACGCTGTTCGTCGCGCAGCCGAACCTGATCGACCCGGCACGGCTGGCCGGCCTGAGCGAGGCGGCCGCGGCGACCGTGCTCGTGGCACCGGCGAGCGACCTGGGCCGCGTGGAGGTCGAGACCCGCCAGCCGGGTTGCCCGCTCGCGGACCGGGCCGGTGCGGTCACGACCGGCGGGTTCACCTACACCGGCGAGCAGAGCTGCTACGACTCGACGCTGGTGCGCACCGGCACGGTCACGATGATCGGGTTCGGCGGCGTCTTCACCAACGACGACCTCGACGAGGAGGGCAACGCCGCGCTCGCGCTCGCGTTGCTCGGCCAGCACGAACGGCTGGTCTGGTACCTGCCGGCCGCGGCGGACCGCTCGCAGCAGAAGGCGCTGTCCGACCTCGTCCCGGCCGGATGGCTGTTCGCGGCGCTGCAGCTGGGGATCGCGGCCGTGGTGGTCGCGCTGTGGCGGGCCCGCAGGCTCGGCCGGGTGGTGCCAGAACGGCTGCCGGTCGTGGTGCGCGCCGCCGAGACCGTGGAGGGCAGGGCCCGGCTGTACCGGTCCTCGCACGCGGCGGGCCACGCGGCGGCGGTGCTGCGGCAGGCAACCCGCGACCGGCTGGCACCGCTGCTGGGCGTGCCGGTGGGTGCGGACCCGTCCGAGGAGATCGCCCGCAGGACTTCGCGTCCGGTGCCGCAGGTGCGGACGCTGCTCTACGACGACGGGCCGGTGGACGACCGGGGGCTGGTCGCGCTGGCCGACGAGCTGGACGCTTTGGAGAACGAGGTGCGCAAGGGATGACGGCAGTGGTCACCACCGAGGAAGCACGCACGGCGCTGGTGGCGTTGCGCACGGAGATCGGCAAGGCCGTGGTGGGCAACGACGCCGCGGTGACGTCGCTGATCCTCGCGTTGCTGTGCAGGGGGCACGTGCTGCTCGAAGGCGTGCCCGGCGTGGCGAAGACGCTGCTCGTGCGGGCCATGGCGAAGGCACTGGACCTGGAGACGACGCGGGTGCAGTTCACGCCGGACCTGATGCCGGGCGACCTGACCGGGTCGCTGGTCCACGACGCGCACAACGCCACGTTCTCGTTCCGCGAGGGCCCGGTGTTCACGAACCTGCTGCTGGCCGACGAGATCAACCGCACGCCGCCGAAGACGCAGTCGGCGCTGCTGGAGGCGATGGAGGAACGGCAGGTGTCCGCGGACGGCAAGACCCGGCCGCTGCCGGCGCCGTTCATCGTCGTGGCCACCCAGAACCCGGTGGAGTACGAGGGCACCTACCCGTTGCCCGAGGCGCAGCTCGACCGGTTCCTGCTCAAGGTCACCATGCCGGTGCCGGGGCGGGAGCAGGAGATCGACGTGCTGACCCGGCACGCGTCCGGGTTCGACCCGCGCGACCTCTCGCACCTGTCGGCGGTGGCCGGAGCGGAGCACCTGGAGGCTGGTTCCGCGGCCGTGCGCGCGTTGACCGTCGCGCCCGAGGTGATCGCGTACGTCGTGGACGTGTGCCGTGCGACGCGCCAGTCCCCTGCGGTGCGCCTGGGCGTTTCTCCGCGTGGCGCAACGGCTCTGCTCGCTGCCGCACGGGCGTGGGCGTGGTTGTCCGGACGTGACTACGTGACGCCGGACGACGTGAAGTCGCTGGCGAGGCCCGCGTTGCGGCACCGGCTGGAGCTGCGCCCGGAGGCCGAGCTGGAGGGCGTGACGGCGGACGGCGTGCTGGACGGCGTGCTCGGGGCCGTTCCGGTGCCGCGCTGACGTGGCGCTCACGGGCCGCGCGGCGCTGCTCGCGCTCATCGGGGTGTTCGTCGTCGGGCTGGTCTTGCCGTCGTGGCAAGGAATTCTCGTCGTGCTCGCGGTGCTGGTCGTGTGTGTGGCGGCCGATCTCGTGCTGGCGGCGGGCGTCCGGCGGTTGACGTTCTCACGCGCGGGAGCGACGTCTGTGCGCACGGGCGAGCTGTGCTCGGTGCAGTTGACGGTGCACAACCCCGGTCGTCGGTTGCGCGGTGTTCTCCGGGACGCGTGGGTGCCTTCGGCGGGGGTGGTGGCCGACCGGATGGCCGTGGACGTGCCCGCCGGCGGGTCGCGGACGCTGACGTTCGAGCTGCGCCCGGTGCGCCGAGGGGACCGCACGGCGGATCGCGTGACCGTGCGTTCTCCGGGGCCGCTGGGGATCGCGGCCCGGCAGGGGTCGCACGAGGTGCCGTGGACCGTGCGCGCGTTGCCGCCGTTCCACAGCCGCAAGCACCTGCCGCCGTTGCTGGAACGCCTGCGGGAGCTCGACGGCCGCCGGGCGTCGCTGATCCGCGGCGCGGGCACGGAGTTCGACTCGCTGCGGACCTACGTGATCGGCGACGACGTGCGGTCGATCGACTGGCGTGCGTCGGCGCGGTCATCGGACGTCGTGGTGCGCACGTGGCGGCCGGAACGCGACCGGCAGGTGCTGATCGTGCTGGACACCGCGCGCACGGCGGCCGGTCGGGTCGAGGGCTCGCTGGGTGGCCTGCCCCGGCTGGACACGGCCATGGACGCGGCGCTGCTGTTGTCCGCGCTCGCCGTTCAGGCGCGCGACCAGGTCGGCTTCCTGGCCCACAGCGGCAAGGTGCGGGCCTCGGTGCCGCGCGCGACGCTGCCGGCCCTGGTCGCCGCGATGGCGCCGCTGGAGGCCGAGCTGGTCGAGTTCGACGCCCGCGGCGCGGTCGCGGAGGTGCTGCGGCGTGCCGCGCGCCGGTCGCTGGTCGTGCTGCTCACTTCGCTGGAACCGTCGATCGAGCACGGCCTGCTGCCGCTGCTGCCGGCTCTGGCCGCGCGGCACCGGTTGCTCATCGCGTCGGTGTCCGACCCGGCGGTGCACGCGATGGCCGCCGGACGCGGTGACCTGGAAGCCGTCTACAACGCCGCCGCCGCGGAACGCACGTTGGCCGAACGCCGCCGTCTCACCGCTTTGCTCGCACGGCACGGTGTCGAGGTCGTGGACGCGTTGCCCGACGACCTGCCTCGCGCGCTCGCGGACCGCTACCTGTCGCTGAAGGCGGCGGGCAAGCTCTAGGCAAGCAAGATTCAGACGGACGTGGGCACGACGTCCTCGCGCTCGCCCGCGTCCACGTCCCCGGTCTCACCCTCCAGCGCCGCCCGCCGCCCGATCACGAAGACGTACAGCAGGAACAGCACCTCGGCGGCCACGCCGATGCCGACCCGCGCCCACGTCGGCCACCCCGACGGCGTCACGAACCCCTCCAGCACACCGGACACCAGCAGCACCACGACCAGCCCGAGCGCCACGGCCACCACCGCGCGGCCCTCGGTGGCGAGCGCGGCGGCACGGGTGCGCGGGCCGGGGTCGATGACCTGCCAGCCCAGCCGCATGCCGATGCCCGCCGCGACGAACACCGCCGTCAGCTCCAGCAGGCCGTGCGGTGCCAGCAGTCCCAGGAACACCTCACCGCGGCCGGCGCCGAACATCAGGCCGACGCCGACGGCGAGGTTCACGGCGTTGGTGAAGAGCAGGTAGACCGGCGGGAGTGCGAACAGCACGCCGAGCAGCAGGCACGCGGCGGCCACCCAGGCGTTGTTCGTCCACACCTTGGCCGCGAACGAGCCCGCCGGGTCGCTGGAGTAGTAGGCCTCGTAACCGCCGCCGGCCCTGGTCATCTCGCGCAGCTCGTCGGGTGCGGCGATCAGCGCCTGCACGTCCGGGTTCGTCGCGATCCAGGCCGCCATGACACCGGTGAGCAGGTAGAACGCCACCCCGGCCGGAACCCACCAGCGCCATCCGCGGTAGACGGCGGCCGGGAACCGGTGTGTGAAGAAACGGGTGAAGATGCGCCATGCGGGCGTGTGCGTGCCCGTCACCGCAGCGCGCGCACGCGCGACCAAAGTGGAGAGACGTTCCACGGTGGCCACGTCCGGTGTCTGGCTGCGCACGGTCGACAGGTGTGTGGTGACGCGCTGGTAGAGCTCGATCAGCTCGTCGGCCTCGGGCCCGGTCAACCGGCCGGACCTGCCGACCAGCTGGTCGAGCCGCTCCCACGACGCGCGGTTGCGCTCGATGAACACGTCCAGATCCACGATGGGTCACACTATCCGCGTGGGGGATCTCGTCACCGGTGAAGCGGTAGTTCTGGACCTGCGCGTGGCGCGGCTGGCCAGCAGGGCGGTCGCGTTCGCGTTCGACGTGCTCGTGCAGTTCCTGTTGTTGCTCGGCGTGTTCCTGTTGTCGCCGATCGGCTTCGACGACGCGCTGCAGTCGGCGCTCGCGTTGTCGCTCACGATCGCCGTGCTGGTCGGGTACCCGGCCGCGGTGGAGTCGTTGACGCGCGGCCGGTCGCTGGGCAAGCTCGTCATGGGACTGCGGGTGGTGCGCGACGACGGCGGCTCGATCCGCTTCCGCCACGCCCTGGTGCGCGCGCTCACCGGGTTCTTCGTCGACTTCTGGGCGCTGGGCCTCGGCGGCGCGGTGGCGTTGTTCGTGTCGCTGTTCTCCGCGCAGGGCAAGCGGGTCGGCGACTACCTCGCGGGCACCGTCGTGGTGCACACGCGGGTGCCGGAGCAGGCGGTGACGCCGGTGGAGATGCCGGCACCGCTGGCCGAGTGGGCCCGGGGCCTCGACCTGTCGCAGCTGCCGGAGGAGCTGGTGCTCGCGGCGCGGCAGTACCTGGGCCGCTACCACGAGCTCGGCGAGAGGGCGCAGCTGGAGCTCGGGGCGCGGCTCGCGGACGACGTGGGTGCCGCCGTCCGGTCGCCGCGCGCCGAGCACGTCCACCCGTACCCGTACCTGGCCGCCGTGCTGGCCGAGCGGCGCGGCCGGGCGTCAGGCGCCCAGCAGCTCGGTCAGCAGTAGCGGGTTCATGTAGTCGTCGTAGCGGGCGATCTCGCCGTCGCGCAGGTGGATGACCGCGATGGCGGTGAAGGTGTAGTGGTCCTGCTTCACCTTCGACCACCCCCTGTGCGTGATCTCGGCGACGACCACGTCCGGGTCGTCGGTGAGCCGGGTGATCGCCTCGACGTGCTGGACCTCGATCTTCTCGCGGACCCGCGCGCCCCTCATCTTGTCGAAGTAAGCGCGGATCTCGTTGCGGCCCTTGATCTCCGGCTGCTGGAACGACGCCGGGAACCGGTAGGCCATCACGCCGTCCTCGGTGAACAGGTCCGCGAACGAGTCGTGGCCCTGCTCCCCCGCGACCTGCCTGCGGACGTGCTCGACGATCTCCGCCGGTGTGCGTGCCATCTGTCCTGCCCCCATCTCTAGAATCGGAACGGTGACCCCGGTTATGACGATACGGAACGCACGCCCCGGTTGGCAACGATGAGGGCCGACGCGGCGCGGAACCGCGAGAAGGTGCTGGCGGCAGCACGGGAGCTGTTCGCGTCGAAGGGCATCGACGTGCCGCTCGACGAGATCGCCGCGCACGCCGGGGTCGGGCCCGGCACCGTCTACCGGCACTTCCCGACCAAGCAGGCGCTGTTCCAGGCCGTCACGGACGCGCGCGTCTCGGCGATGGTCGAGTCGGCCGCCGCCCCCGCCGGCGATCCGGGCGCGGCGCTGTTCGCGTTCCTCGGGCGGATGGCCGACGAGGCGGCGGCGAAGCGGGACCTGTCCGACGCGATCACCGTGCCGTCCGAGCTGCGGGACCGGCTGCACGCGGCGCTCGGCGGGCTGCTGGAACGGGCTCAGGCCGCCGGTGCGGTGCGCGCGGACGTGACGACGAAGGACCTGGTGGCACTGATGAAGGGGATGCTGCAGAGCCTGCACGAGGGGGCAAACCCCGCGCTGCTGCTGGAGATCGTGACCAGCGGACTTCAGTCGAGCCGGAAGCCGTAGGGCAGTTCGAGGCGGTGGCGGGCGAGCAGGTCGGCGTCGGCGAGGAGCTCGCGGGTGGGTCCGTCCGCGACGACCACGCCGTCGTCGACCAGGACGCTGCGCGGGCAGGTCTGCAGCGCGAACGGCAGGTCGTGGGTGACCACGAGCATCGTGCGGCCCAGGCCGAGCAGCAGTTCGGCGAGCTCGCGGCGGGCCACGGGTTCCAGGTTCGCGGACGGCTCGTCCAGCACCAGGACCTCCGGGTCGCACGCGAGCACCGTGGCGAGCGCGACGCGGCGGCGCTGACCGCCGGACAGGTGCAGGGGTGAGCGGTCGGCGACCGCCTCCATCCCGACCGCCCGCAACGCCCTCAGCACCCGTTCGTCCACATCGGACATGCCGAAGTTCTGCGGGCCGAACGCGACGTCCTCGCGCACGGTCGGGCAGAACAGCTGGTCGTCCGGGTCCTGGAAGACCAGGCCGACGCGGCGGCGGATCTCGCGCAGGTTCGCCCTGCTGACCTCGAGGCCCGCGATCGCAACCGTGCCGGAGCCGCCGGAGTGGACGCCGTTGAGGTGCAGCGCCAGCGTGGTCTTGCCGGCGCCGTTCGGGCCGAGCACCGCGACCCGTTCGCCGCGCTCGACCCGCAGGTTCACGCCGAAGAGCGCCTGGTGGCCGTCCGGGTAGGCGAAGGCGAGCTTGGAGACCTGCACCGCCGCGGCGGCCGGGGTCTCGGGGACGATCGTGGCCGAACCTCCCGGCCGGCCGGTCCAGCCGCGCGACACCATGGCGAGGTGCACCCTCTCTCCGCGTTCGTAGGACCGGATGAACAGCGTGCCGACCGAGCGGGCCAGCGCACCGGCCTGCCACAGGAACCGCGGGTCGTCGCCGCGGGAGATGCGGGCGACGCGCATCCGCTTCGCCTCGCCGGCCACGACCTCGCCGTAGCGCAGCATCAGCGTGGCGATCATGATCATCGACGCGGGCACGCGCAACCGCTGCAGGCCCTTGAGCAGGTCACCGGGCGCGGTGGTGGCGGCCAGCGTGAGGCTGACCAGCACGCCGAGCGTGCCCTTGGCCAGGATGTTCCACCCGGCGAGCGCGCCCTCGACCGAGACCGAGACGCCGAGGAGGTCGGTGCGCGGGCCCGTGCCGAAGATCGGCAGCAGGAACGCGAGCACCACGAACGGCACCTCGATCACCGCGCGCTTGAGGAACCACCACGGCGAGACGCGTGCCACCGCCCAAACGGCGACGAGCACGAGGAGGTAGAGCCCGAAGGCGGGGAACCACGTGCGCGGGGTGGCCACGACGCCCAGCACCGCCGCGAACGCCACGAGGATCTTCACGTGGGGTGCGAGGCGGTGCACCGGTGAGTCACCGGCGTGGTGCAGGACGTGGTGGCTCCCGCTCATGCCTTCGTCTTCTTGCGCAGCAGCCAGAACAGCCCGAACGACAGCCCGAGCACGACCACCACGCCGAGCACGCCCGCGAGGCCGGTGAACCGGTCGTCACCGCCGAGCGCGTAGTCGGCGAAGGCGCTGCCCGCGAACGGGTGCTCCTGCGCGTGCTCGGCGATGCCGGTGTCCTCGACCGTCTTGTCCAGGCCGTCCGGGTCGCCGGAGGCGAAGTACGACAGCACGCCCGCGATCAGCAGCGACACCACCGCGAACCCGAGGAAGAACCTCTTCACGACCGGACCTCCAGCGGCGAGCGGGTGCCCTTGAGCAGGTGCACGAGGTCAGGGCGGATCGCGGCGACCGACGTGACGGTCGCGGCGGTGATCAGACCCTCACCGACGCCGATCAGCGCGTGGAAGCCGAGCATGAGAAGTGCGACCTGGCCGATCTCCACCCCGCCCTGCCCTCCGATCGCGTACTCGACGACGAACCCCGTCGCGGCGAGCAGCGTGTTGACCAGCGCCGACACGAACGCGACGACCGCGAGCCCGCCCTTGCCCCGGTTCGCGAGCCCCCGCAGCGCCACCGCCACCGCGAACCCGGCCGCGGTGCCGATCAGGGCCATGTTGGTGACGTTGGTGCCCAGCGCCGTGAGCCCGCCGTCGGCGAACAGCAGCGCCTGCACCACCAGCACGATCGTCACGCACAGCGCACCGACCCAGGGGCCGACCAGGATCGCCGCGAGCGCACCGCCGAGCAGGTGCCCGGACGCACCCGGCAGGATCGGGAAATTGATCATCTGGACGGCGAAGATGAAGGTCGCGACGAGTCCGGCCATCGGGGCGGTCCGGTCGTCCAGGTCGGCGCGGGCCTTCACCAGCGCGACCCCGACGCCCACCGCGGCGACGACCAGGAACGCGACCGACGTCGGCGCGTTCAGCAGGCCGTCGCTCATGTGCATGGCAATGGCTGACATGTGCGGTCACGCTAATTGCCGGACCTCTGCTGTGGCTAGGACTGTGCAACAACGATTTGGGGGCAACAGCGCGGTGATCGTCACAGCGTCGCTAGTCATCGGATGACTTCTGCGGTTAGATCCGTTCCGCCGCCGCCACGGCACGGAGGGACCAACAGTGACAGAGCTGTCGCGTAGAACCTTTCTGTACGGAACAGGCGCAGCCGTGGGTGCGTCGGCACTGGGCTCGGGCACCTCGGTCGCAGCGCCGACCGCCCCTGAGACATCGGGTCACAACGTCCACCGGGACGTGGTCCGCGACGCCCGGATGGAGTGGCGGCGGCTGCCGCAGAACTGGGGCGACAGCCCGTTCCTCGCGAACGGCTTCCTGGGCGTGCAGGTCTACGCCGGGCGCACGCCGGACGAGCTGAAGCTGATGCTCAGCCACTCCGAGGTGCAGGACCAGCGCGAGCACTGGGAGGCCGCGATCGGGCTGTCCCGATTGCCGATCGGGTACCTGACGCTGCGGTTCGCCGGCGCGATCACGGCCGTGGACTGGACGCTCGACCTGTGGAACGCGGAGCTGACCGGCTCGGTGACCACCACGCAGGGCAGTGCCACCTTCACGATGCTGGTGCACAACGCGCGCAGCACGTTCCTCGCGTCCGTGCGCGGTGACGTGACCTGGGGGTTCCAGCCGCTGGAGTCCTCGACGACCCGCCAGGTCCGCAGGCCGGCCGACTACACCGCGAACCCCGCGCCGGCGCTGGGCACCGCGAACGGCGTCTCGTACGCCGCGCAGCCGTTGCACGCGGGCGGTGGCTACACGACGGCCTGGTCGGCCCGCGGCGGCCGGTTCGCGGCCCATGTGGCGTACACGCATCCCGCGGACACGCACACGTCTGACGCGATCCGTGAGGTGCGCACGGCGCTGGCGATCCCGTTCGAGGTACTGCTGCTGCAGCACCGCCGTTGGTGGAACGCGTACTTCGCCAAGTCGCTGGTGTCGGTGCCGGACAAGCTCGTGCAGCGCTTCTACTGGTTGCAGCTCTACAAGATGGCCGCCGCCACCCGCGCCGACGCGCCGGTCATCAGCGAGTGGGGGCCGTGGTTCCCCGAGCAGGGCAACAGCTGGACGGCCGTGTGGTGGAACCTCAACGTCCAGATCTCGTACCCGCTGGTCAACGGCTCGAACCACCACGAGCTCGACGCCGTGACGACCACGTTGAAGCGCTACGAGCACAACCTCGAACGCAACATCAACCCCGCCTACCGGGACGGGGACTCGTACGCGATCTGCCACCCCGGCGACCGCACGTTGCGCTCCGGGCCGCGCTACTGCGGTGTGCCCGGCGTGGCGCCGAATGACCACACGGGCAATCTTCTGTGGGCGTGCCACAACGTGTGGCTGGGCTACCGGCACACGATGGACGAGAAGATCCTCAGGGACGTCCTCTTCCCGATCCTCACCAAGGCCGTCAACTACTACGCGCGGTTCCTCGTCGAGGGCACCGACGGCAGGCTGCACCTGCCGGAGACGCGGTCACCGGAGTACGCCAACGCCACGGACACGACCTACGACCTCTCGCTGATCCGCTGGGGCGTGCGCACGCTGCTGTCGATCGAGGAGAACCCGCGCTGGCGGGACGTGCTGACCCGGCTCGTGCCCTACCATTTGGGTCCGGACGGCGCGTTGATCGGCAAGGACGTGGCGCTCACCGACTCGCACCGGCACTTCTCGCACCTGCTGTGGTTCTACCCGCTGCGCGAGCTCACGTGGGACGTGGCCGAGCACCGCGACCTGATCGCGCGGACGTTCGACCACTGGGTGTCGCGCCGCGAGGCCTGGGCCGGCTACAGCTACGGCGCCGCGTCCGCGATGGCCTCGGCGATGGGGCGGCCGGAGGAGGCGCTGGCGTTCCTGCGCCACTTCCTCGACCGCAAGCCGGTCGGGTCCAACGCGGTGCTCACCGAGAACTCCTTCTACCGCGAGGGCAGCAACCTCGCGATCGAGTCGCCGCTCATGTCCGGCCAGGCCGTGCTGGAGATGATGGTCCAGTCGCACAACAACGTCGTGCGCGTCTTCCCGTCCGTCTCGCAGACGTGGGCCGACGCGTCCATCTCGTCGTTGCGCACCCAGGGCGCGTTCCTGGTCGACGCGTCACGGTCGGGCGGGCGCACCGACTGGGTGCGGGTGCACTCGGAGGCCGGTTCGCCGCTGGTGCTCGACCACGGCATCACCGGTGACATCGACGTGCGCGACCCGTGGGGCCGGCGACTGAACCACAAGCAGCAGGGTTCGGCCATCGTCGTGCCGTTGCGGCGTGGGCAGACGGCCATCGTCAGTCGCAAGGGCACTCGTCCGAACGTCGTAGCGCGCGATGTGACGGCCAACGGCTCGTCTTCGCGCTGGGGTCTGCCGTAACGTCCGAATTCGAACAACCGGATCGGACGAGTGGGGTGTGCGGTGGATCTTCAGCACTGGCTCAACGAGGCGCTGACCAACCACGAGAAGTGGACCGCCGAGTACGGCACCTTCACACCCCACCCGTCCGTCGAGGTCGACCCGGCGCTCTTCGGGTCGGCGCTCGCCGAGCTGCAGGACCGGCTGCGCGACAACTACCCGTTCTTCCACCCGCGCTACGCGGGCCAGATGCTGAAACCGCCGCACCCGGCCGCCGTCGTCGGCTACCTGTCGGCGATGCTGATCAACCCGAACAACCACGCGCTGGACGGCGGCCCGGCGACCGCGGCGATGGAACGCGAGGTCGTGGCCGGTCTCGCGGGGATGTTCGGCTACGGCGAGCAGCACCTCGGCCACCTCACCTCCAGCGGCACGATCGCCAACCTGGAGGCGTTGTTCGTCGCCCGGTCGCTGCATCCGGGCCGTGGCGTCGCGTACTCCTCCGAGGCGCACTACACACACTCGCGCATGTGCGGTGTGCTCGGTGTCGAGGGGTTCCCCGTGCCCGTGGACAGTCGCGGGCGCATGGACTTGGACGCTCTCGAAGCGCTCCTGCGCGGCGGCAAGGTCGGAACGGTCGTGGTCACGCCGGGAACCACCGCTTTGGGTGCCATCGAACCGGTGCATCTCGTGCTGGACATCGCACGGCGTTACGACGTGCGGGTGCACGTGGACGGTGCGTACGGCGGGTTCTTCGCGTTGCTCGCGGGCACGGACCTGGCGCCGGAGCCGTGGGAGGCCATCGGATCGTGTGACTCCGTCGTGGTCGATCCGCACAAGCACGGTCTTCAGCCCTACGGCTGTGGTGCGGTGTTGTTCCGCGACCCGTCCGTGGGCCGCTTCTACCTGCACGATTCGCCCTACACGTACTTCACGTCCGACGAGCTGCACCTCGGTGAGATCAGCCTGGAGTGCTCCCGTGCCGGTGCGGCCGCCGCAGGGCTGTGGCTGACGCTGAAGCTGCTCCCGCTGACCCGCGAAGGCCTGGGCGAGGTGCTGGCGGCCGGACGGCGCGCGGCCGTGCGGTGGGCGGGGCTGATCCGCGAGTCGGAGCAGCTGGAGCTCTACCAGGAGCCCGAGCTCGACATCGTCACGTACTTCCCGCGGACCAGCCCGCTGACGCTCTCGGCCGTGGACGCGGCGGCGCACCGGGTGATGCAGACCGGCATGAACGCCGCCGTCGACCCGGTGTTCCTGAGCGTGGCACGGGCGTCGAAGGAGGCGTTCGCAGCACGGCACCCCGGCGTGGCGGCGGACGCGGACGGGGCGCGGGTGCTGCGCAGCGTGCTGATGAAGCCGGAGTCCGAGGAGTACCTCGACACGCTGCACGCGCGGGTGCTCAGCCTGCTCTGACGGTGCAGGTCAAGCGGCCTGCGCTCCGGGTCGGACAGCGGGGGAACGCCGAAGTGGGCGACTCACCCCCGGTGAGTCGCCCAACGGGCGCGCAGGTCCTCAGCCGTGCTTGGCGCGGCGGCCGGAGCGGCGCGGCGGCAACGGCGTGTCGCCGCGCAGGTCGAGCCGGCGCTGCTCGCCGTTGGCCTCCAGGTGCGTCACCATCCGGCGCAGCATCTCGGCCAGCGACTGCGCCTCCGACGACTCCAGCGGGTCGGAGACGAAGACCTCCTCCTCGTTGAACTTGGGGAAGAGGTCGGCCATCAGTTCTTCACCCTCAGGGGTGAGGCGCAGGACCGCGAGGCGCCCGTCGGTCGGGTGGCCCATGCGCTCCAGCAGGCCCCGCGACTGCAGCGTCTTGGCGACGCCGGTCAGGGTGCCCTTGGAGATGCCGGCCTCCTCGGCGACGTACCGCGTCTCCATCTCGCCCCAGATCCACACGACCCAGAGCACGACGAAGCCGGTCCAGGTCAGATCGCTGGTGCGCAGCACCGAGTTCTCGAGGTGCTGCCGGATCGCGGTCGCGGCGCGGTGGATGTTCGACACCGCCGCCATCTGCTCGCGACGCAGTGGCACCGCACCGAGCTTGGCTTGGACGGCCTTCTCGGTCTCGGCAATCGTGTGGTGACCAGACAACTCAAAGTCTCCCGTGCTCGAGCTCAGGTGTTCCCGGCACAATACTTGCGGTTCCGAAGTATGTCTTCGACCTGGTGGTTTCGATCCGGCACGAGTCTGCTCGCGCTGTGATCACGATGTCACATCGCGCATGGTCCCGTGACGGTCGTCACCCGTCCAGTTACGGACTGTTGCCCAGTGGTGGACGATGAGTGCGGAGCCCCCAGCTGAGACCGAGCACGGTCTGCGCTCCACGGACGGGTCGACAGCGCTCGCACCTCGAACGTTGTCCCCTTCCGCGCCAGCGACGCACTGGGCCAGGAAAGGTAGTTCGACGTGGTCGGTGAACAGGTGACACGGGAGCTCGCGGCAAGACTCGGCGACGACGGCATCGACGTGGTGCGCGTCGTCTTCCCCGACCTGCTCGGCACGGACCGGGGGCGCGACGTCCTCGTCGAACACCTACCTGCGGTGACGCAGCGCGGGCTGTCGTTCTGCCGGGCCGTCTACAGCACCACGCCGGGCGGCAAGACCACCGAGAACGGCGGGGTGCTCGACGCGGGGCTGCCCGACGTGATCGTGGTGCCCGACCTCGACACGCTGCTGCCGATCCCCTGGGAGCCGGGGGTCGCGTGGTGCATCGGCGACGCGCTCAGCCCGGCCGACGAGCGACCCGTCGACGAGTCACCCCGCCAGGTGCTGCGCAGGGCGCTGGAGGTGTTCGAGACCACGGGTCTCTCGCCGGTGGTCGGGCCGGAGCTGGAGTACTTCCTCTGCGAACCCGACGAAGACCGCCCGAACGGGTGGCGGCCGTACTGCGACGAGCCGGGCAACGTGTACGCGACCGGCCGCCGCGGAGACTCGGACGGTCACCTGCTGAGAACTCTCCGGACGTTGAGCTCGGCGGGCCTGCAGACCACCGGCGGCAACCACGAGTACGCCGGCGGGCAGTTCGAGATCAACCTCGTGCACTCCCCCGCGATGGACGCGGCCGACCGGGCGTTCCGGTTCAAGACCTCGGTGAAGGAGCTCGCCCGGCGCGAGGGGCGGCTGGCGACGTTCATGGCCAAACCGTTCAACGACGGCGGCGGCTCCGGCTTCCACCTGCACCTGTCGTGCCACGAGAAGGACGGCCGCAACGCGTTCCAGGCGGCGGGCACCTCGCACGGCCTGTCGGACGAGGCGCGCTGGGCGATCGGCGGCATCCTCACCCACGCACCGGCGCTGGCCGCGCTGCTCAACCCGACGGTCAACTCCTACAAGCGGTTCGGCCCGGACTCGCTCGCCCCGTGGCTGATCGACTGGGGCCTCGACAACCGCAGCTCGATGCTGCGGGTCCCGGCCGAGCGGGGCGAGACCACCCGGCTGGAGCTGCGCCTGGGCGACGCGAGCGCGAACCCGTACCTGGGCATCGCGGGCCTCATCGCCGCCACCTACCTGGGCATCCGCGACCGGATCGACCCGCCGCGCCCCTCGGCGGGCTACGGCTACGACCCGTCCAAGGCCCCGACGCTGCCCGCCACGCTGCCGGACGCCCTCGCCTACCTGGAGGAGGACACGGCGATGGTCGAGGTGCTGGGCAAGGACTTCGTCCGGTCCTATGTGGACTTCAAGTGGGAGGAGGTGGCCCGCTTCCAGCGGTTCGTGACCGACTGGGAGTTCACCGAGTACGCGTACCACCTATAGTTCACCCGCGATGACTGCACTCACGGACCGGCTCACCTCGATCGCCGACGAAGACGAACTGTTCGACACCTTCTCCGGGTGGGCCGCCGAACGCGGCCTGGCGCTGTACCCCGCGCAGGAGGAGGCGGTCATCGAGCTGGTCTCGGGGGCGAACGTCATCCTCAGCACGCCCACCGGGTCGGGCAAGAGCCTGGTGGCCATCGGTGCCCACCTGGTCGCGATGGCGGGCAACCAGCGCAGCTTCTACACCGCGCCGATCAAGGCGCTGGTCTCGGAGAAGTTCTTCGCGCTGTGCGAGGTGTTCGGGCCGGAGAACGTCGGCATGATGACCGGCGACGCCTCGGTGAACGACCAGGCGCCCATCATCTGCTGCACCGCGGAGATCCTCGCGAACATCGCGCTGCGCGACGGGACGGCCGCGGACGTCGGCCAGGTCGTGATGGACGAGTTTCACTTCTACTCCGAGCCCGACCGCGGCTGGGCGTGGCAGGTGCCGCTGATCGAGCTGCCCCAGGCCCAGTTCCTGCTGATGTCGGCGACGCTGGGCGACGTCGCGTTCTTCGAGAAGGACCTGACCCGGCGCACCGGCCGCCCGACCGCGGTGGTCCGTTCGGCGCAGCGCCCGGTGCCGCTGAACTTCCAGTACGTCCTCACGCCGTTGCACGAGACGATCGAGGACCTGCTGCACGGCCGCGAGGCGCCGATCTACGTCGTGCACTTCACCCAGGCCGCCGCGCTGGAACGCGCGCAGTCGCTGATGAGCGTCAACGTGGCGACCAAGCAGGAGAAGGAAGCCATCGCCGACCTCATCGGCAACTTCCGGTTCTCCTCCGGCTTCGGCAAGACGCTCTCGCGGCTGGTGCGGCACGGCATCGGCGTGCACCACGCGGGCATGCTGCCCAAGTACCGGCGGCTGGTCGAACAGCTCGCCCAGGCCGGTCTGCTCAAGGTCATCTGCGGCACGGACACCCTCGGCGTCGGCATCAACGTGCCGATCCGCACGGTCGTGTTCACGGCGCTGGCGAAGTACGACGGCACCCGCACCCGCATCCTCAAGGCCCGCGAGTTCCACCAGATCGCCGGCCGGGCCGGTCGCGCCGGCTACGACACGGTCGGCACGGTCGTGGTGCAGGCGCCCGAGCACGAGGTCGAGAACCGCAAGGCGCTGCTGAAGGCGGGCGACGACCCGAAGAAGAAGCGCAAGGTCGTCCGCAAGAAGGCGCCCGACGGGTTCGTGTCGTGGAGCGAGTCGACGTTCGAACGGCTCGTGGGCGCCGAGCCGGAGCCGCTGACGTCGTCGTTCCAGGTCTCGCACGCGATGCTGCTGAACGTGATCGGCCGCCCGGCCGGTGGCGCGTTCCAGGCGATGCGGCACCTGCTGGAGGACAACCACGAGGACCGCCCGAAGCAGCTCAAGCACATCAAGCGCGCCCTGGCGATGTACCGGGCCCTGGTCGCGGCCGGTGTCGTGGAACGCTCCGGCGGCGACTTCCGGCTCACGATGGACCTGCAGTTCAACTTCGCGCTGAACCAGCCGCTGTCGCCGTTCGCGCTCGCGGCGATCGAGCTGCTCGACCGGGAGGCCCCCGGCTACGCGCTGGACGTGCTGTCGGTGATCGAGTCCACGCTGGACGACCCGAGGCAGATCCTGGGCGCGCAGGAGCACAAGGCCCGCGGCGAGGCCATCGGCGCCATGAAGGCCGAGGGCATCGAGTACGACGAGCGCATGGAGCTGCTGGAGGACGTCACCTACCCGAAGCCGCTGGAGGAGCTGCTGGAGGCGGCGTTCCTCACCTACCGCCGCGGCCACCCGTGGGTCGGCGACTACCACCTGTCCCCCAAGGCCGTCGTGCGCGACATGTACGAGCGCGCGATGACGTTCACCGAGTACGTCTCGTTCTACGGCCTGGCCCGCTCGGAGGGCCTCGTGCTGCGCTACCTGGCCGACGGCTACAAGGCCCTGTCGCAGACGGTGCCGGAGGAGGCCAAGACCGAGGAGCTGCAGGACCTGATCTCGTGGCTGGGCGAGCTCGTCCGCCAGGTCGACTCGTCGCTGATCGACGAGTGGGAGAAGCTCACCAACCCCGACGGCACGGTGCAGGAGGTCCGCGTGGACCAGCCGCCCGCCGTCACCCGCAACACCCGCGCGTTCCGGGTGCTCGTGCGCAACGCCCTGTTCCGCCGCGTCGAGCTCGCCGCCAAGCGCGACTGGTACTCGCTGGGCGAGCTGGACCACGAGTCCGGCTGGACGGCCAAGGAGTGGATGGACGCCCTGGAGCCGTACTTCGAGGAGCACTCGGACATCGGCACCGGCCCCAACGCGCGCGGCCCGGCGTTCCTGATCATCAACGTCGAGCAGGAGCGCTGGGTGTGCCGGCAGATCTTCGAGGACCCGGCAGGCGACAAGGACTGGGGCTTCAACGCCGAGGTCGACCTGGCCGAGTCCGACGAGCTGGGCGAGGCGGCGCTGACCATCACCGACGTCGGCCGGCTCTGAGGCCGTCCCCGCGCCCCGGTCGCGGAACCGGGCCGCGGACCGTTTCGCGAATCCCGTACGAATTCGAACGACTCTTCGTCGTTCTCCGGCCTGGGTGCGCGCGACAGCGGCCACGACAAAAGCGTTAATGCGCAGAATCCGGGGTTACCTGGATTCTGCACCCGCTAAACGTTGAAACCCGATGCATTTCAGCGATCGGGCATAACCGCTGGCCAGTTGAGACGACGGCTCCACCGGGACGCTATGACGGCTTGATTGGCCGGGTGGTCCGGTCGGGGCAACATCATTGCGCCGCACCTCCGCGGTCGAGATATGGTGTTGCCCATGGGGGAATTAGTTCGCGCTCGTTCTCGGCAGCCGCAGCCGCCCACTGGCGCACCACCACGGGAGGAGTGAAGTGGACCCGGCACTGGACTCGCTGCGCGACCGGCTGGCGGAGATCGTCGCGTCGCCGCCGGACAACACCGAAGCCCTCGTCGACACGCTGAGCGGACTGGCCAAGCTCTCGAACCAGTGGTCCGAGGCGATCCAGGCGTTGCGCGCGCCCACCCGCAGACTCGTCGGGCCGGCCGCTGCCGCCTCGGTGAGCGTGGCGGCGCGGCGTGCGGAGGAGTCGTTCATCGAGCTGGAGATCACGCTGGGTGACGCGCTGGCGGCTCAGCCGAGGGCGATCCGGCAGTCCTGAGGCCGCCGCTCGCGTGACCAGGCAACTGCACGGTGGGTGACGACGGCGCCGATGACAGGGGCCAGACGCACCCGTTCGGAGGGTTCCCGTACCTCCTCGACCTGTCGGATGATGCGCCAATTGGGCTTTCTGGGGTCGAGGGGGTGCTTGCCGTGCGCACGACGGGCAACCGGACCCCCGCGGCGACTCACCCTCCGTGAGGAGGCATGATCGCGTATCCGACGCCCTCGGCTCACCAGGCGCGCGTTGACCGAGCGTGGTCCAGTCGCGCCACGTGAGGATCGGCCGTACACAGTTTGGACTCGATCTCGAATGACCTCAGGTCTGCCGTGCCCCCTGTGCGAGGGACCGGATCGACGTGGCAGCCTCGAACGGTCCCTGCGGGTGCTCGCCGTCGACGACGAGGCACCCGCGCTGGAGGACCTCACCTACCTGTTGCGCTCGGACCCGCGCATCGCGCACGTCGAAGCCGTCACCGACGCCACGAAGGCGCTGCGGGTGCTGCACCGGGCGATGGACGCGGGCCAGCCGCTCGACGCGGTGTTCCTCGACATCCGCATGCCGGGGCTGGACGGTCTCGACCTCGCCCGCGTGCTGTCGAGGTTCGCGCAGCCGCCACCGGTCGTGTTCGTGACCGCGCACCAGCAGCCCGCCGTCGAGGCGTTCGAGCTCAAGGCGCTCGACTACCTGCTCAAGCCGGTGCGCCAGGAGCGGCTGGCCGAGTCGGTGCACCGGATCGTGCACGAGGTCTGGGACTCGAAGAACCCCGCGGAAGCCGCTCCGCCCGCGGCCGCGCAACCGGCCAACGCCACCCCGCCCGAGGTCGGTGACGAGGTCATCCCGGTCGAGCTCGGAGGCGTCACCCGCTTCATCCGGCTCGCTGACATCCGGTACGTGGAGGCGCACGGCGACTACGCCCGGCTGCACACCGCGACCGGCAGCGGGCTGGTCCGCGCCGCGCTCAACGGGCTCGAGGAGCGCTGGCGCAGCGCCGGGTTCGTGCGCATCCACCGCAGCCACCTCGTCTCCCTCGGCCACATCGACGAGCTGCGGCTGGAGGAGGGGCACCTCAGCGTCACGATCGGCGGCGCGGTGCTGCCGGTGAGCCGCCGGCACGCCCGGCACCTGCGGCAGCTGCTCGTGCGCCGCGCCCGGCCGGCGCCGGTGTCCGGTCAGGCCGCGCCCGCGGCCACCGCGCACCCGCGCAACGGGCTGGGGTCGTGACGACACCGCCACCGGGGCAGCCGCCCCCGCGGCCGGTCCAGCGCGTGGTGGTGACGAGTCCCCGCACCAGGGCGCCGCGGGCCCGGCGGCCGTACCCGGGCACCAGGGAGATCAACGAGCAGAGCGAGCTCGGCGCTGTCTACATGCGCACCCTGATCCGCGCCCAGCGCAGGCTGGGCCTGTCGGTGTGCTTCGTGGTGTGCGGGACGCTGGGACTGCTGCCGCTGCTGTTCGCGATCGAGCCGCAGATCGGCAAGATGCGGATCTTCGGGCTCGGGCTGCCGTGGTTCCTGCTGTGCGTGGCGACGGGCCCGATGCTGCTGCTGGCCGGCTGGTTCTACGTGCGGCAGGCCGAACGCAGCGAGCGCGAGTTCGCGGAGCTGGTCGAACGGCCATGACGAGCGGGTACGCCGTCGTGGCGGTGCTGGTCGTCGCACTGGGCACGATCCTGGTCGGCACGTACGGGCTGCGCGTCTCCCGCACCACGTCGGACTTCTACGTCGCGTCGCGCACGGTGTCGCCGTGGTGGAACGCCTCGGCGATCGGCGGCGAGTACCTGTCGGCGGCGTCGTTCGTGGGCATCGCCGGGCTGATCTTCGCCTACGGGCCGGACATGCTGTGGTTCCCGGTCGGCTACACCGCCGGGTACCTGGTGCTGCTGACGATGGTCGCCGCACCGCTGCGCCGCTCCGGCGCGTACACGCTGCCGGACTTCGCCGAGGCCCGCTTCCGCTCGCGCGGCGTGCGCGGGGTCGCGTCGGCGCTGGCGCTCGCGATCGGCTGGCTGTACCTGTTGCCGCAGCTCGAAGGCGCGGGGCTGACGCTGAACACGGTGACCGGGGCGCCGGACTGGGTGGGCGCGCTGGTCGTCGCGGCGGTCGTGACGGTCAACGTGATGTCCGGCGGGATGCGGTCGATCACGTTCGTGCAGGCGTTCCAGTACTGGCTCAAGCTCACCGCGATCACCGTGCCGGTCGTGTTCCTGGTCGTCGCGTGGCAGGTGCACGGCGCCCAGTCGCTGACCGCACCGGAGTTCCCGTCGTTCCGGCAGGACACCGAGGTCGTGTTCCGGAACGAGACGGTGGTGCACGCCGAGCAGGCCGTCACCGTCCGGGGCTCCGGCGAGGTCGACGGGCAGCGCGTGGAGGGCGGCGGGCACGTGCTGACCGCCGGCCACCACCGCGTCGGACAGGGCTCGAAGCTCACGTTCCCGCAGGGCTCGACCGTGCCGCACGTGTCCACGATGGGGCACAACACCAACGAGACGTGGTCGCTGCCGGAGTCGAGCGGGCAGCAGTTCCCGCTGTACGCGGCCTACTCGCTGATCATCGCGACGTTCCTGGGGACCATGGGGCTGCCGCACGTGATCGTGCGCTTCTACACCAACCCGAACGGCACGGCCGCGCGCCGCACGACGTTGATCGTGCTGGGCCTGCTGTCGGTGTTCTACCTGATGCCACCGGTGTACGGGGCGCTCGGCCGGCTGTACACGCCCGAGCTGCTGATGACCGGGCAGACCGACGCCGTGGTGCTCGTGCTGCCGACGCGGATGATCGACGGTCTCGGCGGCGAGCTGCTCGGCGCGCTGGTGGCCGGTGGCGCGTTCGCGGCGTTCCTGTCGACGTCCTCGGGGCTGGTGGTGTCGCTGGCGGGTGTCCTGTCGCAGGACGTGCTGCGGCTCGGCGGCGTGCGCGGGTTCCGGATCTCGACGGTGCTCGCGGGCATCGTGCCGCTGGCGATGACGTTCGTGTCGACGGGCATGCCGGTGGCGGACATGGTGGGCCTGGCGTTCGCGGTGGCGGCGTCGTCGCTGTGCCCGTTGCTGATGCTGGGGATCTGGTCGACCCGGATCACGACCGCCGGCGCCATCGCGGGCATGCTCGCGGGCGGCCTGCCCGCCCTGACCGCGGGGCTGGTCACGATGTTCACCGACACCGGCGACGCCCGGTACGAGACGCTCCTGTCCCGTCCGGCGGCGTGGACGGTGCCGCTGGGCTTCGGGGTCATGTACGTGGTCTCCCTGCTCACCCAGCGGCACGTGCCGCCGGGGGTGCAGCGCACGATGGTCAAGCTCCACGCGCCCGAGAACCTCGGGCTGGACGGCTCAGGTTCGTCTTCCCACGGCGACGAGCGAAGCTAGAGGTGAACTGAGATGCACGACCTCCTCACCGCCGCGGCGATCCTGATCGTCGGCGGGGCGGCGGTGCTCGTGCTGTGGCGGGGCACGCGCAGCCGGCAGTCGCTGTCGACCGAGGCCCAGCGCGTGACCTACGAGACCCTGCACACCGCCTGGTCCGCCGCTCCCCCGCTGCGCGCGGGCCTGGTCCCGGACGCGGCGAAGAGGTCCGCGCGCCACCTGCGCACCCTGCTCGACACCCCCGCGCTCGCGCTGACCGACGAAACCGAGGTCGTCGCGTGGGAGGGCGTGTCCGAGCACCACGCCGCGGAGGCGATGGCGCAGGCGCAGGACGTGTTCCTGACCGGCCGCACCCAGGCGTTCGACATCGGCTGCACCGAACCGAACTGCCCGATCAACTGCGCGGTCGTCGCCCCGCTGACCGTCGAGGGCCGCGTGGTCGGGACCCTGGCCGCCTACTCCCGCGAGGCCTCCGCGGGCCTGGTCCGCGCGACGAACCAGGTGGCCCGGTGGGCGGCGGGGCAGCTGGAGCTGGCCGAGCTCGACCGCTCGCGGACGCGCCTGGTGGAGGCCGAGGTGCGCGCACTCCGCGCCCAGATCTCACCGCACTTCATCTACAACTCGTTGTCCGCCATCGCTTCGTACGTCCGCACCAACCCGGAGCGCGCGCGTACGTTGCTCCTCGACTTCGCGGACTTCACCCGCTACTCGTTCCGGCGGCACGGCGACTTCACGACGCTGGCCGAGGAGCTGCGTTCGATCGACCAGTACCTCGCCCTCGAACGCGCCCGCTTCGGCGAACGCCTGAGGGTGACGTTGCAGGTGGCGCCCGAGGTGCTGCCGGTGACCGTGCCGTTCCTGTGCCTGCAGCCGCTCGTCGAGAACGCCGTGCGGCACGGCATGGAGGGCAAGGTCGAGCCGGGCCACATCCAGATCTACGCGAACGACAGCGGTGCCGAGGCCGAGATCACCATCGAGGACGACGGCATCGGCATGGACCCCGACGAGCTGCGGCGGACGCTCGCCGGGCAGGTCGACGAATCCGCGGGGATCGGGCTCGGGAACATCGACGAGCGGTTGCGGCGGGTGTACGGGGACGAGTACGGGCTCGTGGTGGAGACGGCGTGCGGGCTGGGCACGAAGATCACCGTGCGGGTGCCGAAGTACCAAGCGGGCATCAACGGCATGTGACACGGGGCGCGGTGAAGTGGCGCGGGCGCGGCCATGAGTGCGATGAGCGGTCGTGGTGCGATGAGCGGTCACGGGTGCGATGAGCGGTCAGTGCTCGGCAGGGCGCACGAACCGGGCGAGCGCAACACAACGCCGGAGCCACCCTTCCTCAGGGTGACCCCGGCGCGAGCAGGGGGACGGCGCCTCAGCCGGCCGCCTTCGCCGACCGGCGGTCCGCCGCGTCGAGCACCGCGCGGATCCAGTCGACCTCGTCGGTGCCGCAGGCGCCCTCGGCCACGGCGCGGCGCAGGCGGGTCCACAGGCCCAGGTCGGTCCACTCCTGGAAGCGGCGGTGCACGGTCGGCACGGTCACGCCGAAGGACGCGGGCAGGTGCCGCCACGCGCAGCCGGAGGAGAGCACGAAGACGATGGCGGTGAAGACCGTGCGGTTGCAGACCCGGCCGCGGCCACCGCCCTGGCGGCGGACCTTCGCGGGTGGGATGAGGGGTTCGACGACGGCCCACAGGTTGGGGCTGACCAGGCGGGACGAGAGCTGTTCGATGACGTCGCCGCGACCGGGGTCGGCGGTCTGCTCCGGCCACACGCCGGCGCGCATCCAGGAGTCCTGGCGCGGGACGGAGGTGTCGGCGGAACGGGTGTCCTGGCGGGCGGACTCGGCGCGCTGGCGGGAGCGCAGCAGGGTGGCCAGCGCGGTCTCCTCGGCCGTGCTGCGGCGCGAGGGGACGGCGTAGGCCTGGTGCTGCTGGGCGTGGCGGGCGATCTCGGCGCCGACGGTGCGGCGGAACGACGGTGCGGCGGCCAGGCGCGGGTCGACCGGCTGGCCGTAGCGGGGCACCTGGCCCTGGCGCGGCGGCAGCGGGCGCTGGGGCAGCTGACCCTGGGGGGCCTGGCGCGCGGGCACCGGGCGCGCGGGGACCTGACCCTGGGGGACCTGCCGCTGCGGGACTCCGCGCGCGAGTCGCGGGTCCGGCGTGCGGGCGAACTGGGAGTCGGTCATGGTGTGGTCCTCCGCCAGGACTTTTCCGTCAGGTGACAGCGCTCACGGTAGGAACGGTGCAGGTGGACAGGTAAGTGCGCGGGCCGTCGGCAGCGATGAGCGGGGCAAGGTCGGCGACTTGCGGCTCGCCCTGTTGAGACGAGTGGCGCACTGTCTGCGACGAACGGATAACCGGTCGTGTTACTCACGACACGAACGAGTGGTCTCTTCGGTTCAGGTTGATCTCCTCGCGTTGACGCCACGGCTACCGTCGAGGTGTGAAGCTCTTGGCCACCAGCGACCTGCACGTCTCCTACCAGGACAACCGCGACGTGGTGGCGGCGATCACCGCACCGGACCCGGCCGACTGGCTGATCGTCGCCGGGGACGTGGGTGAGAAGTTCGGCGACATCGAGTGGACCCTGCGGACGCTGCGCCCCCGGTTCGGCCGGGTCATCTGGTCCCCGGGCAACCACGAGCTCTGGACCACGAAGGACGACGAGAACCAGGCGCGCGGCGAGGTGCGCTACAAGCAGCTCGTCGAACTCTGCCGCAGCCTCGACGTGCTCACCCCGGAGGACCCGTACGCGGTCTTCGACGGCGACGGCGGGCCGGTCACCGTCTGTCCCCTCTTCATCGGCTACGACTACTCGTTCAGGCCACCGGGTGCCACGGACGTGCAGTCCGCCCTCGCCATCGCGCACGAGGCGGGCGTCGTGTGCACCGACGAGTACTTCCTGCACCCCGACCCCTACCCGTCGCGCGAGGCCTGGTGCCGGGCGCGGGTGGAGGAGACGGCGCGACGGCTCGCCGAGGTGAGCGGGCCGACCGTGCTGATCAACCACTACCCGCTCGTGCGCGACCCCACGTTCGTGCTGCGCTACCCCGAGTTCGCGCTGTGGTGCGGCACCACGGCGACGGCCGACTGGCACACGCGGTTCAACGCCGTCGAGATGGTCTACGGCCATCTGCACATCCCCCGCACGACCGTCTACGACGGCGTGCGCTTCGACGAGGTCTCCCTCGGCTACCCGCGCGAGTGGCGACCGCGCGGCGTGACCGGGGCCAAGTTGCACGACGTGTTGCGGGAGTCATAGGTGCTGGAACAACTCCTCCCCCCGCCGATCGCGGCGGTGGAACGGTTCGACGACGAGCAGCCGGCCGGCCTCTTCCCCGAGGAGGAGGCGCTGCTGGGCAACGCGGTGCCCAAGCGCCGCGCGGAGTTCGGCACCGCGCGCTGGTGCGCGCGCCAGGCCATGGCGCGGCTCGGTGTCGCGCCCGCGCCGGTGCTGCCGGGGCCCAAGCGCGAGCCGCTGTGGCCGGAGGGCGTCGTCGGCAGCCTCACGCACTGCCTGGGCTACCGGGCGGCCGCGCTGGCGAGCACGGCGGACTTCCTGACGATCGGCATCGACGCCGAACCGCACGGGCCCGCGCCGGACGGGGTGCTGGGGGCCATCGCGGTGCCGGCCGAGCTGGACCGGATGGCCGGGCTGCGGGCGGAGGACCCGAAGATCTGCTGGGACCGGCTGCTGTTCAGCGCGAAGGAGACCACGTACAAGGCGTGGTTCCCGGTCACGCGGCGGTGGCTCGGGTTCGAGGACGCGGACATCACGCTCGACCCGGACGGCACGTTCCACTCGCGGATCCTGCTGCCCGACACCCCGATCGCGGACTTCCGCGGCCGCTGGCTGGTGCAGGGCGACGTCCTGGTCACCGCGATCGCGGTGCCCGCCGTGTAGGGCTCGTGTAGGGGCGGCCACCAGGCTGCCGGTCATGGTGGCTCCACTCCCCCACGTCCCGCACGAGCGGCACGAGATCGCGCTCGACGTCGACGTGCTCTTCGGCGCTGTGCCCACCCGCGACGTCGACGCGTCCATCGAGGCCGTGGGTGAGCAGCTCTCTCGTCACGGCATCGCGCGCGGGTTGGTGTGCTCGTTGCGGGGCGGGTTGTTCGACGCGTGCTCGGGCAACGACGAGATGCGCAAGGCGATCGAACAGACGGGTCATGTCCCCGTGGGCACAGTGGACATCCGTGACGCGCTGACGGCCGAGACGGAGATAGCGCGCCTTGCGGCCGAGGGTGTGCGGCTGCTGCGGGTGTTCCCGCCGGAGCAATGGGTGGAGCCGGAGTCACCGGGTCTGCAGCACGTCGTCGGCCTCGCGTCGGCCCACGGCATGGTGCTGCTGACGAGCGGCGACATCAGCCGCTACTGGCCCGCGTTCAGCGGCACGCGGGTGTGCTTCCTGGACGTGCACGCCTACAAGGTGGCGGACTTCGTCGTGCTGGCGCGCCGCGAGCCGGGGTTCGTGGCCTCGACCCGGATGCTGGTCGGACCCGACTCGATCGAGCGGATCGCGGGCGAGGTCGGGGCGCACCACCTCGCGTACGGCTCGCGGGCGCCGGTGCACGACGTCATGCCGTCGGCGTTGCGTCTGCGCATGTCCGGCCTCGGCACCGAGGAGTGGCACCAGGTGGCCGGGGGCACGGCCACGGCGTGGCTGGAGGACGCCCGATGATCATCGACGTGCACGGGCACGCGGGACCGTGGTTCTTCTCGACGGACGTGGGCGCCGTCGACGTCAACATCAAGCTCATGGACCGCTACGGCATCGACCGGCAGATCGTGTCCGCGTCCGAGGCGGTCACCTACGACATGGTGAGCGGCAACAGGTGGATGGCCGAGGCATTGGCCGAACAACCGCGTCTGCTCGGATACGTCGTCATCAACCCCAACCAGCTCGACGAGGCCGCACGCGAGCTGGAGCGCTACACCCCGGCGAAGCGGTTCGTGGGCGTGAAGATCCACACCACCTACCCCGCGCTGCCGCTCACGTCCACGCCGACGCGGGAGGCGCTGCGGATGGCCGCTGCCGCCGGGCTGCCGGTGCTGGTGCACACCTGGGACGACAGCGTGCTGGGTCTCGTGGACGTGCTGGAGGAGGTGCCGGGGCTGCGGGTGATCGCGGGGCACATGGGCGGGCCGGCGTGGCGGACGGCGGTCGAAGCGGCGGTCCGCAGCGACCGGCTCTACCTCGAACCGTGCTGCTCGATCACCGACCGCGACCGCTTCCGCTACGCCCTGGACCGCGTGCCGGTGGAGCAGGTGCTCTTCGGCACCGACAGCACGCTGGTC
Source organism: Lentzea sp. NPDC037011 (assembly GCF_055607425.1). NCBI lineage: Bacteria > Bacillati > Actinomycetota > Actinomycetes > Pseudonocardiales > Pseudonocardiaceae > Lentzea > Lentzea sp. NPDC037011. Next base: position 362,529 of record NZ_JBVJRT010000002.1, on the reverse strand, counting down.
GACCCGGCGATCGCGCTCGGCGTGGTCGTGGACGCGGGCCTGAGCGAACGCGAGCACGAGCACGTGATGTGGCGCAACGCCGCCGGCCTGTTCGGGATTCCGGCGTGAGGCGCCTGCTCGCCGCGGCGCTGGCGTTCGCCCTCACGGCCTGCGGCGCACCGGTGACCGGCCGGACGGTGACCGTGTGGCTGTACCCGGTCATCGACGACGAGACCGCGAGCAGGGCGTTCTGGCAGGAGGTCGAGCGCGGCTTCGAGTCGTCGCACGACATCGACCTGCGGATTCAGCTGCAACCGTGGGCCGGCCGGCAGGAGAAGATCGGCACGGCGCTGCTGTCGGGCAGCGGACCGGACGTGGTGCTGCTGCAGCCGGACATGATCCCGCAGTACGCCGCCCAGCGTGCGCTCCAGCCGGTCGGCGACGTGGTGGCGGCGAGTGGGACGGCGTTCCGGCCGTCGGCGGTCTCGGCGCTGACGGTGAACGGCGAGGTCTACGGCGTGCCGCTGTACCAGACCGTCACGACGACGGTCTACAACCGCGCGTTGTTCGCGCAGGCGGGGATCACGGAACTGCCGCGGACGTGGGACGAGGTCAGGGCGGCCGCGCCGCGGCTCGCGGCCAGGGGCGTGCCGGTGCTCGACTACGCCGGGTCGGCCGAGGAGACGCTCAACATCACCTTCTACCCGCTGCTGTGGCAGGCGGGCGGCACGGTGTTCAGCCCGGACGGCCGGCGCAGCGCGTTCTCCTCCCCGGAGGGCGTCGCGGCGCTGCGGTTCCTCGTCGACCTCGCGGCGGCGGGCGGCCTGCCCGCGGACGTCACGACCCGCAAGAGCGACATCAGGGACGACCCGGTGGCGCTGGGGAAGGCGGCGATGAGCCACGTGACGACCGCCGCGGAGGCCCGCGCCATCGCGGCGGGCATCGGAGCGGACAACACCGCGGTCGGCCCGCCGTTGCAGGGCCGGGTGCGGGCGACGTTCGGCCAGCCCGGCGCGTTGGCGCTGGTGCGCACCGCGAAGGACACCGCGGCGGCCAGGACCGTGCTCGCCCACCTGAGCTCGCGGGAGGTCGTCGACGCGCTGTGCGCCCGGTCGGACTTCTTCGCGCCGTGGGCCGAGGTGGCGCCGCCGCAGGACGCCCTGGCGAGGAGCTTCCTCGACGCGCTGCCCTACGCGTCGGCCGGTGACCCGCACCCGCAGGCGCGCAGGGTGATGGGCCTGCTGGCCCCGCACCTGCAGGCCGCGCTGCTGGGCAGGAGCACCCCGGAGCAGGCGCTCGCCGACGCCGCCGCCGAGGTCGACGGGCTGCTCGGCCGCTGATGCGCGGCGCGGTCACGACCCTGCTCTTCCTGCTGCCGGTGCTGGTGCTCTTCGGCCTGTTCCGGGTCGTCCCGGTGCTGGGGGCGGCCGGGCTGAGCCTCACCGACCACGACGCGGGCGGCGGCTGGACGTTCGTCGGGCTGGCGAACTACCGCGACCTGGCCGCGAGCCGGACGTTCACGGCCAGCCTGCGCACCACGCTCGGCTACGTCGCGCTGTGCGTGCCGCTGACCGTGCTGGTGGCGCTGGGAACGGCGGTGCTGCTCGACCGGGTCACGTGGGCGCGCGGCTGGTTCCGCGCCGCCCTGCTCGCCCCGTACGCCACCAGCCCGGTGCTCGCCGCCGTGGTGTGGCGGTGGCTGTTCGAGCCGCTGGGGGTGCTGTCCCACCCGTCGCTGGTGCTGCCCGCGCTCGCCGTCGTGAGCGTGTGGAAGGGGTCCGGCTACGCGGTGCTGGTGCTCTTCGCCGGTCTGCAGGACGTGCCGTCCGACTGCCTGGACGCGGCCAGGGTGGACGGGGCGACCGCGTGGCAACGGGTGTGGCACGTGCTGCTGCCGTTCCTGCGCCCGGTGTTGTTCTTCGTGGTGGTGGTCGAGACGATCGGCGCGTTCCAGGTCTTCGACACCGTTTTCGTGCTGACCGAGGGAGGGCCGATGCGGGCCAGCCAGGTGCTGGCGTACGTGGTGTACGAGTACGGGTTCCGGTTGTTCGACCTCGGGCACGCGGCGGCGGCCGGGGTCGTGCTGTGGGCCGTGGTGCTGCTGGTGGCGCTGACCCAGCGGCGGGTGTTCGGCGGGGACCCGTGAGGCGCTCGCGGTGGCCGGTCGTGGTGCTGGCGGTGGTCACGCTGCTCGCGCTGGGACCGTTCGCCGTGATGGTCGTGGTCGCGCTGTCACCACCCGGTTCCCCGACGCTGCCGCACGCCCTGCCGGAGTCGCTGACGCTGCGGAACTTCGCCGTGGTGCTCGCGGCCGAGGACTTCGTGCGGTGGACGCTCAACACGCTGGTCTACGCGCTGGTGTCGGTGGTGGTGGTCCTGCTGTCCGCGTCGATGGCCGCGTACGTGTTCGCCCGCAAGCGCTTCCGCGGCCGGGACCTGCTGCTGTGGACGATCGTGTCGACGTTCATGGTGCCGTTCCACGCCGTGCTGGTGCCGTTGCTGCTGCTGGTCGCGTCGCTGGGGTGGGTGGACACCTGGTGGGGACTGGTGGTGCCGACGCTCGCCAACGCCCAGGCGGTGCTGGTGCTGCGGCAGTTCATCCGCGCGCTGCCGGGCGAGGTGTTCGACGCCGTGCGGGTCGACGGCGCCGGCGACTGGCGGATCTACTGGCACATCGTGCTGCCGTTGTGCCGTCCGGTGCTCGCCACGCTCGCGGTGTTCGTGTTCCTGTGGCACTGGAACGACTTCCTGTGGCCGTTGGTGGTCACGAACTCCACGGACATGCGCACGCTCACCCTCGGTCTGTCCATGATGGACTCCACACGGCTGGACATCGCCGAGCTGATGGCCGCCGCGACCGCCACGGCGCTGCCGTGCCTGGTGGTGTTCTGGTTGCTGCAACGGCACCTGGTCAGCGCGCTCACCGGCCGGGGCCGGTGAGGCCCGTGCTGTGCAGCGCGGCACGGGTGCGGACCTGGTGCAGCGGCATGTCGAACCGTTCGAACAGCCGCAACGCCCGCGTGAAGCACTCCTGCGCCTCGGTGAAGCGGCGGTCGCGGTGGGCGACCCAGCCGAGGCTGTAGAGGGTCTCGGCCTTGCCGACGCTCTCGTCCTGCGGCGAGAACGCGGCCTGCGACCGGGCCATCAGCGCCGCCGCGCGATCGGCGTCACCGCGCTGGGCGTGGATGGCGGCGAACACGTGCAGCGCCAGCGCCTCGTCGCGCGGACAGGACGCCGCGCGGAACAGGCCGACGGCCGCCGGCATCGCGTGCTCGGTGGCGGCGAGGTCGCCGCGGGCGTTGTGCAGCAGGCCGTAGCTGAACAGCACGCACGCCCGCCCGTAGTCCGAGTCGAGCTCGGCGAAGGCGGCCAGCGCGCGGTCGAGGAACGCCGCGGCCTCGTCGAGGCGGCCCTGGTTGCGCCGCACCACCCCGAGCCCCTGCAGGGCGAAGGCACCGCCGAACGCGTCGGCGCACCGGTGGAAGCCGGCCCTGGCGCGCGCGAGCAGGGCGGCGGCCTCGTCGTGGCGGCCGTGGAACAGGTCGACGCTGCCCAGGCCCAGGTTGGCGTAGGCCTGCCCCGGCACCTCGCCGAGGTCGTGGAACAGGTGCTGCGCCCGCGTGAAGTGCGTGCGCGCCTCGCCGAAGCGGTCGCGGTAGAACGCCAGCGCGCCGAGCCCCTGGTGCAGGACCGCGGTGCGCCGGGCGTCGCCGCTCTCCTGCGCGGCCGCCAGGACCAGCTCGTGCGTGTGCCGCCACAGGTCGTAGTGGCTGCGCAGGTCGAACAACGTCGTCAGCACCCCGGCGGTGTCGGCGGCGAGCGCGGTCAGGCCCAGCGCGAGCGCCTGCTCGACGACGGCGACCAGCGCGTCGCGTTCGGCCTCCAGGAACGCCAGCGGGTCGGCGAGCAGCCGGGCGGTGACGTCCCCCGGCAGGCGCGCGTCCCGCACCTCCAGCCGCACCTTGAGGAACCGGCTCGGCAGCCCGGACTCGGCGCGCGCGGCCAGGTCGAGCCAGGCGGTGAACGCGCGGGTGAGCGCCGCGGTGCGGCCGGGGTCGTCCTGCTGCGCGCGTTCGCGGCCGAAGACCCGCAGCAGGTCGTGGAACCGGTAGCGGCCGTGGCCCGCTGGTTCGAGCAGGTGCGCGTCGGCGAGGCCGTCGACGAGCTCCTCGGCGTCCGCGACGGGGACGTCGAGCAGCGGCCCCGCGACCCAGGCGGGGAAGTCCGGCACGTCGAGCAGGCTCAGCAACCGGAACGCGCGTCGCTGGGCGGGTCCGAGCGCCTCGTAGCTCAGCGCGAGGCTGGCGCGCGCCTCCAGGTCGTCGATGCACAGCTCGTTGAGGCGGGTGCCCTCGTCGGCCAGCCGTTCCGCGAGCCGCCCGACCGTCCAGTGCGCCCTGCGGGCCAGCCGGGAGCCCGCGATCCGCAGCGCCAGCGGGAGGTTGCCGCAGTAGCGGGCCACCGCCCTGGCGGCGTCGGGTTCCGCGGCGAGCCGGGACCGACCGGCGATCGAGGCGAGCACCCGCACCGCGTCCTCCGTGCTGAGCACGTCGAGGTGCACGGTGTGCGCGGTGTCGACGTCGACCAGCTGCGCCCGGCTCGTGATCAGCACCGCCGACCCCGCCGTGCCCGGCAGCAACGGCCGCACCTGCGCCATGTTCGCGGCGTCGTCGAGCACGACCAGCACGGGCCGCGCCGCGAGCTGCGACCGGTAGAGCGCGGCGCGGGCCTCCCGGTCCTCCGGAACGGCGTGCGGGTGCACCCCGCACGCGATCAGCAGCTCGGCCAGCACGGTCGCCGGGTCGCGCGGCGCGTGCGTGCCGCCCAGCCGCACGTAGAGCTGTCCGCCGGTGAAGTGCCCGGCCACCTCGTGCGCGACCCGCACCGCCAGCGTCGTCTTGCCCACGCCCGCCTTGCCGGTGATCGCGGCGACCGCACCGGCCCGCCCGGTCAGCAACCGGCGCAGCCGCGCGGTCTGGGTGGCGCGCCCGGTGACGTCCTGCGCGCCGGGCGGCAGCTGCATCGGTCGCACCACCACGGGTCCCTCGCCGCGCAGGACCTCCCGGTGCAGCTCCCGGATCTCCGCGCACGGTTCCACGCCGAGCGCCTCGACCAGCACCTCCCGCACCGCCCGGTACGTCTCCAGCGCCTCGGCGCGGCGCCCGGCCCGGTGCTGCGCGAGCATCAGCCGCCGCCACAGCCCCTCCCGCAGCGGCTGCTCCCGCACGAGCGCCGACAGCTCGGTGACGAGCGCCCGGTACTGCCCGGCCGCGAGCCGCGCGTCCGCGCAGTCCTCCCGCGCGGCGGCCGCCAGCTCCTCCAGCCGCACGACCTCGGTCTCGAGCCACCCGGCCCGCGGCACGTCCTCCAGCACCGCGCCCCGCCAGCAGTCCCACGCCTCCTGCCAGAGCTCGACCGCCTTCAGCGCGTCCCCGGCGCGCAGTGCGCTCCGGGCCTGCCCGGCAGAGGCCTCGAACCGCGCGCTGTCGAGCTGGTCCGGCTCCACCAGCAACCGGTACCCGCTGCCGTCGGTGACGAGCAGCCCGTCCAGCCCGACGTCCTTCAACGCGCTCCTGAGCCGGTTCACGTGCGTGTGCACGTTCGCCACCGCGCTCGCCGGCGGGTTCTCCCCCCACAGCGCGTCCACGATGCCGCTCAGCCCCACCGGTTTGCCCGCCCGCACCAGCAACGCGGCGAGCAACGTCCGCTGCCGAGGTCCCCCCAGTTTCACGGCCCTGCCGTTCCGCGTGACGCACAACGGTCCCAAAATGCCGAACCTCGCGATGTTCCCCAAGGCTCCCCACCCGGCTCTCGTCGCTGACTTCGCACGGTAGCACCGCCGACACGGTGCGAGGACAGCCCACAAAAGGGTCAAAAAGTGGACAACTCGCAACCAGGTAAGGGGCCGAATGAAAATGGGCGCCTGAACGACCGCCGGCTTTCTCCGCGGACCGCCGGGAAATCCACCCCGGAATTCGGGACAATGGAAGGCTGGTCATCGGGGCCGCGACACGGCGGGCGTCCGGCGTCCCACCTGGTGCGCGGGAACGCTCCCCTGAGTGTCGGATTGATCAACCATGGTGCAGAGTGGTGAGGTGTTCCCTCGACCGCCGGGAGGCCACCATGGGCGAGGACGTCGCGAAGCAGGAGTTCACGCGCGAGGACCGCACGCGGTACCGGACGAAGGTCCGGCGGTGCCTCGACGTGTTCGCGCGGATGCTGCGCGAGGCGCGGTTCGACTTCGAGCGGCCGATGACCGGCCTCGAGATCGAGATCAACCTGATCGACGAGCAGGGTGATCCCGCGATGAAGAACCACGAGGCGCTGGAGGTCATCGACGACCCGGACTTCGTGACCGAGCTGGGCCAGTGGAACATCGAGATCAACGTGGCGCCGCGGCGGCTGGCCGGCGGGGGCATCACGGCGTTCGAGGAGACGGTGCGCCGCAGCCTCAACGACGCCGAGGAGAAGGCCCGCCGGGTCGGCGCGCACATGGTCGTCAACGGCATCCTGCCGACGTTGCGGTCCCGGCACATCACGCCGGACCTGCTGTCGGGCAACCCGCGCTACGCGCTGCTGAACGAGCAGGTGCTGGCGGCGAGGGGCGAGGACCTGCAGATCTCCATCGACGGCGTCGAGCGGCTGCACCTCACGTCCAGCTCGATCGTGCCGGAGGCGGCGTGCACGAGCACGCAGCTGCACCTGCAGGTGAGCCCCGAGCAGTTCCCCGCCTACTGGAACGCCGCGCAGGCCATCGCCGGCGTGCAGGTGGCGGTGGGCGCGAACTCGCCGTTCTTCCTCGGCAAGGAGCTGTGGCGGGAGACGCGGATCGCGTTGTTCCAGCAGGCGACCGACACGCGCGGCGACGAGCTCAAGGCGCAGGGCGTGCGGCCGCGGGTGTGGTTCGGCGAGCGGTGGATCAACTCGATCTTCGACCTGTTCGAGGAGAACGTCCGCTACTTCCCCGCGCTGCTGCCGATCTGCGACGACGAGGACCCGCTCGCGGTGCTCGACAAGGGCGACACGCCCTCGTTGAGCGAGCTGAAGCTGCACAACGGCACGATCTACCGGTGGAACCGGCCGGTGTACGACGTGGTGCGGGACCGGCCGCACCTGCGCGTGGAGAACCGGGTGCTGCCCGCGGGTCCGACCATCGTGGACACCCTGGCGAACGCGGCGCTGTACTTCGGCCTCGTGCGCGCGCTGGCCGAGGACGAGCGTCCGCTGTGGTCGCAGATGAGCTTCCAGGCGGCGGAGGAGAACTTCAACGCCGCCGCGCGCAACGGCATGGACGCGCAGATGTACTGGCCCGGCGTCGGCACCGTGCCGGTGGTCGAGCTGGTGCTGCGCCGGCTGCTGCCGCTCGCCCACGAGGGGCTGATCCGGTGGGGCGTCGACTCGGCCGAGCGCGACCGCCTGCTGGGTGTGATCGAGCAGCGGTGCCTGAGCGGTGTGAACGGCGCGACCTGGCAGGCCAGGGAGTTCCACCGGCACTACGACCACTCGCACCTGGACCGGGCGGACGCGCTGCGCACGATGCTGCGGACCTACGTGGACCTCATGCACGCCAACGAACCCGTCCACACCTGGCCGTTGTCGTCGTGAAGGGGGCGTGGCACCGGCCACGCCCCCTCACTCACCTCACCGGGATCAGCTCGTCCGGCATCAGCTCGTCGGGAAGTCGTCGGGCGTCCGGATGCGGTCCCGCACCCACACCCCGGCCGGCTTCAGCACACCGGTGCCCGCGAACGTGGTGCCCGAGCAGGTGCCGGTCTTGAACACCGCGCCCGTCAGGCCGTCGTCGGAGTAGTTCCAGTTGGCCCAGGAGATCTTCTTGCGGGCCATGAGGTCGACGTACCTCTGCGACATGGTGAAGTCGTTGCTGCCGCCACCGGACGCGGCCTGCGTGCCGAACTCGGTCACGAACACCGGGACCTGGCTCGACACCTGGTCCAGGACGCTGAGGTACGAGTCCTGGTGCGCCTGCGCGTAGAAGTGGAACGAGTACATGAAGTTCGTGGCGTTGACCCGGTTGTTCAGCACCTCGGACGGGCTGTCGCCGTCGGAATGGCCGAACGTCGACCAGCCGTTCGTGCCCGAGACGATGAGGCTGTCCGGGTCGATGTCGCGGATGACCGGGATCATCTGCTCGGCGTAGGACTTCACCCGCGCCCACGAGACGTTGTTCGGCTCGTTGGCGATGTCGTAGATGATGTTGGTCTTGTCCCTGTGCCTGGTCGCGATCTCGGTGAAGAACGTCTTGGCGCGGGACAGGTTGTAGTTCGGGTCACCGGGGTCGAGCTGGTGCCAGTCCACGAGGACGTAGATGCCGCGGCGGGTGGCTTCCTCGATGTAGCCGTGCACCAGGTCGGTGAACTTGCGGGGGTCGGTCTCGTAGCCGTCCTCCTGGACGTACATGGCGACGCGGAGGAAGTCCGCGTTCCAGTCGTTGACCAGCGCGTCCCACCACTGGGACTTGGAGCACCGGTGGTACCACTGGATGCCGTGCGTGCTCATGCCGCGCAGCTGGACCGGCTTGCCGTACTGGTTGCACAGCTGCACGCCGCACACGCGCAGCAGCCCGTTGACGTCGTGCGGCCGGGTGCCGCCGGGGGTTCCGGGCTGCGTGCGCACCGTGACGGCACCGGAGGCGCCGGACAGGTTGCCCGCCGCGTCCCGCGCCCGCACGGTGAAGGTGTACGAGGTGTCCGGCGTCAGGCCGCTCACGGTGTGGGTGGTGCCGGTCGCGGTCTGCCCGTTCGACAGCACGTAGCCGGTCACGCCCACGTTGTCGGTGGACGCGTCCCACGCGAGCGACACCGAGGTCGCCGTGGTGCCGGTCGAGCGCAGGCCGCCGGGGACCGACGGGGCCGTGGTGTCCGGCGTGCCGGACTGCTGGTCGACGTCGACGCGGTCCAGGTTCGGGCCGCCGTTGGACGTGGTCGCGACGGTCTTGATCTTGTTGGTGCCCGCGGTGAGGGTCACGGCGGTGGAGCGGGTCGTCCAGGACGTCCACGCGCCCGTGCTCGGGAACGCGAGCTCGTCCGCGACCAGTGCGCCGTTCACCGAGATGTCCATCGGGCGGTCGGCCGTCTGGCCGTTGGCGAACCGGAAGGTCAGGGTCGCCGGGCCGGCAGCGGCGGCGGTCACGGTGAACTCCACCGAGCTGCCGACCTCGTTGTCGTAGTTGACGAAGCCCGAGCCGGTGAAGCCGGCGTGGTTGGACTCCACCACGCCGTGGGTGATCGTCGCGTTCTCCGCCTGGTGCTGGACCGGGGCGGCGACCGCGACGGCGGGGACGCTGAGCGCCAGTGCGGCTGGGACGACCAAGAACAGGGATCTGGCCACAGGTGCCTCCTGTGCAGGGGTACAGGGCGCGGCGGCGATTTAGTTAAGAAGGTTTCCTGTATGTTGTGCGTTGAATCACAGCACCGGACCACCGCCGCTGTCAACAAATTCGGGCGACCGGAACCGCGCGGGTGGGGCATCCTCGACCCCTGATGCGAACCACGGCCACGGCGGCGTCCTGATGGAGATCGCCTGCGACGAGTCGGGCTCCGAGGGCGAGAAGCTCGTCGGCGGGGTCACGGCGGTCTTCGCGCACGCGGCCGTGCGGCTGTCCCGCGAGGAGGCCGGCGCGTGCGTCGCCGAGCTGCGGTCGATGATCAGGTCGCCGGCCCTGGAGTACAAGGCGAACCACCTGCTGCGGCAGAAGAACCGGTGGGTGCTGCTGTGGTTCCTGGACCCGTCTGGCCCGCTGGCCGGCCGGGCGCGCGTGCAGCTGGTGGACAAGCGGCGGTTCCTGGCCGCACGGGTGCGCGCGGAGTTCGGGCCGGTCACCGGCCCGCTGGAGCACTACAACGACCTGCTGCGCGCCCGCGGGCCGCGCGGCGCCCTGGACCCGCTGTTCCCGGCGATCCTGCGGGCCGTGGCGCAGTGGCGCGGCCCGGTGTCGATCGTGCACGACCAGCAGCTGTCGCTGACCGAGGACCGCATCCGGCGGCTGAAGGAGGCTGCGCCGCGGCTGGCGGAGCTGACCCTGGCCGACTCGCAGCACGACGCACGGGTGCAGGTCGCGGACTTCCTCGCCGGGATCGCCCGGCGGGTGGCGGAGGACGAGCTGAACGGGCGGCCGGACCACGAGCTGATCGCGCTGCTCCGCCCGTTCGTGACGGGGAACGAGGACGCGAGATGCCCGACCTGATCTTCTCCGACCCGCGCCTGGCGGCCGTCTACGACGCGTTCGACGGCCGGCGCACCGACCTGGACCTCTACCTGGCGGTCGCGGCCGAGCTCGGCGCGGCGAGCGTGCTCGACGTCGGGTGCGGCACCGGGTGCCTCGGGGTGCTGCTGGCCGAGGCAGGACTCGACGTGGTCGGGGTGGACCCGGCCCTCGCGTCACTGGAGCTGGCGCGCGCCAAGGACCCGCGGGTGACGTGGCTGCACGGCGACGCGACCTCGCTGCCGCCGCTGCGGGTGGACCTCGCGGTCATGACGGGCAACGTGGCGCAGGTGTTCCTCGGCACCGACTGGGAGGCGGCGCTGCGCGGCGTCCACGCGGCCCTGCGCCCCGGCGGGCACCTCGTGTTCGAGACGCGCAGGCCGGAGTCCCGGGCCTGGGAGGAGTGGGCGGACCGGCCGGACCGCGCGGTCGGCGGCGTGACCGAGCGGCTGGAGGTGCTGGAGGTGCGGCTGCCGTTCGTGTCGTTCCGGCACACCTACCGGTTCCCCGACGGGACCGAGCTCGCCTCGGACTCCACGCTGCGGTTCCGGTCGCACGACGAGGTCGTGGACAGCCTGATGGGGTGCGGGTTCCGGGTGGCGGACGTGCGGGACGCGCCCGACCGGCCTGGGCGCGAGCACGTGTTCGTGGCGCAGCGGACCTAGGCCGGGCGGGGTCTTGTCGCGTCCGGACGCGACCCGCGGCGCGGGCGGTCACGGCGAGGGGTGGCGTGGCCGTGCTGTCCGGCCAGTCGATCGCACCGGGCCAGGCTGGACGCACCCGGCCGGTCGATCGCACCCGGCCAGGCTGGACGCGCTGCGGCGGACCGGCACCCTCGGCACGGACGGGCACGCCGGCGCGGACGCTCCCCCGGTGCACCACCGACGGGTGACCCAGCGGGCCCGGCCGCGCTCACGCAGGGGTACCCCCGAGTCGGGATCCCCTGCGTCTCACCGTACTCAGCGGGTCCGACAAGATCGGGACTAGCCGACCAGCGCGGGTTGCTTCCAGGCCTGCACCAGCCACGGCAGCACGCGCGGCATCCGGTCGGCCACGACGTCGTGCAGCACCAGCACGATCCGCCCCGACCGCTCGGGTCCGGCGTCCAGCCACACGGCCTGCATCAGCACACCCGCCCGCAGGTCGAGCCCCGCCTCCGCTTCGGCCAGTGCGGCGGCCGTGGCGGCGGCGGGGTCGGTGACCTCGTGGTGCGCGAAGCCCGAACGGCACAGCTCGGGGTGCAGTTCCACCAGGGAAGCCAGTGCGGCGGCCAGGCGTCCGACGCCGAGCCCCGCCCGAACCTGCACCGTCATCGCTCTCACGTTAGGGGAGCCTAACCTACTTTCCAGGCGGGGTCGCGGCCACTGAGTCCCAGGACACGGTCCAGCAGCGGCGCGGTCGAGCCGACCTCCACCACGGCTCCGAACAGCGAGCCGTCGCGGTTGCCGGGACCGACCGACGACACGAAGCCGTGCACGACCTGGAGCAGGTCCTCGTCGACCTCGAACGGCTGCCCGGTGGCACGTGCGAGGTCCCAGCCGTGCAGCACGACCTCGTCCAGCGCCACGGCCGCGGCCACCTCGCCGGGCAGGTCGACGCCGGCCGCCGCGGTCATGCCCTCCCACGCCTGCGGTGCGCGCCAGGCCTGCGCGAGCTCGGCCAGGCGGGCCGGCACCGACTCGCGGAAGTCCAGCGGCAGCCGCGCCACGTCGCCGGAGGGGGTGCCCCGCAGCGGTGTCTTGCGCGCCGCCATCGTGAACGCCACGGCCAGGCCGTTGACGTGGTCGAGCAGGTCGCCGACCGCGTACTCCGGGCACGGCGTCGGTGCCGACAGGTGGCGGTCGGTCACCCCGCGCACCACCTCCGCCAGGCGGTCGGTGGCAGGTGCCAGGTCGAACATCAGTAGCCGTCCCCTCCCCAGAACTGCTCCTCCAGCGTGTCCGCCGTGCCGGCGAGCAGGTGCAGCGGGTCGGTGAACTCGTGGATGTCGAGGTCCTTGAGCGGCAACGAGTGCCGGACCACGACGTGCTCCCCCATGATCGCGAGGCCGCAGGCGACGGTGGAGTTGCCCACCTCCTCCAGCACGCGGCGGAGGTCCACCTGCGCGGCCAGCCCGCACGGGGAGGCGATCTGCACCCATTCGTGCATGTTGTCGAGCACTTCCCGGACGATGATCACGACCTGCGTGCGGTCGTCGTCGCCCTCCTCCACGTCCCCGAAGGTGAAGAGGATCCTCAGTTCCTCGCCCTGGTCGCTGATGACGTCGTACTCGGCGCGGACGTAATCCGCGAGGTCTCCCCAACTCGCCATGGCGCAACCCTACTGGCCGAGATCGCCCACAGCCCGACGACCAGCACGGCCAGGACCTCGGCGGCGAGCAAGATCCTCTCGATGTAGCCCAACGGGAACACGTTCCACCACCGGACGTCCGACACCGCACCCAGCACAATGGCGTAGAGCAGCGGCATGAATGCGACAACGCTCAACAAACCCGACGCCATCGTCCACCTGGCGTGTCGCCCCCAGACGTGGTCGCGCAGCCACGGCCGGGCCAGCAGGACGACCGCGACGGGCAGGCTCACGAACGCGACCATGCTGCCGAACCGGTGGATGCTGCCGCTGAGCTGGTTGGTGCCCATCGCCCAGTTCGTCTTCGGGAACACGACCACGAGCAGCAGGCCGAACGACCACAGCAGCAACGCGACCGAGCCCGCCGACCGCCACCGGGTCAGTCCTTTGTGGACCAGCGCGGTGAGGATGCCGGCCGAGCCCGCGACCAGCAGCAGCACGGCCACGTCGAACACCGGGCGGTAGTCGCCCAGGGCGTACTCGCTGATCGTGCGGTGCAGAGCGCCGACGGTCAGGTCGAGCAGGCCCACCATGGCGACGGTCGCGACGACCGCGAGCGAACCGCCGGTGGCGGCGAGGCGAGGAATCAGCACAAACCGGTCAACGAGCGGGTGAACCCCTGGGGTTCCTGGGTTCAGGAAGCCGACAGGATGCTCTCAGGCGCCGGACAGGTTCCCGGCCGGGAGCACGAGCCCGGTTCGGCGGCGCGTCGCCCCACCCCGGGGACTCAGCGCAGCGCCTGCGCGGCTTCGGCCATCACCGCCTCGGCCACGGCGGTGAGTGCGGGCGAGTCGAGCTTCCACTGCTGCCAGTACAGCGGGACGCTGACCGTGCGGCCGGGAGCGAGGTCGACCAGGCCGTCGAGCACCTGCTGCGGCGGCACCATGCCCCAGCCCAGGCCGGTGGCGACGGCGCGCACGTAGACCTCGGACGACGGGACGTGGTGGCGGTGCTCGGACGCGCCGCGGCCCCGCGTCAGGGTGCGGACGAAGCGGTCCTGGAGGTCGTCGTTGCGGTCGAACACCACGACCGGGGCATCCGGCAGCCACGACTTCAACGGCCCGGCCGCATGCCGGTTCACGAAGGACTCGGCGGCCATCGCGGCGTAGCGGATGTGGCCGAGCTTGCGCACCGAGCAGCCGGCGACGGGGTCGCGCGACGACGTCACCGCCGCCATCACCGCTCCCTGCCGCAGCAACGCCGTCGTGTGGTCCTGGTCCTCGCGGTGCAGGTCGAACGAGATCCGCAGCTCGGGCGGCACGCGGTGCAGCGCGGGCAGGAACCAGGTGGCGAGCGAGTCGGCGTTCACCGCGATCGGCACCCGCACGACCGCGTCCTCGCCGAGCGCCGCCCCGAGGTCCTGGTCGAGCGCCAGCAGTTGCCGACCGTAGCGGACGATCACCTCACCGGACGGCGTGAGCCGCACCGGGCGGGCGCGGACCAGCAGGACCCGGCCCGTGCGCTGTTCGAGCGCCTTGATGCGTTGCGAGACAGCGGAAGGCGTGACGTGCAACGCGGTGGCGGCGGCGTCGAACGTGCCGCTGTCCACCACCGCGAGCAGCGTGCGCACCAGGTCGAGGTCCATCACGAGCGCTAATGGTACGTAAGAATCTTCAGCTGGCCTCATCAAGAACGCGTCAATAGCGTGGACCGCGTGACAGACCTGCTGCTCGGCTTCGGCACCATGATGACCCTGATCGTCGCGATCGGCGCCCAGAACGCTTTCGTGCTGCGCCAAGGACTTCGCCGCGAGGCGGTGGCGAAGGTGGTCGCCGTGTGCGCCGTGTCGGACGCGGTCCTGGTCGCCGTGGGCGTCGCCGGGTTCGGCGCGATCGTCACCCGGTGGCCGCAGGCGGTCACCGTCGCCGCGGTCGTGGGCGGGCTCTTCCTGCTGGGGTACGGGTTCCTGGCCGCGCGGCGCGCACTGCGCCCGCAGGCCCTGCACGCCGACACCGGCGCCCGGCACCGGCCCGTGCTCACCGCGATCGCGCTGACGTGGCTCAACCCGCACGTCTACCTCGACACCGTGCTGCTGCTCGGGTCGATCGCCGCCGGCCGCTGGCTCTTCGGCGTCGGCGCGGTGACGGCGAGCATCACCTGGTTCGCCGCGCTCGGGTTCGGCGCCCGGCTGCTCAGCCCGCTGTTCGCGAAGCCGCGCGCGTGGCGCGTGCTGGACGGCGTGATCGCCGCCGTGATGATCAGCCTCGGGGTCGCGCTGATCGCCGGGACGTGACCAGCGCGGCGACCGCGCAGCCGGCCAGCACGCCGCTCGTCACCGGCGCCGCGGCTCCCGCGAACAGCGACGCGGAGGCGAGCCCCGCACTGAGCAGAGCACCGTAGAAGACCCGCGGCCGAACCTCACCCACGCCGACCACCCTACCCAGGGGACACGCATGTTGGGTGGTGATCAAGGACCCACCACCACATGTAGTATCTGCCGCACTGGTGGTTCACCGGCCCGGACAACGGGCCGGTGAGGCAAGAGGGAACCCGGTGCGAGTCCGGGACTGCCCCGCAGCGGTGAGTGGGAACGAAAGCCGTCAACGAAGCACTGGGTCGCGAGACCTGGGAAGCGACGGCCGGTAGGCGCGAGTTCGACGCCCACGAGTCCGAAGACCTGCCACCGGGGTGCGCGCAAGCCTGCGCGCACGACACGGTGCCCCGAGGGAGGGCGGCTGTGTGCACCGGTGAACGGT
Source organism: Lentzea sp. NPDC037011 (assembly GCF_055607425.1). Lineage (NCBI taxonomy): Bacteria > Bacillati > Actinomycetota > Actinomycetes > Pseudonocardiales > Pseudonocardiaceae > Lentzea > Lentzea sp. NPDC037011. The sequence goes on along the minus strand of NZ_JBVJRT010000002.1, from coordinate 347,283 downwards.
GCGCGCATGCGCTTTTCCTCCTGGGCCCAGCTCGCGAGGAGAGAGCGTGCCCGACCGCCTTTCAGTGGTCATCGAGGAAGCCTGTGCCGATCTTCCGAACGCATCGGCCGAGGCGGTGCTGACCGAGACCAAGCGGAACCTGTACCACGGCATCACCGACGCCGAGCTCGCCCTGGCGCCGATCATGGCCGCCCGCGCGATGGTCGAGCAGGACCCGGACTACTCCTGCGTCAGCGCCCGCCTGCTGCTGGATCGGCTGCGCACCGAGGCGTGCGGCGTCCCGCTGTCGCACGCCGAGATGACCGAGCGCTACCCGTCGTACTTCGCCTCGTTCGTGCGGCACGGCGTCGACTGCGGCCAGCTCGACCCCCGGCTGACCTCGTTCGACCTGGCCCGCCTGGGATCGGCGCTGGACCCGTCCCGTGACCTCCGGTTCCAGTTCCTGGGCCTGCAAACCCTGTACGACCGCTACTTCCTGCACCGCGACGGCCGCCGCTACGAGCTGCCGCAGGCGTTCTTCATGCGCGTGGCCATGGGCCTCGCCCTGGAGGAGGACGACCCCGACGCCCGCGCGGTCGAGTTCTACGAGCTGCTGTCGTCGTTCGACTTCATGTGCTCGACACCGACGCTGTTCAACTCCGGGACGACCCGGCCGCAGCTGTCGTCGTGCTTCCTGACCACCGTGGCCGACGACCTCGGCGGCATCTTCCACGGCATCAGCAACAACGCGCTGCTCTCGAAGTTCGCGGGCGGCCTGGGCAACGACTGGACGCCGGTGCGCGGCATCGGCGCGCACATCAGGGGCACCAACGGCACGTCGCAGGGCGTGGTGCCGTTCCTGAAGATCGCGAACGACACGGCCGTGGCCGTGAACCAGTGCTTCGCACCGGACACCGGCGTCCACACCGCCGACGGCGTCAAGGCGATCAGGGACGTCGTGGCCGGCGACCTCGTGCTCGGGGTGAGCGGCACCTACCGCGAGGTCACCGACGTCATGCTCTACGACCAGGTCGACCCGATGGTCGAGGTGGAGGTCGAGCACTCCGCCGCACCCCTCAGGGTCACCGCCGGACACCCGTTGTACGCCGTCAGGGGCGTGCCGCTCGGCCAGGAGAACGCGCGGACGCTCAAGCAGCTCGCCGGCGACGAGGTGCGGCCGGAGTGGGTGGACGCCGGTCGGCTGGAGAAGGGTGACCTCGTCGCCAGGGTGGTTCCGCGGGAGGTCGTGCCCGTCGCCGGTTTCAGCGAGGACGATGCTCGTCTGTACGGCGTCCTGCTCGGTGGCGGGCACCTGTCGGAGGACGGGGTGCGGTGGGGTGTCTCCGGGAAACCCGGGCTGGACGCGCACCTGGACTTCGTCCGCGAGCACCTGTCGGCGCGCGGTGTCCCCTTCCGGGAGAACGGCCGCGACGACACCCACGTGTGGATCCACTGGGCCTCCGAACCCGAGGTGGGTGCCTCCGCGTTCCCGTTCACGCCTGAGGACCTCTACGACGACGACCGCCGGAAGCGGATCGCCCGCAGGTTCTCCCACCTGCCGCACGCCCAGACCCGGAAGCTCCTGCAAGGCCTGCTGGAGTCGAGCGGCGGTGCCTCCCGCGGCGTCGAGGTCCACTTCACCACGACGTCGCGGTCGCTCGCCGCGGGTGCCCGCTACCAGCTGCTGCGCCTCGGCATCCCCTCTGCCGGCGAGGACCTCGACGTCGGGGTTCCCGCCGTCGAGGGCATCGCCGAACTCGCCGGCTGCCGCCCGACCACCGAGCCAGACTGGGTCGAGCACCGGGGCATGGTGTTCTCGCGCGTCCGCGACGTGCGGGAGACCGAGGTGGTCCCCGAGGTGTTCGACCTCGAGGTCGAGACCGACGAGTCCTACCTGACCACGGCCGGCCTCGCCCACAACGGCGGGAAGCGCAAGGGCGCGGTCTGCGCCTACCTCGAAACCTGGCACATCGACGTCGAGGAGTTCCTCGACCTGCGCAAGAACACCGGCGACGAACGCCGCCGCACCCACGACATGAACACCGCGAACTGGGTGCCGGACGAGTTCCTGCGCCGGGTCCGCGCGGGCGGCACGTGGACGCTGTTCTCCCCCGACGAGGTGCCGGACCTGCACGACGCGTTCGGCGCCGAGTTCGCCGAGAAGTACCGCGCCTACGAGGCCAAGGCCGACGATGGCGGGATCAAGGTCTTCCGCCGGGTCCAGGCCGTGGACCTGTGGCGGCGCATGCTCACGATGCTGTTCGAGACCGGCCACCCGTGGATCACGTTCAAGGACCCGTGCAACCTGCGGTCACCGCAGCAGCACAGCGGCGTGGTGCACTCGTCGAACCTGTGCACCGAGATCACCCTGAACACCGCGGTCGACGAGGTCGCGGTGTGCAACCTGGGGTCGGTCAACCTCGCCCGGCACGTCACCGAGGACGGCATCGACCACGCCCGGCTCCGCAAGACGGTGCGCACGGCCGTGCGGATGCTCGACAACGTGATCGACGTGAACTACTACACGATCCCGGAAGCCAGGAACTCCAACCTGCGGCACCGGCCGGTCGGTCTCGGGCTGATGGGGTTCCAGGACGCGCTGTTCACGCTCGGCACGCCGATGGCGTCGCAGGAGGCCGTGGAGTTCGCGGACCGCAGCATGGAGGAGATCAGCTACTACGCCATCGAGGCGTCCGCCGACCTGGCCCGGGAACGCGGCGCGTACCGGTCGTTCGACGGGTCGCTGTGGTCGCGGGGCGTCCTGCCGATCGACTCGGTCGAGATCCTCGCGCGGCACCGCGCCGCGGACGAGCTGGAGCAGGACCGCGGGTCCACGATGGACTGGGCCGCACTGCGGGCCAAGGTGCGGCAGGGCATGCGGAACTCGAACGTCATGGCCATCGCGCCGACCGCGACCATCGCGAACATCGCCGGCGTGAACCAGTCGATCGAGCCGCTGTACCGCAACCTCTACGTGAAGTCGAACATGTCCGGCGACTTCACCGTCGTCAACCCCCACCTGGTGCGGGCGCTCAAGCAGCGCGGGCTGTGGGACGAGCAGATGGTCTCCGACCTCAAGCTGCACGACGGCAGCCTCGGCGCGATCGACCGGGTGCCGCCCTACCTGAAGGCCCTGTACGCCACGGCGTTCGAGGTCGACAGCGCCTGGCTGGTCGAGGCGGGCTCGCGCCGGCAGAAGTGGATCGACCAGGCGCAGTCGCTCAACCTCTACCTGGCCGCGCCGAGCGGCCGCAAGCTCGACGAGCTCTACCGGCTGGCGTGGCTGCGCGGGCTCAAGACCACGTACTACCTGCGGACGCAGAGCGCGACGCACGTGGAGAAGTCCACGTTGCAGGGCACCGACGGCAAGCTCAACGCCGTCTCCCCCGTCGCCTGCTCCACCACCGACACCGACTGCGAGGCCTGCCAGTGACCGACCACATCATCGACGCCGGTGCCGCGCGGGTCGGCGTGGACGACAAGGCGATGATCAACTGCCGTGCGGACGTCAACCAGCTGCTGCCGCTCAAGTACCACTGGGCGTGGGAGAAGTACCTGGCCGGCTGCAACAACGCGTGGATGCCGACCGAGGTGTCCATGCAGGCCGACATCGGCCTGTGGAAGTCGAAGGACGGCCTCACCGCGGACGAGCGCCTGATGATCAAGCGCAACCTCGGCTTCTTCGCCACGTCGGAGTCGTTGGTGGCCAACAACATCGTGCTCGCCGTGTACCGGCACCTGACCAACCCCGAGTGCCGGCAGTACCTGCTGCGCCAGGCGTTCGAGGAGGCCGTGCACACCCACACGTTCCAGTACGTCTGCACCTCGCTCGGCCTCGACGAGGGCGAGCTGTTCAACATGTACCGGGAGATCCCGTCCATCACGGACAAGGCCGCGTGGGCGTTGCAGTTCACCCGGCACCTGGAGGACCCGGGGTTCCGCACCGGCACACCCGACCGCGACCGGGCGTTCCTCAAGGACCTCGTCGCGTTCTACGTGGTGTTCGAGGGCATGTGGTTCTACACCGGGTTCGCGCAGATCCTGTCCCTGGGGCGGCGCAACAAGATGGTCGGCGTCGCCGAGCAGTACCAGTACATCCTGCGCGACGAGTCGATCCACCTGAACTTCGGCATCGACGCGATCAACCAGATCAAGCTCGAGAACCCGCACCTGTGGGACGACGCGTTCCAGGCGGAGGTGCGCACCATGCTCGCGGAGGGCTGCGAGCTGGAGATCGCCTACGGCCGCGACACCATGCCGAACGGCATCCTGGGGCTGAACTCCGAGCTGTGCGAGCAGTACATGCGGTTCATCACGAACCGCCGCTGCGCACAGCTCGGGCTCGAGCCCGTGTGGGAGCCGGCGGAGAACCCGTTCCCGTGGATGTCGGAGATGATGGACCTCAAGAAGGAGAAGAACTTCTTCGAGACCCGCGTCATCGAGTACCAGAACGGCGGCTCACTGCAGTGGTGACAGCACCACGGCCTTAGGCAGCCCGGCCCGGTCCGCCACCGGCCACGCGAGCGGATCGGGCCCGAGCTCCACGAGCTCGGCGACCTGCAGGCGGGACCACGGCGACACCGGCCGGGTCCCGTCCAGGACGCTCGAGGCGTACACGCTCCACGGCACGCGCTCGGTCGAGTCGACCTCGTCGGGGTTCGGCACCGGCTCGGCGTCGGACAGCACCCGGAACACCGGGCACATCTCGTTCTCGACGACACCGTCCATCTCCGCCCGGTAGCGGAATGCCGGCAGGACCAGCTCGGGCACGCCGACGTCCATGCCGAGCTCGTCGCGCAGCCGCCGCCGCACCGCCTCGGCCATGTCCTCCTCCGGCAGGGGGTGGCCGCAGCACGTGTTGGTCCACAGGCCGGGGAACGTCTTCTTGTGCAACGCCCGGCGGGTGAGCACCGTGTTGCCGGCCGAGTCGAAGACGTAGCTGGAGAACGCCAGGTGCAGCGGCGTGTCCGCGTGGTGCACGACAGCCTTGTCCTCGACGCCGATCGCCGAACCGTCCTCGCCGAGCAGGACCACCTGTTCCACAGTCACGACCACACGTAACCACACTCGGGCGGGGCACCGGAACCTGGGCGCCGACATCGTTGTCGTCGAGGGCCGGTGGGTGGCTCGCGGGCGGCAGGGCAACGCGGCGCGCAGCAGTGTGGCACGCCGACACCCGGTGGCCGTGAGGACTCCGCGCAGCGGCAACCCGGCGGCGACTTGAGCGCGCGCCGAGCGCCGCCCGAGGTGGTCCACGTCACCCTGGACGCATGACCCCGTTCGCTTCGGCTCACACCATGTTCCTGGTGCTGGTCAGCCCGGCGGGCCAGTACTCGATCTGGCCGGCGGTGCTGCAGGTGCCCGCCGGCTGGCAGGTCGTGCACGGCGTGGCCGGCCGGCAGTCCTGCGAGGACCTCGTCGCCGTGCTCCGCGCCGATCTGCCGATGGCCGCCTAGTCGCACCCGCGACCCTGATGTGGTCCACGTCACCACCCGGCGTGCCGGACACCGTGACGACCACCTGCGGGTGGACCGATCAGCGCCCGTCGTAGGAGCGCGGCAGGTACCAGGCCAGTGCGGCGCGCAGCTCGGCGACCTCGCGGTCACGGCGGCGGCGCGAGCGCTCGTGGGCGATCGGGAACACCCGCACCCCGCCGTGGTGGGCGCCGAAGAACCGGCGTGGCGCCGGGTCCTTGAGCCAGACCACGACCCACGGGCGCTTCTTGTGCGGCACCACCCGCACGCGCGCCAGCTCGTACCACCAGTACTGGTGGAACTTGCCGTTGCGGGTGGTGGCGATGCCCTCGCGACTGATCTCCACGACCACCTTGCGGCGTGCGGACGCGCCGAAGAACCGCGCGGCCCGCACCACCAGCACGCAGAACGCGGCCAGCGCCAGCAGCTGCGTCGCCCCGTTCGCCTGGGCGGCCGGGTCGGCGATGGCGGCGGCGAGCAGCGCGGCGGCCAGGTTCACCACGCCCCAGCTGAACGGCACGATCCGCGACGTCGAGAACGTGGCGGCGGCCGGGGTCATCGGGGCGGGCAGCTTCGTCGTCGGCGGCTTCGCGACCTGCGCCAGCAGCCGGGTGACCTCGGTGGGCTCCGGGCGCTTGGCCGGGTCGCGGTGCATGCACCGCTGCACCAGCGGCCGCAACGACTTGGGCAGCCCGTCGAGGTCCGGCTCGCCGTGCGCGGCCCGGTAGAGCAGCGTCGCCGTCGGGCCCTCGCCGAACGGTCCCCTGCCGGTGGCCGCGTAGACCAGCACCGCGCCCAGCGCGAACACGTCGCTGGGGCAGCCGACCTCCTGGCCGGTGATCTGCTCCGGCGACAGGAACCCCGGCGTGCCGAAGACCATGCCGGTCTCGGTCAGCGCCGTGTGCTCCATCGCGCGGGAGATGCCGAAGTCGATGACCCGCGGGCCGTCCGCGCCGAGCAGCACGTTCGCCGGCTTGAGGTCGCGGTGCACGAGCCCGGCGCCGTGGATCGCGGTGAGCGCGTCGGCCAGGCCCTCGGCGAGTCGTCTCAGGTGGTGCTCCGGCAGCGGCCCGTGCCGTTCGACTGCCTCCTGCAGCGTCGGGCCGGGCACGTACTCGGTCGCCATCCACGGCCGCGGTGCCCGTGTGTCGGCGTCGAGCACGGCCGCCGTTCCGGTACCGCCCACCGCCCGCGCCATCTGCACCTCGCGCCGGAACCGCTCGCGGAACCGCGGGTCGTCAGCGAGCTCTGCCCGCGCGACCTTGACCGCGACCTGCCTTCCGTCACTGCTCTGGCCCAGGTAGACGGTTCCCATGGCGCCACGACCGAGCCTGCCCAGCAGCAGGTAGTCGCCGATGCGCTGAGGTTGGTCCACCTTCACCGGTTCGAGGGTAGCGGGAACTCGGGCCGGAACCTCACATCTGAGCGGATCTACGTATCGTTGTCACCCATGGGCCGGACCCGCTTGTACCGCAACGGCGAACTGGTCGACCAGGACTTCCCGGTCGCCGACGTCGCACACCTGCTGGAAGATCCCTCGGCCGTGGTGTGGTTCGACCTGTGCGCGCCCTCGGAGCCCGACGTCCGCCTGCTGCGCGACGAGCTGGGCCTGCACGACCTGGCGATCGAGGACGCCCTCGCCGAGCGCCAGCGCCCGAAGGTCGACCGCTACCCCACCCACCTGTTCCTCGCGATGCACGCCGTCACCTACGCCGAGCACGAGGTCAGGACCACCGAGGTCGACGTGTTCGTGCTCCCGCGGGTCCTGGTCACCGTCCGGGAAGACGAGTCCTACCCGCTCGACGGCGTGCTGCGCCGCTGGGACGCGGGCGCCGACCTCGCCTCCGCCGGGGTCAGCTTCCTGCTGCACGGCCTGCTCGACGACGTGGTCGACGGCCACCACGCCGCCGCGCAGGAGCTGGAGGACCACGTCGAGGACGTCGAGGACAGCATCTACGCGGAACGCCCCCACCAGGGCCGCAAGATCCTCAAGCTGCGCCGCGCCCTGGTCCAGCTGCGCCGCGTGGCCCTGCCGATGCGCGAGATCCTCGGCTCGCTCGTCCACCGCGAGCACGCGCTGGTCTCCGACGAGCTGATGCCGTACTACCTGGACGTGAAGGACCACACCCTGTTCACCGCGGAGCTGACCGAGTCGCTGCGCGAGCTCGTGACGAACCTGCGCGAGGCCGAGGTGGCCGTCCAGGGCAACCGCCTGAACTCGATCATGAAGAAGGTCACGAGCTGGGCCGCGATCATCGCCGTCCCGACCGCCATCTCCGGCTACTACGGCATGAACGTCCCGTACCCCGGCTACGACCAGCGGTGGGGCTTCTGGGTGGCCACCGCGGGCATCCTGGCCCTCTCCTACTACCTGTACCTGATGTTCAAACGCCGCGACTGGCTGTGAGGCTGCACCCGTGAAGATCCACCTGACCCGTCAGCACGAGCTCGCGATCATCACGATCGACGCACCCCCGCTCAACCTCTACACCCTGGAGCTGGACGCCGAGTTCCACGACGCCCTCGACGAACTGGGCGACGCCCGCTGCCTGCTGGTCAACGCGGCCGGCAGGGTCGTCTCCGGCGGCGTGGACGTCTCCCTGTTCGCCGCCCAGGAGTACCGCTCCGACGCCCAGGCCCTGTTCGACCGCATGATGCTGCTCCCCCAGCGCCTGGCCGCGCTGCCGATCCCCACCGTCTTCGCCGCCCACTCCCTGTGCCTCACCTGGGCCTTCGAGCTGGCGGTGGCCTGCGACCTGGTCCTCGCCGCAGAGAGCGCCCGCTTCGGCCTGGTCGAGAAGGTCGTCGGCCTCACCCCGACGATGGGCGGCACCCAGCGCCTGGCCGCCCGCGCCGGTGTCGGCCGCGCCAAGGAGCTCGTCATGACCGGCGACCTGTACTCCGCCGAGACGCTGGAGCGCTGGAACGTCGTCAACCGCGTCCTGCCCGACGAGGGCTTCGCGCTGGCCGCCGAACGGTTCGCGCACGGCCTGGCCGTGGGCCCGACCCAGGCGCACGCGGCGACGAAGCAGGTGCTCGCCCACTTCGAACACGGCGGCGTCCCGGAGGCCGACGCGCACGTGACGACGATCGCGGCGGCCCTGTTCGACACCGAGGACTTGCCGAACGCCGTGCACAGCTTCCTGACCGACGGGCCGGGCAGGGCGACGTTCATCGGCCGCTGACGCGGGTCGCGGTGGAGCCGGAGTCCGGGCAGGGCCCCGGGGAACAGCGCTCCAGCGCGGCGACCGGGCCACGACCCGGTCCTCGGGTACGTTCCCCGGCGTGCACTTACCCGTACCGCGCACCCTCCTCGTCCTGCACGCCCACCCCGGTGACGAGTCGGCGACCACCGGCGGCGCGCTGGCGCTGTACTCCCGCCAGGGCGTCCGCACGGTCCTGGTCACCTGCACCGGCCCTGCGCAGAACCCGGAGCTGCAGGCCGCTGCCGACGTACTGGGCGTCACGGACCTGGAGGCGCTCGGCTACCTCGACTCCGGTGAGGACGGTGAGGTGGGGCAGGGCGGGTTCTGCGCCATCCCGGTGAACATCGCCGCCGGCCGGGTCGCGGCGCTGGTCGAGCGCTACCGGCCGCAGGTCGTGGTCACGCACCACGGCGCTCACCGCGACCACGTGCACGCGGTCCGGGTGGCGAAGTCGGCGGTCTACCGCACCGGCATCCCCGCCAAGCTCTACCTCACCGCCGACGGGGGTGCGACGACGATCGACATCGACGACGTGGCCGACGTGAAGCGCAAGGCCGTGCAGTGCTACCCGGGGCGGTACGCGGAAGGGGCGTTCGCGGTCCAGGAGCACTACTTCCGCGACCTGGACACCACGAACGCCCCGCTGCCGGAGACCGACCTGTTCGCCGGCGTGACGAACTGCGGGCCGGACCTGCCGCGCTGAGGTCCGGGGCGGACCTCAGCGGCGGCCGAGGGACGTGCAGGTGAAGCCCGCCCTGCGGATGACGTCCGGGTCGAGGATGTTGCGGGTGTCGACGACCACCGGCTGGCGGACCGTCTCGGCGAGGCGGGCCCAGTCGAGCGAGCGGAAGTCCGGCCACTCGGTGAGCACCACGAGCGCGTCGACGTCCTTCGCCGCCTGGTAGGCGTCGTCCACAACGGACACCGCACCGAGGTCGGTGCCGCCGCTCAGTGCCGGGTCGTAGCCCACGAGCTCGGCACCGGCCTGCTTGAGCAGCGCCGCCACGGCCAGGGCAGGCGAGTCGCGCAGGTCGTCGGTGCCCGCCTTGAACGTGAGTCCGAGCAGACCGAGGCGGACGTGCGAGAGGGAGCCGCCGCGCTTGCCGGTGACCGCCAGGCGGACCTTCTCGACCATCCGGGTGCGCTGGCGCTCGTTGGTGTCGATCGTGGCGCGCAGCAGCCGGAACTCGAAGTCGGCGGCGTCCGCGGCCTGGAGCATCGCGTGCGTGTCCTTGGGCAGGCAGGAGCCGCCCCAGCCGGGACCGGGCGAGAGGAACGACTGGCCGATGCGCTTGTCGTAGCCCATGCCCTCGGTCACGTCGGTGATGTTCGCGCCAAGCCGTTCGCACAGCTCCGCGACCGCGTTGACGTACGAGAGCTTCATCGCGAGGAAGCAGTTCGCCGCGTACTTGACCAGCTCGGCGGAGGCCGCGTCGGTCAGCACGGTCGGCGCACCCAGGCGGGCGTACAGGGCGGCCACGCGCTCGGCCGCGTCCTGCTGGTCGCAGCCGACGACGATGCGGTCCGGGTTCAGGAAGTCGTGCACGGCGGAGCCCTCGCGCAGGAACTCCGGGTTCGACACGACGGCCACGTCATCGCGGCGCAGCAGCTCGGCCGTGCGGACCGCGGTGCCCACCGGCACCGTCGACTTGTTCACGATCACGCAGCCCGACGGCAGCAGGTCGCGGGTCTCGTCCACAACGGACTCGACGGCCTGCAGGTCCGCGATGCCGCCCACGCCCATCGGCGTCGGCACGCAGAGGAACACGACCTCGGCGTCGGCCACCGCGGCCGACGCGCCGACGACGAACGAGAGCCGGCCAGAGGCCAGGCCGCCGCTCACCAGGTCCGCGAGACCGGGTTCGAGGATGTCGACCTCGCCGCGCGAGAGCCGTTCGACCTTGGCCTCGTCGACGTCCGCGCACACCACGCGGTGCCCCAGTGACGCGAGACACGCACCGGTGGTCAGGCCGACGTAGCCGGTGCCGACGACAGCGATCCTTCTGACGAACATCATTCTCCCGTTCGGTTCACGGCGAACGCGCGGAGAACGGCGTCGTCGCTCACGTCGATCATCTTGTTGCCCCACTGGTCGGTACCGGCGGCCAGGTCAGGTCTACCGTCCGGGAAGGGCCCGCGCGACACGAATCCGGTGAGTCCGTCGAAGACCGAGACGTACGCCTCAGCCTGCGGGCGCCAGTCGAGCTCGGCCTCGCAGCGGCGGCGGCCCTCGAAGCCGAGCCGGCCGCGGCGCTCCGCGTCGTCGAGCAGGTCGAGCAGCGCCGACGTGAACGCCTCCACGTCACCCGGCTCGACGTAAACGGCGCAGTCGCCCGCCGACACCACGGTCTCGGTCAGCCGGTAGGACAGCACCGGCAGCGCGTAGGCCATGTACTCCATGGTCTTGTTCATGGTGGACACGTCGTTCAGCGGCGACAACGGGTCCGGCCCCAGTCCCACGGCGGCCGTGGACAGGTAGCGGGTGATCTGCTCGGGACCGACCCGGCCGGTGAACTCGACGTACGGGTCGAGACCCCAGGCCGCGGACTGCTTCCGCAGGTCCTCCAGGCAGTCGCCGAAGCCGAGCAGGGCGAACCGGACGTCGCTGCGGCCGTGGTCGAACACGACCCTGCGGGCCACCTCCAGCACGCCGTCGACACCGTCCTGCGGGCCCATGATGCCCAGGTAGGCGACCAGGTGCTTGCCGCCGCGGCGCAGCTCGTCCACGCCCTCGACCGGCCGCATGACCGTCGTGTCCGGGCCCGAACGCACCACCGTCGTGCGCTCGGGCGGCACGTCACCGCGGGTCCACGCGATCTTCTGGTACGAGGTGTTGGTCGAGGTCACCCGGTCGGCCGTGCGGAACGTGCGCCGCTCCAGCCACTTCAGGACCCGGTACTGCAGCTTGCCTGCGAACCCGGCCGGCTCGCCGAAGCGGGACAGGAAGACCTCGGGGTTGAGGTCGTGGTGGTCGAAGACGAACTTCACGCCACCGAGCCGCCACAGCAGCGCGAGCGCCCAGTACGTGTCCGGCGGGTTGCACGCCTGCATCACGTCGAACCGGCGGCGCATGCGCACCTTCACGCTCAGCACCGCGGTGCGCACCCAGCAGTAGAGGAACTCCCAGGCGTAGCCGAGAGCACCCTCCGCCTGCGGTGGCGGGGCGTACTTGTGGAGGTGCACCCCGTCGAGGAGCTGGTAGGCGGGGTCACCCGGTCCCTTGGGGCAGATGACCGACACCTCGTAGCCGGCCGCTGTCAGCGCACGGCATTCGAGCCACACCCGCCGATCCAACGGCACGGGCAGGTTCTGCACGATGATCAACACGTGCGGTGCGCTCACAGCTAAGACCTCTCACCGGGGGACCGGGCCAACGCTCAGGTAGTCGTTCCACCAACGGGTGTGCGTTACCTCGTGGTGCGGTCGGTGGACCATTCGCCGGTCACACCGGTCAGGTGGCGCCAGCGGGCGAGCACCTTCTCCACGGCGAGCACCGACAGGAAGCACAGCGCGTCGAGTCGTGCGACCTCGCGCGACCGGACCAGGCCGCGCAGCTGCCCCAGGGCGAGCGGCGGCTCGTGGCCGGTGTGACCGAGCGCGTCCAGCTGCCGGTTGCCCAGCCGCACCCTGGCCCGGCGGCGCACCAGCGCCCCCACCGTCCTGGCCGGGCGCACGACCGCACGCGCCGACGGGACGATCTTCTTCTCCGCCAAGGAGAACCTGCGCTGCACGTACCCGTCGTCGTTGACGACGTCGGGCATCGGGAAGATCCGGGCGTGACCGCGTTCGGTGACCATGTAGGCGCCGGTGCCGGACAGCCCGCGGCGCTGGGCGAGCAGCCGCGCGATGGTGCGGTGGAAACCCGCGGCGACGCGGGAGCAGCCGGTGAGGTCGAGCTCGGGCACCGGCGCGCACGCGAGGGCCGTGTCGTCGGAGGTGAGCTCGAACACCATGGCGCGCAACGACTCGGCGGTCAGGTCGACGTCCGCGTCCAGGTACACCCGCGGGAACGTGGCGCACACCTCGTCACCCAGGGCGAGCGCGTGCACCTTGCCCGCCACCGGGGTCTCCACGACCTTCACGCCCGCCGCGCGGGCCACGTCGGCGGTGGCGTCGGTGCACGCGTTGGCCACGACGACGACGTCGAACTCCCCGCCCAGCAAGGACAGGGACCGCGCGATGCCGCGTTCCTCGTTGTGCGCCGGGATGACCACACCGGCGACCGGCCGCGTCACGCGGACCCCGCCACGTCGGTGCGGGCGCCCCAGCCGCCGGCCCATTCCGCGCGGCGGCGCCACACCTCGCTCCAGCGCGGACCCCTGCGCAGCACCCGTTCGGCCGCGGCGCGCAACGCCACGCCTGCCCGCAGCGCGAAGAGCCCGTACCGCCGCGCCGGCACGTGGCGCTGCACGACCGTCGCCCGGCCGGTGAGCACCAGCACGTCGCGGTTCACCCGGTGCGCGGAGGAGGCGCCGACGGCGTGCTCGAACTCCGCGGCCGGTGCGATGCACGGCGAGAAGCCGAGTGCGGCGGCGCGCAGGCAGAGGTCCTGGTCCTCGCCGTAGATCCGGTAGGTCTCGTCGAACCCGCCGAGCCGTTCCCAGGTCTCGCGGGAGATCAGCAGGAACCCGCCGCTGATGACGTCGACCGGGCGCTGGTCGTCGCGCTGCCAGCCGCCCAGCGACTCGGGGTCGAAGAACGCGGAGCCGCGGAAGGCGCTGGACAGGCCGAGCATGCCGCTCGTGAGGCTCCAGGCGGTGATGCGGCCGAAGCAGCTGCGCGGGTCGAGCTCCCCGTCGGGTGTGACGCAGCGCCCACCGACGATGCCCGTGCGCGGCCGTGCCCGCAGCACCGCCAGCGCCGCGTCGATCGCGCCCGGCCTCGGGTGCGCGTCCGGGTTCAGCAACAGGAAGTAGTCGCCCCTGGCGCGTTTCGCCGTGCGGTTGACCGCGAAGCCGAAGCCGGTGTTGCGGTGCATGCGCTCGACCGCGCCGGTGCCCAGCAACCGCTCGGCCACCTCGGCCGCGCCGTCCGCGGAACCGTTGTCCGTCACCAGGACCTCGAACGGGTCCGACGGCGCCGCAGACCCCTGCAGCGAACGCAACGTGGCTTCGAGGTGGTCGGCGGCGTTGTAGGACACCATCAAGATCGACAGACTCACCAGGTCGGAGCCACTCGTCATGTCAACTGGATCGAGAGCCCGTCTGGAGTCGTTACAGTGACGGCATGATCCGTCGCCTCGCCCGGCGCCTCGTCCTGCCGCTCACTGCTCCGATCGGCTCAGTGCGACAGGTCTCTTCGCCGCAACCGCACGTCGTGCTCACCTACGACGACGGGCCGCAGCCGGGCGCGACCGAACGGGTGCTGGAATCCTTGGCGAACTCCGGTTGCACGGCAACGTTCTTCGTGTTGACGGGCCGGGCGCGCAAGCACCCGGGACTGCTCGCCGAGGTGCAGGCCGCTGGCCACGAGATCGCGCTGCACGGCGTCGACCACGTGCGCCTCACCACACTGGCACCCAAGGAGGTGCGCGCCCGCACGGCCGACGGCAAGCACTTCCTGGAGGACGTCCTCGGCACCGAGGTGCGCTGGTTCCGCCCCCCGTACGGCGCGCAGCGGCCGGCGACGTACGCGGCGATCCGCGCCACCGGCATGGACTCCGTGGTGTGGGACGTGGCGGCGTTCGACTGGGAGGACGACCCGGCCGCCACGATCGCCGAGCGGACGCTGCGGGAGGTCCACAGTGGAGCGGTCGTGCTGATGCACGACGGCTACGCGGGACCGGAGGACGGCGTCGACGACGGGCCCGCTCCGACGTTCGACCGCGGCGAGCTCGCCCGGCTGGTGTGCGCCGGCCTGGCCGAGCGCGGCCTGAAGGGCGTCTCGCTGCGCGACGCCCTCGCGCACGGCCGGCCGGTGAAGCGGGCCTGGTTCCGCTCCTGACGGTGAACCTCACCGCCGAGGGCGCCAGGGGCTACCGCACGGGCACCGGGGACGCGGCGGCGGTGATCAGCACCTTCGGCGCGGTGGAACCGTCGGCGCGCACCTCGTAGATCGACGAGCGCTTCTCGTCACCGTTCGTCGCGGCGTAGGCCAGGGTGTCGCCGTCCAGCCACGTGGCCTGGTCGTCGATGCCGGTCGTGCCCTCGATGACGGTCTCGGCGTTCGTGCGCAGGTCGGCCACCGCGAGCCGCCACGGCCCGGTGCGCGAGGTCCGCTTCTTGTAGGCGACCTTCGTGCCGTCCGGTGACAGCGACGGGCACTCGGCGGTCTGCCGGACGTCGGCCATCGTCCGCGCGACCAGGTCGCCCTTCATCAGCCACGTGCGGCCGGCCGTGGCCATCGTCGCGTAGAACGTGCGGTCGTCCTGGGCGACCGTGACGCCCCAGAAGTTGATGTCCGCGGCGGTCATGACCTGGCCGCCGACGGTGGACCGGAAGGTCTCCAGCGACTCGACGAGCGTGCCGGAGGCCAGGTCCAGCACACCGGTCCTGGTGGAGAAGCCGCCCGGCACGGAGTAGGAGTCGCCGGTGACGAACGTCGTCCAGGAGACCACCTTGCCCGACTGGGAGACCCGCGCCCGGCTCGGCGTGCCCGGCAGCGCGACCGTGCGGAGCACCTCGCCGTCCGCGTCCAGGACGGCGGCCTCGTAGGACGGCCCGATGCCCGCGAGCCGCAGGCAGACCGTCGTCCCCGCGGCCACGTAGACCCGCTGGCACCGCAGCGCGGTCGGGGTGCGCTTGCCGCCGGGGTCGGCGAGCGCGACCTGGTCGACCTGGCCGTCGTAGCTCTCCAGGTCGACGAACAGCAGTCCGCCCTGCACCGGCGGCGCGGCGCTCGCCCGCGCGTCGTCGCGCTTGGCCACGGTCCAGGCGACGAACCCGCCGCCGCCGAGCAGCACCAGCACGATGGCGGCGATGCCGATGGCGACGCGGTGCCGGGCGAGCGCGGTCACGCCGCCACCTCCGCGTCGGCGCCGGTGCGGCCGCGGCCGGTGAGGACCAGCACGGTCCCGAGTGCGGCGAGGAGCGCGACGGCGGCCACGAGCACGGCCCAGCGCATGTCGAGGAAGGTCAACAACACTCCGAAGAGGACGGACGAGAGCAGCCGGGCGACGGCCTGGCCGGTCTGCAGGATCGCGAGCCCGCTCGCCCTGATCGACTCGGGCACCAGCTCCGCTCCGTGCGCCATCAGCACACCGTCGGTAGCGGCGTAGAAGAGGCCGTGCAGCAGCAGGACCAGGCACACCACCGCGATTCCGCGACCGCCGAGGACGAGCAGCGCGTACACGCCCAGCAACGCGACGTGGCCGACGGCGAACATCCGCCAGCGGCCGAACCGGTCGGCCACGCGCCCCAGCGGCAGCGCGGCCAGCAGGAACACCAGCGCGGTGCCCAGCGGCAGCAACGGCAGCAGGCTCGTCGGCACCCCGGCGGTCTTCTGCAGCACGACGAAGACGAACGCGTCGCTGATCGTGGCGAACCCGAGCACGGTGGCCGCGACCGACGCGCCGCGGAACCTCTTGCCGCGCAACAGGTGCAGGCCATCACGCCAGCGGATCTCCGGCCGGGGCGCGGCGACGGCGGTGCGCGGCGGGCCGGGCACGAACGTCACCAGCACGATCACGCCGACCAGCGCGAAGCAGAAGCTCACGCCGAAGACCAGGCTCGGGTCGGCGCCGAGCTGGATCATGATGAGGAACGTCACCAGCGGGCCGAGCATCGCGCCGAACGTGTCCATCGCCCGGTGCAGGCCGAACGCCCTGCCCAGCACGGGCGCCGGGGTGGCCAGGGAGATCAGCGCGTCGCGCGGCGCGGTGCGCAGGCCCTTGCCCGCGCGGTCCGTGGCCACGACGGCACCGATCGCGGCGGTCGAGGCGCCGGCGAACGGGAAGAGCAGTTTGGACAGTGCCGAGATCCCGTACCCCGCCAGCGCCACCGCCCGGTACTTGCCCAGCCGGTCACCCAGGTGGCCGCCGACCAACCGGAGAAGGACGGTGGCACCGCTGTACAAACCGTCGAGCAGTCCGAACTGGACATACCCGAGCTGCAGGACGTAGAGCACGTAAACCGGCATGAACGCGGTGACCATCTCCGCGGACACGTCGGTGAGGAGGCTCACAGCGCCCAGTGCGACGACCGTGCCGGGCACCTTCCCGGCGACGCCGGTGCCGCCGGCCGCCTCGACCGGCTTGGTGCGCGCGGAGGCCAGGTACATCGAGCGTCTCTCCTCCGCTGCGGGAACCTAGGTGCGGACCACCTGCCGCGCGACCGCGACAACCTCGTCAGCTGCGCGTTCCCACGAGTAGTGCTCGCGAACGGCAGCCGCCTCGGCGGCCGTTCGAGTGAACACGGTGTCATCCGCGAGCAGGCGTGCGACAGCGCCAGCCAGCTCTGCTGGGTCATCGGTTGCGACGAGGGCGCCGTTACGGCCGTCCTCCACGATCTCGGGCATGGCGAAGGCCTTGCGGGCCACGCACGGCAGGCCGCGGGCCAGCGCCTCGACGAGCGCGATGCCGAAGCCCTCGAAGCGCGACGGCATGACGAACACGTCGTGGTCGTCGTAGATGCCCGCCATCGCGTCGATCGGCTGGCGCCCGAGGAACGTCACACCCGGCGGGACCTCCCCCGGCAGCGGCCACTGGGCGGGGCCGACGACCGTGAGCGTGATCCCGGGGTCGACCTCGGCCCGCAGCCGGGCGACGGCGCCGAGAACCTGCGGGCCGTTCTTGGTGAAGAAGTCCTTGCCGACCAGGAGAAGCCGCCGCCGTGGTCCGTCGACCCGGCGCTGCCGCACCTCCGCGGGCACCTCCTGACCGGTCCACGCGGCCGACGCGCCGGGGTTCACGACGTGCACCCGTTCACGTGGCACACCCGAGACGTTCACCAGGTGGTCGGCGAACCACCGGCTCATCGCCACGACCCCGGCGGCGCGCTCGTACATCCCGCGCTGGCGGTCGCGAAGCCGTTCCAGGTCACCGCGCTCCAGCGACGGGAAGTGGACAAGTCGCCCGTTCTCGTCCATGTGGTCGAAAAGCACGTCGTAGCTCAGGTCCTGGAGGATGAGGAACGGCGCGCTGACCGGTGCGAGGTCCTGGATCTGCAGCACCACGTCGCACGGGTTGGCGCGCAGGCTCCGGTCGAGGCTCCGCTCCCCGTAACGGCGTGCGAGAGCGGAGTGCTTCCACATCGACACCCAGCGGCCGTCGACGCGCCGGGCGTTGACGGCCTTGAAGGCGGCGCGCACCGCCCCGGGGTAGGTCAACCCGACGTCGACGACCTCGATACGCTGGCGCAACGCGTTTCTGAGGTTCCAGGGGGTGTGCGACCACGTCCCTTCCGGACGGGGGTCCCACGCGCAGGCGAATCCGAGGCGCATGGGGCACACCATAGCGGCGGGTAACGGGGAGCCGGGGCGACGCGATTACCGTTTCGTACAGGCGACTGCCCCGCGACTTGAGGTGAGCATGGATTTCTGGAAGACCATCAAGGTCCTCCTCCGCCGGTGGTACGTCGCTCTGCCCGTGCTGTTGCTGTCCCTCGGTGGTGCGGGGGTCGTGTTCGCATCGGTGCCACCGGAGTACGAGTCGACCGGCACGGACCTGCTGACGGTGCCGAAGGCCGGCGCCACGCTCGACCCGTCGAAGCCCTCCGGGATCATCAACCCGTTGCTGGCGTTCGACGCGAGCCTCACGACCACGGCGCAGCTGCTGACCCAGGTGCTGCTCGACCCGGCGGTCTACGCGCAGCTGACCCGGAACAACCCGGACATCGAGTGCGAGGCGGGCGACGGCGGTCTGCGCGGTCCCTTCGTCCAGGTCGTCTGCAAGGCGCCGACCCCGGAGGCCGCGCGCGCCACCGTGGACGGGGCGTTCAAGCGGCTGAGCCAGGAGCTCGTCGAGCGGCAGCGCAAGCTCGGCGCGCCGGAGTCGACGTTCATCAACGTCGAGACCGTCGTCGCGCCGACCGAGGCGACACTGCTCGTCGGCGGCAAGCTGCGGGCGGCGGGCGCGGCACTCGCGCTGGGCCTCGCGGCGAGCCTCACATCGGCGTACATGATCGAGAGCTTCATGCTGCGCCGCAAGAAGCCCGAGGCGCGCAAACCGGAGCCCAGGAAGCCGGACGACCCGAAGTGGCCGTCCGACGAGGGCGAGCGGCGCGCCACCCCGGCCGCGCCCCAGCACCACAAGCTCTCCAACGAGGCGAACCCGACGGTGCGCATCGCCCGGCCGGGCTGAGCCGATGCCGAGAACACCCGTCCACCCCCGCACGCTCACCCGCACCGACGGCGCCACCCTCTCGGTGGTCTACATCGCCGTGCTGGTGCTCGTGCCGTCCCGGCTGGTGCTCGCCGGCATCCCGCTCGACATCCGGCCGTCGATGCTGCTGGGCTTCGGCCTCGGCATGTGCTGGCTGTGCGCGCAGATGGTCGACAACCTCGGCATGGCGAAGGGGCGCAGCGGTGTCCGCACCGCGATCTTCCTCTTCGCCTCGTCGCAGATCGCGACCTACGGGTACGTGACCCTGCGGCACATGCCCTACGACGAGCTGAAGTCGGCCGACCTGAGCTTCGTCACGATCGTCTCGCTGATGGCGGCCGGTCTGCTGATCATCGACGGCGTCCGCACCCTGGACCGCCTCGACAGGGTGCTGAAGTTCGTGGTGATCGCCTGCACGATCATGGCGGTCATCGGCATGATGCAGTTCTTCACCGGCTTCGACCTCACCAAGTACATGGCGATGGTGCCGGGCCTGCGCTCGGTCGGCACCGGTGAGGCCGTGCTGGCCCGTGCCGCGTTCCGCCGCCCCGGCGGCACGGCGGGCCACCCCATCGAGTTCGGCGTCGTGTGCGGTCTCGCCGTGCCGCTGGCCGCGCACTACGCGTTCCGCACGAAGAAGCGCAGGCAACCCAGCCGCCGCTGGTGGTTCTGCGTGCTGATGCTCGCGATGGGCGCGGTCGTGTCGCTGTCCCGCTCGGCGATCCTGGGCCTGCTGGTGGCGGGCATCATCCTGCTGCCGACGTGGCCCGCCAAGCAGCAGCTGCACACGATCCTCGCCGCACTGGGCTTCCTGACGGTGCTGCGCGCGTTCGTGCCCGGCCTGGTCGGCACGCTGCTGAGCCTGTTCCGCAACATCTCCAACGACCCGAGCATCCAGGGCCGCACCGACGACTACGCGAGCACCGAGGCCACGATCGAGCAGAACCTGTGGCTGGGCCGCGGGTTCGGCACCTACCTGCCCACCAGGTACGGGCCGATCGACAACCAGTACCTCGGCTCGCTGGTGGAGAACGGCCTCGTCGGCATGCTCGCGTTCCTGTTCCTGTTCATCGCCGGCATCTACGCGGCAGCGGCGGCCCGGCGGCTGAGCACCGACCCGCACGTGCGGGACCTGTGCCAGTCGCTGCTCGCCTGCATCGCGATGCTCGGCGTCTCCAGCGCCACGTACGACACGTTCGCGTTCAAGATCGCGAGCGGGCTGATGTTCGTGCTGCTCGGGTGCGCCGGCGCGCTGCTGCGGATGCAGAAGGCCGCAGCCGCGACGATGGCCTCGGCGCCGGTGCCTCCGCTGCCGCTCACGGCGACGTCCCCTTCCCGCGCTGTGCGGGAGGGGACGTCGCCGTGAGCGCTGCCGCGAGCCGGTCAGTTCTTGACGGCCGACCCGTCCTCGTAGGTGTTGTTCACCCACTCGACCTGGCCGTCGAGCCGGGCAGGGCCGTAGACGAAGCCCTTCGTGAAGACGTTGTCGCGGATGACCCGGTTGGTGCCCTTGGGGTCGAGGTAGATCGTGTAGTTGCCGCCGTTGAGGAAGTTGTTCGCGATCAGGATGTTCGACGGCGAGCCGAACTCACCGCCGACGAGGATCGCCGACGTCTGGTTCTTCGGGTTCTCGATCCGGTTGTGGCGGATGGTGATGTTGGAGCCACCGGTGATCTGGATGCCGTCGTTGTGGTCGCCGGGACCCTTGCTCAGGTCGTGGATCCACGAGTCGACCAGGCTCGCGCCGGTGTCCATCTTCACGCCGTCCGAGCAGCCGCTGATGTTGATGCGCACCGAGGTGACGCCCCCGTAGCCGACGCCGTACTCGCAGTCGTCGGAGCCGATGATCTCGACGTCCTGCACGGTGAGCCGGGTGAACTTGTCCACGAGGTAGACGCCCCACTGGCCGGTCGCCCTGACCTGGCTGCGGGTGATCTTGACGTCGTTCGCGGTGACGCGCACCGAGCAGGGGATCTGCTTGCCGTCGATGACCGTGCCGGCCTTGTCGATCAGGTACTCGCCGCCCTTGCAGGGCAGTGGGGCGAGCTTGACGCCGGTGTGCGCCCAGCCGGTGTTGTCGGGACCGGGCCAGCCCCCTGCGGCGGGCGGTGTGGGGGTCGACGGGGGCTTGGGCGTCGTGGTCGTCGGCAGCGGCGGCGCGACCGACGACTGGGTGCTGCTGGGTGCGGCGCTGCTGGAGCTGGCCGGGGCCGGCGAGGACGTCTCGGTGGACGTCGGCGCGGCACCGGTGGGGTCGCCCTCCTCCGCTCCCGCTCCGGCCTTGCAGCCAGCGAGCGCCAGCGCGGCCGCGATCACCACAACAACGGACAACCGTGCCGGCCGACCATTGTTCCCACAGGTCACGGCCCTATCACGGGCAGTTCTCATGAAGAATTCCTTCGCGTGATCATTGTGCAGTACACGGCGGACACCGACCAATGTCACCCACGTCCGTCCAACCGCGACTTCGCGGCAGCACGGCACTTCTTACCCCATGGCCCGGCGGTTGCCAAACCCCCGCAACCAATTTCCCGAGCCATAGGAATAATTGATGACCCGTTGCGCGGGGAGTACGCATGACCGGCGAAGAACCGATCACCACCACAAAAGACGCCGACCACCTGGCGAAATCCACTTCAGGCGGAAAGGTCCGCCGCGCACTCGGCTTGAGCTTCCTGAACACGGTGTTCGGCAAAATTGGAACGCTGCTCACAGGAATCCTCCTCGCGCGGGTTCTCGTGCCGGAGGACTTCGGTGTCTTCGCGGTCGCGCTGGTCGCTCTCGGGGCTCTGCTCGCGATCAACGAGCTCGGCGTCAGCCTGGCACTGGTGCGCTGGCCCGGCGACCCGAGGGAGATCGCGCCGACCGTCACGACGATCTCCATCGCGTCCAGCGGCCTGCTCTACGCCCTGTGCTGGTTCGCCGCGCCCGCGTTCTCCGAGGCGCTGGGGGCACCCGACGCGACCGGTGTGGTGCGGCTGCTGTGCCTGTCGGTGCTGATCGACGGCGCGACGGCCGCGGCCACGCAGTTCACCAACCGCGAGTTCCGCCAGGGCGCCCGGCTCGCGGTCGACATGTCGAACCTGGTGCTCACGACCGGGGTGACCGTGGCGCTGGCGCTGGCCGACCACGGGGCGTGGAGCCTCGCGTGGGGCAGGCTCGTCGGCAACGCGCTGTCGGCCATCCTGTTGTTCCGGCTCGTCGCGCTGTGGCCGAAGCCCGGTTTCGACCGCAGGCAGGCCCGTGAGCTGATGACGTTCGGCCTGCCGCTGGCCGGGGCGAGCCTGCTCGTGTTCGCGATGCTGAACGTGCACTTCGTGATCACCGGCTCGCTGCTCGGCGCGGTGGCGCTGGGCCTGTACCTGCAGGCGTTCAACCTGTCGAGCTGGCCGGTGAACATGTTCTCGGTGGTGATCCGCCGGGTGTCGCTGGCCGCGTTCGCCCGCGTGCAGGACTCGCCGGCCGAACGCGAGGCGCTGCTGGCCAGGTTCACGACGCTGCTGATGGCCGGCGCGTTGCCGGTGTGCGCGCTGCTGGGCCTGCTGGCGCTGCCGACGGTGACGACGCTGTACGGGCACAACTGGGCCGGGTCGGCCGCCGCGTTGCAGTTCCTGGTGGTGCTCGCGATCGTGCGGGTGGTCACCGAGCTCGCCTACGACTACCTCGTCGCGCTGAACCTGCCCTCCCGCACGATGTGGTTGCAGGCGGGCTGGCTCGTGGTGCTGGTCGCGCTGCTGCCGCTGGGGGCGATGTGGGACGGCATCCGCGGGGTGTCGGCGATGCACGCGCTGATCGCGGTGTTCCTGGTGCTGCCCGCGTACACGCTCGCCGTGACCCGCACCGGCGTGCGCCTGCGCGTGCTGCTCGCGGCGGTCGCACGGCCGGCGCTCGGCTGCGCGCTGCTGGCCGCGGTGGTGCTGGTCGTCCGGTGGCTCACCGAACCGTCGGTCCTCCAGCTGCTGCTCGGCGCGGGCCTCGGCGGTGCCGTCCACCTGGCCGTCGTGTGGCCGCTGCGCAACCTCGTCAAACACCTCGGCTGACCGCTCCCGACCGCGTTGCGCGCGGTAATCCGGTGGAGGGCGCTGGCTAGGATGATCTTCATGGCTGGGAGGTCACCGGTTCCCGAGTGGGAGTCCCTGCTCGTCCGGCGGCTTCCCGGCACGTGGGAGCCCGTCACGGGTGGGGAGTCGGGCGCTCGTGTCCTGCGCAGTGCCGACGGCTCGCGGTACGCCAAGTGCGTACCCGCAGAGCAGCAGGACCTCCTGGCACGGGAACGGGACCGGGTCGACTGGCTCAGCAGCAGCGGTGTCCCGGGCCCGGTGGTGCTCGAATGGGTCGCCGACGCCGACGCCGCCTGCCTGGTGACCAGCGCTGTCCGCGGGGTGCCCGCCGACAGCATGCCGGCCGACGCGCTTCGGCGGGCGTGGCCGTCCATCGCGGAGGCCGTGCGCGGGTTGCACGCGTTGCCCGCAGGCGACTGCCCGTTCACCCGGGACCTGGGGCAGATGTTCGCCGTCGCCCGGGACGTCGTCGCGCGGGGTGCGGTCAACCCGGAGTTCTTGCCGGTCGAGCAGCAGCAGGCGGCTCCCGCAGAGCTGCTCGCGAGGCTTGCCGTGCAGGTCGACCGCCGCCTTGAGCAGGAAGCCGCCGACACCGTCGTCTGCCACGGCGACCTGTGCCTGCCCAACATCATCCTCGACCCCGGCACGGCCGGCGTCGCGGGCTTCATCGACCTCGGACGCCTCGGCCGGGCAGACCGGTACGCCGACATCGCCCTGCTGCTCGCCAACGCCAGGGAGACGTGGGAGGACGAGGACCAGGCCATCGCCGCCGACGACGCCTTCGCCGATGGCTACGGCATCGCGCTCGATGTCGACCGGCAACGGTTCTACCTCCACCTGGACCCGCTCACCTGGGGGTAGCCCGCGGTCCGGTCAGCGGCGGGTCGCGGCCGCGTTGGCGTCGTCCACGGCGACGCGGCCGCGCAACCGTTCGACCTTGCGGCGCACCTTGTACGCCGCCAGACCGCTCGTGGAGCGCACGACGTCCAGCAGGTCGGTGCCGGCCGTGCGCGCGGCGATCTCGTACTCCTGCTCCTGCAGCTCGGCGGCACGGCGCAGGCTGAACCGGTCGACCACGAGCTTGCGCCCGAACTCCCCCAGCTCGGCGCGCAGCCGCGGTGACTCGACGAGCCGCCGCAGAGCAGCCGTCAGCGACGGCACCCCGTCCCCGCCGAAACCCCACCAGCCGCCCGACAGGAACCCCGGCAGGCTCTCCTCGGTGACCAGCTCGCTGAACCCGTCGAGCCCCAGCACCACCAACGGCTTGCCGAACGACAGCGCGCGCAGCGCAGAGCCGCCCATGCCGGCCGCGATGTCGGCGGCGGCGTACGCGGGCCGGGGGTCGGCGAGCTGACCGGTCAACACGACCGCACGACGGCCCGCGCGCGCGTTGGCCTTCTCCGCGCGTTCGGCGATCTCGGACCGCGCCGGACCGTCGCCGACGATGGCCAGCTGGGCGTCGTCGAGCTCCGCCACCGCGTCGCACGCGGCCAGCAGGCCCGGCAGCTTCAGGTCCGGCACGAGCCGCGACACCGCCACGACCAGCGGCGCGTCGGTGAGCCCGTGCCGGGCGCGGAACCCGCCGTCGGCGAACCCCGGGTGGTCGCCGTCGGTGTCGACGGGCGGCTCCAGCAGCGTCACGCGGTGGTGCCCGGCGGCCACGGCCTCCTGGCGGATCTGCTCGGTGCCCACGATCAACGGGATCGAGCGCGGGAAGAACGGCACCACCGACATCGACATCACGGTCGCGATCGGCGCGGCCGTGCGGCGGATCCCGGCGCCGTACAGGGCCTCGAACGCGGGCGGCCACTCGTAGCCGTGCACGACGTCGATGCCGCGCGAGCGCACCAGCCGGTTGATCGTCGAGACCACCCGGCGGTCGGGGCGCTTGCGCCGCAACGGGATCTCGACGTGCTCCAGGCCGTGCGCGGCGACCAGCGGCACCAGCTCCCCCGGTTCGGACACCACGACCACCTCGTGCCCGCGGTCGCGCACGGCCGCGGCGAGCTGGAGCGCGTTCAGCTGGGAGCCCCCGAGCTCCATGCTGTGGGGGTAGACGACGACCCGCATGCTCACCTCTGCCGGGAACCTTCCGCGACGCGCAGGCCGATGGCGCCTGCCACCACCGCCGCGCGGGCCTGCCACGAGTGCTGCTCGGCGAAGCGCTGCCGGCGCGCGGGGTCCTGCGGCGCCCTGAGCGCGGTCAGCACCGCGCGGGCGAGCTCGACCGGGTCCCCCACCGCCACCACGTCGGGCGACTCGGCAGCGAGCCGGAGCGTCGCGGGCAGTGCGCTGCCGACGACAGCGCGCCCGGCAGCGAGGTACTCCAGCGTCTTCAACGGGAACGAGGCGCGGTTGAACGCCGTGTCCGCGTACGTGGTGAGCCCGACGTCCATGCGCCGCAACCACTTCGGCAGCTCGGCGAACGGGACCGCGCCGGGGTGGTGCACGTTCGGGCGGGCGACGAGGGCGGGGAACCGCTCCGGCTCCCACGCCGGGTCGCGCGGTCCGACGAGCAGCAGCCCGATCCCGGTGTCCGCCACGGCTTCGAGGTACCGGATGTCGATCCGGTCGGTCAGCTGCCCGACCACACCGGCGACCTCGTCCGGGAACCCGTCGGGCAGGCCGGCGGGGACGACGGACTCGATGCCGCGGTAGGCCGCCGTGTCGCAGCCGTTCGGCACGACCACGGGGTCCGCGCCGAGCTCACGCCAGCGCGCGGCCAGCTCCGGTGTCACCGCGAGCACCACGTCCGTGCGGGCCAGTGCCGCCTTCTCCTGCGCGCGCAGCCGGGACGCGTCCTGGTTCATCAACGCGGCACCGGAGACCCAGTCGTCGGTGCCGTACAACACGTTCAGCGCGTCCCAGCGGCCGAGCACGTCGTCGAAGGAGCACGCGATGACGGCGTGCGGCCTGCGCGGGAGGTGCTGCTTCACCTGGGCCCGCACCAGCGGCCACGTGGTCGCGCGGATGCCGGGCCTGGTGAGGCCCGGCAGCGCGATCGGGGTCAGGCGCGTGACGCCGGGGAGGGCCTCGCGCACGGAGGGACGCCACGACCGGCGGGTGCTGCCGATGCCCCGGTACCGCTGGGGCGTCACGGGTGAGACCGGCGGGTCCACCCACAGCACGTCCGCGTGGGCCGTGAGAGCTTCGGTGAGCTGGCGTTCGGAACCCCGAACGCCGTCCCACGTCACTCCCGAGAACAGCACGACCAGCGGTCGTGGCGTCACTCAGATCAACTCCTGTGTCAGCTTCCCGGGGTGAACACGACGTCCACCCAGTAGTTCGCACCGCCGAAGGTGTCACCGGGGAAGCCCGTGCCACCGCGGAACACACCGTTCGGAGATGCTGCCGCGGCCAGCGGCGGACTGCTGACCGCCGACCGGTTGAAGTACCCGGCGTCGGCGGAGTAGCGGCCGACGGTCGTCGTGTACGAGGCCACGTACGTCTGGCCGGCGGTGATCGGCACCGGGGTGTCGAACACGAGCGTCTGCCAGCCGGTCGCCGTCTCGTTCACGAACGTGCCCGTCGCGAGGCTGGTGCCGTTCGACGCCCACAGCGACCCGGTGTGCGTGCCGGTGTTGCCCGCGCCCTTGTAGAACTTGACGCCGGCCACCTGGCCGTTGACCGCCGCGGTGAACCGCACGCCCAGCTCGTAGGCGTTGTTGTCGTTGGACGACGTCACCGCGGGCAGGGCGGCGGCGCTGAACAACGAGCACGGGCAGGTCGCGGCTGAGGTCGTCGTGAACGACCACGTGGCCGGGCTGGTCGTGGCGTTGCCGTTGACGTCCAGGATCCGCAGCTCGGCCGCGTACTGCGTACCCGGTGCGAGCGGGGCGTCCGGCGTCCAGGTCACCGTCTTGCCGTCACCGGAGACGGCGAACGCGCCGGAGGTGCCGGCCCCACCGGGGTCCTTGAGCGAGAGCTGCGCCGACGCCACGTCGACCGGCTCGTTGAAGGTGGCGGTGACGGTGGTGTTCAGCGCGACACCGGTGGCTCCCGGCGCGGGCGTCCTGGCGGTCAGGATCGGCGGCGTGCTGTCGCCGTTCGCGCCGTTGCGCCAGATCACGTCGACCCAGTAGTTCGTCGAGTTGTACGTGCCGGTGGGGAAACCACCGCCGGTGCCGTAGCGGTACACGCCGTTCGGGCCGTCCACACCGGACTTCAGCGCGTGCAGCGAGTAGTAGTCGTGGCTGGAGTTGAAGCTGCCGTTGGTGGCGGAGTAGCGGCCGTTCGGCGCGTAGTAGGACACCACGTAGGTGGTGTTCGCCTGCACGTCGACGGGCTGGTCGAACGTCAGCGTCTGCCAGCCGCTCGCCGTCTCGCCGTTGAACGTGCCGGTCGCGAGCCGCTGCCCGCTCGAGGACCACAGCGAACCGGTGTGCGTGCCGGAGTTGCCGAAGCCCTTGTAGAACCGGACGCCCAGCACCTGGCCGCGGCCGTCGAAGCGGATCTTGGTGCCCACCTCGACCGCGCCCGTGTCGCTCACCGCGTTGACGGCGGGCGCCGCGAAGTCGTCCCACACCGTGCACGGGCACGTGGCGCCGCGCGGGGTACCGGTGGTGAAGGACCACAGCGTCGGGCTCGGCGTGTTGCCGGACAGGTCGGTCGCCTTCCCGGACACGTCGTAGGTCGTGCCCGGCAACAGCGGGTTGTTCGGCGTGAAGGTGGCCTTCATGCTGTTGGCCGCCACCGAGATCGTGCCGGACACACCGCCGTTGGGGCCGTTGACGAGGATCTGCGCCGAGCTCGGCGTCACCGGCTCGTCGAAGGTGATGCTGACCGCCGGGGTCAGCGAGACGCTGCCCTGCTGGTTCAGCGGGTCCGTGGACAGCGTGCCGGGGGCGCGGGTGTCCGGACCGGGGTCGAGCGCGAAGATCGGGTCGACCCAGTAGTTGGCGTTGCGGTAGCTGTCGGTCGGGAAGCCGGACGACCCGCCGCGGAACACGCCGTTCGGGTTGCCGGAGACGCCCTTGGCCGCCGACAGCGGTTCCAGGCCCACCGCCGCGCTCGTGAAGTAGTCGGCGTCACCGGCGTAGCGGCCGTTGGGCGCGAAGTACGACGCGACGTAGGTGGTGTTCGCCGAGACCTGCACGGCGGTCGGGAACGTCAGCGTCTGCCAGCCGGTCGCCGTCTCCGCGCCGAACGTGCCGGTGGCCAGCCGCTCACCGCCGGCCGACCACAGCGAGCCGGTGTGCACGCCGGTGTTGCCGGTGCCCTTGTAGAACCGGACACCGCGGACGTACCCGTTCACGCTGGACTGGAACTTCACGCCGAGCTCGATCGCGCCGCCGTCGTTGGTCGACGGCACCGCCGGGGTGGCGTTCTCCGTCCAGATGGTGCACGGGCAGTCGCGGGCGAGCACGGTGACGTCGCGGCTCACCGCGGCCGAGAGGTTCGCGGAGTCGTCGACCGCGCGGACCTTCAGCGTCTTGGGACCGGCGGCCGAGAAGGTGTGCGTGTAGTTCCACGACGCCGTGCCCGCGGTCCAGTTGGCCGGGTGCCAGGTGGCGCCGTTGTCGACCGAGACCTCGACGCCGGCGACGCGGCCCGACGAGTCGATCACGGTGCCGTTGAACGTGTAGCCGGTGCCGACGGTCGGCGAGTTCGTGGTGCCGAACGCGACCGACGGCGGTGCGGTGTCGGTGCTCGCGGTCGTGGCGAAGAGGTTCGGCTCCAGCGTGGTGGGCTGGACGCCCATGTCCGCCAGCAGGTTCACCGTCGCCTGCTTGATCCGGACGTCCGAGGTCGGCTCGTCGGTGCGGAACGCGTGCTCGTCCTCCAGGCCCCACGCCCACTGCACGGTGCCCGCGCCGAAGACCAGCGCGCCGGAGGAGTGCCTGTACAGCGTCAACGCGTGCGTCTTCGTGCCGCTCCTGTAGAGGTCACCGTGGTTCTGCAGGACGTACTGGCCGTCCATCGTCACCGTCGTGCGCGACAGCTGCGCCACGCCCGGCGGCTGGAAGCCGTTGTCCTCGACGGAGTCCCACTCGTAGCCCAGGGTGCCCGGCTTGAAGGAGTAGGCGCCGGTCGTCATGGACGCGAGCGGGGTGTTGCGCCACAGCCGCATCTTGCCGTAGGCGGCGGGGACGACCAGGGAGTCGTCGCGGCGGCCGTTGACCGTGAAGATCTGGCCCAGCAGGGCGTTCTCCGGGTTCGCGCCGTTGGGCGAGGTGGTGAACCGCGGGTCGCGCCAGGTGCCGGTCCACTCCGGGCTCGGGTCGATCTTGGCGCTGGCCTTGGTCTCCTTGTAGGTCACCACGGTCCGCCAGTCCGTCGGCGAGGAGCCGAGGCTGGGGGCCCAGCGGTGCTTCCAGAAGACCTCGTTGCCGGTCATGAACGCGAGGTGCACGCCGGCGGCCCGTGCGTTCTCCACGGCGGTGCGCTGTTCCCTCGACCAGTACTCGTCGTGGCCGACGGCCATGAACACCTTGTGGTTGAGGATCAGGTTGCCGCGGCGAGCGGTGTCGGCGTTCGTGGTGTAGCTGACGTCGTAGCCGTTCTTCTCCAGCCAGGTCAGCATCGGCACCTCGGCGTTGAAGATGAAGTTCTCGTCACCGGTGTTCGCGATCGGGCGGTTGTAGCTCACCGCGTAGGCCGAGCCGCCGTCACCGGGACCGGAGCCGTAGTAGAGGCTGTTGCCGCCGTAGCGGTTGTAGGCGTGCCAGGTGGCGTCGGAGGTCTGGAAGAAGATCTTCGACCGGCTGGAGTCGTCGCGGATGACGAACGCGATCTCGTTCTCACCGCCGGTGTCGTTGCGGTGCAGCACGGCGTAGTAGAGGCCGGACACGGTGTCGGAGGGCACGTCCCAGGTGAGGGAGACGGCCCAGTTGCCGCAGTCGACCAGCGCGACGGCCGAGTCGGGCAGGCAGTCGACCGGCTGGCTCTGCGGGGTGGTGCGGTCGAGCTGCTTGACCAGGCGGGCGCCGGCACCGCCGTAGTAGCCGAGGCGGAAGATGTCGATCCGGTAGGACAACGCGTCCGTCTTGACCTTGAACTTGACCTGTCCGCCAGGAGTCGAGCTGATGTCGGTCGTGTAGCCGACGATCGAGTCGTCGAGCGAGTTGAGCGACCAGTTCGCGTCACCGGTCCTGGTGTTCTCGCACGCGACCTTGTTCACCACCGGTGCGTCGCACGGCGCTGCCTGCGCGGCCGGGGCGAGCACCACGGCCGGCACGACCACAGCGGTGGCCAGCACCGCTGCGGCTGTCACTTTCGCACCCATTGATCTCAGGCGACTCCTGGGATCGGACAAGGACATGGGCGTCTACCTCTTCTTCCTGCTTGCTGCCCCAGACGATGGTTGCCACGAGCACACCGCCGCCGCACCTCCAACCGGCTCTCCCACCAGCCCAGGGCGACTCTCCACAGTGAACTTCGGGACGATACCTGCGTTCGTTACAAGGAATTCCGCTGAGCGGCCCAACGGTCGCGATTAGTCCGATCAGCGGAATCACTTGTGTCACAACGCATTGACGGGGAGCGATCAACTACCGGCAGCTGACCAGGACCAGGCTGACGACTGTGCACTGTGTACTCGCGGCGTCATTGCCCGTGTTCGGGTCGATCGGGTCCGAACCAGTGCGGGCCGCGCGGAACTCGTAGTCCAGCCCGATGTTCAGCAGCCGCACCGGGACCGAGAACGCGAGCTTCGTGCTCGCACCGGGTTCGAGGCGCGGCACCGGGCAGGCCACCGTGTTGCCACTGGCGGTGCACGTGCCGTTCACCCCGGTGATGCCCGGCGGCAACGTCGTGGTCACCACGCCGCTGAGCAACGCGTTCGGGCCGTGGTTGGTCACGTCGACGGTGAAGTCGATGCGCGGCACCAGGATTCCGAGCCGGGGCGTACCGGTGACCTTGGCCACCTGCAGGTCCGCTTCCGTGTGGACGGTCAACTGTGGACCGTCCACGGGGAACGTCGCGTAGTTGCTGCCGGACAGCTGCGCCTGGAGCGTGCCGGTACCGCCGACCGCGTCCTGCTTCACCGCGAGGGTGAACGTGACGGTCGCGGACTGGTAGCCGCCGAGCGCCTCGGCCAGTGCCGCGCGGTAGCCCGTCGGGCCACTGGGTCCGGTCAGCGTCGTGCAGCTGGCCGCACCGGTGCAGCCCACCAGGGTCGTGTACTCCGCGATGGCCCGCGGGGCGCCGAACAACCTGGCAGAGGGCTGCAGGACCGTGAAACCGTTGATGTTGGTGAGCTTCACCGTCACCGTGAACTGCTCGCCCGGTCGCACCACGGCCGCGCTCGAGGTCAGTTCCACCTCGGGCGGGGCCGCCGTGGCCGGCACCGCCGCAGCGGCGCCGAGCAGTCCGGCGATCGTCGTGATCGCCAGCGTTCGCCGAAACATCGTTCTCCTCCGGCTCGTCGTTGTTCCAGACCGATCCACTCCCCTCCCCCTGGAGGCCTTGGGCACCTCAGTACGCGCCGTGGCCGCCGAAGACGGCCCGGAACGTCTTCCACAGGATCACCGCGTCCAGGGCGAGGGACCAGTCCTCGACGTAGCGCAGGTCCAACCGCACCGACTCCTCCCAGGAGAGGTCGCTGCGCCCGCTCACCTGCCACAGCCCGGTCAGCCCCGGCTTGACGAGCAGCCGGCGCCGCACGTCGGAGGAGTACCTCGCGCTCTCCTCCGGCAACGGCGGGCGGGGGCCGACCAGCGACATGGCGCCGGTGAGCACGTTGAGCAGCTGCGGCAGCTCGTCGATCGAGTAGCGCCGCAGGAACGAGCCCACCTTGGTGATGCGCGGGTCCTTCTTCATCTTGAACAGCAGTCCGTGGCCCTCGTTGGCCGCGGCGAGCCTGGTGCGCAACGCGTCGGCGTCGGTGACCATCGTGCGGAACTTGATGATCGTGAACGGGACGCCGTCCTTGCCGACGCGCTTCTGGCGGTAGAACACCGGACCGCGGCTGTCGATCATCACGAACGCCGCGACCGCGAACATCAGCGGTGCGAGCAGGAGCAGCAGGAGGAACGCGCCGACCTTGTCGACGACGCCCTTGACGAGGCGGCGGAACCCGGTCAGCGCCGGTTCGCTCACCCGGAGCAGCGGCATGCCGAGCACGGCGCTCATGTGCAGGCGAGGACCGGCGACCTCCATCAGGCCCGGCGAGACGACCATCTCGGTGCCGGAACCCTCCAGCGCCCAGGCGAGCTGCTGCAGCCTGCGCGGAGTCCAGTAGGCGTCGGGGGTGACGGCGACGATGCGGTAGCCGCCGCGGCGGACCTGGTCGGCGAGCTCGCGCAGCTGGCCCACGACGGGCACGCCGTCGACGTCGGGACCGACGCGGCCGCGGCCGTCGAGCGTGCAGACCGCGTCCACGCGCCAGCCCAGGTGGGCCATGCGGCGGGTGCGGTGGATGAGGTCCTCGACCGTTTCCAGGTTGCCCGCGGCCAGGACGGAGAGCATGAACCTGCCTTCACCGCGACCGCTGTGCAGCGGCCGGCGCAGGAGGTAGCGCAGGGGGAAGGCCACCAGGGCGATGGCGGGCACCACGACGAACACCCACAGGCGGGCGCCGGGGATGTCGACGGCGAGCGCACCCAGACCGAGTGCGACCACCGCCCCGAACAAGCCCCGGCCGAGTCGCCGGAACTCCTCGGCCCCCTGACCGAGCACGGCCGGCGTCCAGACCCGGTTGAGGGTGAGCGAGCCGACCACGACGACTACTGTGAGTATGTCCAGCAGGGCAAGGGAAAGCGGGCCGAAGGCGGCGTGCCGCGAGTGCATGACGGCGCCCACCGCCACGACGACCAGCACCGTCGTCAGCACGTCGGCCGTGATGACGGCGTAGCGGTAGCGCGTCTCCCACCGTGCGATCGGCGGGTGCGTCTGTCTGTGTTCGTGGCTGCGTTCAGGACTGAGCGTCGAGCCCCGCCCGTGCACAGCGTCACGGGCAGAGCGGACCTGCTCACTCATCGTTGTGATCTCCCCGGCTCAGCGGTGATTCCGGACGTGCAGGTGCGCAGGTCACCCCGAGGACCTTTGGTGCTCCGCGCAGACCGCACAGCCCCTCCCACAGGGCGGTGCCGGAAATCCCGGAGCTTGCAAACCGTGATTCGCCCGCTCCGGCGTCCGCGTTACAGGCTGTGGAAAAAAGTTTCCTCCGCGCCCGAATGGCGGACGTGACGTGCGTCTCACCATCTGGAAACCGAGCAGCCACAAGACGATTGGCGAAGTCCACAACGGACACAAATGTCACGCGCGGTATGAGCCGATGGTCGGAAAAAGGTCTTCAGACTCTGGTGCTTCGACCTGTTTTGAGCGTTGTATTACCGCCGAACGGAGCAATCACCTACGGCCGAACGGAAATGCGCACCTCTTCCCGGCCGACCACCACCACGTCACCCGCGCGCAGCTGCGCACCCCTGCGCAGCTCCACGGCACCGTTGACGTGGACCTCTCCGTCCTCGATGAGCTCCTTCGCGTGCGCGCCGTCGTCCGCGAGCTGGGCCAGCTTGAGGAACTGCCCTAGCCTGATCGGCTCTTCCGAGATCTCCACCGTCCGCATGAGCCGCATCATCCCAGTAGGGCCGTCCCCACTGCTCGCTCGGGGGCGCGCACCAGGGCGAACGGGTGACGTCGTTGACAGGCTCACGGTCATGAAAACTTCGTGGGGGTACACCGCCTGGTTGGCGGTGTCGGGACTGGTCGCGGTGGGCATCACGGCGTTCGCCGCGAGCGCCTACGTCACCCTGGACGTGGCGCAGGCGCGGCCGGAACTGCACGGGCCGGTGCATTACGGCCTGCTTGTCGCGCACATCTTCACCGGAACGGTCGCGGTCCTCGCGGGCGTCTCGCAGTTCTGGCCGCGGCTGCGGGCCAGGCACCCGCGGGTGCACCGGGTGCTGGGCCGCGTGTACTTCGGCGCGGTCCTGCCGTCGTCGTTGCTGGGCGTCGTGTGCGCGCAGCTGTCGTTCTACGGGCTGGCGTCCTCGGGGCCGCTGGCGCTGCTGTCCGTCCTGTGGTTCGCGAGCGCCGTCCTGGGCCTGCGGACGGCACGGCGGCGCCAGTTCGGCGCTCACCGCATCTGGATGATCCGCGGGTTCGCGCTGACGGGCGCCGCCGTGACCGGCAGGCTGTGGGGACTGCTGCTCGGCGGCCTGCTGCCCGAGGCGGACGGGCTGCTGGTCTTCGCCACCGCGAACTGGCTGTCGTTCGTGGTGAACCTGCTGGTCGCCGAGTGGTGGATCCAGTCGCGGGGCTACACCCGCGCCTTGCCCTCCACGGCCGACAGGCCGAGCATCTCGAGCAGGTCGGCGCAGTCCAGGGCGTCGGTCGCGTGACACGCCACGGTGCGCGCGGCCTTGCTGTTCTGGATCGTGCTGTGCTCCTTCTCCGCAGCCTTGGCCTCGGCGAAGGTGCCGGTGTCAGGCTCAGCCAAAGGGGTACGCGCCCAAGTCATGTCGTGCCTGCTTCCGCATCGGGGGATGTGGTCATCATGACAACGGGATCACCGAAACACCAGAACTAGTGCTTTCCGTAATCGATCGTCCACGGAGCGTGCAAAACGCGAAAACGCTTTCCGCGGCTGTTTTTGATCAATTACCGGGAATCAGCGCCCGTACCTGAGCACGGACTCCACTTCGGTCACGAATGCGACGAGGCGCTCGTCGTCCACGTCGTCGGGCGTGGGACCGTCCACGGCGAGCCGTTGCAGCGCAACGGATGCCGCGGCGTTCTCCCGCGCCAGCCGGCGGAAGCCGAACGTCGCCTCGTACGCGGTGACCGCGGTGGCAAGTGCCGCAAGGGTTGTGGCCGCGAAGCCCCACACCGCGCGGCGCGGTCCGTCCGCCATCCCGGCCGCGGCCGCCGCGGCGGCCGCGATGAACAGCGCGGCGGCGATCGCCACCGTCCACGTGCGAGCGCTGGAGTACCGCCTGCGACCGCGTTCGAAGTGGTCGAGGCGGTCGGAGAACCGGTGCCGCAGGTACGCCTCGACGAACTGGGCCTGGCGCTGCTCGTCGCTCATGTCCGCACCACCTCGTGCTTGCGGTCGCTGACCGCGGCCTCCAGGTCCGCCACCCGGTCCTGCCGCTCCTCCTGCGTGCCGGGAGCGGGAGCGGCGAGGTGGGCGAAGTACAGCGCCCGCAACCGTTCCGCGCGGGCACGGGCGGTCAGGTACCTGTCGAGCGACTCCCGCTTGCGCGCCACGATCGTGATCGCCGCGGCGAACGCGCCACCGGCGACCACGAGCACACCGGGCCACGGCGTCTCGTTCAGCCACGTCTGCAGCGCGCCGAACACCGTGGTCGTGAGCCCGCCGGCGATCGCGAGGACCGCGAGCAGCCGGTACCGGTTCTGCTCGGACTCCGCCTCCGCGTCGAGCTCGTGGAACACCGGCGCCACGACCTGGTTCGCGTCGTGGATGGCGTCGGCGAGCAGCGGGTAGGCGACCACGAAACCGGGGTCGACGAGCGGGCGCGGTTCCGGTGCCCGGTAGCGGACCCGCGGCCAGATCCGCGGCGGCATGACGGGCTTCTCCTCGCCCAGCAACCGTTCCAGTGCGGTGACGACCTTGCCGGGTCCCTCGTCGGCGTGGACGACGGAGACCTTGCCGCTGCGCACCAGCACGGCGAGGTCGCCGGTCAGGTCACCGGTCGCGATCCGGTCGGCCAGCCCGCCGGTGCCCGCGACGACGAGCAGCGGGTGGTCGCCGCTGAGGTGCTCGACGACCTCCTGCTCGCTCTCGCCGCCGACGACGAGCGCGACGGTGGCCTTCTTGCCGCGGATCGCGTCCACCACGCGGAACAGCACCGGTGTGGCGTCCGTCCACTCCGAACCGGGGACGACGACGGCGACGCCGTGGTTGGGTTCCAGCGCGACCTGGTCACCGGTGGGGGTCTCGGTGCGGTCGTGCACCTTGCTGGAGGGTGCGACGCCGACCACGACGGGCCAGCGCCCCTCACAGGCCTGCAGGGCCAGGCCCAGCAGGTGGACCACACCCCTGTCGGTGCCTTCGGTGACGAACACGGCGCCGTTGCGCGCCGCGATCACCACCACGGATCTGAGCACCGGCAACAGCTTCGCGGCGAGATCCGTCTCGATGTCCGCTGTGGAGCCGAACACGGGGATCACCGCGCGGCCTCGGGGCAGACCGAGGGAACGGGGCCTTATGTCGGCGTCCGGCTGGGACAGCCGGGTGACCGTCGGGCCGCCTGCATTGGGCATGCCGCGCACCATAACGTCGTGATCGACCGCGGACCAGGGCCGTTCAGACGTCCTCGTCGAGCGGGACCTCGCGCTCGGCGTCGAGCGGCGCCGGCTCGACCGGCTCCTGGGGCACCACGTCCTGCTGCTGTTCGGCGCTGTCGGCTTCAGGCACTTCGGGGTTCATGCGGTGCGGGTTCCCCCGTCCAGGCCGGACCACACGTGCCGGCGCACCCGGTCGAGGTCGCTCAGGTCGTCGAGCACGGTCGTGGCACCGGCCGCGGCGAGCTGCGCGGCGGTGCTGCGCCCGGTGGCGACCGCGACGAGCCGCACCCCCGAGTCCAGCGCGGCGCGCACGTCGTGCGGCGTGTCGCCGATCAGCACGACCTCGTCGTCGGCGAACCGGCGGACGTGCCGGGCCCGGTCGCGGGCGAACGCCACCAGCTCGGCCCGGTCGGCGTGATCGTCGCCATAGGCGCTGACGTCCCAGTCGACCAGGTGCGCGAGCCCGAACTCCTCCAGCTTCACCCGCGCGACGCTGCCCAGGTTGGCCGTCAGCACGCCCTGGTGCACCCGCGGGTCGGCGGCGAACGCCTCCAGCGCCTCCCGCGCGCCCGGCAGCACCTCGCCGTGCCCGGTCAGGTCGCCGCGACGGGCCTCGAAGCAGCCGGCCAGCGCCGCCGCGAGCCGCGCGGAGGACTCCGGCGTGTGCTCGATGCCGTGCTGCCGCAGGCACTCGGCGATGATGTCCAGCTCGGTGCGTCCGCCCAGGTCGACGGGGCCGGCGAGGTCCCGCCCGAACGCGGTGCGGAACGCCTCCCGGTACATCAGCCCGCCGAAGCCCCTGGCCGAGATCAGCGTGTTGTCGATGTCCCACAGGACCAGCACGTCGGGACCCGTCACCGGACCGCCACCTCTCCACCCGTAAAATGCCTGCTCATGACCTCGATCGACCCCGCAGAGCTGGAAGTCTGCCTGCGCGTGCTGGCACAGGTCGAGGACCTGCCCGCGGAACACGACGACGCGGTGCGCGTCCGCCTGGCCACCGCCAAGATCTTCAAGGCCGCGAAGAAGCACCGGAAGTCCGAGCGCAGGGCCGCCATCACCGCGAACGACCGCGCGGTGACCTCGCTCACCGCGACCGGCTCACCGGACCGCATCGACGACGAGACCCAGGGCCTGCCGCTGGTCTCGACCGCCGCCGGTGCCACCGCGGGCACCCTGCTGCGCGCCCGGTCCTGCTACACCTGCCGCAAGCGGTTCGTCGAGGTCGACGCCTTCTACCACCAGCTCTGCCCCGACTGCGCCCGGTTCAACCACGGCAAGCGCGACGCGCGGACGGACCTCACCGGCCGCCGCGCGCTGCTCACCGGCGGCCGCGCGAAGATCGGCATGTACATCGCGCTGCGGCTGCTGCGTGACGGTGCCCACACCACGATCACGACCCGGTTCCCCAAGGACGCCGCGCGCCGGTTCGCGCAGATGCCCGACGCCGGCGAGTGGATCGACCGGCTGCGCATCGTCGGCATCGACCTGCGCGACCCCGCCCAGGTGCTCGGGCTCGCCGACTCGGTGGCCGACCAGGGGCCGCTCGACATCCTGATCAACAACGCGGCGCAGACCGTGCGCCGCTCCCCCGGCGCCTACGCGCCGCTGGCCGCCGCCGAGCACGAGGCGCTGACCGGCGACGCCCGCCGCCCCGAGCTGATCACGTTCGGCGGGCACGGCCAGCTGGCCCTGCCCGGCACCGCGGTGCCGGAGGCGCACTCGGTCACGACGCTCGCGCTGATGGCGGGTGGCAAGGAGATCGACGCGGGCGGTCTCGTACCGGACACGGCGGCGACGAACTCGTGGATCCAGAACGTCGACGAGGTCGACCCGGTGGAGCTGCTGGAGGTGCAGCTGTGCAACTCCACGGCGCCGTTCCTGCTGATCTCCCGGCTGCGCGCGTCGATGGCGAAGTCGTCGTACCGGCGCAAGTACGTGGTGAACGTGTCGGCCATGGAGGGCCAGTTCTCCCGCGTGTACAAGGGTTCCGGCCACCCGCACACGAACATGGCCAAGGCAGCGCTGAACATGTTGACGCGCACCAGCGCCGAGGAGATGCTGCAGGCCGACGGCATCCTGATGACCGCCGTCGACACCGGGTGGATCACCGACGAGCGCCCGCACCCGATGAAGATGCGCCTGGCCGACGAGGGCTTCCACGCCCCGCTGGACCTGGTCGACGGCGCGGCCAGGGTGTACGACCCGATCGTGCGCGGCGAGGCCGGCGAGGACCTGTACGGGTGCTTCCTGAAGGACTACGCGCCCTCGGCGTGGTGACGCACGTGTCCGAGGTACCCGTCGGACGCACCCGAACGAGCTGTTTCGTCAGGTCATAGCGGTATTTGAACACCTGTTCGAGTACTCATTTGTCATGAGGACTGTGTGGCGGGGAGCACTTCGGTTCGGCATGACGACGATGGCGGTGCGGCTGGTGTCCGCGGCGTCCGAGCACCGCGGCAGGGTGCACCTCGTGCACCGCGAGGACAGCGGCCGCGTGCGGCACCAGCAGGTGTGCGGCGAGTGCTCGCTGCACCTGACACCCGACGACATCGGCCGCGGCTACGAGCTCGACGACGGCCGCATCGTGCAGGTGGACCCGCGGGAGCTGCCGGCACCCGAGGAGGGGGTCATCGACGTCCAGCAGTTCGCGCCGGTCGCGGACGTCGACCCGATCTCGTTGCACCGCAGCTACTACGTCGAGCCCGACGACCTGTCGGTGCGCTCGTACGTGCTGCTGCGCGAGACGCTGGAACGCACGAAGACCGCCGCGATCGTGAAGTTCGGGCTGCGCGGCAAGGACACGCTGGCGGCGATCCGGCAGCAGGCGGGTGTGCTCGTGCTGCACACGCTGCTGTGGCCGGACGAGGTGCGCGAGCCGCACTTCGCGTTCCTGCACCGCGACACCGAGGTGCGCACCGGTGAGCTGGCCGCGGCGGCCGCTCTGGTGCGGGCGCAGACCCGGCCGTTCCGGCCGCACGACTACCCGAACTCCCACCACGAGGCGCTGCTCAGGCTGGTCGAGGCAGCCGTCTAGTCAGCGGGCGGACGGGCCGCGTACCGGGGATGGACGCGGGCCGTCCGCCCGTGTCCGCCGGGTGGCGTTGCCGGGGTCCGCCGGTGCCGGCGGCTAGCATCGGCGGTCATGCTCGCCAGTCCGTCGGACCTCGTCGACCTGCTCGAGTGCGAGCACCGCAGCTTCCTGGGGCGTTCGGAGCGGCGGGGTGACCCGGAGGAGCTGCACCGCGCGGCCTCCCGCACGGCCGCCGACGTGCGCGCGGGTGCGGAGATCGTCGAGAACGCCGTCTTCTTCGACGGCGCCTTCCACTGCGCGGTGCCGAGCCTGGTGCGGGTCGGCACCGGCTACGAGCCGTGCTTCGACGGCTCTGAGGCAACTCCCCTGGCCGTGCTGAACCTGACGGCGGCCGCTCTGGCGTTGGGTGCCGAACGCGCGCACCTGCTGGTCAACGGCCGGCGGACGACGTTCCGGGTGGCCGACTTCGCACCGTTGCTGAGCCGTCTGCGGACGCGGCTGGCGAAGCCGGGACCGGCTCCGGCGCGCTCGTGGGGTGACGTGCGGGCGGCCTGCACCGGGTGCCGGTTCGCCCGTCATTGCGCCTCCGGGCGGGAGGAGGCCCGTGACCTGTCGCTCGTGGCCGGACTGCGCGCCGACCAACGGCGGAAGCTGGTTTCGGTTGGCATTGAAACAATCGATGCGCTAGCGGCGACCGAGGAGCGGCCACCCGCCCTGTCCCCCGCGAGCTTCGCCGCGCTGGCCGCGCAGGCCCGGTTGCAGGTGCGGCAGGAGCGCACCGGCGTGACCACCTACGAGGTCGTGGCCCCCGAGGCGTTGCAGACCCTGCCGGAACCGGCGGAGGACGACGTGTTCCTGGAGGTCGAGGGCGACACGTTCCGCACGCCGGGCTGGGAGGGCACGTTCGCGGAGTTCGTCGACCGCACGCCGACCGGCCGGGTCTACCACTTCACGCCGCACGACCTCGCCGGGCGTGCGGCGCGCACCGCGACCAGGGAGTCCGAGGTGGACGAGCTGGTGCGGCGCTGCGTCGACCTGGGTGCGTTGACCCGCCGGGTGCTGCGGGTGTCCACAAGGGAGTACACGCTGCCCGCGCTGCGCCCGTTGCTCGCGGACGACAACCCGACGCGCGGGGTGCGGGACCTGCTGGAGAAGGTGAAGCGGGAGCACGGCGTGCAGACCGCCGTGCGCGACGAGGAGCTGGACGAGGCGGCACGGGAGAAGGCCGCCGAGCGGGCCCGCAGGATGGCGGCGCTGACCGAGCCGCTGCTCGCGGAGGGCCACGCGCTGTTCGCGGCGACCGTCGGCTACCACCGGCGGGAGGCGAGCCCGGCGTGGGGCGACTTCTTCCGGCAGGCCGCGGCGCCGATCTCGGACCTGGAGACGGACTCGAACTGCGCGGTGCCGATCACGCTGCGGGCCGAGGACTGGGTGCCGCCGAGCGGGCGGGTGCGGACGTCGAAGCGGCAGGTGCGCGCGCGGATCGACCCGGAGCGGCCGCACCCGTTCGGCGCGGGCGAGCAGGTCAGGCTGCTCTACCCCGGCAACGTCACGCGCCCGGCCGTGGTGTCCGACGACAACCCGCACGAGCTGGTGCTGATCGAGAGCGCGGCGGCCGAGCACACCGAGCTGCCGCTGGCGGTGCTGCCCGGCAGCCCGGTGCCGGCGAAGCCGAAGGACGAGGCGGTCGCCGAGCTCGCGCAGCAGGCCGTGGAGCTGTTGCCGTTGCTGCCGCGCAGCCCCGGCATCGACCTGATGCTGCGCACGCCGCCCGCGCAGCCGCTGCCGCGCGACGAGGACACGGTGCGGGCGGTGATCAGGGCGGTCGACCAGCTCGACGGCGGCACGCTCGCGGTGCAGGGCCCGCCCGGCGCGGGCAAGACGTACCTCGCGACGAAGCTCGTGGCGCACCTGGTCGACCAGGGCAAGACGGTCGCGGTGACCTCGACGTCGCACAAGGCCGTGGAGAACGTGCTGCGGTCGTGTTCCGGTGACGTGCCGATGGCCAAGCGGCCCAAGGGGAAGCCGGAGGAGGACGTGCCGTGGGACCAGCCGAAGGACAACGGTGCGCTGGCCCGCTGGCGCGAGGAGCACCCGGCCGGGCACCTGGTCGGCGGCACGGCGTGGACGTTCTCCAACGCGGTGATCAAGGCGCAGCCGTTCGACGTGATGATCATCGACGAGGCCGGCCAGTTCGCGCTGGCGGACGCGGTGGCGGTGGGAACGGCGGCCCGCAACCTCGTGCTGCTCGGCGACCCGCAGCAGCTGCCGCAGGTCGTCCAGGGAGTGCACCCGCCGGGGTCGGACGCGTCCGCGCTGGGCCACCTGCTCGGCTCGGCGGACGTCATCCCCGGCCACCTCGGGTACTTCCTCGCGGAGACCAGGAGGATGCACCCCGCGGTGTGCCGCCCGGTGTCCGAGCTGTCGTACTCCGGCCTGCTCCACTCGCACCCGGTGGCGGCGCAGCGGTGGATCGAGGGCGTCGAACCCGGCATCTACCTGCGCGAGGTCGACCACCGGCACAACATCACGTCCTCGGCTGAGGAGGCCGACGCCGTGGTGGACACCGTGCGGTCGCTCGTCGGTCGCACGTGGACGGACAACGGCGAGACGCGCGAACTGACCGACGCGGACGTCCTCGTCGTGGCGCCGTACAACCTCCAGGTGCGGGTGATCCGCCGGCGGCTGGCCGACGCGGGGTTCGACGGGACGCGGGTCGGCACCGTCGACCGGTTCCAGGGCCAGGAGGCACCGGCCGTGGTGATGTCGATGACGTCGTCGTCCACCGTGGACCTGCCGCGCGGCCTGGACTTCCTGCTGTCGCGCAACCGGTTGAACGTGGCGCTGTCCCGCGCGCAGGCGGTGGCCGTGGTGGTCTGCTCACCGCGCCTGCTGGACGCCGACGTGCGCGGGGTGGAGCAGATGCGGCTGGTGGCGGGGTTCATCGCCCTAGCGGAAAACATGAAGGTTTGTTCGTGGTGACACCTCACCGTTGTCAGACGGTGACCTTTCGACTGCCGTCGGTTGCTAGCGTGGCGCGGTTCACCCGGTCGGGTGATTTGTGTTTTGAATGGTTTTCCCGCCACGCATCAACCCTGAGCAGGAGTTTCCGTTGGCAAGACGAGTTCTCGGCGCGTTCGCGGTGACCGCCACCGCGGCTCTGGCGTCAGTGGCGCTGGCCACGCCTGCCTCCGCACACACCGACGTCGTGGACGCCGGGTGCAACGAGAAGGCCGGCAAGTCCTTCCTGAGCGTCGAGCTCACGAAGTACAACGGCCAGGCCGACAACTTCTTGACGATCACCGTCGACGGCAAGGAGCAGCCCGCTCAGCCGTTCCGCGAGTCGTTCAAGCAGACCTGGACGTTCCCCGCCGACGTCAAGCACGACTTCAAGATCAAGGTCGCCGCGCACGACGATCCCAACAACAAGCACGGCTACTCGAAGACCTACGACCGGTCAAGCACGGCGTGCGTCAAGTACGTCCCGCCGACGACCACCACGACCACGACGCCGCCGGTGACGACCACCACCACGGAGGCGCCCTCGTCCTCCGCCGAGGTGCCGCCGTCGACGACCTCCGCCGCCCCGGCCCCCGGTGGCAGCACCCCCGAGCCGCCGCTCGCCGCGACCGGCGCGTCCCCGACCTGGCTGCTGCTGTCCGGCCTGGGCCTCGTGGGCGCCGGTGCCGCCGCGCTCCTGGTCGTCCGCCGCCGCCGCGCGT
Organism: Lentzea sp. NPDC037011; assembly: GCF_055607425.1. Taxonomy (NCBI): domain Bacteria; kingdom Bacillati; phylum Actinomycetota; class Actinomycetes; order Pseudonocardiales; family Pseudonocardiaceae; genus Lentzea; species Lentzea sp. NPDC037011. Next base: position 304,355 of record NZ_JBVJRT010000002.1, on the reverse strand, counting down.
GACCCGCTGAGGGGGCGGCCCGCACGTGGCGGGCCGCCCCTTCACGTTCCCAGGCGTCTGCAAGTACCAGTACTTGCAGACGCCTGTGCAGCAAGGGGGGCGGGCGGTTAGAGGGCGAGGGTCTTTTCGGGGCCGTGGCCCGCGCGGATGAAGTACTCCGTGCCGAACGCGTGCGCGAAAGTCTCGTCGTCCAGCGACAGGAAGAACGACTGCTCGGGGATCTGCGAGGCGTGTGCCCGCATCGCGGCCCGCTTCACCCCGAGGTACTCCGCGACGTCCACCTCGGTCGTGATCTCCGACTCCGGCACGGCTCCCTCCATGAGCGGCGGCTCCTCCGCCCCCGACCGCTTCATCGCCTCCCGGAACCGCGTCTCGCTCACCATCGCCTGGTACACGGCGGGCGTGCCGGCGATCTCCGCGGCCCGCATGCCCACCCGGTGCACCTGGATGTGGTCGGGGTGCCCGTACCCGCCGAAGCTGTCGTAGGTGGTGAACGCCTTCGCGTCCTCCTCCCGCAGGATCGCGGCCAGCTTGTGCGCCGCCTCCTCGACGTCCGCGGTCCAGAACGAACCGGGCCGGTCGTTGAGCTCGTCCCCCATCATCCCGGAGTCGCGGTAGCCCAGGAACTCGACGCGGTGCACCCCCAGCAGCTCGGCGGCGGCGTGCGTCTCCCGCACCCGGCGCTCCCACAGCTCCTCGCCCTCGTCGAGGAAGTCGGGAACCTCGCCGCTCTCACCGCGGGTGGCGACGACGAGCACGACCCGGTGGCCCTCGTCGGACGCCTTCCGCATCACACCTCCCGTGACGATGCACTCGTCGTCGGGATGGGCGTGGAACGTCACCAGTGTTGCCATGGGTAGGACGTTACCCGCGGCGGGCGGCGGTGCTCCCAGGCACGTGAAAGGGCGGCGCCCCCCGGAATCCGGTGGGAGGCGCCGCCCTCGGCGAACACGTGGAGCTATCGCAGGGTCAGGTTCCAGGAGTTGATGTACCCGGTGTCACCGGAGTACACGTCCTGGACCCGCAGCTTCCACGTGCCCGCCGCGACCTCGGACGAGGCGTTGACCGTGTAGGTCGCCACCACGTTGTCGGCGCTGTCCGAAGTGGACGAGTTCTTGAGTCGGTAGGCGGTGCCGTCCGGGGCGACCAGGTCGACGACCAGGTCTCCGCGGTAGGTGTGGACGATGTCCACGCCGACCTTGGTGGTGGCGGAGGCGTTGCCCGTCAGCGAGGACGTGATCGAGGACGTGACGGCGGTGCCGCGGTCCGGGATGGCCACGTCGGTGGTGTTCTCCAGGCCGCCCGACGGGGGCTGCGTGGAGTCGACGGCGTTGACCGTCTTGGTGGCGTCGGCGAGGCCGGCGCCGCAGCCGCCCGAGCAGGTGCCGGGCAACGGGCGGACGTTGGCCTTGATCAGGTCCTTGACCTGGGCCGGGGTCAGCGACGGCTTCTTCGCGACCAGCAGCGCGGCGAGGCCCGCGATGTGCGGGGCGGCCATCGAGGTGCCCTGGTACGGCTTGTAGTTCTCCGCGCCGGGAACGGTGGTGCCCGCGTTCAGGGTGGACCAGATGCCGTTCTCCGGCGTGGTGATGGTGCCGGGGGTGTCGGTGCCGCGGCGGGTCTCGCCGCCGGGGGCCGCCACGTCGATGCGGGTGCCGTAGTTCGAGTAGAACGCCTTGTTGCCCTCGCGCGAGGTGGCGGCGACGGTGATGACGCCGGTGCAGTTCGCGGGGGTGAAGTTCGCGACGTTCATGTTCGAGTTGCCGGCCGCGACGACGACGGTGGTGCCGCGGTTGATCGCGCCGTTGATGGCGTTCTGGTAGGTCGTCGAGCAGGACGACTGACCGCCCAGCGACATGTTGATGACCTTGGCGGGCGTCTGGTTCGCCGGGACGCCGGTCACGGTGCCGCCGGACGCCCAGGTGATGGCGTCGGCGATGTCGGAGGTGGCGCCACCGCACTTGGCGAGCACGCGCAACGGCTGGATCTTCGCGTCGTAGGCGATGCCCGCGACGCCCTTGCCGTTGTTGGTGGACGCGGCGATGGTGCCGGCGACGTGCGTGCCGTGCCAGGACGAACCCTGGTCCGCGGCGGGCACCGGGCTGCCGTTGGCGTCGGTGCCGCACTCGCCGCGGGCGACCCAGTCGCCCTCGTCGGCCGGGTTGGAGTCGCGGCCGTTGTTGTCACGGGCGCGCGCCGAGTCCGACACGAAGTCGTAGCCCGCGACGACCCGTGCCGACAGGTCGCTGTGCGCGACGTAGCCGGTGTCGATCACGGCGACGGTGACGCCCGCGCCGGTGCTGCTGGCCCACGCACCGGGCACGTTCATGCCCGCGGTGGCCTCGAAGAGGTCCCACTGCCGGGAGTACTCGGTGTCGTTCGGGTCGGCGAACGGCTGCATCAGCAGGTCCGGCTCGACGTACGCGACGTCGGGGTCGTTCCTGAACGCCTGGATGGTGTTCTCGGCGTTGGCGGTCTTCTCACCCAGGTTGACGACGACGGCACCGCTCGACATGCGGCGGTGCACGGACTTGCCCTTCTTCCGCACGTCGTCCGAGGCGGCGGTGTCGGACGTGGCCTCGGCGGTGCCCGGCTTGTAGCCGACGATCAGCCGCTCGAAGGGGCGGTTCACCTGTGTCGAGTCCGGCTGGGACTGGATGGGGGCAGCGGTCGCCGACGGGGCGACAACGCTGAGCACGGCGGCGGACACTGCCGCGGCGCACACGCTCGTGCGTCGCAATCCGTTCACGTGAGGTCCTTCCACGCAGGGCCTTCGCGTGCCGTTGAGGGCGTCAGGGTTCTGAACCGGCTGCGGAGGTGGGGAGGACCGTAAGTCGGGTCGCAGCGGGGAGAACAGGTCTGGCGGAGTCCGAATGACGACACTGGCGTGTTCACGACAGGGCCGCTACCCCGAATGGCGCACAATGTGGCCGTGTTCGGACACTTGGGCGTCGCACCGGAGCTCTCCGCGGTCTACGAGCTGCTGGTCACGGGTGGCAGCCGCACCACGGAGGAGACCGGCGCCTCCCCCGCTGCGCTGGAGCGGATGCGCGAGCTCGGCCTGGTCAGGCACCTGCCCGGCGACGTGTGGCAGGCCGTCGCGCCCGACCTCGCCGTCGAGGCGCTGATCGCCGCGCGCGAGGAGGCCAACCGCAGGGCGCGCGCCGACGTCGGCCCGTTGATGGAGCTGTACCTGCGCAACCGCGACGAGGAGCAGGCCGACAACGCGTTCGTCGAGGTGGTGTCCGGGGTGGACGCCGTCCGCGAGCTGTGGCACGCCCTGCTGCGCGGCGCCCGCGAGGAGGTGTGCGTGCTCGACCAGCCACCGTACGTGACGCCGCTGGGCCAGCACGTGGCGCTGGAGGACGAGACCCGCGAACGCGACGTGCAGTGGCGCGTCGTCTACGACCGCTCCGCCGTCGACATCCCCGGCCGCGTCGTGGAGATCATCGACCTGGTCGCGGCCGGCGAACGCGCCCGCGTCACCCCGACGCTGCCGTTCAAGCTCGCGGTGATCGACACGCACGCGGCGGTGCTGCCCGTCGTGAACGGCGACGTGGTCGACGAGGTGCTGCTGATCCGGCCGTCGGCGTTGCTGGACGTGCTGCGCTCGACGTTCGAGCTCTACTGGGACAAGGGCATCCCGTTCAGCCCCGGCGGGATCTACGCCGCGGCGGCCGACGTGGACCCGAACCTGCTGGGCCTGCTGGCCGCCGGGCTCACCGACTCCTCGATCGCGCGGCAGCTAGGGCTGGCGCCGCGGACCGTGCAGCGGCGGGTGCGGCAGCTGATGGACCGGTGCGGGGCGCAGACGCGGTTCCAGGCGGGGGTGCAGGCGATGCGGCGCGGCTGGTTGTGACGACAGCACGGCCCCGGTGCGGTGACCGCGCGGCCGAAACGGGCGCTTCCGGTCATGGCGTCACCGGAAGCGCCCGTTCGATCAACTGGTGACCTTGCGCGCGGCCACCAGCCGTCCGTCCGCGAACCCCTCGACGCGCACCTCGCTGCCGGACGTGGTGAGCGGCACGGTGTGCGCGCCGTCGGTCACGTCGATCGAGGTGGCGGGGCGGCCGTCGACGTAGACGTCCACCCGGTCGAGGTTCACGGTGTCCAGTGAGGCGGTCGTGCCCGCGACCGCCACCCCGAGCCGGCGCACGGGCTGCTCGGCCAGCAGCTCGGCCGCGCGGTTCAGCAGGTCCACGTTGCCCTGCAACAGGTCCGCGCGCGTGAGCTGGTGCCGGTGCGTCGGGCGCACGCCCAGGTCCTCCACCGGGGTGCCGGCGAGCTTGCCGACGCGCAGGGTGCGGCGGATGGAGACGCGCATGTTCGCCTTGCCGGGCAACGGCTTGTACGGCGTGTCCGGGTCTCCGGGCGCCGGGATGCTCAGCAGGGTGGACAGCAGGCCGTGCGTCCACACGTTCGCGCCGCCCGCGCCGGTGTTGTCGTCCACGCCGAGGATCGGGCCCAGCGCGTGGTCGGCCCAGCCCGCGGCGAAGATGTCGGTCGCGGAGTAGCAGCGGGCGTCGGTGACCAGCACGACCGGGCCGTGGTAGGTCTGGCCAACGGAGTTCGCGCCGTCGACGGGTGTGATCGTGTGGGCGCAGGAGAACGCCTGGCCGGTCTCGGTCGAGGAGTCGAGCGAGGGGAACCACGGGCCGAGGTTGATCTGCCCGGTCGGGTCTTCCGCGTGGCGGCGGCAGATGCGCAGGTTCAGCGGCGTGCTGAGGAACTGCACGGGTTCTGGCTCGACGCGGCGCGGGGTCATCGTCTGCAGCAGGAACTCCGCGGCGAAGATGTGGCCGCCGCCGTTGTCGCGGACGTCGACGATCAGGCCGTTCTGCGGCAGCAGGGCCGCGAGCCGCACGAACTCCCGCAGGAACGCCTCCGGGTCGTCCACGCTGAACGTGAAGATCCGCAGGTGCCCGAACGTACCGGACGGCGTGGTGACCGGGCGGGCGCGGAACACGCCGGGCAGGGTCGTCGGCACGTCCTGCTCGCTCATCGCGACGGCACCGCCCGCGGCCTCGGCGGCCACGACCTTGGGCGCGTGCAACAACTTCTTGGCGCGGGCCTTCTCGTCGGAGTCGAGGTCGACGCCCTGCGCGGCGGCGGCCGGCGAGAGCGCGTCGACGTCGGTCATCGGCGGCAGGTTGTCGGTCACCTGCCAGTCCACCCGGACGTCCTCGCTCGTGCCGCCGGCGGTGCGGTGGGTCACGACGACCCAGTCCTCGTCCGGCGGGAGCTGGATCACCAGGGGGCGCAACGTGAGCGACTCCAGGCCGCGGGCGAGGTTCGCGGCGGTGTTGCTGCCCGCGAAGATCGCGCCGTTCACCGCGACGGCGCGCGCGATCGCGGTGCCGTTCCAGTGCACCACCTCGTCGCCGACGGCCAGGCCGGTGAACCCGGCGACCGTGCGGGCCACGAGGTAGCGCTCGGTGCCGTCCGGGTCGAAGCAGCGCTCCAGCTGGAACGGCAGGAACGCGATCTTGCCGGCGAACGGGGCCGGCAGCAGGTAGTTGGTGTGCAGGTCGCGCACCGAGTGGAAGGTGCTCGACAGCTCGCGGTGGAACTGCCACTCGGGCTCGGCCGTGGCGTCGGTCTGCCGTTCGAGCCTGGCTCTGAGCACCCTGAGCCGTTGCACCGGGTTCACCGCGTGCATGGCGACCTTCAACGGCAGGTGTGCGTAGTTCTGCTCCAGCAGGATCAGCGCCTGGTCCACGATGAGCTTGCGCTGGGCGAGCGTGAGGGTGCCCGCGGTGGCGAGGAACTCGGCCAGGCCGATCGAGTTCGCGACGTTCGGGTGAGCGGTTGCGGTCATGGTGGGGCCTCCTTGCCAAGTAGAGGCTTCCCGAGGTGCCGGGATACACCCTTTTCACCCGGATGGCCGCTAACTGGAGCAGTTTCAGGGACGACAACTGGAGTAGAGGGAGGCTGCCATGCGTCCACGGGCCTTGGAACTGCGCATCCACGGGGTCAACAACACGCCCCCGGCCGCCGTGCTGGCGCTGCCCGAGCACGCCGTCGAGCAGTTCCGCGGCGACCGCTTCGGCAGCTTCTGGCGCCCGGTCGCCGAAAAGCTCGACGACCTGCCGGCGAACGACCCCGGCCGGCCCCGCGCCGACGTCGAGCGCGAGGCCTACTCGTGGGGCGGCATGGCGCGCAGCACACCGGGTGCGCCGGGCAGCGGGGTGGCGTCGGTGGTGGCGAACGTGGCCGGGCGCATCGGGTGGGCGTTGCTGCTGCCGTTCGGGCTCGCGAACGTCGCGTACTGGAGCCGGGAGATCCCCAGGACGTGGACGGAGGACGACGAGCTGACGGACGCCGAGAAGGCAGCCGGGGGCAGTGCAGCGGAAGCGGCGAAGGGCACGTGGTGGAACGCCGGTCGCGGCGCCGCCAGCACCCGGCTGTTCGGGCTCGGCCTGACGGTGCTGCTGGTGCTGTCGGTGGGCGTGGCGGTCGTCGACCTGTACGCGGTCCAGTGCTCGTTGGCCGACACGACCTGCCGCCGGCTGCCGGAGTGGCTCGACCTGCTCGGCGACCCCGCGCAGCACGTCCGGGTGCTCGCCGCCTCCGCGGTGCCGGTGGCGCTGCTGTTCGGGTTGCTGCTGCTGACCTCGTTGTCCCGCAGCAGGTACGAGTCGGCGGCCACCGGTGACCGGCAGCCGTTCCGGGCGGGTGTGCTGCTCAGCAGGAGGTCGATGTGGCGGGGCAGCCCGCGGCTGCGCAGGCTGACCCGGCTGCACCTGGCCGCCGGGTTCTGCGTGGTGGTGTTGCTGACCGGCGCGGAACTCTGGTCGCAGGCCGCGGTTTTCCTGGTCACGACGGTGCTCGCCGGGGTGTTGCTGGCGCTCGTCGCGTACCGGGTCGTGCACACGGCGGCGGACTGCCCGGACGCGCCCAGGACCGAGAAGGGCGGCCTGTGGTCGTGGGCCCTCCTGGTGGCCACCGGTGTGGTGCTGGCGGTGCACGGGTTCGCGATCCTCTACGCCGAACCCGCTTTCAGCCGGTCGCTGTGGCTGGCGCGGTGGGGGCCACCCGCGGTGACGGCCTGCCTGCTGGGCATCGCGCTGTCGGGGTGGTCGTGGCGCAAGCGGGAGAAGCGCGTGCCGTGGCTGGCGGGCCTGGCGTTCGCCGCGGGACTCGTCCTCACCGCGGTGTGGCAGCCGCTCGGACTCGTCGCCGTCGTGGCCGGTGCGCTGCTGGTCGGGTACGCGGTGCGGGACAACCGGGAGTGGGAGGCGTGGGGCGGCACCGGACCCGGTGTGCTGCTGGGGTTGTCGCTCACCACGTCGCTGCTGCTCGCGACGGTGCTGGTGCTGACGGTGCGCGGCTGGCTGGCCGGTTCGGAGCCGCTGCGGAAGGTGCCGCAGGCGCCCTGGTTCTCCTGGTGGGCGAGCGGTGCGTTCACGGCGGCGCTCGCGGTGGTGGCGGGCCTGGTCGTGGTGCTGGTGGTGCTGCTCGGGCTGCGGGTGCGCGGGCCCGCCGACTTCGAGCGGGACACCAGCCTGGCGATCCCGGCCGGGCAGGAGGAGCTCGTCATGCGGTGGCGGCACGTGATCGCGAACGCGCACCGGGCCGAGGTCGTGGTGGGCGTGCTGTCCGCGGTGAGCACCGCGGCGGTCGTGCTGGCGGTGCACGTGGCGTTCGCGCGACCGTCCTGGGTGGACTGGGAGGTGCCGGCGTGGGTGTTCGAGCAGGGCGTCACGTACACCGGGCTCGCCGGGGTGGCGCTGGTCGGGTCGTTCGTCGGCGCCGGGGTGCTCGCCAACCGCAGACCGCTGGGGCTGCTGTGGGACCTGATGTGCTTCCTGCCGCGCACCGCCCACCCGTTCGCCCCGCCCTGCTACGCGGAGCGGGCCGTGCCGGAGATCGCCGAACGCGTGCGCGACTGGCTGGACCGGCACCCCGACGAGGACCTGCCGCCGCAGGAGCGCTCGGTCGTCGTGCTCTCCGCGCACAGCCTCGGCGCGGTGCTCGCCGTCGCCGCCGTCTACCAGCTTCCGGAGAAGCACCTCGCCCGCGTCAAGCTGCTCACGTACGGCGTGCAGCTGCGGCCGTACTTCGGGCGGATCTTCCCGGAACTGCTGGGCCCCGGTGTGCTCGGCACCGCGCGCAGCCGCAGGGGCGCGCTGTGGGCGCTGAACCCGTGGCACCGGCAGGACGACGACGAGCCGCGGGCGGAACCCGTGGTCGACGAGGCCGACACGCTGCGGGTGCTGCTGGCGGACCGGTGGGTGAACCTGTGGCGGCGCACCGACCACCTCGGGTTCCCCGTCATCGGGTACGGGCGGCCGGACGGCACGTCGGTCGACCAGTGGGCGGACGAGACCGGCGGCGGTCCCGGCGAGGTGGAAACCCACTCCGGCTACCACCGTTGTGCCGCCTACGCGTCGGCGTTCGAGCGGCTCGTCCCGGCCGACGTGCGCCGGTCACCCGATCGTGGTCAGGTAGGAGGTGGGAACCTGGACCGCAGCTGATCTGAGGAGAAACATGCGCACGACTGTGGCGGCCCTCGTGGGTGCCGCTCTGCTCACCGGCGGACTCGCGGCCTGCTCGGGCGGCACCGACACCGGCTCGACCGGCTCGACCAGCTCGACAGGGGCTTCCAGCACCACGTCCCCCGCACCGACGCCCGTCGCCGAGGCCGTTCTCGCCGCGCCGGCGGAGTCCGGCGACCAGCCGAAGGGCATCACCTACACCGTCGCACGGGTGCCGCTGGGCGCGAAGCTCTCCACCTCGTCGTCCGTCGCGAATGGACGGACGACCGTGGAGCTGAAGGTGTCCGGGCTGCTGCCGGACACCCAGTACGGCTCGCACGTGCACACCAAGCCGTGCGGCGCCAAGCCGGCCGACTCCGGGCCGCACTACCAGAACGAGAAGGACCCGGTCACGCCGAGCGTGGACCCGAAGTACGCCAACGCGCAGAACGAGATCTGGCTCGACTTCACGACCGACGCGCAGGGTGCCGCCACGGCCAGCTCGGCGGTGGACTGGGAGTTCCGCAAGGGCGAGGCGAACGCCATCGTCATCCACGCCGCGCACACCAGCACCGAGCACGGCAAGGCGGGCACCGCCGGCGACCGCCTCGCGTGCCTGACCGCGGCGTTCTGACCCCGGCACCCTGACCCCCGGCGCCCTGACCGCAGCGTCCTGATCCGGCGTCTGCAAGTACTGCCAACTCGCAGTTGGCAGTACTTGCAGACGCGTGCTCAGCAGGGCCAGGTCAGGGTTACGCCGCCGGTCAGCTGAGGTCCTGACACCGGTTCCAGCACCGCCGCGCGGACGAGGTTGAGCACCTCGTACCGGGGCCCGGTGCGGCGGACCAGCCCGCGGACGCTCAGCGCGTGCACGGCGTCCTCGTCCTCCCAGCCGATCCGGTCGACCATCCGCACCAGCACCTCGCGCTCACCGGCGTCCAGAGTGGACAACGAGCGGCGCAGCGAGTCGCGCAGGTGCGCCGAGGTGGGGTCGAGCGGGTTGGTGCGCAGCCGCTCCAGCAGGTGCTGCGGCGAGTACACCATGAACCACCCGGCGGCGAACTCCAGCGCCGACGGCAGGCCGTCCAGCTCGTGCACCAGCCCCATCAGCGCGGCGTGGTTCGCGGGCTCCGGCCGGAACCCGGGCCGCACCCGGCGCACGTGCGTCACGAGCAGCTGCACCGCGGCGTCGTCGGCCAGCGGTGCCAGCGGGAACACGTGCTCGCCCGGCAGCCCGGTGGGCGCGAGCGCGGTGACGACGATCCGCAGCCGCGGGTGCAGCTCCAGCAGCCGCGGGTCGGGCACGTGGTCGGTGACGAGCAGGGTGTCCGTGCCCGCGTCGATCGCCGGCATGCGCGCGGCCGGCAGCCACAGCACCGACCAGCCGAGCCGGAAGTGCAGCTCGCCCGCGACCTCCAGGGCGAGCCGGGTCTTGCCCACCCCGCTGACACCGGTGACGGTGACCAGCCGGGTGCCCCCGACGAGCAGGTCCGCCAGCGCGCCCGCCTCCGCCTCACGGCCGACGATCGCCGACGACGGCGCGGGTGGCGCCACCGACACCTTGCGGGCCGGCCGTCCGCCCGCCTGCTGGAGATCTGCCCGGCTGGTGTCGTCCAGCCGCAGGCCGTCCGCGAGCAGGCGCACCGTCTCGGCGCGCGGCGACCGGGTGCGGCCGCATTCCAGGTCCCGGATGGCCCGCACGCTGAGCATCGCGAAGTCAGCCAGCTGCTGCTGGGTGAGGCCGGCGTGGATGCGGTGCGTGCGCAGTAGTTCCCCGAACTCCTTCATGGTCCGTTCCTCCCTCTCCCGAGTGAGTTTCAGACCTCGCGCGCCTCGGAACATGGGTGCCGGTCCCCCATTTTCCCGTCGCGGGCGAATCTGGGTACTCGGCCCCCATGTGTTCTCCACCCGCACGTGCGAGGTTCGGCCTCGTGACCCCTGCAGCGGCGGAGTTCCTGGAACGCGCCACGGCCGCGTCCCGCCCCGGCGCCCCCTCCGACGACAGCTGGACCGCCGCGTTCGCGCACGCGCTGCGGCCCCTGGTCGACGCCGCGCGCACCGAGGTGGCGCCGCCGTTCGACGCCGCTTTCGCGCAGCAGCTCGGCCAGCGGCTGGTCCGGATCGCGGCCCGCACGCTCGTGCTGGAGCTGAACCAGGCCCGCGGCACGCTGGCAGGTCAGACACCGCAGGAGCGGTTCCTGTCCTTCACCCGCACGCTGGACCTCACGGCGTTGTTCGGCCGCTACCCGGTGCTGGCGCGGATGCTCGCGCAGGCGTGCGAGCAGGCGGTCGCGGCACACCACGAGCTGTCTTCGCGGTTCACCCGCGACCGCGCGGACGTGGTGCGGACGGTGTTCGGCGGGATCGACCCCGGTGCGCTGACGACGATCGAGACCGGGCAGGGCGACCCGCACCAGCAGGGCAGGACGGTGGCGGTGCTGACGTTCGCCTCGGGCGCGCGGCTGGTGTACCGCCCGCGCCCGGTCGAGCTGCACGCGCACTTCACCGCGCAGGTGGCGTGGTTCGCGCGGCGCACCGGCATCCTGTTCCGCTCGCCGCGGCTGCTGGTGCGCGACGGGTACGGGTGGCTGGAGCACGTCGAGCACCAGCCGTGCGCGGACGTCGCCGGGGTGGCGGAGTTCTACCGGCGGCTCGGGGCGCTGCTGGCGCTGCTCTACGCCGTCGACGGCACGGACATGCACTACGAGAACCTGATCGCGTGCGGCGACCAGCCGGTGCTGGTGGACGTGGAGACGCTGTTCCACCCGACGCTCACCATCGCGAGCGACCCGGCCGCGCTCGCGATGGCGCGCTCGGTGCACCGCACCGCGCTGCTGCCGCACATGCTGCTGGGCGACAACGGCATCGTCGACGTCTCCGGCGTGGGCGGCGACCGGGGCGTGCCCTCACCGCTGGACGTCGTGGACTGGGCCGACGCCGGAACGGACCGGATGCGCCTCGTGCGGCGCCCCAGCACGTCCACGGGGGCGTTGAACCGGCCGGTGCTGGGTGATGTGCCCGCCGAGCCCGCCGACTACCAGGACTCGCTGCTGGCGGGCTTCCGCGCGGGCTACGACGCGATTGCCGCCCATCGCGACGAGCTGCTGCGGCTGGTGCGGGAGTGCGCCGAGGACGAGGTGCGGTTCGTGGCCCGCCCGACGCGTCTGTACGGGACGCTGCTGGACGAGTCCACGCACCCGGCGGTGCTGCGCGACGCGCTGGACCGGGACATGGCGTTCGGCGTGCTGGTGGTCGACGACCCGCTGCTGGACGCGCTGGTGCCGCACGAGGTCGTGGAACTCTGGCGCGGCGACGTGCCGTTGTTCGTCTGCAGGCCGGGTTCGCGGGACCTGTGGACCGGGTCCGGGCTCCGGCTGCCGGGGATGCTGCCGGAGCCCGGACTGCACGCCGTGGAACGCAAGATCGCCGGGCTCAGCGAGGTCGACCGGCACGACCAGCAGTGGGTCATCTCCGCCTCGCTGGCCTCACGCCCGCGCCCGGTGTCGCACCGCAGCGGCGCCACCGTCTCCGGCCACGTCGCACCGGTCGACCCGGACCCGGCGCGGCTGCTGGTGGCGGCGTGCGGCATCGCCGACCAGATCCTGGCGCAGGCGGCGACCGGGCCGGACCGGGTGAACTGGCTGGGCCTGGAGCTGGTCGACGACCGGCACTGGACCGTGCTGCCGATGGGCGCGGGCCTGACCAACGGCTACACGGGGGTGGCGCTGTTCCTGGCGGAGCTGGGCGCGCTGACCGGTGCCGCGCGGTACGTCGACTTCGCCTCGGCCGCGCTGCGCCCGTTGCCGGCGCTGCTGGAGTCGTTCGCCGCGTCCCCGGAGCTGGTGCTGGCGGCGGGCGGCGGGCTGCACGGCCTGGGCGGTGTCTGCTACGGCCTGTCCCGGCTGGTGCCGCTGCTCGGGCTCGACCCGGCGCTGCTCTCCCTGGCCGTGTCGCTGATGCCGCTGACCGACACGTCGTTCACGGTCGCCGACGGCGTTGCCGGCTCCCTCGCGGCGATGCTCGCGGTCGGCACGCCTGACTCCCTCGTGCTCGCCGATCACTACGCGACCGTCCTACGTGCCGCGATTTGCCCCGCCAATGGGTTCGCCCGCGGCCATGCGGGAATCGGATGGGCCCTGCGGCGTTACGCGGCAGCGGTGGGCGACGAGTTATCTGATGTGGCAGGACGGACCTTCCTGGAGAGCGACACGACCGACCCGGCCGACACCGGCTGGTGCTCGGGCGTGGCCGGCGTGGCGCTGGCACGGCACGACGAACGCGTGGCCGGTGCGCTGGCCACGCGGGAACCGTTGCGGGACATGAGCCTGTGCCACGGCGAGCTGGGCGTGGTCGAGGCGCTGACGCCCCACCACCCGAACCTCGCGACCCGGCGCACCGCGCTGCTGCTCGGCAGGCTCGACGAACACGGCCCGCAGTGCGCCACCCCCGGTGGCGTCCCGTCGCCGGGGCTGCTGACCGGTCTCGCCGGCATCGGCCACGGTCTGCTGCGGCAGGGTTTCCCGGTGCCCTCCGTCCTGCTGCTCGAACCGCATCACCACACCGGATCGACCGACAACGAGGAGTCCACCAGATGAACGAGTCCCTGCACCGCCCGGCCGACCAGCCCGTGCCGGTCGAGCACGTGATCGGGGAGATGGAGCTCTCGCCGCGGTCGCGGGCGGGTGCGCGAGCGCGTGCGCTGGCCGGCGTGACGCTGGCGGTGGGCGCGTTCGCCGCGATCACGCCGGCGCTGTCGGACACGACGGTGAGCGTGGTCTGAGCCGGGGGTCGCGGGGGCCGGGCCCTGTCCGGGGTCCGGCCCCCGCGCCGTTCCCGGGGCCGGGCACGGCCGGTTCCGGCCGAACTTCCGAGGGCCGCACCCCCTCGCCCACCCGCTCACGCGACGCCTGCCGCGCCTGGCCGCGAGTGATCGCGGAAAGGTCCTTTCCTGATCACCGGGAATTGCTCCACTCCCCCAGGCCGAATACGCCTGAGCAGCCGTTACGGACCACACCACGCGGACGTTAGGGTCCAGCCATGCAGACCCGAGCGCCCCAGGTGGTCGGCCGCGACCGGGAGGTCGAGGCCGTCTCCACGGCACTCGAACGCACCCGCCGCGGGCAGGGTGGCGCTGTGTTCCTCACCGGAGAGGCGGGGATCGGCAAGTCGCGGCTCGCCCGGCTGGCCGCGGGGCAGGCGTTCGACGAGAGCATGCGGGTGCTCAAGGGGCGGGGGACGACGATCGGGCCGATGGTGCCGTTCCGGCCCATCGCGGAGGCGTTGCTGGGGTTGTTCCGGCACGAGCCGCCCGACGACAGCGCGCTGGGCCCCTACAAGCCGGTGCTGGGGACGCTGATCCCCGAGTGGCACGACCGGCAGTCGACCACGGAGTCCGTCGTCGTGCTGGCGGAGGCGGTGCTGCGGCTGCTGACGTCGGTGGCGCGCAAGACGCCCTGCCTGCTGGTGCTGGAGGACCTGCACGACGCGGACGCGGAGACGCTGGCGGTCGTCGAGTACCTGGCGGACAACCTGGAGGAGCAGCCGGTGCTGCTGCTCGCCACCATCCGCAACGACCCCGGCAACGCGCTGGAGCTCGTGCACCAGATCGTGCAGCGCGGGGCCGGGTCGCAGCTGGAGCTCAAGCGGCTCGACCGGCGGCAGGTGCGGGCGATGACGGCGGCGTGCCTGGAGAGCGAGCAGGTACCGGACGAGCTCTGCGATCGCCTGTGGACGGACAGCGCCGGGAACCCGTTCGTGGTCGAGGAGCTGTTGCACGGCATGGTGAGCGGCGGGTTGCTCGTGGCCGGCGCGCGCGGGTGGCAGGTGCTCGGGGAGCTGAAGCTGCCGGTGCCGGCGGCGTTCGTGCGCAGCGTCGCGCACCGCACGGACCGGCTGGGGCCGCAGGGGCGCGAGGTGCTGTCGGTGGCGGCGGTGCTGGGGCACCGGTTCCCGCTGTCAGTGGTGCAGAAGGTGACCGGGCACGACGACCGGGCGCTGCTGAGCCACCTGCACGCGGGGGTCGCGGCGCAGCTGGTCACGCCGGACGAGCCGGCACCGGACTGGTACGCGTTCCGGCACCCGCTGACGGCGGACGCGTTGCTGGCGCAGCTGACGCCGGCGGAGCGCGGGACGTTGTCGGAGCGGACCGCGGACGCGGTCGAGGAGCTGCACCCCGGGCTGCCCGGCGACTGGTGCCCGCTGGTGGCCAAGCTGCGGTTCGACGCGGGTGAACCGGCGGACGCGGGGCTGCTGTTCGCCGAGGCCGGCCGGCGCGCGCTGGGCAACGGCGCCACGAGCTCCGCCGTCAAGCTGCTCGACCGGGCCCACCGGCTGCTCACCGAGTCGGCCGCGCGGGCCGACGTGCTGGACGTGCTGCTGCCCGCGCTGGCCGAGGCCGGGGAGTTCGAGAGGGCGTTCCAGCTCGGCGGTGCGCTCAGCGAGCTGCGCGGGCTGGACGGGCCGCGGCGGGCCAAGCTGCACACCCGCCTCGCGCGCGTCGCCTACCTCGCGGGGCGGTTCGCCGACGGCGCGGAGCAGGTGCGGGCCGCGCGCACGCTGCTGGGGCCGGGCGCACCGGACGAGCTGACGGCGCCGCTGGACGTGAACTCCGCCTTCCTCACGCTGAACATCCCGAGCCCCGACCGGATCTCCTCCGCGGCCCGGCTCGCGCACCGGGCGGCGGACGCGGCGGCACGGGCGCGGCTGCCGATGGTCGGGTGCGAGGCGTGGCAGCTGCTCGGGATCATCGCGCGCGAGCAGGACCTCGACGAGGCCAACGCGTGCTTCGACAAGGCGCGAGCGCTTGCGGACGCCCACCGGCTGCCGATCCAGCACATCTACGCGCTCGTGCGCATGGCGGGCAACGACTGGCTCGCCACCGGCAGCACCGCCTCCCTCGACAGCGCGCACGACGAGGCGTGCCGGGCCGGCGCGATCACGGTGGCCTACAACGTCGACGCCATCGTGGCGCTGCAGTCGGTGCTGACCGGCCGGTACACCGAGGCGAGCGAGCAGGTCGACCGCTGCCTGCAGGCCACGGCCCGGTTGCACCTCAGCGCCCTCACCCGCTACCTGCTCATGGTGCGGGCGACGCTGCACGCGCACCAGGGCAACCGGCCGGCGACCGACCTCGCGGTGCAGGCGTTCGAGCAGAGCGCCAAGGGCGGTGCCCAGGAGGTGCCGCTGTGCTCGGGGCTCGCCAAGGCGTTCTGCGCGCTGCTGGAGGAGGACCGCGCGCTGGCGGTGCGGGAGCTCGACCGGGCGGCCGCGCAGGAGTCGCAGAACCCCACCACGTTCCACCTCTCCGGCACGCACGGCATGCGCGTGCTGCTGGGCGTGCTCGACGGCCGGTTCGGCTGGCCGGAGTACCACGCGCTGGCCGGCGCCTCCCCCGCGCGCATGCGGTGGAACAAGCAGTTCGCCGACCTCGCCCACGCCGTCCTGCTCGGCCGCGACGGCAGGTGTGCCGACGCGGCCGTGGCGTTCGACGAGGCCCAGGACGCCGCCGCGCCGTACCCGATGGCGCGGCACCTGGGGTTGCGGCTGGTCGCGGCCGAGGCGCGGCGGTGGGGCGACCCGGTGACGTGGCTGCGCTCCGCGGAGGAGCACTTCCACCAGGCGGGCAACACCGCCGTCGCCTCGGCGTGCCGCGGGCTGCTGCGCCAAGCCGGTGCGCCCGTGCAGCAACGCCGCAACGGCACCGACCAGGTGCCCAAACAGCTGCGCGGGCACGGGGTGACGGTGCGCGAGTTCGAGGTGTTCGTGCTGCTGGCCGACCGGATGGGCAACAAGGCCATCGCGACGCGCCTGCACATCTCACCGCGCACCGTGGAGAAGCACGTGGCGTCGCTGATCGCGAAGACCGGTCAGCCCGACCGGGAGTCCTTGTCGGCGTACGCGGCGGCGCTGAACCGCTGACGGTCGCGCTTGAGCCGGGCCTCCAGCTCGTGCCGCTTGCCGCCGGCCAGGTCGGTGCGGGCGGCGCGTTCGACGTCGCGGAACACGTCGTAGTACATGTCGTCGTACTCCTCGACGACCTGGAACGTCCACCGTCCCGGCAGGACGTTGCGCCCGACGAGCTCGCGCTGCACCCGGTCGGCGTGCTCGTGGTGGCCCGCCTTGCGCAGCAGCTCGATCGCCTCGTCGAGCATGAAGTCGGCGGTGCCGGTGAGCTGGTGGAAGGAGTAGAGGTGGCCGCGGGCGCGTTCGGTGGTCTCCAACGCGGCGCTGAGCTTGCCGAGCGCCTCAACCGTCTGGTCGTCCATGCCGCACCGGATACCCCGCACGCGTTTGCCTCTACCTTCGCCGGGTAGTCGCTCACTGACCGTGTCCACACAGAGCGAGGTGACCCCGATGGTCGACGTAAGGACACGAACGACCGTGCAGCAGGCCGCATTAGCGGTCGCAGCGGTGTTCGCGCTGGTCGGTGTGCTGGGCTTCATCCCCGGCATCACCACGAACTACGACACGATGACGTTCGCCGGGCACCACTCGGAGGCGATGCTGCTCGGCGTCTTCGCCGTCTCGGTGCTGCACAACATCGTCCACCTGCTGTTCGGCGTGGCGGGCTTCCTGGCCGCGCGCACGGCGAGTGGCGCGAAGGCGTACCTCATCGGCGGCGGTGCCGTGTACCTGGTGCTGTGGCTGTACGGGCTCGTCATCGACAAGACGAGCCAGGCGAACTTCGTCCCGCTGAACACCGCGGACGACTGGCTGCACTTCGTCCTCGGCGTTGGCATGATCGGACTGGGAGTGGCGCTTGGCCGGCGTGCCGCAGTGCGCTGACACAGTTGGCGTAGAAGAAGAGTTCCTGCTCGTCGACGCGGCGTCCGGACGCACCTCGGTGCGTGCCGACGCCGTGTTGGCGCGCCTGCGGGACACGGAGCTGACGAAGTTCCACGCCGAGCTCGCCGGCACGCAGGTGGAGGCGGCGACCGGGCCGTGCACGGACATGACCGCGCTCGGTGCGGCGCTCCAGCAGGCCCGTGACGCCGTCACCGCCGCGGCGCGCGAGGTGGGCGTGGACGTGGTGTCGCGCGGCACCCCGGTCAAGGCGTCGGTTCACCCGGTCGTGGCCGACGGGCCGCGGTTCCGGCAGGTGCTCGACCTGTACGCGGGGGTCGTGGACACGTACGAGGCCTCCGGCTGCCACGTGCACGTGGGCGTGCCGGACCGGGAGACCGCGGTCGTGGTCCTCAACCGGGTGCGGCCCTGGCTGCCGACGCTGCTCGCGCTGGCGGCGAACTCGGCGGACCACGGCTACGCGAGCTGGCGGATGGTGCTCCAGTCGCGGTTCCCCGGCTCCGGCGTGCCGCCGGTGTTCACCGGTACGGCCGACTACGACGCGCAGGTGGCCCGGCTGGTCGCCTGCGGGACGCTCGTCGACGCGGCCCAGACGTTCTGGCTGGCCCGGCTGTCGCCGAAGCTGCCGACCATCGAGTTCCGCGCGGCCGACGCGGCGGCGACCGTGCCCGACGCGGTGCTGCAGGCCGCGCTCTGCCGCGCGCTCGTGCAGACGGCCGCGGTGGTGGAGACACCGCCGGTGCGCGACGACGTCTGCGCCGCGGCGGTGTGGACGGCCTCCCGGTACGGGCTGGACGGTCCCGCGGTGGACCCGTGGCGGGCCTGCCGGGTGCCCGCGACGGCGGTGCTGGACGACCTCGTGAAGCACGTGGCGCCGGCGTTGGAGGAGCGCGGTGAGTTCGCGCTCGTGCAAGACCTGATCGCTCGACGGAATGAGACGTGATGCTGCTCCCCTCTGCCCGCGGACCGCTGTCCGAGACCGTCGTCGCCGCGCTGCGCGGTGCTCCGGGCGGCGGCCCGATCCCGTTCACCGACGCCGACCCGTACGGCGAGGACCTCACGATCGCGCTGTACACGTTGTACGAGCTGCACTACGGCGGTTTCGACGGCGTGGACCCCGCCTGGGAGTGGGACCCGGAGCTGCTGAGACTGCGGGCGCAGGTCGAACGGGTGTTCCTGGACGCGTTGCGGTCCGATGTGGACATGACCGACCTCGACACGGCGCTCGGCGCGTTGCTGGTCGAGCAGGTCCCCGGCAGCGGTGTGTCGCACTTCCTGCGCGACGACGGGACCTGGGAGCAGATGTGCGAGTACTTCGCGCACCGCTCGGTGTACCACCACAAGGAGGCCGACCCGCACGCGTGGGTGATCCCGCGGCTGCGCGGGCGGGCGAAGGCGGCGCTGGTGGCCGTGGAGTTCGACGAGTTCGGCGGCGGGCGGGCCGACCGGATGCACTCGCAGCTGTACGCGGACCTGCTCGAAGGCGCCGGGATGTCCGCGGAGTACCTGCACTACCTCGACGACGTGCCCGCGCCGGCGATCGCGATCGTCAACATGATGTCGCTGTTCGGGCTGCACCGGTCGCTGCGCGGCGCGCTGGTCGGCCACTTCGCCGCCGCGGAGATCACCACGGCCCCGAGCGCCCAGCGCATGGCGCAGGCGTTGCAGCGGCTCGGCGCCGACCCGAGGTGCGCGGAGTTCTTCACCGAGCACATCGAGGCCGACGCCGTGCACGAGCAGATCATGCGCCGCGACGTCATCGGGTCATTGCTGGAGCAGGACCCCGGCCTGACCGATGACGTCGCGTTCGGCATCCAGGCCACGGAGCTCCTGGAGGGCCGGCTGGCCGATCACCTGCTGTCGGCCTGGGGCGCGGGCGAGTCGTCGCTGCGCACGCGCTTGCGGTGGCTGGTGTCGCAGAACGGGTAGCGCTTGCTGCGCCGGCAGGCGCACACCGCGACCACGAACCGGTCGCTGGTGTGCGTCTGCCCGTCCACCTCCAGGCTCACCGGCCCCTCAACGAGCACCGGGCCGTTCGGCACCACCGTCACCCTGCGCACGTTCGGGTCGGTCACCTCGGATCACCACCAGTTCCTCGTCCTGCTGACCGGGTTCGATCAGGCCGTGCTCTTCCAGGAAGCCGACGCGCCCGCGCATCACCGGTCCGAACGGCACCCAGCGGCGCTGCACGACCGACGCCTTCAACCCGTTGTCGCGCAACTGCTGCAACGTGGTCTCCACGCCGCACAGCGCGGAGTGGACCATCAGCGTCATGCCGCCGGGCACGAGCAGGTCGAACATGCGCGCGCACAACGGGTCCAGCAGCTGCCGCCCGTCGAGGCCCGCGTCCCACGCCCGTGCGGGGCCCCTGGCTGCGCCGTCCCGCTCGGCCGGCACGTACGGCGGGTTGGCGAGCACCAGGTCGAACCGCTCACCGGCGACGACCTC
Source organism: Lentzea sp. NPDC037011 (assembly GCF_055607425.1). Taxonomy (NCBI): domain Bacteria; kingdom Bacillati; phylum Actinomycetota; class Actinomycetes; order Pseudonocardiales; family Pseudonocardiaceae; genus Lentzea; species Lentzea sp. NPDC037011. The sequence goes on along the minus strand of NZ_JBVJRT010000002.1, from coordinate 284,628 downwards.
CAGCGCGTTGCCCAGCCGCACCCGCAGCGGAAGCCGTTGCAGGGCAGCGTTCATCCGCGCCGTCCACACCGCACGGCGGGAAACGTCCACACCGGTCACCTCGGCGGCACCGGCGCGCAGAGCGGCCAGTGCCAGCGCTCCCGTGCCGGTACCGATGTCCAGGACGCGCGCGCCCGTGGGTATCGCCGCCGCGTTCATCGCGTCGACCAACAGCTCGGTGTCGTCCTGCGGCGCGTACACGCCCGGTGCTCTGAGCAGCCTCACGCGGGTGGAGTTGCCATGAGGAATAGCTTGAAACACCGTGTTTTCCCGCGGTTTTCGCGGGTAGACCAGGGTGTGCTGACGACTGCATTCCGCCTGCTCGCCCGTGCGCGGCGCGCTCGTGCGGTCCACCCGCGGGGCGTGCTGATGACCGGTGAGCTCACCGGTTCCGCGCCGTTCCCGGCCTCCGCCACCGTGATTGCCCGGCTGTCCAAGGGGGCCGGAACCGGGCGCGGCCTGCCGGACGTGCTCGGCCTCGCGCTGCGGATTCCCACCGGATCGGGTGACTGGGACCTGCTGCTGTCCACCACGGGCACCGGCCGGTTCTCCCGGTTGCTGCCGACGCCGGCGACCGGCTGGCAGCGCGCCCGGCTCGGTACGATCCTGCCGTACCGCCACCGGGGCGCGCTGCTGTGGCTCATGGCCGTTCCCCTCGACCCCACCGCGAGCGCACCGGGACGGCCGCCGACGCGGTTCAGCCTGCACGCGAGCGGAACGGCCGCGGACTGGCGGCGGGTGGGCGAGGTGCGGTTGCGCGACCTGCGCCACGACGAGCCGGTGCCGTTCGACCCGGTGCTCAACCGGCCGCGGGAGCTGGAGCTGGCGCCGCGCTGGCTCGCCGCGCTGCGCGAACAGGCGTACGCGGGGAGCCGGCGCGGCCGCCGGGTGTCATGACTTGAGCTTGTCGTAGAGCACGTTCAGCACGTCCGACGCCGCCACGGCGGTGAGCGCGGTTGACACCAGCCGGGTGAGCCGCGGTGCGAAGACCAGGCCCGCGGTCAGCCCGCTGGCCGCCCAGACGCCGATGCAGAACGGGCACGTGAGCAGCTCGCCGATCGCGTGCTGCGCGGCGTTGTGCGCCCGCACGGACTCCTTGAGCTCCGCGTGCCCAGCAGGTTCCTCGTAGCGCGTGAAAGGCGCCCGCAGCGGGCTCGTCACGGCCTCCTTGGTCAGCAGCCTGCTCAGCTTGTGCGTCGCGATGGACACCAGCGCCGTGTCCGCGAGGGAGAACCGCTCCGGCAGGCGGACCCCGGCGCGGTGTCCCGCGGCGGAGACGGCACCGACGACGGCGGCATAGGTGCCCATGGCGAGGAGGTAGCCGGACAGTGGCCGGCTCGCCCCGTACTGCTGCCTGATCCCACCCACGTCCTCGGAGCTCCCGCTGCGGCGGTGTTCGGACAGATCCGGTCGACTCATGAGGCGCGTGTACCCCTCAGGAGTCCGCTGAACCGGGTTCGGTCATCGACCGCATCACCTTGGCCTTGACCGGGTCCGGCGCGACGCGTCCGGCGACCGCCTGCACCTTGTTCCTCACCGACCCGGCCACGACGTGGTCGTCGCCCTTCATGAGCGCGTCGAAGCCCTGCTGGGCGACCTCGGCCGGGTCGTCCTTGTCCCCCGTCGCGACCTTCGTGTCCTGCATCCCGGCGCGGTCGAAGAACTCGGTGTCGGTCGGTCCCGGCATCAGCGTCGTGACGGTCACGCCGGTGTCGCGCAGCTCCTCGCGCAGCCCCTGGGCGAACGAGGCCAGGAAGGCCTTCGAGGCCGCGTAGACCGAGTGGAACGGGCCGGGGGCGGTCGCCGCGATCGAGGACGTGTACAGGACCTTGCCCTGCCCGCGGGCGGCCATGTCGCCGACCAGCCGGTGCGAGAGGTGCACGGCCGAGCGGACGTTGAGGTCCACGATCTCCAGGTTGTCGTCCAGGGAGGTGTCGCGCACGAAGTCGCCGCCGACGCCCACACCGGCGTTCACGGCGAGCACCTCGACCGGCCGGCCCAGTGCGCGCACCCGTGACACGAGCGACTCCACGCCCTCGAAGGTCGAGAGGTCGGCCCGCACCGGTTCGACGTGCACACCGCCGCTGCGCAGGGCGAGCTGTGCGGCCGTGTCGGTGATCCGCTCGTCCTCGGCGGCGACCACGACGTCGAAGCCGTTGTCCGCGAGCACCTTCGCGAGCTCGTAGCCGATTCCACTCGACGCACCGGTCACCACGGCAAGCGCATTCACAGTTTCCTCCAGGTCGTCGAAACGCGTTGAAATGCGTCGTCAACACCCCGTGTACCCGTGACCGCGCGGTCGATGCGGCATCGGCCGAAAGTCCGATGCAACCTCGGGCGGGGATGCGGTGTCCTTATCGGTAGGTTGGTCGAAACGACATGGGGGACATTCGTGCGCAACATTCTTCTCGCGCCGCTGTGCGCGCTGGTCACGGTTGCCGTGGCGGCGTGCAGTCCGTCAGGTTCGGAACAGGCCAATCCGGAGCTGGCGCCGCGCGGCACGACGATGACCAAGGTCAAGCCGGGCAAGCAGGACCTGACCACCACGATCAGCATCACCGGCAAAGTCGAGATGAACCCGACGTTCGGGCTGGTCGCGCCGGTCGCGGGCCAGGTGCGGTTCTTCGACCTGCAGCCGTCGGGCGCCACGCCGACGAAGGCCACGCGGGTCGCGACGGTGTGGAAGGACGGCGCGCCCAACTACGTCGAGATCCCGGCGGGAGCGGTGTTCGCCGGCCGCCTGGTGGACGACAAGTCGACCGTCACCGCCGGCATGCCGCTCGCCTCGGCCAAGCACGTGGGGTACGCGCTGGTCGGTGACATCGACGGGCAGCAGGCGTACAAGGTCAGCGGCGCTCTCGGCGAGGTCAAGGCGCAGATCAAGAACGGGCCGGGCCCGTTCCCGTGCGCGGTGCTCGGCACGATCGCCGCACTGCCGCAGGGCACCATCCCGGAGAAGCCGGTGCAGACGCCGGACCCGAAGTCGACGCCCGACGCGAACGCCCCCAAGAACCCCGACCAGCAGCAACAACCACAGCAGCAGCCGAGCGCGTCCACCGGCCTGCGGATCGTCTGCACCGCGCCCGCCGACACCAAGATGATCAACGGCGCGGCCGCGTCGATCGAGGTCATCACCGGCAAGTCGGCGCAGGCACTGGTCGTGCCGGTCGAGGCAGTCGCGGGCCAGCAGGGCAAGGGCAGGGTCGACGTGCTCCAGCCGGACGGCTCGCGCAAGACCGTCGAGGTGGAGCTCGGTCTCACCGACGGCAAGGTGATCGAGGTCAAGTCCGGTCTCACCGGCGAGGAGGAGCTCGCGGTGCCGGGCCCGAACCTGCCGGAACCGCAGCAGGGCGGCGGCGACCAGAGCAAGCCGACGGGTCCGTGATGACCGAGTCCGAGACGACCACGACGATGGCGGCCGTACCGCCGCTGCTCCAGCTGAACGGCATCACGAAAGTCCTGAAGGGCCAGGAGGAACCGCGGACGATCCTGTCCGGTGTGGACCTCACCGTCCACCCGGGGCAGAGCGTGGCGATCCTGGGCCGGTCCGGTTCCGGCAAGTCGACGCTGCTGAGCCTGATCGGGCTCTTCGACCGCGCCGACGAGGGGCAGTACCTGCTGCACGGCAACGACATCACGAAGCTCCCCGAACGCAGGGCGGCCGCGTTGCGCAGCGCCGAGTTCGGGTTCGTGTTCCAGCGCTTCTTCCTGCTCAAGCACCTCACCGCGGCGCAGAACGTGGCCATGGCGCTGGTGAACGGCCAGGGCTGGGCCGCGCGCCGCAAGCGCAGGCAGCAGGTGATGGAGGCGCTGGAGCAGGTCGGCATCGCCCACCTGGCCAAGAGCAAGCCCTCCCGGCTCTCCGGCGGTGAGCAGCAGCGCGTGGCGATCGCGCGGGCCCTGGTCCGCAAGCCGCGGGTGATCCTCGCCGACGAGCCGACCGGCGCGCTCGACACCGAGACCGGCAACCTGGTGGTCGAGGTGTTGCTCAACACGACCAGGCAGGGCTGCGGCCTCGTGCTGGTCACGCACGACCACGACCACGCGCGCAAGATGGGCCGCGTGCTGGAGCTGCGCGACGGGCGGTTCAACTGATGTTCTCCGGCAAGCTGCGGTCCGCCCTGATCATCGGCGGGCAGGGCATCCGCGCCCGCAAGCTGCGCACGTTCCTCTCGATGGTGTCGCTGTTCCTCGGCGTCCTCGCGGTCGTGGCCGTGCAGGCCGGCGCCGCGCTCGCCGAACGCGCCATGCTCACCGACGTGGAGCTGCAGCAGGGCAGGGACGGCACGTTCCAGCTCTACGTCTCCGGCGAGGGCAAGTCCACCTCGGTCGTCGAGACCACGCTGAAGGGCAACTCCCAGGCCGTCGGCATCGTCGGCATGAACGCGGTGATCGGCGAGCCCGGCGTGCGCCCGATCAACGAGGGCGCGACCCCGTTCGAGCACGTCGGCCGCGGCGACTTCTACGGCGGCCCGTCGGTGTACTGCGACCAGAACGGCATCTGCACCGAGCAGAAGAAGCAGGAGAAGAAGCCCGACGGCCAGGCCATCGAGGTCCAGGTGAGCGCGCTGACCGGTGACCTCCGCCAGTTCCGGCCGTTCCGCCCGGTCTCCGGCTCCTGGCTGGACTTCGGCACCGCCCCGTCGCTGGCACCGAAGATCGTGCTGAACGAGGAGGCCGCCAAGGGCTTCGACCGCTACAAGGTCCCCGGCGAGATGATGCTGACCGGCGCGACGCACCACGTCTCGCCGCAGATCATCGGCGTGGTGTCCGACGGCATGTACCAGCCCACCGTCTACATGCGACTCGACGAGGTGCGCAACTGGCTGCCCTCGTCGGACAACGTCCAGGTCGACCGCTTCCGCGGCGGCCCCGGCCTGCAGGTCATGCTCGCACCGGGCACCCAGGACCTCCAGCAGCTGCTGACCGCACGCCTGGTCGGCGCGGGCATGCGCTCCGACGACGTCCGCTTCAACGAGATCCAGTCGAAGAAGCGCATGGAGAAGGAGCTGCTGATCATGCGATTGATCTTCCTGGGCATGGCGGGCCTCGTGCTGCTGATCGGCGTCGCCGGCATCCTCAACGTCGGCCTCGCCACCGTCGGTGAACGCGTCGAGGAGTTCGCGCTGCGCCGCGCGGTCGGCATGTCCCGCATGCTGCTGGCCGGGATCGTGCTCGCCGAGACCCTCCTGACCGGCCTGCTGACCGCCGCACTGGCCATCGGCACCGGCGCGGCGGGCCTCCAGGTGGGCCTGATGCTGTTCGGTTCGAGGTTCCCGTCGCTGGCGGACGTCGCGTTCCCGTGGGAGGCGGGCGTCGCGGGCGTGGTCGCCGGGCTGGTGGCGGGTGTGCTCGGCGGGCTGATCCCCGCGATCCGGGCGGCGCGGATTCCGATCGCCACGGTGATGCGGGCGTGAGCCCGAGGTGGTGACAGACGTGCGGGCCCGATAGAGGCAGGGTCCGTTGCCGGCGAAGCCCCGGTCCGCACCAAGGCGGGCCGGGGCTTCGTACTTCCGAGTGCGCGTTGCAGTCGGTCAGGCCTGGTTGAACTCGTCCGGGTTCGGCCCGATCCGCCCGCCGCGGTCCAGGGTGGACAGCGCGGCCAGCTCCTCCTCGGCCAGCTCGAAGCCGAACACGTCGATGTTCTCCCTGATCCGCGCCGGCGTGACCGACTTCGGGATCACGACGTTGCCGAGCTGCAGGTGCCAGCGCAGCACGACCTGGGCGGCGGACTTGTCGTGGCGGGCCGCGATCTCGGTGACCACGGGGTCCTTCAGCAGCTCGCCGCCCTGGCCGAGCGGCGACCACGCCTCGGTGACGATGCCGTGCTCGGCGTGGAACGCCCGCACCTCGGCCTGCTGCAGGTACGGGTGCAGCTCGATCTGGTTGACCGCGGGCACGACGCCGGTCTCGTCGATCAGGCGCCGCAGGTGCGCGGGCTGGAAGTTGGACACGCCGATGGCGCGGACGCGGCCGCTCTCCCGCAGCTCGACGAACGCCTTCCAGGTGTCGACGTAGAGGTCGCGCTCTGGCGTCGGCCAGTGGATCAGGTACAGGTCGACGACGTCGAGGCCGAGCTTGGACTGCGAGGCGTCGAACGCGCGCAGGGCGGCGTCGTGGCCGTGGTCGGCGTTCCACAGCTTGGTGGTGACGAACACGTCCGCGCGGTCCACGTCGGACTTGGTGATCGCCGCGCCGACGCCGGCCTCGTTGCCGTACGCGGCCGCGGTGTCGATGCTGCGGTATCCGGCGTTCAGCGCCTCGGTGACGGTGGGGATGGCCTCCTCGTCGGGCACCTGCCAGACGCCGAAGCCGAGCTGGGGCATGGTCACGCCGTTGTTGAGCTTCACGGTGGTCAAAGCGGTTTCCTCACGGTGGTGTCAGGGGATGAGCGTCGGGGCGGTGCCGCCGTCGACGCGCAGTGCGGCGCCGGTCGTGGCCGAGGACAGGTCCGACGCGACGTAGGTGATGAGGTTCGCGACCTCGTGCGGCCGGATCAGGCGGCCCAGCAACAGGGTCGGGCGTTCGGTGCGGACGAACTCCGCCTCGCCGCCGTCGCCGACCCGGTCGCGGATGAACTCCTCGACGCCGGGCGTCAGGGTCGGGCCGGGCAGCACCGAGTTCACGGTGACGCCGGTGCCCTTCACCGCCTGGGCCATGCCGCGCGCGATGGCGAGCTGCGCGGTCTTCGTCATGCCGTAGTGGACCATCTCGGTCGGGGTGAAGACGGACGACTCGCTGCTCACGAAGATCACCCGGCCCCAGCCGCGCTCGACCATGCGCGGCGTGTAGTGCCGCGAGAGCCGCACGCCGGACATGACGTTGGTGTCGAAGAAGCGCTGCCACTCGGCGTCGTCGATCTCGAAGACCGGCTTGGCGCCGTAGATGCCCAGGTTGTTCACGAGCACGTCGACGTCGGGCACCTGCGCGACGAGGTCCGCAGCGCCCTCCGCGGTCGAGATGTCGGCCGCGACACCGAGGACGTCGCCGGAGCCGTTGCCGCTGAGCTTGCCGACCGCCTCGGCGACCCGCTCCTCGCTGCGGCCGCTGACGACGACGGACGCGCCCGCCTTGAGCAGCGCCTCCGCCGTGGCGTAGCCGATGCCCGCGGTGGAGCCGGTCACAAGTGCCGTGCGTCCCGACAGGTCCATGTCTCTCCCCGGTAGACTTGTTGATGACGATTACAAGCGTACGCAATAGTTGCAGACGCTGTCTATTCGGAGGGGATGTACTTCATGTCACTGGACGACGACGCCGTCCAGGCGCGCGCGCAAGGCTGGCGCACGCTCGCGGCGCTGCACGCGCGCATCGAAGACCGCCTCGAACGAGCGCTGCAGAAGGCACACGAACTTTCCGTCAGCGAGTACACCGTTCTGGACGTCCTCAACCGCCAGGACGGCTTCCACCTTCGGATGAACCAGCTCTCCAACGCCGTCGTGCTGAGCCAGTCCGCCACGACCCGCCTGGTCACCCGGCTGGAGGACCGCGGCCTGTTGCAGCGCTACCTGTGCCCCACCGACCGCCGCGGCATCTACACCGAGGTAACCGAGAAGGGTCACGAGCTGCTCGCCCTCGCCCGGCCCACCCACGACCGCGCGCTGAGCGAGTCGCTGGACGAGGCGGGGGCCACGCCGGAGCTGAAGCCACTCGTTGAGGCGCTCGCCAAGCTGTAGCCGCTCCAGCAAGATCAGCGCATGCCCGCACCGGACCTGCACGCGTTGATCCGCTCCGAAGCCCACCTGGCCGAGCAGCAACGCGCGCTCACCGAGCCCGTGCTGACCGCGCTCGTCGACGCCGGCGTGCACCGCATGATCGCGCCTCGGCGCTACGCGGGCGCCGAGCTCGGGCTGCCGGAGTGGAGCCGGGAGATCGGCGAGCTGTCCCGTGCGGACGCCTCCACCGGCTGGACCGCCATGACGACCACCTCCTCGTCGTCGCTGGCCTGGTACCTCCCGGCCGACGCCGCCGACGAGGTCTTCACCGACCCGCGTGCCCTGATCGCGGGCACCGCCGCACCGCACGGCCGTGCCGAGGCGGTCGACGGCGGCTACCGCGTCTCGGGCCGCTGGGGCTGGGGCAGCGCCGTGCCGTGGTGCTCGTGGGTCATCGGCGGCACCCTCACACCCAAGGGCCCCCGTCTGGCCGTGTACCCCCGCGCCGACGTGACCGTCCACGACACGTGGCACTCCGCCGGCCTGCGCGCCACCGGCTCGCATGAGTTCTCGCTGTTCAACGCCTTCCTCCCGTCCCGCCGCGCCATCTGGCCGGTCGGCACGACCCCCGGCATCGAGGGCCCGGTCACCGCCTTCCCGTTCTTCAGCTTCCTGGCCGTCGGCGTCGCCTCCGTGTGCCTGGGCATCGCCCGCCGCGCCATCGACGAGGTCGAGGCGCTGGCCGTGGAGAAGACCCCGCAGCACACCACCACCCGCCTCGCCGAGCAGACCGGCCTGCAGATCGACCTGGGCCTCATGGAGGCACGGTTGTCCTCCGCCGCCGCGTTCCTGCACGAGACGTTGAGCGCCGTCTGGGACATGGCCGTGCAACGCACGTACGTGCCCGACGACGCCAAGGCGCGTATGCGGCTCGCGTGCACGTTCGCGGCGTCGGAGTCCGCCGAGGTGACGCAGAAGGCGTTCGCCGCGGGTGGCGGCAGCTCGGTGTTCGAGTCGTCGGCGCTGCAACGTTGCTTCCGTGACGCGCACACGGCCGCCCAGCACACCGTGGTGTCGAAGCGGCTGCTGGAGACGTACTCGATGCACCGGCTCGGCCTGGAGCCGGACATGGCGCGGTTCTAGGTCCAGGGCTGGGTAGGCTCACCCGTATGGCCGACACGCAGTACGAAGACCTCCTCCGCCACGTCCTGAAGGAGGGCGTGCGCAAGGAGGACCGCACCGGCACCGGCACCCGGTCGATCTTCGGTCACCAGCTGCGCTACCCGCTCGCCGCGGGCTTCCCGCTGGTCACGACCAAGAAGGTCCACTTCAGGTCGATCGCGTACGAGCTGCTGTGGTTCCTGCGCGGCGACAGCAACGTGCAGTGGCTGCGCGACCACGGCGTGACGATCTGGGACGAGTGGGCCGCTCCCGATGGTGAGCTCGGGCCTGTCTACGGCGTGCAGTGGCGGTCGTGGCCCACGCCCGGCGGCGGTCACGTCGACCAGATCGCCGAGGTCCTCAAGACGCTGCGGACGAACCCGGACTCGCGGCGGATCATCGTGTCCGCGTGGAACGTCGGCGAGATCGCGCAGATGGCGCTGCCGCCGTGCCACGCGTTCTTCCAGTTCTACGTCGCCGACGGCAAGCTGTCGTGCCAGCTCTACCAGCGCAGCGCCGACCTGTTCCTGGGCGTGCCGTTCAACATCGCCTCGTACGCGCTGCTCACGCACATGATCGCCGCGCAGACCGGTCTCGGTGTCGGCGACTTCATCTGGACCGGCGGCGACTGCCACATCTACGACAACCACGTCGAGCAGGTCGAGCTGCAGCTCAGCCGGGAGGCGCGGGAGTTCCCGACGTTGCGGGTGGCGCACGCGGACAGCCTCTTCGACTACCGCTACGAGGACTTCACGGTCGAGGGCTACGACCCGCACCCCGGCATCAAGGCACCGGTGGCAGTGTGATCGGCCTGATCTGGGCCCAGGCCGCCGGTGGTGTGATCGGCCGGGACAACGCCATCCCGTGGCACGTCCCGGAGGACATGAAGCGCTTCCGCGAGCTCACCACTGGTGCGGCGGTGCTGATGGGCCGCCGCACGTGGGAGTCGTTGCCGCCCCGGTTCCGCCCGCTGCCCGGCCGCCGCAACATCGTGCTCTCCCGCACGCCCCAGGACGGTGTGGAGACGTTCGCCGACCTCGGTGAAGCGCTCGGCGCGGTCGACGGTGACCTCTGGGTGATCGGCGGGTCGGCGGTCTACGCGGCCGCGCTGCCGTTCGCGGACCGGGTCGAGGTCACCGAGATCAGGGAGACCTTCGAGGGCGACACCTACGCGCCGGCGGTCGGCCGTGAGCCGAAGACCGTCGGCGAGTGGCAGCTCTCCACATCCGGCCTGCACTTCCGTTTCCTGAGCTTCTGACCCCCTGCTGCTCCGGCATCAGCGGCGGCGGGCACGTGCGTGCCACGCCTCGACGATGAGCTCCTCCAGCTCGTCCACCGGGATGTGCTCCAGCCGCACCAGGATCGCCGGGTAGCCCTGGAAGTGCGGGGTCGTGAAGTACACCGACTCGTCCGCGGCCAGCAGCGCCTCCTTGGCGCCCAGGTCCGGCACCCGCGCGGCCAGGATGGGCCCGTCGGGTGCCGACGGGCCCAGTGCCGCGAGGTCGGTCTTGCGCAGCGGCCGTTCCCAGACGAAGAGCTTGTCGCTGACCCGCCAGTCGACGACGCCCTCCCGCACCCGTTCCGTCACGTCCGGCATGGAGGTGGCGATCCTGCGCACGTCGTTCCAGGTGGCCATGGGAGCTCCTACAGGTGGTCCGGCGGACGCTGCTGCTCGGCCAGGAACCGCTCGAACTCGGCGCCCAGTTCATCCGCGGAGGGCAGATCGGTGTTCCCGACAGTCTGGATGAAGGCGTCGTACTGCCGCTCGAGCGCTTCCACCACCTGGGCGACCTCCTCCGACTCCGCGACCTGCCGGTGGATCTCGGCGTCGGCGGCCTGGGCGGCGTCGATCAGCGCGCCGATGGGCAGCGCGAGACCGGTCGCGCGGGCGACGGCGTCGAGCAGGGTGACCGCGGCGGTCGGGTACGTCGACTGGGCCAGGTAGTGCGGCACCTGGGCGGCGAAGCCCATGGCGTCGTGGCCGGCCTGACCGAGGCGGAGCTCCAGCAGGCCGGAGACGTTGCCCGGCACCTGCACCCGGTTGAAGAACGGCTGGTACTCCGAGACCAGCTCGGGGCGGGTCGCGTGACCGATGACGTTCAACGGCCGGGTGTGCGGCACGCCCATCGGGATGCCGTGGAAGCCCAGCGTCAGGCGCACGCCCCAGCGGTCGACCAGGTCGCGCACGGCCTGCACGAACGCCTCCCAGCCGCGGTCCGGCTCCGGGCCGTTGAGCAGCAGGAACGGGTGGCCGGCGCTGTCGTGCAGCAGGTGCACGACCAGCTCGGGCGTGGCGTAGTCCTCCCAGTGGTCGGTCGCGTAGGTCATCAGCGGCCGCCGGGAGCGGTAGTCGATCAGGCCGTCGACGTCGAATCGGGCGACGACGCGGCTTTCGAGGGTCTCCAGCAGGTGTTCGGCGAGCAGCCGTCCTGCGGCGCCCGCGTCCATGAAGCCCTCGAAGTGGTGCAGCAGCACCGCACCGGTCAGGTCCGGCACCTCCGAGTCCACCTCGTACAGGTTGTCCGGGTCCAGCACCGCACGCCTCCCAACATCGTTCCCGTGTCCATCAAGCCAACCATGTGGACACCGGACTGATTCCGCACGGGTCGATTACCCCATACGGCCCGACTGAGCGCATCACCCCACGGGTACTCCAACGCGGTGGAGAGGCGCTGGGTGACGCGGGGAGCACTGGTGGCGGTCGTCGTTCTCGCGATCGGCGCGACGATCGGGCTCCTGGGCCAGTTCCGGCCGTTCGGGGACGTGCTCGGCGAGCAGACGGTGGACCGCAGCCAGCCCGCTGTCCTCAAGGCGGTGCGCGACCTCAGCCAGTACCACGCCGCCTCCGGCGAGTTCCAGGTCGTGCTCGACATCGAGCAGGACGTGAAGTGGGTGCCCGCGGTGCTGGCCGGTGAGCGCACCCTGTTCGTGGCGGCCGGGTCGGTCAACGCCTACGTCGACCTCGGCGCGCTCGCGGAGGACGGCCTCGTCGTGTCGCCGGACGGGAAGTCGGTCGAGCTGCGGCTGCCGTCCGCGCGGCTGGACAGGCCGAACCTGCACCACGACCGTTCGTACGTCTTCAGCCAGGAGCGCGGCCTGGTCAACCGGTTGAACGCGCTCGTGGAAGTGCCCGACCAGCAACGGTTCTACGTCGCCGCCGAGGCGAAGCTCGCCGACGCGGCGAAGGAGTCGGAGCTGACCAAGCGCGCCGAGGACAACACGCGCACGATGCTCACCGGAATGCTGCAGGGCCTGGGTTTCCAGGTCACGGTGCAGCCTGGCTGAGAACCGGAACGCGCTCTGCGGCGAACGTCGTACGTGCAGCTCAACGGTTTCGCCGACCCCGCCGGGCACCCGGCCTCACCGGGTTAGGATCCGCTCGTGGACGACGACCTGATGGCCTGGGCTCCGGCGAGCGGTGCCGCGCAGGCACCGGGGATCGCGTTGCCGGGCTACAGCGGTTTCCGCGTGATCGCCCAGGGCGGCGAGGGCACGATCTACCGCGCCCGCCAGGACGGTCTGGGCCGCGACGTCGCCGTGAAGGTCCTCCAGGTCACGGACCCGGCCACGGTGACCCGCTTCCGCCGCGAGCTCGCCATCACCGTGGAGCTGGGCCGCCAGCACCCGCACATCGTCACCGTGCTCGACACCGGCACGTTGCCCGACGGTCGTCCGTGCATCGTCATGGAGTACTACGAACGCGGCTCGCTGCACGACCGTTTGCGCGCCATGGGCCCGTTGCCGGTGCCGGACGTGGTGGCCGCGGGCATCGCTGTGGCCGACGCGCTGGCGTTCGCGCACGGTCAGGGCATCCTGCACCGCGACGTGAAGCCGCAGAACGTGCTCGTGCTGCCCACGTCCTACGTGCTGGCCGACTTCGGCATCGCTCGCGGTGCCGACGCGGGCCACTCCGCGTCGCTGCAGATGGTCAGCTACCGCCACGCCGCACCGCAGATGCTGGAGGGCGGCGCGCCGTCGTTCGCCGACGACGTCTGGTCGCTCGGCTCGACGCTCTTCACGCTGCTGGAGGGCAAGCCGCCGTTCGCCTCCGACAACCCCGACGAGGACACGCTGCTGTCCTACGTCGGCCGGGTGAGCACGGCGGAACCGCGGTCGCTGACCCGGTTCGACGTGCCGGCGTCGCTGGCCGCGGTGATCTCCCGCTGCCTGCGCAAGGACCGCGCCGAACGCTTCTCCTCCGCGCTGGAGCTGCGCGACGCCCTGGTGAACGTGGCCTCCGGCGCCACCCTGGCACCGCTGTCCGTTGTGGACCCCGACTCGACGCAGATGATGGGCGAGCGCCCCGTCTTCTACCCCGAGGGCCCCACCGAGGCACCGGGTTTCGGGCCGCGCGGGGTGAAGGAGGAAGAGCCGGAACCCGAGGAGCCGCAGGAGGAACCCGACGACTCCTGGCAGGGCAGGCTCGCTGACCTCACCTACCGCCGCACCGACCTCCCGCCTCCCCCACCGCCGGTCGTCGCGGCACCGCCGGTCGTGCTGCCCACCGTCGACCTGCCGCCGTACGAACCGCCGGTCGAACCGATGACCGCCCCGGTCCGCCGCCGCAACCGCGGTGGCGTGCTCGCGGTCCTCGCCGTGGTCGCGGTGGCGGGCGGCGTCACCGCGGGCGTGCTGCTCAATCGCGGCCAAACCACCACCGCGGCCCAGCCGACGACCACGACCACGTTGCCCGTGCCCACCTCGGAGTCCCTCGACGCCGGGCCGCCCCCGAACGCCGACCCGAGGTTCGTGCCGGTGCTCAAGCGCGCCGAGTACGAGGGCAGGGCGATCGAGCTGGAGTGGAGCGACCCGAGCGGCGGGCAGGCCGAGTTCGTGGTGATCGACGTGACCGGGGCGAAGCCGCAGGCCGTGACGCGGGTGACCGGCGGCGGCACCACGTACGTGATCGAGGACGGCGGCGGGGTGCGGCGGTGCTTCCAGATCGCCGCGTTCGGCTACCAGGGTGAGCGAGGCAGCTCCTCGAAGGTGTGCGCGGCGAAGAACTGACGCCCGCACCCCCCTTCTTCGCAGGTGGCGGGGCGGGGTGCACGTGGCCTGGGCTTCAGCGGCGGCGGAACAGCGGGCGCGGGTCGACCGCCCACAGCAGCCGGCGCCACCAGGAAGCCTTGCGCCGCACCGCTTTCTCCACCTGCCGCGCGAGCAGCCAGCCGTGCTCGGCGCGGGCGGGTCGCGGTGCGAACGCCGCCTCGTCGACCATCGTGGCCAGCCGCGCGCCCGCCTCGCCCCACTCGCGGCCCACGTCGGGTGCGGTGCGGCTCGGGTGCGGGCGCAGACCGGCCAGCAGCAACGAGTCCAGCACCGCGTTCCACGCGCCCACCGGGCCGGCCGCGCGCAGGCGGACGCGGCGGGTGGTGCGGGCGGCGTACAGCGCCAGCAGCAGCACCACCGGGGTGAGCGCCCAGAACGGGAAGCCCTGCCGGAGCTCGGGTGCGGCGACGTTCTCCTGACCGACGGCGGACGGCTGGACGAGCGGCGGCACCGACGCGAGCGAGGTCGGGGTCGGCTTGGCGGTGCTGGAGGCGAGGCGGTTGAGGACCTCGCGCTTGGAGGCGGCGCTGGGGCCGCTGCCGTTGCCGGACACCGGGTCGAACGCCACCCAGCCCCAGCCGGTGAAGTAGACCTCTGGCCAGGCGGTGGCGTCGGCGGCGCGCACGATGCGTTCGCCGGACTGCTCCGGCACCGGCTGGAAGCCCACGACCACGCGGGTCGGCAGGCCGACGGCGCGGGCCAGGACGGCGTAGGCGGAGGCGAACTGCTCCGCGGTGCCCGCTCCGGCCCCGGCCTCACCGGGGTTGCCGAAGAGGAACGTCTCCAGGCGGGCGTAGGAGGACCCGACCGGTGCCTCGGCGTCGGGGCGGCGGTTGAGGCGCACGACCTGTTCCAGCGCAACGGCCTTCTCGTACGGGGTGCGCGCGTTCTGAGTGGCCTGCCGCGCGTACTCGGCGAGGGTGAACGGCAGCCGCGGCACGGCGGTGTAGCGGGTGTCGCCGGGGACGGCCGCCTCGGCCAGGTCGGTGTCCGCGGGGGTGTCGAGGATGCCGCGGACGGTGTAGCTGAGGCCGGTGCGCAGGCCGTCGGCCACCACCAGCGAGCCGGTGTCGGGATCGACCATGGCGTTGCTGAGCGACACGGACCGCGGTTTTCCGATGCCCGGCAACCACTCGCCGTCGAGGCCGGTGATCGTCAGGTCGACGCTCGTGTCCTGGAACTTGCCGCCGGTCGGGAGGTCCGGGGCGTCGACCACGCCGAGCGGCCCGTAGGTGGAGGCCGCTTCCCAGGAGGCGCCGGAGAACCGGCTCAGGGTCACCAGCCGGACCGGCACCTCGGGGCCGCGCATCCGGAACAGCTCCGCGTCGCCCCGCGCCGCCCACGCGGCGAGCCGCGGCAGCGGGTTGGAGATCGCGACGTTCGTGATGGGTGGCGTGACGAGCTTGCGCGGCTCGAAACCGTTGGTGGGCAGCACGATCGTCAACAGCGTGAGCGCGGCCAGCACCGTGGCGAGCACCGCGGGCGGCACGACGGGACCGCGCCGGTCGATGACCAGCCAGCCCAGCGCCAGCAGCACGACGAGGACGAGCGCGGTGATGCCGTAGCGGTCGGCCTTGCCCGCGGTGAGCAGCGCGGCGGACACGTAGAGGACGGCGGCACCGAGCGCGGGCACGAACAACGCGGTGCGCTGCCTGCCGATCGACAGGACGGTCGCGACGGACATGCCGAACACCAGCAGCAGCCCCGGCACCAGCAGCTCCGGTGTGGCCGGTGCGGGACGCGCGGCGGTGAGCAGCCGCGGCACGGTGTCGAGCAGCACGTGCGTCGGGTCGCGGCCGGGCACCGCACCGCGGGCCGCGAAGTAGCCGCCGGCCATCGCCACGGCCATCAGCGCGATCCCCGCCAGCCCGGCGGGAACGAGGCGCCGCAGCGGAACCGCGAGGAACCCCAGCGCGGCGGCGAGTCCGAAGTAGACGACCGCGCCGTCCCAGGCCTGGGCCAGCTGCACCGCGGCGACCAGCAGGACGGCGGCGACCCACCCGTACCTCATCGCGCCACCACCGCGTTCCACTGGCCGACCAGGTCTTCGGCCTTGGGCCCGCTGACGACGAGCACCGACCCGGCGGCACCCGCGGGTTTCTCCTCGCCGACCACGAGCACGGTGCCGAACGCAGCCCGCCCGGCCTCCAGCACGAGCGCGGGGCTGGTGTGCCCGCTGACCACCGCCACCACGTCGAGGTCGCGCACGGGCACGGTCAGCGCGCCGTCGAGCGCGGTCAGCTCCAGGTCGGCCAGCGTCGCGAGGAGCGGCGCCGAGTCCTGCGCCTCCTCCAGGTCCGCGCTGCCGGAGGTGGTCATGAGCCGCACCGGGTGCCCCTGCTCCAGCGCCGAGGTGACGAGCGAGGCCGCGACCTCCACCGCCTCCTCGAACAGCGCCGGGTCGCCGTAGGCGGCAGAGCTGTCGTCGAGCAGCACGGCGAGGTGCGGCCGGGCCGGGTCGGCGTCCTCGCGGATCATCAACGTGCCGGTGCGCGCCGACGTGGCCCAGTGCAGCCGCCGCAGGTCGTCACCGGGCACGTACTCCCGCAGCCCGACCAGGTCCGTGCCGCCGCGCTCGACCCGTTCGTCCGCGCCGACCTGCCCTCGCCGAGCCCCGGACGGCAACCCGCGCACGGGCAGCACCCGCGGCACGACCCGCACCTGCACGACCTCACCGAGCACGGTCCGCGCCTGCGCGAGCCCCGCCACCCCCTTGCGCCGCAACGTCAACGGCCCCACGTCGAACACACCGCGCCGCTGTGTCGGGATCGCGTAGTCCACCGCCTCGGTGACACCGGGCTTCAACAACGGCACGTCGATCGCCATCGGCTCCCCCGCCACCAGGTCCACGGCGTCGAGCGCGACCGGCCACCGCCCGGTCGTCGACAGCTCCAGCCGCCCACTGCACCGCGCGAGCCGCGGCACGGTGCGCGGCCGGACCGTGCGGGCCGTCGTCAGCGGGCTGGCGACCAGCACGGACACCGTCGAGGCCACGACCAGCGCCGTCAGCGCCAGGCCGAACCCGGTCATGCCCGCGTACCGCCACCACAGGCCGACGCCGGTCATGGCGAGGCCGAGGACCAGCACGCCGGTGCCGCGCAGGGTGAGCCGGAGCGCCTTCACGCCGCCCACCGCCGGGCGGTGCGGGATGCGGGCGATGCCGGGGGGTGGGAGTTGCGCGCCACCGTTTGGGAGGCGGTGGGGTGGAGGCCGGTGGGGCGGAGCCCGGCGGGGTGGAGTCCGGTGGGGTGGAGCCCGGCGGGGCGGAGCCCGGCAAGCCGGAGCCCGGCGGGGCGGAGCCCGGCGGGGCGAAGCCCGGTGCGGCGGAGCCCGGCAAGCCGGAGCCCGGCGGGACGAAGCCCGGCAAGCCGGAGCCCGGCGGGACGAAGCCCGGCAAGCCGGAGCCCGGCGGGGCGGAGGCCGGCGGGGCGAAGCCCGGTGCGGCGGAGGCCGGCGGGGCGAAGCCCGGTGCGGCGGAGGTCAGTGGTGCGAAGCCCGGTGCGGCGGAGGTCAGTGGTGCGAAGCCCGGTGCGGCGGAGGTCAGTGGTGCGAAGCCCGCAGGGGCGAAGCCCGCTGGAGCGCAGTCCGGCAAGGCGGAGTCCGTGCGGTGCGCGGTCCGAGACAGCACCTGGTCCGGCGAACCGGACCAGGGCGAGGTGAGCCGTGACCGACGGAGAGCGGCGCCGTGCCGCGCGGGTGAGCGCGGCGCGGGGTGCGGGCGGTCTCATTGCGTCGCGGGCTTGGGGACCGGCACGCGGGACAGCACGTCGGCCAGCACCTCGGACGTAGTCACGCCCGCCAGCACGCTCTCCCTCGTCAGCACCAGGCGGTGTGCCAGCACCGGGTCCGCGATGTCCTGGACGTCCTGCGGCACCACGAAGTGCCGGCCCTTCGAGGCCGCGTACACCTGGGCGCAGCGCACCAGGGTGCGCAGGCCGCGGGTGGACGTGCCGAGGCGCAGGCGGTCGTCGGAGCGGGTGCCGGTGCCCAGGACCGAGATGTACTGCAGGATCGGGTCGGCCACGTGCAGCAGCTGCAGGCGGCCGCTGAACGCGCTCACCTCGCGCGGTGAGGTCACGGTGCGGACGTCGGTGATGCGGCCGGCGCCGCTGCCGGGGCGCAGCACGTCCAGCTCGTCGGCGACCGAGGGGTAGCCGATGGAGGTGCGCAGCATGAAGCGGTCGAGCTGGGCCTCGGGCAGGCGGTAGGTGCCGTCGAGGTCGATCGGGTTCTGCGTGGCCACCACGAGGAACGGGTCGGGCACGGTGTGGCCGACGCCGTCGATCGTGACGGTCCGCTCCTCCATCACCTCGAGCAGCGCCGACTGGGTCTTGGCCGCGGCGCGGTTGATCTCGTCGGCCAGCACGATGTTCGCGAACACCGGGCCGGGGCGGAAGCGGATCTGGCCGGTCTGCGGGTCGTAGACCGACGTGCCGGTCACGTCGGAGGGCAGCAGGTCCGGCGTGAACTGCACGCGCCGCGACACCCCGCCCAGCGCGCCCGCCACGGCGCGCGCCAGCGTCGTCTTGCCGGTGCCCGGCACGTCCTCCAGCAGCACGTGACCGCCCGCGAACATGGCCACCAGCACCAGGTCGACCACGTCCCGCTTGCCGCGCACCGCGGCCTCGACCGCGTCACCGAGGCGGGTGTGCAGGTCGCGGAAGGCCGAGACCTCGCCCGTGTCGATCACTGTTCCTCTTCCCTTCGCGGCTTGATCCGCAGCAGGAACGCCGCCGCGAGCAGGCCCAGGCCACCGGCGCCCATCGGGGCCGTCTCCACGCCGGCCGGTGCCATGCGCGGGATGCACGACGGCTTGCCGGCGCACTCGTCGTAGGTGAACAGCGTGGTCCGCGCGGCCGAGTCGACCTGGCCGCCGCCGGAGGCCGCGTAGGCGCGCACGACGATCCGGTTGCTGCCCTCGTCCACGTCGATCGTCGCCGACGTGGCGTTGCACGGGATGCCGACCGCGAAGCCGTACGTCACGTTCACGACCTCGCAGCGCCCGTTGTGGCTCGCCCAGTCCGCGGGCGGGGCCATGGTCACGCGGCGCGTCGGGATCGTCCGCGCACCGGTGAGCCCGGTGATGACCGTGGCACCCGCGCTCGGCAACGACGGCGGCGGCGGGGGCGGCGGAGGCGGAGGAGGCGTGGTCGTTGTCGTCGTCACGACCGGCGGCGGGGGCGGTGGCGGCGGAGGGGGCGTGGTCGTCGTCGTGGTGGGCGGCGGAGGCGGGGGCGGGGTGTTCGGCGGCGTCACCGTGAACGCGGCCATGCCCGCGGCACCGGCGGCGGTCGCCGTCGACGCGCGCACCGTCACGTCCAGCCTGCCGTTCGTGCAGAACGTCGAACCCGCGCACGGCAGCGACAGCTCGGCCGTCGTGCCCGCCACCTGGGCCGACTTCGACCCGCCGGTGAACGAGCCGGAGCCCGACACCGTGTAGCCCGCGATCGGCTCGGCCGACGCCGGCGCGGTCCAGCTCACCGTCACGACGAGCGCCGAGGAGCTGCGCGACTTCTCCCGCACGGACACACCGGCGGGCGCACCGGGAGCGGCACCACCCGCGGAAGGCGTCGTGGTGGTGGTCACCGGCGGCGGCGACACCTCGGTCGTCGGGCCGCTGCCGTCCGGGGTGCCGCCGGGGTTGCGCGGCGGCTTCGTCGGCTCGTTCGGGTTCGGCGGCGGGGGCGGCGGCACCGACGGCGGCGGCGAGCGGTCCGGGTCCTTCACCGGCAGCTCGGGCGAGCGGATCGTCAGCGAGCGGGTCGCGCCGTCGGCGTCGACCAGCACACCGGTCGAAGAGCCCGGCACGTTCACGAACAGCCGGCCGTCGTCGAACACCAGCTCCGGGTCGGACCCGCCGGCGGTGCGCACGTCGTCACCGCCGCGCTTGCCGCCGCGGTCGAGCACGATGACCTTGCCGGACCCCTTGCAGGGCACGTAGACCTTGTCGCGGAACACCGCGGGACGACCGGGCTTCGGGCAGCCCAGCGAGCCGACGTCGACGCGCAGCACGTCGCGGCCCACGACCAGCACGACGACCGACGACGACGGGACCGAGGCGGGCACGAGGTCGAGCGGCGCGAGCTGCGCGGCGATCACCTCGGCGTCCAGTCGGCCGGTCGAGGCGGAGACGTCCTCGCCGGTGCCGTCGCGCACCACGACGCCTCCGTCCAGGCCGAGCAGCGTCACGCCCTGGTCGTGCGGCACGAGCACGGTGCGCGGCCCGGCACCGGTGACCTGGCGGTGCGACCGCTCCTCGAACTTCTCCTCGTCCACCGACCAGTCGAGCGCGCGCAGGGTGCCGCCGTGGTCCACGACCCACAGCACGCCGCGCTCGTCCACCACGGCGTCCGCGAGCGGCTGCCCCGCCTGCCACGTCTGGCCGACGTCGTCCAGCGTCAGCGGGTCGGCGGTGTGCACGGTGCCCGCCGCGCGGTCGACGACGAACACCAGCCCGTTCGCCACCAGCACCTTGCTCGTCGCTCCCGGCGGGGCCTGCCTGCGCCCGGAGGCGAGCAGCGTCGCGAGGTCGATGACGGTGATCTCGCCCGTGCGCCGGTCCAGCACGATCAGGCGCCCGTCCTCCTGGGCGATCTCCAGCTGCGAGTCCGGCCCGCTGATCTGCAGGCGGGTCTGCGGCTTGCCCGACACCGGGTTGACCTGCACGACCTCACCGCGCTGGTCGTCGCCCAGCCAGGTGAGACCGTCGGAGACGTCCACCGAGGTGCGCGAGATGCCCTGCCCGAGCGCGGCGCCCGCGAGCACCAGCACGCCGAGCAGTGCCGCGACGAAGCTCGCCGACTCCCGCCCTCCACCGGAGATGATCCGTCTGATCCGGTGCCACCAAGCCATCGCGCACCCTCCCTCGCCCGCCGGGGATGCTAACCCCCTGCTCTGACAGCTTCGGACGGTGCTCGGTTCCCGGATCGCCCGGTCAGCCACACGGCCGACATGGACAACGGTAATGACGGGGTCTGACAATTCCGGATTCCGAATGGCACTGGACCGAACCGCGCAGCGCGGAAGACCGAACGGATCAACGCGGACACACGGCGGACGCCCTGCCGCGGAGCGCTCTCCTGAATACAGTGGACCCATGGAGATCCCCGGCATGGGACTGGCCAGGCAGGTGCTGGGCACCGCCGTCACGACGACGACCGCGGTGGCCGCGGTCCCCGGCCGCGTGCTCGACCTGATCGGCGAGGTGGAACAGCTCGTCCGCAAGGTCAACGGCACGATCGACGCGGTCGACGCCGTCGTCGCGCGGGCGGACGGCCTGGTGGAGCGCACCGGCAACGTCATAGCCGACGCGGAGAAGGCGGTCGACCAGGTGCGCGCGATCACCGCGAGCGCCGCGGACGTCGCCGAGCGCGCGGGTGGCGTCGTCGCGACGGCCGGGAGGACGGCGGACACCGCCGACGAGCTGATCCACATCTACGAGCCGATCGCGAAGCAGGCCCAGCCGCTCGCGAAGCGGTTCGTCGACGAGCTGTCGCCGCAGGAGATCGAGGCCGCGATCAGGCTGGTCGACGAGCTGCCCGCCCTCACCGAGCACCTGACCAGCGACATCTTGCCGATCCTGGCCACGCTCGACCGGGTCGGACCGGAGGTGCACCAGCTGCTGGAGGTCACGAGCGACGTCCGCCAGGCCATCCTCGGCATCCCCGGTTTCGGGTTCATGCGCCGGCGCGGCGAGAAGAAAGAGGAGGAAGAGGGTGTGAAGGACGGCGAGAACGGGTAGCCGCTTCGACATGACCGGTCTGAGACATGAAGATCAGCTCACGTGGTGGCTGCTGAGCGGCATCTTCGCCCTGCTGGCCGCGGTGAACGTCGGCCTCGCCGTCACCGAGAGCGCGACCTGGCCCTACGCGCTCGCGACCGTGCTGCTCGCCGCGAGCGCGTGGAGCGCCCGGCAGGCGTTCAGGCCCTTCCCGTCTTCTGGTGCGTCAGGTTCGACGCGACCCCGAATCGGAACGCCCGCACCCGATACGTCGCGTTTTTCTCGTCTGGGAGTGTGATCAGCCCGAACGAGGTGACGTCCGGGTCGAGCTGCGCCGCGACGCGGTAGTCCGCCGCACCCGCGGGCCTGAGCTCGATCAGGTACCCCTCCTCGTCGGACGCGTGGTCCTCCCACGTGAACAGGATTCCGTTCGCGTGCTTGACCTCCGCCTTCAGCACGCCCGGCGCCGCCTCCGGTGACGACACCGGGTGCGTGCCCCCGCCGGTCCTGCGCGGTTCCGCCCACTCGTGGCCATCGGTCTCCGGCACCTCCTCCCCCGGTGGCAGCGCGACGTCCACGGTGTCCGTGGCCGGTCCGGTGAACGGCCGGACCCGGTAGTAGAACTGCGTCTCCGGGATCAGGTCCGGGTGCTCGTAGGTGTTCTTGCCCGGCGGCGCGAACTCCAGCACCGCATACTCGCCGTCGGCCGCGTTCGCGTACTCGATGACCTGCCCGGCCGCCCCCGCCTCCGGACGCCAGTGCAGCGTCACGTCGACCGGCGAGGTCAGCTCGGACGTCAGCGCGGGGGCCTGCTGCTCCTGGCCACAGGCAGCCAGGAGCAGCAGGACCGCCAACCACGTGTGCCGTCGGGTCACTTGCGCCAGAACCGGATGTTGCTCCAGACGACCGTGGCAGGTCCTTGGCCGCTGGAGGTCCGATAAGCGCCGAACTTGTCGTAGAAGCTCGTACCCGAGCTCGCATAGGTGTGCTTGCGCGAGCCGTTGATGTACGTGCGGTGCTCGGTCGCCGTGTTGTGCACGGTGTTCACCCGCACGGTCGTGCCCACGGTCGCGCCGGTCGCGATGGTGTCGCCTCCGTGCACGGCGTAGAGCCGGCCGCCGCGTTCCACGG
Organism: Lentzea sp. NPDC037011; assembly: GCF_055607425.1. Taxonomy (NCBI): domain Bacteria; kingdom Bacillati; phylum Actinomycetota; class Actinomycetes; order Pseudonocardiales; family Pseudonocardiaceae; genus Lentzea; species Lentzea sp. NPDC037011. The sequence goes on along the minus strand of NZ_JBVJRT010000002.1, from coordinate 261,876 downwards.
CGAGCATCCAGAACGGTCCCGCGGTGGGCCCTTCCCGGAACGTCTGCTTGAGACTGACGCGGGTGCCGCCGAGACTGGTGATCCGGAAGCTCCCCTCGAACTGCCGCGTGCCGCCGGAGTAGGTGGCGTACCGGCGCTCTGCGCGCTGGTCTCCGCTCGCGGTGGAGCAGGTCAGCCGGAACGTCAGGTCGTCGACCGTGCCGCAACCGCGTTCCTGGACGGTGAACGATGGTGAGTAACCGGTCCACGGACCGGTTTCCACCTGGGCCTGCGCGGGCGAACCCGCCACGAGCAGACCGGTTGCCGCTGCGATCCCCGCGACGGTGCGGAGTCGTGTGGACATACCGATTCCTCCTCAAGACGTGCTGAGGACAGCACGTTTTCTCAGGGGGCGGTAGCGGCAGCGTAGCCGATAATGATCGGATGTTCGACCTCCACCGGCTGCGGCTGCTGCGCGAGCTCTCCAGAAGGGGAACGCTCGCGGCGGTCGCGCAGGCGCTGAACTACAGCCCGTCCTCGGTCTCGCAGCAGTTGTCGTTGCTGGAGAACGAGGTCGGCGTGCCGTTGCTGGAGCCGGTCGGCCGCCGGGTGCGCCTGACCCCGCAGGCGGAGATCCTGGTGCGGCACACCGAGGAGGTCCTCACCCGGCTGGAGCAGGCCGAGTCCGAGGTCGCCGCGTCGCTGCACGAGGTGACCGGCACGCTGCGGGTCGCGACGTTCCAGACCGCGGCGCTCGCGCTGATCCCGGCGACCCTGGCGCGGATGCGCGACGAGCACCCGGCGCTGCGGGTCGAGTTCCAGGTGCTCGACCCGGCGGAAGCGCTGTCCGCCTTGAACGCCAGGGACTTCGACCTGGTGTTCGTGGAGGAGTGGCCGGACCAGCCGGAGGCGAGGTTCTCCGGCCTGGAGTACCGGGAGGTGTGCCGTGACCCGATCCGGCTCGCGGTCCCGCGTGGACTGCCCGCCGCCGAGGTCGCCGCGTTCCCGTGGATCATGGAGCCGGCCGGGATGCCGCAGCGGGTCTTCGGCGTGAACTGGTGCCGTCACAACGGTTACGAGCCGGACGTGCGGTTCTCCTCGACCGACGTGCTGGTGAAGCTGCGGTTCGTGGAACGGGGACTCGCGGTCGCGCTGCTGCCGGACCTGGTCTGGTACGACCGCGACGTCACCGTGGACCTGCACGAGCTGCCGGTGCCGCAGTCGCGGCTGCTGTTCACCGCGGCACGGGCAGGGCGAGGTCAGCATCCCGCGGTGCGGGCGTTCCGGGAGGCGCTGGCGCTGTCCACAGCGCCGCTCCGACCCCCGCGGTGATGACGAGCCCGACGGCGCACAGCGAGACCAGGTCCAGGTGCTGGCCGAGCAGCACCGCGCCGGCGAGCGCGGCCGCCGCCGGTTCCAGCGCGAGCACCACGCCGAACGTGCTGGCCTGCAACGTCTTCAGCGCCCTGATCTCCAGCGTGTAGGGGATCGCGGAGGCCAGCACCGCCACGAGCGTGCCCAGCAGCAAGATCCGCGGCTCGAACAACGCCGTGCCCGCCGTCGACAGCCCGTACGGCAGGGTCAGCGCCGCCGCGACGGCACTCGCGCCCGCGAGCCCGCCGGTGCCGAGGCCCAGCGTGGCGATGGTGCGGCCGGCGAGGACGTAGCAGGCCCAAAAAGCAGCGGCGACCAGCGCCAGCACGACGCCGACCAGGTCGAGGCCGGCACCGCTGTGCTCGCGCAGCCCCAGCACCACGACCCCGGCGAACGCGAGCCCGACCCACACGAAGTCCCTGGGCCTGCGGCTCAGGACGGCCGCGAGCCCCAGCGGCCCGAGGAACTCGATCGTGACCGCGACGCCGAGCGGGATGCGTTCGAGCGCGAGGTAGAACGTGCCGTTCATGCCGGCCATGGTCATGCCGAGCACGAGCGTCTCCTGGCGGAACTTCGGCCGCACCACCACTGCCAGCAGCAACGCCGCGATGCCCAGCCGCAGCGCCGTGGCCCCCGGCGCGCCGATCTGGCCGAAGAGCTGACTTGCGAACGCCGCTCCGAACTGCAGGGAGATGACCGAACCGAGGACCAGGAAGACCGCCATGGGCACAGCCTCGTTGACCAGGTCTCTTCGGTACAGCTCAAGTTTTCGAGCGATGTCGTTCGGTTTTTCCGAACGTTTAGACTGGCGGGTGCGATGAGACGCAAACCCTCCTCCCCACTCCCCCAGCGCAACGGCCTGGACGCGGCGCGCCTGAAGCTGCCGCCGGACGGCACGTGGCCGTCGCTGCGCGCGCACCTGGTCGAGCGCCTGCCGCGGGTGGCTCCCGAACGCATCGAGGAGATGCTGCGCGAGGAGCGGATCTGGGGTGTCACGGGCCCGCTGGGCGTCGACGCGCCGTTCGTGCCGGACAGCTACATCTGGTTCCACCGCGACCTGCCGGTCGAGGTGCCGGTGCCGTTCTCCATCGGTGTCGTGCACCGGGACGACGACATCGTGGTCGCCGACAAACCGCACTTCCTCGCCACGATCCCGCGCGGTCAGCACATCATGCAGACGGCGCTGGTGAGGCTGCGCGACGAGCTGGGCCTGCCCGACCTCTCCCCCGCGCACCGCCTGGACCGCGTCACGGCCGGGCTCGTGCTGTTCGTGGCCCGCCGGGAGCTGCGCGGCCGGTACCAGACCATGTTCCGCGACCGGGTGGTGCGCAAGGAGTACGAGGCGGTCGCGCCGGTGCGGCCCGACCTGGAGCTGCCGTGCGTGGTGCGGTCGCGGATCGTCAAGGAGCGCGGCATCATCACCGCGTTCGAGGAGCCCGGCGAGCCGAACGCGGAGACGCACGTGTCGCTGGTGGAGCAGCGCGGTGCGCTGGGGCGCTACCGGTTGCGGCCGCTGACCGGGCGCACGCACCAGCTGCGGCTGCACATGTCCGGTCTCGGCGTGCCGATCCTGAACGACGACTTCTACCCGGTGCTGCGGGAACGCCCGCTCGACGACTTCTCCTCGCCGTTGCAGCTGCTGGCCCGCACGTTGTCCTTCACAGACCCGGTCTCGGGCGTCGAGCGCTCGTTCACCTCGCGGCTGTCGTTGTCCGCCTGGTCATGAGACGTGCGTGCGCACGGCTGGAATGCTGTGCTCCGGCCAGATCTCGCACATCCGCTCGTGCAGCCGCCGTGCGAGCGCGCTCGTCTTCGGGTGCGTCTCGGTGAACGCCGCCACCACCCGCGTGCGGAACATCAACCGGTCACGCGCGGTCGTGGTCGTCCACGCCCAGTCCTCCTCCACCACCCTGGCGAGGTGGTCGGTGCCGTCGCGGTGCAGCCGCCGCACGAGAGCGTCCCCCTGCACCAACCAGCGCACGCACGCGTCCTCCAACGGCGCGGTGAACCCGCGTTCGGCGAAGTAGGCCTGTTCGGCGGCCTCCCACAACGGTGCCGGTGTCTCGCTGACGAGCGCGCACGTCGGAAAGCCGATGCGGAGGTAGACGAGCTCGCTGAGGCCGTCGCCGAGCGCCGCTCCTTCGAGGTCCACGAACCGTGCGCCCCGGTCGGTGTACAGGTCGTTGCCGGGACAGGGATCGCCGTGCAGCAGGTCGAACCCGCCGGTGTCGGTGAACACCAGCTCGTCCTCGGCGCCACCGGTCTCGACTCCAAGGGCGTGGACCAGCCGCAGGAACGGCTCCGGGTCCGGTACCCGCTGGCGTGGCAGCAGACCGGCGTGCCGCGGACCGGTGGACATGTGCAGGCGGGCCAACGCCCGCGCGTAGTCGACCACCCAGTCCTCTCGCGGCGGCTCGGACTGCAACCGTTCGAGCACCACGGTCTGTGCGGCCTCGTCGACGTCGAGGACGCGCGGCACCACGCCGGTGTGCGCGGCCAGCCGCAGCGCGGTGACCTCGCGGGTGAAAGCGGCCGGATCGCCGATGACGCGTTTGACGATCCGGTCGCCGTCAGCCCACACGCTGGACCGCGGGTTGTCGTTCAGCAGCTCCACGGTCCCATCATCCTCAGGCGAGCGTGAGCGCGTACAGCTCCACCCGCGGGTCGTCCGGCAGCGTCACCGACCGCACGGTCTTGGCCGGGTCCAGCCGCAGCGACTGCCCGAACAACCGCACCGGCGGCCCGTCCACGCCCTGGCCCGCCTTGATCCGGTGCGGCATCTCCAGCACCGCGAGCCCACCGCCGGCCCAGTCCGGCACGGTGGCGGCGACCTCGGCGGAGGTGCCGTCGGTGTACCAGACGGTGAAGCCCGCCGACACCGGCCCGTTGTGCGAGGAGCCGACGACGTGCAGCCACGAGAACTGACCGGACGGCAGCAGCAGGCCCTGGCCGCGGGCCTCGACGAAGTTCGCCGCAGTGCCCGTCGGGTCCGGTGCCTGGTAGGTGATGCCGCCCCAGGTCACGGGTCCGGCGGGCGGCAGCAGCGCCTCGTCGTAGCTCCAGCCGCCGCCGTCGAAGTTGCCCGACGAGGACGCGGTGACGGACGCGGTGCCGTCGTGGTTGCGCTCCGGTGCGATGTCCACCGAGCACGCCGAGAACGCGCACAGCGCGGCCTGCTTGACCTCCACGGTGGCCTTGAGCTGCACCGCCTCGACCTTCACCGCCACCTCGTAGGTGCCCACCGGCGTGCCCGCGGGCACGGAGACCGTCAGCGGCACCGTCTTCTGCGTCGGCAGGCCGCGCGAGACGATCGCGAACGGCCGTGCGCCGGTCACCGCCCAGCCCGCGGGCGCGGTCACCTCCGGCCGCACCGTCGTGGCCGACGGTGACTGCGCCAGCACGTCGAGCTGCAGCGTCAGCGACTGCGCCGACTCGGAGGTGGGCATGACGACCTCGGTGCCGCGCAGCGAGGCGTTCAGCGACCGCCGCGAGTCCACCTTGCCGTCGTTGAGCGACGGCGGCTCGTCACCGCGGCTCGTGCCCCACGACGACGGCTTCGCCGACACCTCGTAGGACAGCTTCCCGCCGCGCTGCACCGTGGACCAGTCGACCCATGTCTTGCGCACGTCGCGGCCGTTGAACGACGCCGACTTCACGTACCGCACCGAGTCGGAGACACCGGGCGCGGTCACCGTCAGCGTGCCGCCCTGGGAGCCGTGCTGTCCGATCCGGACGGTCGCGGACGGGAACTGCGGTGACGACAGGGCCAGGAAACCGGAGCCGCTGAACGTCGGGTACAGGCCCAGCGACGAGAACACGTACCAGGCCGACATCGTGCCCAGGTCGTCGTTGCCGGTCATGCCGTCCGGGCCGGTGGTGAACAACGTCATCGCGGCCCGCACGACGGTCGCCGCCTTCGACGGCGTGCCCGTCCACAGGTACACGTACGGCGCCAGCAGGTCGGGCTCGTTGTTCGGGTTGTAGGTCGGCTTGCCGTAGTAGTCGTACGGCTCGGTGATCCAGTCCTGCCGTGCCGTGCCCGCCGGGTCGACGAGCAGCTTGTCGTAGGCGAAGAACGCGTCGAGCCGCTTCTCGGCCTCCCTGCGCCCGCCCATCAGCGAGATCAGCCCGGCCGGGTCCTGCGGCACCAGCCACTGGTACTGGTAGGCGCCGCCCTCGTGGAACTGGTGCGCGGCGTCGACCGGGTTGTACGGCGACAGCCAGGTGCCGGCGGCGGTGCGCGGCCGGAAGTGACCGGTCGAGGCGTCCCACAGGTTGCGGTACCACTGGCCGCGGTCGGCGAACATCCGCGCGTCCGAGCGGTGGCCGAGCCCCTTCGCCATCAACGCCAGCGACGCGTCCGCCGCCGAGTACTCCAGCGTGGCCGAGGCCGGGTGCACGCAGTCGTTGTCGCCGCCCTTGTGCGCGCAGTCCGTGCCGAGCTTCAAACCGGACGGGATGTAGCCGCGCTCGTTGTAGTGCTCGACGCCTGAACGCCCGTTGTAGGGCGAGTCGGCCGGCGGCAACGTCAGCGCGTTCTTGCGCAGCAGCTGGTAGGTCTCCTCCTCGAAGCCCTTCAGCAGCCCCTTCTCCCACGCCTCGACCAGGAACGGCGTGACGGGGTCACCGGTCATGATGTTGGTCTCGGAGGAGGCCAGCGCCCACCGCGGCAACCACCCGCCGTCGCGCCCGCCGGCCACCACGGACAGCGCCACGTCCCTGGCCACCCGTGGTTCGAGGACCTGCAGCAGCTGGTTCTGCGGCCGGTAGGTGTCCCACAGCGAGAAGTTCTGGTACGGCGTGTAGCCCTCGGCGGTGCGCACCTTCCCGTCGAACCCGGTGTACCTCCCGTCGACGTCTCCGGCGACGTTCGGGTGCAGCACGGAGTGGTAGAGCGCCGTGTAGAACGCGACCTGCCGCTCGCGCGTGCCGCCGGTGATCCGCACGGCGTCGAGCTGCTTCCTCCACACCGCCTTCGCCGCGGCCACCGCGGCGTCGAAGTCGAACGCGGGCGCCTCGGCGGCGAGGTTCTTCCGCGCGCCCTCCAGCCCGGTGTAGGACAGGCCGACCTTCAGCACGACGTCGCGGTCGGCCGTGGCGTCGAACGTGACCCACGCGCCGTTGCCACCCGTGCCGGCCGCGTCCCGCGACCCCGGCGTGGGCACGTTCCCCCGCCACGAGCCGAAGGACGCGAACGGCCGGTCGAACGTCGCCGTGAAGTACACGGTGTGCTCGTCCTTGCCCGCGCAGAACCGCCCGTTGCGCACGCGGCCCTCGATGGTCCGGTCGCCGACGACGTGGATCTCGGAGTCGAGCACGGTCTGGTTGGACTTGCCGGTGTTGAACAGGACGTTCGCGGCGCCGTTGGACGGGAAGGTGTACCTCTGCCAGCCGGTCCGCTGGGTCGCCGTGACCTCGGCGTTCACGCCGTACCGGGACAGCCCGACGCGGTAGTAGCCGGGCTGCGCTTGCTCGTCCGAGTGGCTGAACTCGGACTTGTAGGCATTGATGTCAACGTTGTCAACGGACCCGACCGTCGGCATCACGGGCAGCTCGCCCATGACGCCGCACCCCACGCCCGAGAGGTGCGTCTGGGAGAAGCCGTAGATCGACGTGGCCTTGTAGTCGTAGCCGCCCTGACCTCCTGTGTCCGGGCTGACCTGCACCATTCCGAAGGGCACCGACGCTCCGGGGAACGTGTTGCCGAAGTTCTGCGTCCCCACGAAGGGGTTCACCAATGACGACGGGTCCTCCTGCGCCGGTGCCGCCTGCGCAGGAACTGTCAGACCCAGCAACAGCCCGGCTACAACCAGTGTCCGCATGGTCAGTCAGTATTGCCCGATCACCGCCACCCCGGCAGCTTCTGTCGTGTTTTGTCAGCCGGTGCGCAGCCGGCGAACCGCTTCCACCGACACGATCGCTGACAACTCCCCGGCACCGGGGTAAGCAGGAGGCATGCCCGTACAGCTCAACCACACCATCGTCCACGCCACCGACCAGGAGCGCTCCGCCCGCTTCCTCACCGACCTGCTGGGCCTGCCCGCCCCCGTGCGCTTCGGCCCGTTCCTCGTCGTCGAGGTCGCGAACGGCGTCTCGCTCGACTACGTGACCGCGCCCGGCCCGATCGCCGAGCAGCACTACGCGTTCCTCGTGACCGAGGACGAGTTCGACGAGGTCTTCGGCCGCATCCGGGAGCAGGGGCTCGAGCACTGGGCCGACCCGTTCCGCAGCCGCCCCGGCGAGATCAACCGCAACGACGGCGGCCGGGGCGTCTACTGGAGCGATCCGGACGGCCACACCCTGGAGATCATCACCCGGCCCTACGGGTCCGGCTCCTGACGGATCAGGCCCAAAAGGTATAGACCACCTCTTGTGCTCGGAGTGCCTGCCTGCCACCGTGAGAGCGGTAACACAGTGGGCGCGCAGATGCTCGGAGGAGTTGGTCCGCATGTTCTCCACACGCGCCGCCGCCCTGCTCGTCGCGCTGCTGGGCGTCTTCACGCTCGTGCAGCCGGCGACGGCGGCGCCGTTCATCGTCAGCGAGGCGCAGTTCAACCGGATGTTCCCGTCCCGCAACGGTTTCTACACCTACAGCGGCCTGCGGAACGCGATGGGCGCGTTCGGCTCGTTCGCGAACCAGGGCAGTGACACGGTCAAGAAGCAGGAGCTCGCGGCGTTCCTCGCGAACGTCTCGCACGAGACCGGCGGGCTCGTCTACATCCGCGAGATCAACCAGAGCGGTGACTACTGCGACGAGACCAAGCCCTACGGTTGTCCGGCGGGCACCAGGGCGTACTACGGCCGCGGCCCCATCCAGCTGTCGTGGAACTTCAACTACAAGGCCGCGGGCGACTACCTGGGCATCAACCTGCTGAGCAACCCCGACCAGGTCGCCACCAACGCCACCACGTCGTGGAAGACCGCGATCTGGTACTGGATGACGCAGAGCGGTCCCGGCACGATGACCCCGCACAATGCCATGGTCAACTCGCGCGGTTTCGGTCAGACCATCCGCAGCATCAACGGGTCGCTGGAGTGCGACGGCCGCAACCCGGGAACCGTCGAGAGCCGCGTCTCGAAGTACCGCTCATTCACCGGGATCATCGGCGTCACACCGGGTTCGAACCTGTACTGCTGAGGGCAGAAGAGGTCTAGACCCTTGACTGGTCTGGACCATTGATGCCAGGCTCAGCAGCACTGTTCACATCCTTGATCCCTCGGATGCGCTAAAGACTCCAGAGGTGGGTGACCTTGCTGAAAAAACGCATCTTGGCGTCTCTCGCGGCGGGTGTGGTGGCGGCTTCCCTCGCCGTCATCGCGCCGACCGCGTCCTCTCAGGCAGAAGTGTCCGCGCAGGCCTGCACCTTCACGGACTGGGTCCAGGGCAAGTGGTACACCACCGGCTCGATCGTGAGGTTCGAAGGCAACTACTACGTCGCCGAGCACGACAACCCGGGCTACAGCCCGACGGTCTCCACCTGGTACTGGGAGCCGACGGGCTGTGACGGTGGTGGCGGCGGTGGCGGCGGCACCACCTGCAGCAGTGCGACCGACTGGGTGGCCGGCCGGCAGTACTACACCGGCAACATCGTGCGCTACAACGGTTCCTACTACATCGCCGAGCACGACAACCCCGGCTACGACCCGACGGTCTCCACGTGGTTCTGGGAGCCGCACAACTGCGGTGGCGGCGGCAACCCCGGTGGCTTCCCCGTCACCGAGGCCCAGTTCAACCAGATGTTCCCCGGCCGCAACAGCTTCTACACCTACCAGGGTTTCGTCGACGCGGCCCGCACCATCCCCGCGTTCGCCACGACCGGCAGTGACACGGTGAAGAAGCAGGAGGTCGCGGCGTTCCTCGCGAACGCGTCGCACGAGACCGGTGGCCTGGTCTACATCGAAGAGATCAACAAGAACAACGACCTCTGCGACGAGAGCCAGCCCTACGGCTGCCCGGCCGGTACCTACGCCTACTACGGCCGCGGTCCGATCCAGCTGTCGTGGAACTTCAACTACAAGGCCGCGGGCGACTACCTCGGCCTGAACCTGCTGCAGAACCCGTACCAGGTGGCGCAGAACTCCACGACCGCGTGGCGGACGGCGATCTGGTACTGGATGACGCAGCGCGGCCCCGGCACCATGACCCCGCACGACGCGATGGTCAACAGCGCCGGCTTCGGTCAGACGATCCGCAGCATCAACGGGTCACTGGAGTGCGACGGCCGCAACCCGGCGCAGGTCCAGAGCCGCGTCTCGAAGTACCAGTCGATCACCGGCATCATCGGTGTGACGCCGGGCGGCAACCTGTACTGCTAGGACTTGAGCTGTCCTGGTTCGCTGTCAGCTTCACTGCATGACCATGGAGCTGGACGAACTGCTGCACGAGCTGAACGACCAACGCAAGACCTTCCGCGTCACCGTGCGGGGTCTGACCGCTGCGGAGGCCGCGAAGCGCACGACCGCCAGCGAGCTCACGCTGGGTGGGTTGCTCAAGCACCTCACCCGGTGTGAGCGCGGCTGGACGCACATCCTCACCGAGCAGCCCCTGCCCCCGCCCGGGATGCTGGACTTCGACCAGTACACCTGGACGGGCGGCGACTTCGACGCGCTGCTCACGTCTTACGACGAAGCGGTGCGCGCGACCGACGAGGCCGTGCGCACCGCTTCGCTCGACCACCCGGTGCCGTTGCCGTCCGCGCCCTGGGACCCGGACCCGCGCCCGATGTCGATCCGCCGGATCGTGCTGCACCTGATCAGGGAGACCGCGCAGCACGCGGGCCACGCGGACATCCTGCGCGAGTCGCTGGACGGCCAGTCGACCACGGCGTTCCTGTACGAGGACTGAGCACCTGGCCAGAAGCCTCGCCCGCCGTTGCTGCCCAGGCGTCTGCTCAGCCCCGGAAGGGGACTAGCTCGCGAGCTGTTCCTTCACCTGCGCCAGCGACGGGTTCGTGAGCGCCGTGCCGTTCGGGAAGTGGACGGTGGGCACCGTGCGGTTGCCGCCGTTCACGCTCATCACGAAGTCGGCCGCGCCGGGCGTCTCCTCGATGTTGATCTCCGCGTACTCGATGCCCTCGCGGTCGAGCGAGCTCTTCAGGATGCGGCAGTACCCGCACCACGAGGTGGAGTAGACGGTCAGCTGGTCCGGAGCCATCAGGCACTCCTCGTCGAGTCGTCGGACGTCACCGTTGTCAACGTGCGGCGGGACCACCTGATGCCGGGATGAGCGCCAGATCACTCCGGCGTGGGCCGCCGCGCTGCTCCGGCGAGGCGGCTTTCGCTCGTTCAGAGCAGCCGCGGCGATCGTCAGACAACCGTCAGGTCAATTCCGCCCGCGGTCGGCGAGCATGGTTCGCGCACACCCCGAAATCATCCGGAAACGCGATCGGTTCCCATTCCGCCGCCGGTTCCGCACCCCAGGAAAGAAAGGCTGGCCATGCTGAAAACGCTGGCGGCTGCCGCCCTCGCGCTGTCCGCGGTCGTCGTTGCCGCGCCCGCCGCCCAGGCGGTTCCCGACGTCCCCGACTTCGTCACGATCGACGTGGTCACCGTGAACGGTTCCGGCTGCCCCGCCGGTACCGCCGCCGTCGCCTCCGCCGACGACCGCACGGCGTTCACGGTGACCTACAGCCAGTACCTCGCGCAGGCGGGGCAGGGCTCCGCGCCCACCGACTTCCGCAAGAACTGCCAGCTCAACCTGCGCGTCACCTACCCGCAGGGCTTCACGTTCGGCATCGCCCAGGCCGACTACCGCGGCTTCGCCCACCTGCAGGCGGGAGCCACCGGGACGGAGAAGGGGAACTACTACTTCCAGGGCATGTCCCAGACCGCCAGCCGCACCCACACGTTCACCGGCCCGAAGAGCGACAACTGGCAGGCGACCGACCGTGCGCAGGTGGCGGAAATCATTTACGCGCCCTGCGGTGAGGTCCGGCACCTCAACATCAACACCGAACTGCGCGTGAACGCGGGAACCGCGTCGAAGGCGAACAGCTTCATGACGATGGATTCCACCGACAGCAGCGTCAGCACCAAGTACCAGTTCTCCTGGAAGCGCTGCTGACAGCTGCGTCCACCGCCGCCGCCGGTCTTTGTCGGACTCCAGTCGGAAAGGTGCCCCATGCTCAACGCAGTGGCCGCGGCCGTGCTCGCGACGTCGACGATCATCATCCCGCCGGGAGGCGCACCCGGCACCACGCCTCCGCCGGACCACATCACCATCGACGTCGTGACCATCAACGGGTCGGGCTGCCGGGCCGGCACGGCCGCCGTCGCCGTGTCCCCCGACAACAAGGCCTTCACCGTCACCTACAGCGAGTTCATGGCCCAGGTCGGCCCGCAGGCCCTGCCGACCGACTTCCGCAAGAACTGCCAGCTCAACCTGCGCGTCAACGTGCCGTCCGGCTTCACCTACGGCATCTCCTCGACCGACTACCGCGGGTTCGCGCACCTCGAACGCGGCGCCACCGCCCTGGAGCGGGCCAACTACTACTTCCAGGGCATGTCGCAGACCGAGTACAGGCAGCACAACTACAAGGGCCCGTTCAGCGACGACTGGCAGGCGACCGACACGACCGACGTGGCCGCGATCGTCTACCACCCGTGCGGTGAGAAGCGGAACTTCAACATCAACACTGAGCTGCGGGTCAGCGCGGGCACGTCCGACCCGAAGAAGACCACCAGCTTCATCGCGATGGACTCGACCGACGGGTCGATCGAGACGACGTACCACTTCGCGTGGAAGCTCTGCACCCCCAGGACGTGACACCCGGTCAGGGAGCTCCGGGTCGCGCACCGGCGCGGCCCGGGGTTTCCGTTCTCAGATCAGGAAGCGGTACGCGGTCGACCCCGGCTCCACGTGCTGGATCTTGAGCGGGGACTCCTTCATCCGCCCCCACAGCAGGTCGTAGTCCTCGCGCCGGCCCAGCTCGATGCACACGAGCGCGGCACCGGTCTCCCGGTTGTCCCGCTTCACGTACTCGAACTGCACGATGTCGTCGTCCTTGCCGAGCACGTCGTCGAGGAACCGCCGCAGCGCGCCCGGCTCCTGCGGGAACTCCACCAGGAACCAGTGCTTGAGGCCGCGGTGGATCATCGACCGCTCGACGATCTCGGCGTAGCGCGACACGTCGTTGTTGCCGCCGGAGAGCAGGCAGACGACCGTCGCGTCCGGCGCGACCGAGATCTCCTCCAGCAGCGCCGCCGAGGCGAGCGCGCCCGCGGGCTCGGCGATGATGCCGTCGATCTGGTACAGCTCCAGCATCTCCGTGCAGACCGCGCCCTCGGCGACGGTGAGCAGCTCGGCACCGGAGTCGCGCACCATCGGGAACGTGACGTCGCCCGCGCGCCGCACGGCCGCACCGTCGACGAACGTGTCCACCTCGGGCAGCGTGACCGGGTGGCCCGCCTGCATCGCGGCGATCATGCTGGCCGCGCCCGCGGGTTCCACGCCGATGACGCGGGTGCGCGGGAAGCGCTCCTTGAACCAGGTGCCGACGCCGGAGAGCAGGCCGCCGCCGCCGACCGGGGCGATGACCACGTCCGGGGCGCCACCGAGCTGCTGCACGATCTCCAGGCCCACCGTGCCCTGGCCCGCGACCGTGCGCGCGTCGTCGAACGCCGGCACGAGGGTGGCGCCGGTGTGCTGGGCGTACTCCTTGGCCAACGCCGCCGCGTCGTCGTAGGTGTCGCCGTCGACGATGAGCTGCACCATGCCCTGGCCGAGGGCGGCGATGCGGTCGCGCTTCTGGCGGGGCGTGGTGCGCGGCACGTGCACGCGGCCCTCGATGCCCAGGCGGCGGCACGCGTACGCCATGCCCTGGCCGTGGTTGCCCGCCGACGCGCAGACCGCGCCGCCGAAGGCGAACTCGGTCTGGCAGAGCAGGTTGAAGGCGCCGCGCAGCTTGTACGAGCGGCCGACCTGGAGATCCTCGCGCTTGAACCAGACGCGGGCGCCGGTGCGCTCGGACAGCCGCTGGTTCACCTCCAGCGGGGTCGTGCGAGCGACTCCACCGAGCCGGGCTGCGGCCGCGGACACCTCATCAGCGAAGGACATGACACTACATCTTCCGTGAACGACTCGGGTCTGGCACGCGTACCCCTGGAAGACAGGGAGGTGCCGAATTGTTTCGCCTTGTGGGCGTGTCAGCGCTGCTCATGATGCTCTCCGCGGTTCCCGCGCACGCCCATGGCGCGCCCACCGACCCACCGAGCAGGGCTTTTCTCTGCTCACCGGGCCGGCAGACAGCATCATCCTCGCCGTGCCGGACCGCCATCGCAGCGGGGTTGCCGTCCACGAAGTGGGATGACGTCCGGCTGGCGAACGTCGCCGGGCAGGACACCGCGCGCGTGCCCGACGGCAAGCTGTGCAGCGCCGGGCTGCCGAGGTACGCGGGCCTGGACCAGCCGCGCGCCGACTGGCCGACCACCCGGCTGACGACCACGGCGTTCACCTACCGGGCGACGATCCCGCACCAGGGCTCGTTCCGGTTCTACGTCACCCGCGACGGCTACTCCCCGGCCCGGCCGCTGCGATGGGCGGACCTGGAGCAGTTCCTGACCGTGCCCTCTCCCCCGCTGGTGAACGACGCGTACCGGTTCACGGTGCAGCTGCCGAAGCGAACGGGCCGGCACGTCGTCTACACGGTCTGGCAGAACACCGACACGCCCGACACCTACTACTCGTGCACGGACGTCGAGCTCGCGGCAGCACCCGCGACCGCTTCGGCACGGAAGCCCGTTCCCGTTGCGTCGAGCACCGAACAACCTCCTTCCGCCACAACGAGGATCGGGCTGTCGGCGGTGATCGGAGCGGTCGGCGGGCTCGCGGTCCTCGGCGGCTTCCTGTTGTGGCGCAGAAGAATTCTGTGAACGTCCCGGTACCCAACAGGTCTGGACCACCCTTACGATGATCTTCGGGCGCGCAACCCCTGTGAGATGGAGTGTGTGCCCCCATGGCCCGAAAACTGCTGGCGTTGCTGGCGATGCTCGCCGCGGCACTCGTCCCGGTCGCCGTCCCGGTCGCCGTCCCGGCACCGGCCCAGGCCGCCCCGTTCAAGGTGCTGGCGTTCTACAACGGCACGTTCGACGCGGCGCACGTCGCCTTCGTCAACGAGGCGAACCCGTGGCTGACCCGCGCCGGCCAGGAGAACGGCTTCACCTACGAGGCGACGCGGGACTGGAATCGCCTGGCCACCCTCACGCCCGCTCAGGCGCAGGTCGTGGTGTTCCTCGACGACGCGCCCACCGGTGCCGCGGCCCGTGCCGGGTTCCAGCGGTACGTGGAGGCCGGTGGCGGGTTCTTCGGCTTCCACGTCAGCGCGTTCACCCAGAACGCGAACGAGTGGTCGTGGTACCACAACACGTTCCTGGGCAAGGGCAACTTCGTGAGCAACACCTGGGAGCCCACCACGGCGGTGCTGAAGGTCGAGACCCGCACCCACCCGGCGACCCTGCGCCTGCCGGAGCGCTTCACGTCGTCGGTCAGCGAGTGGTACAGCTGGTCGCGCGACCTGCGCACCAACCCGGACGTCCAGGTGCTGGCGAGCGTCGACCCGTCGAGCTTCCCGCTCGGCACCGACCCGAACCAGCAGTGGCGCAGCGGCTACTACCCGATCATGTGGACCAACAAGAACTTCAAGATGGTCTACGCGAACTTCGGCCACAACGCCATGGACTACGTGAACAACGTCCCGAGGTCCTCGACGTTCGCCTCCGCCACGCAGAACGACTTCCTGGTCGACAGCCTGCTGTGGCTGGGCGGCGGCACCCGGCAGCCGCAGCCGGAGTGGAAGACCCTCGTCAACCGCGGCAACGGCAAGTGCGTCGACGCCCGCGCCGCCGGTACCGGCAACGGCACCGTCGTGCAGCAGTACACCTGCAACTCCACCACCGCCCAGAACTTCCGCGCGGTGGCCACCACCGACGGCTTCTCCCGGCTGGAGTACCGCAACAACCCCGCGAAGGTGGTCGACGTGAGCGACGTGTCCACCGCGGACGGCGCCGGCCTGCACCTGTGGGACTACGTCGGCGGCGCCAACCAGCAGTGGCGGGTGACCACCGGCTCCGACGGCTACTCGACGATCGTCGCGCGGCACTCGGGCAAGTGCCTGTCGGCGCCGGCCGGGAACAACGCCGACGGGGTGCAGCTGGTGCAGGCGACGTGCACCGGCTCGGCCGCGCAGAGCTTCCGGATCGGCTGACCGGCCGGGTCGTCAGTCGGCGGTGCCCGGCTGCGGCCTGGCCGTCACGGTGACGCGTTCGGCCGGTCTCCGCGCCGCGGAGGCCGGGCCGGGCGCGGGGAGGAAGCCGTACATGTCGTTGAGCTGGTGCAACGCCGACACCGCGTCCCTCCACACCGGGCACGGCCAGGCGCGGTGGCGCCCGTACCAGGTGTGGCACGACTTGCACCGGTGCTTCTCGTCGGGCTCGTGCATCCGCAGCAGTCCGCGCCACCACGGCAGCGCCGAGCGCAGCTGTTCGCGCAGCTCGACGACCTCGTGCGGCGAGTCCGCCCGCGCGAGCCGGCCCATGGTGCGGTAGACGACGTCGATCACCGCCCGGTGGAACGGTCCCTGCCGTTCAGCGAGCGCCATGACCTGCTGCCTCCCAGGTCGCGGGTACCCCGGTCGCGGTTGAGACTCCCACGGTGGGAGTCTATGTTGGCCCACGGCGGCTTTCAACTGGTGAAAATCCAGTCACCCGCACAGCTCTTTCCGTGGGTGGAAATGCTCACCGCGCGCAACGGGAGGAGTCGGCAATGGCGGGGGAACGGTCCCTGGCTGACAAGCTCAACCACCTGTTCGCCGCTCACACCGCGCGGTCCGGGCAGGAGTACAGCAACGAGCACGTCGCGGCGGCGATCGCCGACACCGGGGTGACCATCTCGCAGAGCTACATCTGGCAGCTGCGCAAGGGCCGCAAGGACAACCCGACCTTCAAGCACCTCCAGGCGCTGGCGGGGTTCTTCGGCGTGCCGGTGAGCTACTTCTTCGACGACGAGGTCACCGACCGGGTCAACGAGCAGCTGCAGCTGCTCAAGGAGGAGCAGTCCAGGTTGAACGAGCTGACCGCCTCCAGCGACGCGCAGCTGATGGCCATGCGCGCGGATGCGTTGTCACCGGACCGGCGCCGGCTCGTCATGGAGCTGCTGGACGTCGTCTACCGGCAGGAACAGGCCGAGCGCGGCGAGGGCTGACCCGTGGCCGAACGAGAGCTGCGCAGGCGCTGCCGCCGGCTGCTGAACGAGCTCGACATCCAGCCGCCGCTGGACGTCGCCGAGCTGTGCCGCCGCGTCGGCGAGCAGCGCGGCAGGCCGATCCGGCTGCTCGCGCACCCGATCCCGGTGCCGGGGCCGTTCGGCGTCTGGATCGCGACCGCGCAGGCCGACTACATCCTGTACCAGCGGGAGACGTCGAAGGCGCACCAGAACCACATCATCCTGCACGAGCTCGGGCACCTGCTGGCCGGTCACACGACCTCCGAGCAGGACGACGGTCTGCTCGCCGGCCTGTACCCGGACCTCGAACCGGAGGCGGTGCGGCGCGCGCTGCGGCGCACCTCCTACGACTCCGCGCACGAACGCGAGGCCGAGACGGTCGCGACGATCATCCTCGAATGGGCGTCGGTGCTGGACCAGGTCGCGCCGCGCAGCTCGGAGGGCCCCGCGCGGCGGATGGCCTCCTCGCTCGCCGACCGGATCGGGTGGTTGTAGTGGAGTACCTGAAGGAGACGCAGGGCATCGTCGCGTTCTCCGCGCTCGCCGTGGTGCTGTACCTGCTGGTGCGCCGCCCGCACGACCCGCGGCTGCGCTCGGTGACCGGTCTGGTGGCCGGTTGGGCGGTCGGCTACCCGTTCGGGCGGGCGGCGGCGAACGGGCGGTGGTTCCTCGGGCTCGACCCGATGGTGTGCCAGCTGGTCCAGCACTCGATGCTGCAGATCGGGGTGTTCTGCCTGATCTGCTTCTTCCTCTTCTCCGCGCTGGACGACGAGGGTGCGCGCCGGAAGGCGGTGCAGCACCTGGTGCCGCTCGCCGGGTGCATCGCGGTCATGACGTGGGCGGTGCTGTCGATCCCGGACGAGCTGCGGGTGGCGGCGGCGCGCGTGCCGAACTCGCTGGGCGGCGGGCCGACCGGTGTCCTCGCGATCACGGTGTTCTACGCGCTGGGCAACGGCTACCTGCTCTACGGGTTCGCGACGATGTTCGGGTGGGCCCGCCGGTACGCGCGCGGTGCCGAACCGCGGCTGCGCAGGGGCCTGCTGATCACCTCGACCGGCCTCGCGCTGCTGGTGCCCGCCGACGCGATCTTCGTGTCGTCGAACGTCTCGCGCTACTTCGGCGAGCCGCTCCCCCGCTGGCTGCTGACCGCGGCCGTGTGGTTCCTGCTGCCCGGGGTGCTGCTGTGCGTGGTCGGCGTGCTCTACCCGGTCGCGGCGATGCGGTTCGCGGCGACGAGGCTGTGGTTGCGGCACCTGCGCGCCTACCACCGGCTCGGTCCGCTGTGGACGCTGCTGCACCAGTCGTTCCCGGAGGACGCGCTGCACCGGGTGCCGTCGCGGCGGGACGCGTTCTCGTTGCGCGGCGTGCACCGGCGCTACTACCGGCGGGTGATCGAGTGCCGGGACGGCCTGGTGCGGATCAGCCCGTACGTCGCGCAGACGCCGGAGGACCTGCCGCTGGCCGAACGGCTGCGGGCCGGCCTGGAGACGCGCAGGGCGGGCGGGGTGGCGCAGCGCAGGCCGATCGCGCTGGCCGTGCCCGAGCACGACGGGATGGACGCCGACGTCGGGGAGCTGGAAAAGCTCGCGGTGGCGTTGCGCTGAGCTTATGGTCCGGAGGTGGACCTGCCCGTGATGCCTCCGGTGAAGCCGATGCTCGCGAAGTCCGTGCCCGAGCTGCCGCGCGGGGACGGCCTGCACTACGAGCCGAAGTGGGACGGCTTCCGCTGCATCGTGTTCCGCGACGGCGACGAGGTCGAGCTCGGCTCGCGCAACGACAAGCCGCTGACCCGCTACTTCCCCGAGGTCGTGGAGCTGCTGCGGGACGCGCTGCCGCCGCGGTGCGTGGTCGACGGCGAGATCGTGCTGGTCACCCCGGACGGCCTGAGCTTCGACACGCTTCAGCTGCGCCTGCACCCCGCCGCGTCCCGCGTCCGCAAGCTCGCCGCGGAGACCCCGGCGAGCTTCGTGGCGTTCGACCTGCTGGCCCTCGGCGACACCGACGTGACCGGCCTCCCGCTGGCCGAGCGCCGCACGATGCTGGAGGACGCCGTCCGCGAGGTGCCCGGTGCCTACCTGACACCGTCCACAACGGACCCGGAGGTGGCGCAGGACTGGTTCACCCGCTTCGAGGGCGCCGGCTTCGACGGTGTGGTGGTGAAGGCGCTGGACGGCGTCTACGAACCCGACAAGCGGGTGATGTTCAAGGTCAAGCACGAGCGCACGGCCGACTGCGTGGTCGCGGGCTACCGGCTGCACAAGGACGGCGAGACCGTCGGGTCGCTGGTCCTCGGCCTCTACCGGGACGGCGAGCTGCACAACGTGGGCGTGGCCAGCAGCTTCACCGCGGCCCGGCGGCGGGAGCTGGTCGAGGAGCTCGCGCCCCTGCTCGACCCCGCGGAGCACCCGTGGAGCGCTTGGGCGACGTACGAGGGTCCCGGCATGAACAGCCGCTGGAACCCCGACAAGCAGCTCCAGGTCGTGCTGCTCGACCCGGTGCGGGTGGCCGAGGTGCGCTACGAGCACGTGCAGGGCGGCCGGTTCCGGCACACGGCGCGGCTGGTGCGGTTCCGCCCCGACAAGGAGCCGCGGGACTGCACGTTCGAGCAGCTGGAGGAGGTGCCGCCCGCGGAGCTGGACGCGCTGTTCGGCGAGGCGGAGCGGCGGCGGATGATCGAGCCGTGAAGGTGATCAGGCGGAACGGCACGCACGAGATCGAGATCGGGCGGTCGCGGTTCCTGTGCCACGTCGCCCGCGTCACCTCCGACCAGGAAGCGTCCGAGTTCTTCGCCCGCGTCCGCAAGGAGCACTGGCAGGCCACGCACAACTGCACGGCGTTCCGCACCGCCGACACCCAGCGGTCCTCCGACGACGGCGAGCCCGCGGGCACCGCCGGTGTGCCGATGCTGGAGGTGCTGACCCGGCGCGACCTGGTCGACACCGCCGTCGTCGTCACCCGCTACTACGGCGGCATCAAGCTGGGCGCGGGTGGTTTGGTCCGTGCGTACGGACGAGCCGTATCCGAGGCGGTCGACGCACTGGGCACGCTGACCCGCGAACGGCACGAGAGCGTGCTTCTGGCCGTTCCGCACGACCAGGCCGGGAAGCTGGAGAACGCGTTGCGCGCGGCCGGGTACCACGTCGCCGACACCGAGTACGGCCACGACGTCACCTTCACCGTGCTGACGAAGGACCCGGACGGCTTCGAGGTCTGGCTCGCCGCGCAGACCGGCGGTGCGGTCACCGCGATCCGGGGCGAGCCGGTTGACCTCGACAGCTAGGCCGTCAGAGCGTCCAGAGCGGACTGGCTCGCGGCGTCCGCGGCGCGGTGCACCACCACCAGCTGACCGGGGTCCTGCACCGGCCGCAGCGTCTCGAACCGGGTGGTGATGACTCCGGCGTCCGGGTGGTGCAGCACCTTGTGCCCGCGGGCGTTGACCCTGACCTCGCCCGAGGCCCAGAGCCGGGCGAACTGCTCGTCCCCGGCCACGCACTCGGCGATGAGCGCGCCCAGCACCCGGTCGTCGGAGTGCGCGGCCCACGCCGTGCGCAGGTGCGCGACCCCGTCCCGCACGACCTGGTCGCGGTCGGCGTAGAGCGTGCGCATCCGCGGGTCCACCAGGCACACCAGGATCGCGTTCCGCCTGGCTGGCGGCAGCGTGCCGAAGTCGAGGAACAGCCGCGCCATCGCGTCGTTCCAGGCCAGGACGTCGTAGCGGTGGTTGAGGACCATGGCCGGGCGCGGTGCGAGGTCGGCGACCAGCGCGGCGAGCGCCGGGTCCGCGGTGGTGGCGGGCTCGGCGGTACCGCGCGGGCGCTGCCGGGTCAGGCCGTAGAGGTAGGCGCGCTCGTCCGGTGCCAGGCGCAACGCCCCGGCCAGCGCCTCCACCACGTCCGCCGACGGCCGCAGCCCGCGGGCCTGTTCCAGGCGCACGACGTAGTCGACGCTGATCCCGGCCAGCTCGGCGACCTCCTCGCGGCGCAGACCGGGTGTGCGGCGGGAACGGCGTTCGGGCAGGCCGACGGCGCGGGGGTCGAGGCGTTCGCGCCGGGTCCGCAGGAACGCGGCCAGCTCCGCGGTGGTGCTGATCACCCCTGGTCCAACCCGCCGGGTGGGACGGCTGTTCCCAGGAAGCGCCGTCCCTTACCCGCCGCTCGCCGCCGGCCGACCCTGGTCGCACGACGAGCACAGGAGGACCTGATGGCAACCACCCTCGACACCTACCGGCTGCTGGGCCGCTCGGGGTTGCGGGTCTCCCCGCTGGCGCTGGGCACGGCCACGTTCGGCAGCGAGCTGGGCTGGGGCGCCGACCGCGCCGACGCGCGGAAGCTGTTCGACACCTACGTCGAGCGCGGCGGCAACTTCATCGACACCGCGAGCGGCTACGGCGGTTCCGAGCGCCTGCTGGGCGAGTTCGCCGGGGACCGCCGCGAGAGCCTGGTGCTGGCGACGAAGTACGCGACGCTGCGCCGGCCCGGCGACCCGAACTCCGGTGGCGCGCACCGCAAGAACCTGGTCGCGTCGGTGGAGAACAGCCTGCGGCAGCTGCGGACCGGCTACCTCGACCTGCTGCACGTGCACGTGTGGGACTTCGCGACACCGGCCGAGGAGGTGCTGCGCAGCCTCGACGACCTGGTGCGCCAGGGCAAGGTGCTGTACGTGGCGGTGTCGAACACCCCCGCGTGGGAGATCTCGCGCATGCAGGCGGTCGCTGACCTGCGCGGGTGGTCGCCGCTGGTGGCGGTGCAGGTCGAGTACAGCCTGCTCAACCGGGCCGCGGAGCGCGACCTGGTCCCGATGGCGCGGGCGCTGGGACTGGGCGTGACGCCGTACTCGCCGCTGGGCGGCGGGGTGCTGACCGGCAAGTACCGCCGCGCCGACCTGACCGCGCCGGACACGACCGAGAGCACCCGCAGGAGCTTCAACGCGGCCCTGGGCATGGTCACCGAACGCGCGCTGGGCATCGCCGATGTCGTGCGGGAGGTCGCCGCGGAGCTGGACCGCACGCCCGCGCAGGTCGCGCTGGCGTGGAACCTGCGGCAGCCGGGCGTGACCGCACCCGTCGTCGGGGCCCGCACCCCCGAGCAGCTGCTCGCGAACCTGGACGCGCTGGCGGTCGACCTCTCCGACGACCAGCTGGCCCGGCTGGACGCCGTGAGCGCGATCGACCTCGGCCACCCGCACGACCTGCTGGCCGGTGAGCACCTCCGCGCGGTGACCACCGGTGGGCTGAAGGTCGAGGCCCGCCGCTGAGAACAGCAGCGGCGCGGCTCCCCCGCTCCCGGGAGGGCCGCGCCGCGGTCTGCTGACGAGCTACGTGCAGGGCAAGGCGTCCGGATCAGCCCCCGCCTTGGGCACCCACCGCACGTTCGCGAACGAGGCCTGGAACGTGCCGTCGGTGTAGACGAGGAACGGCGTGTTCACGGTCTCCAGGTCGAGCCCCTTGTCGGAGAAGCAGGAGACCGGGATCTTGACGGTCGCCTTCTGCCCGATCGGGAGGCTGCGGAACGCCTGCGTGGCGTCGAACTCCGCCAGGCACGGATACACGCAGTGCGCGCTGAGGACCGTGCGGTTGGCCGGGGCCTGGTGCACGATCACGTCGAACTGGACGGCCGCGTTGGCGTTGCCGTAGCCGCGCAGGTCGGCTGCGACCGGGCTCTGCAGGTACACCTGCGCGGGGCCGGTGCCGGTCCACGTCGTCTTGAGCGCGTCCTGCTGGACGTTCACGTCGGACTGCACGACGTTGATCTCGGCGTGCGCGGCCTGACCGTCGGGGCCGATGACCGTGCCGCCCCAGTTCTCCGCCGACCCGATCATCGACTGGTAGGGCGCGACGTCGGTGCGGTTGAAGACCTCCAGGTCCTCGGTGGCCGTGCCGCCGCCACCGCCGGAGCACAGGGCGCCGGGGCTGGTCTCGTCGAGCTTGCCGACGTTGCCGGTCTGCCAGTCGCGCAGGCCGTAGCCGAGCTTGAACAGCGGCGTCTTCGCGGGCTCACCGGGCAGCGCCGGGCAGGCCTCGGCCGGCCACGAGTAGGACAGCTTGCCGCTGAACCCGTTGTGCTTGCCGCGGATCAGCAGGTCCGCGATGCCCTGGCCCTCGGTGCCCGGCAGCCAGGCGGCCACGAACGCGTCGGAGCGGTTGATCTCCTTGTTCATGTGCAGCGCGCGGCCGCCGACGTAGACGGTGATGACCGGCTTGCCCTTGCCGGAGACCTTGTCCAGCACGGCGATGTCCTGCGGGTGCAGGCGCGCGGCCTCGAACGACCGCTTGCCGAGGTCGCCCACGCCCTCCGCGTACGGGGTCTCGCCGATGACGGCGATGACGGCGTCGAACTGGCTCGCGTCCACACCCTCCGCGGTCTCGGCGAACGTGACGTTGGCGGTGCCCAGGGTGTCCTGGATGCCCTTGAGGATGCTGGTGGCGTTGGGGAAGTCGGCGTTGGTGTTGCCGGTGCCCTGCCAGGACAGCGTCCAGCCGCCCGTCTGGTTCGAGATGTTGTCCGCGCTCTTGCCGACCACGAGCACCTTGCTGCGCTTGGACAACGGCAGCACGCGCTTGTCGTTCTTCAGCAGCACCGCGGACTCGCGCACGGCCTCGCGGGCGAGCTCCTTGTGCAGCAACGCCTTCTGCTCACCCGCGTGCTCGCGCTGCGAGGGCTTGGGGGCGTCGAACGTGCCGGCGCGCAGCTTGACGCGCAGGATGCGGGTGACGGCGTCGTCGATGCGCGCCATCGGGATCTCGCCGGCCTGGACCTGCGCGATCGTGTTGGTGATGAACGCCTTCCAGTCGTTGGGCACCATGATGATGTCCATGCCGGCGTTGATCGCCTGCGCGCAGCTCGCGTTGGTGCAGCCGGTGACCTGGCCGATGCCGTTCCAGTCGGAGACGAGCAGGCCGTCGAAGCCCATCTTCTCCTTGAGGATGCCGGTCTGCACGTACTTGCTGCCGTGCACCTTGCCCTCGTTGATGACGTCGTTCGTCCAGCTGTTGAACGAGATCATCACCGTCTGCGCACCGGCGGCGAGGGCACCGTAGTAGCCCTGCCCGTGCACGTTGATCATCTTCTGCTCGGTGGACGGGTTGACGCCCTGGTCCTTGCCGCCGGTCGTGCCGCCGTCACCGATGAAGTGCTTCGCGGTGGCGATCACGCCATCCTCGCCGATGCGCTTCTTCGCGTTGTCCTGCAAGCCCTTGACGGCCTCGTAGCCGTAGGCGCGGGTGATCCGCGGGTCCTCGGAGAAGCCCTCGTAGGTGCGGCCCCAGCGGTCGTCCTCGACGACGGCGAGGGTCGGCGCGAACGCCCAGTCCTGGCCGGTGGCGCGGATCTGCTCCGCGGTGGCCGCGCTGATGTCGCGGACCAGGCACGGGTCCTGCGCGGCACCGAGACCGATGTTGTGCGGGAAGACCGTGGTGCCGAAGACGTTGTTGTTGCCGTGCACCGCGTCGATGCCCCAGATGACGGGGATCTTGGTGCGCGTCTGCTTCGACGCCTCCCAGTAGGCGTCGGCCAGCTTCAGCCAGTCCTGCGGCGTGGCCCGCTTGTTGCCGCCGGGGAAGCTGCCGCCGCCGTTCAGGACAGAGCCGAACCCGTAGGTCGTGACGTCGGCCGGGGTGATCGCGGCGATCTCCGGCTGCGTCATCTGGCCGACCTTCTCGGCCAGCGTCATGTCCTTGAGGATCGCCTTGACGCGCGCCTCGTCCCTGCGGTCACCGTCGAGCTGGCTGTCGACCTTCGGCCAGTCCTTCAGCGTCGGCAGGGACTTCTCGATGCGGGCGCACCCGTGCTCGGTCTTGGGCTGCCCGATGACCGTCTGCTTCGGCGGCCGGTGCTGCGCTTCCTGCGCAGTGGCCGCCGACGTCGCGCTGGCGGCGAGCGTCAACCCCAGCACTGCGGCGAGAGTGCTTCTCCAATGCATGCCGCCGATCCTCAACTCCGTGTTACACCCACGTCAATGGGAACGCTCTCATGACTTTGTTCCGGAACGGGCCTGGACGAGGTTCCACTGTCCGAGCTGTGCGTTCGTGTGGGATTTTGGTCGAGGATTTTGAGGTGGGGCGGGTGTGCACGTGCGTGCCCGGACAGCGAACGGCCCCCGGCTCCTTCCGGAACAGGGGGCCGTTGTCAGCCGAAGATCAGCCGGCGAGCGCGCGCACCCGCCGCAGCACCTCGTCCTTGCCCAGCGTGCGGGCGACGGAGTGCAGGTCGGG
The DNA here is from genome assembly GCF_055607425.1 of Lentzea sp. NPDC037011. Taxonomy (NCBI): domain Bacteria; kingdom Bacillati; phylum Actinomycetota; class Actinomycetes; order Pseudonocardiales; family Pseudonocardiaceae; genus Lentzea; species Lentzea sp. NPDC037011. The sequence continues at coordinate 237,097 of NZ_JBVJRT010000002.1, read as the reverse complement.
GCTGCGGGTCGACCCGGTCAGGGCGACGCGGACCAGCTGCGCCGCCTCCTTGATGGAGCCGGGGTAGGCGTCCGGGTTCTTCTTGAACTCCTTGGGGTTCGGCGCGAAGCCGTGCTTGCCGGCCAGCTCGCGGATCTGGCCGAACCACTCCTGCCCGTCCTCGAGGTCGGCGTAGCCGTCCGCGAAGTCCGCGGCGAAGGCCGAGATCAGCTCCGGGGACAGGCCGCCGAGGCGCTCGTCGGTGCGGTCGGTGACCAGCTCGAACAGCGACGGGAAGAAGAACCCGTAGGCGGAGCGGAAGTCGGACCACTTGCGGAGGTCCTTGCGCGGGTTCGAGACCTCCGGGCCGCGCTCGACCTGGAGGGCCGCCAGTGCCTCCTCGCGAGACGACGACAGCACCTCGACCAGCTCGGGGTCGTACGTGGCCGCCCACACCGAGATGCGCTCGACGATCTCCTCGCCGGACAGGGTCGCGACGTAGTCGGCGCAGATGTCGTCGAGCTTCACGAGGTCGACCAGCGGGCCGGCGACGCCGCACTCGGCCAGCGTCAGGGGCGACTCGAGGGCCTCGGCCAGGGGCAGCTCGGCCAGGCGGGCGTTGACCAGGCCGCGCAGGTAGTACTGGACGGCCTGCGCGGGGAAGCCCGCCTCGATGAAGTACTCGACGGAGGCCTCGGGGTCCTTGCGCTTGGAGAGCTTGCGGCGGGAACCGCCCTGCTGCTTCATCAGCGGCGCGATGTGGGCGTACTCGACGCGCTCGAAGCCCAGTGCGTCGAACAGCTGCAGGTGGGTGGGGACCGAGGAGATCCACTCCTCGCCGCGGATCACCAGGTTCACGCGCATCAGGTGGTCGTCGACGGCGTGCGCGAAGTGGTAGGTGGGCAGGCGCGGCGACTGGTCGGAGGCCTTGAGGACCACCACGTCGTTGCGGTTGGCGTCGTGCTCCAGCTGACCGCGGATCGCGTCCACGAACGAGGTGCGCTCCCCCGCCTTGCCCGGCGAGCGGAAGCGGACGACGTACGGGCGGCCGGCGTCCAGGGCCTCCTGGACCTCCTCGGCGGTCTTGTCGCGCCACAGCGCCCAGCGGCCGTAGTAGCCGGTCGGGAGCTTCGTCGCCTGCTGGCGGGCGGTGATGTCGGCGAGCTCCTCCTTCGTGGCGAAGCAGAGGTACGCCTTGTCCTGGCGCAGCAGCTCGCGCACGTAGGTCAGGTAGACCTGCTCGCGCTGCGACTGGTGGTACGGGCCGTAGGCGCCGACGGAGTCCGCCTCGTCGGGCTGGATGCCGAAGTAGGCGAACGCCCGGTTGAACTGGTCGACGGCGCCCTCGACCTCACGGGCCTGGTCGGTGTCCTCGACGCGCACGATGTAGGAGCCACCGGAGTGGGTGGCGATGTCGCGGTCGATCATGCCGACGTACAGGCCGCCGATGTGCAGGAAACCGGTCGGCGACGGCCCCAGCCGGGTGACCTTGGCGCCTTCGGCCAGCCCGCGGGGCGGGTACTGCTCCTCCCAGTGGGACGGCTCGGGCAGGTCCGAGGGGAACAGGGCGTCGACGACGGCACGGTCGAGCATCGCTGAGGGTCTCCAAAACCGGGGAAAGAGAGTCGTCCCAGGTTATCAATGCGAACGACCGGGGAACGCCCTGGGCATGAAGGCAGTCACTTGGCACGGCAAACGCGACGTCCGGGTCGACAACGTTCCCGACCCGGCGCTCAAGGAACCAGAGGACGTCATCGTCAGGGTCACGTCCAGCGGCATCTGCGGGTCGGACCTGCACCTGTACGAGGTGCTGGGGCCGTTCCTCACCGAGGGCGACATCCTCGGGCACGAGCCGATGGGCGTCGTCGAGGAGGTGGGCGCCCAGGTCACCGAGCTCAAGCCCGGCGACCGGGTGGTGATCCCGTTCAACGTCTCCTGCAACCACTGCTTCATGTGCGACCAGGGGCTGCAGTCGCAGTGCGAGACGACGCAGGTCCGCGAGTACGGGTCCGGTGCCGCCCTGTTCGGCTACACGAAGCTCTACGGCCAGGTGCCCGGCGGTCAGGCCGAGTACCTGCGGGTTCCGTTCGGCAACAGCCTGCCGATCAAGGTGCCGGAGGGCCCGTCGGACGACCGGTTCGTGTACCTGTCGGACGTGCTGCCCACGGCGTGGCAGGCGGTCGAGTACGCGGGCGTGCGGGACGGCGGCACGGTCGCGGTGCTGGGCCTCGGCCCGATCGGCGACATGGCGTGCCGGGTCGCGATGCACCGGGGCGTGCGGGCGATCGGCATCGACCTGGTGCCCGAACGGCTGGCCCGCGCCAAGGCCAGGGGCGTCGAGACGATCGACCTGCGGGGTGCTGGCAAGCGCATCGCCGAGGTGGTCAGGGACCTCACCGGCGGTCGCGGGCCGGACGCGGTGATCGACGCGGTCGGCATGGAGGCCCACGGCGCACCGGTCGCGAAGGCCGCGCAGCAGTTCACCGGCCTGCTGCCGGACGTGGTCGCGCAGAAGTTCATGCGCGAGGCGGGCCTGGACCGGCTCAAGGCGCTGCACACCGCCATCGAGATCGTGCGGCGCGGTGGCACCATCTCGATCTCCGGCGTCTACGGCGGCATGGCCGACCCGATGCCCATGCTCACCATGTTCGACAAGCAGGTCCAGCTGCGCATGGGCCAGGCGAACGTGTGGCGCTGGGTGCCGGAGATCCTGCCGCTGCTGACCGACGGCGACCCGCTGGGCGTGGACGACTTCGCCACGCACCGGCTGCCGCTGGCCGAGGCGCCCCGGGCGTACGAGACGTTCCAGAAGAAGGCCGACGGCATGGTCAAAGTGCTGCTCAAACCTTGATCGGCCTAGACTGCGCGGCCATGGCGAAGTACCTGGACGTCCACCCGGACAACCCGCAGAAGCGCGCGATCGACCAGGCCGTGCGGATCTTGCAGGAGGACGGCCTGATCGCGTACCCGACCGACTCCTGCTACGCGCTGGGCTGCCGTCTGGGCAACAAGGACGGCATCGACCGGATCCGGTCGATCCGCAAGCTCGACGACAAGCACCACTTCACCCTGATGTGCGAGAACTTCGCGCAGCTCGGGCAGTTCGTGCAGGTCGACAACGCGGTGTTCCGCGCGGTCAAGGCGGCGACGCCGGGCGGCTACACGTTCATCCTGCCCGCCACGAAGGAGGTGCCGCGCCGGATGATGCACCCGAAGAAGAAGACGGTGGGTGCGCGCATCCCGGACCACATCGTGACGCAGGCGCTGCTGCAGGCGATGGGTGAGCCGCTGCTGACGTCCACCCTGCTGCTGCCCGACGAGGCGGAGCCGCTGGTGCAGGGCTGGGAGATCAAGGAACGGCTCGACCACGTGGTGGACGCGGTGATCGACTCCGGTGAGTGCGGCACCACGCCCACCACGGTGGTGGACTTCTCCGACGGCGAGCCCGAGATCACCCGCTACGGCGCCGGCGACCCGTCCCGCTTCGAGTGACGTGTCACGCGGGGCCCCCGCGTGCCCCCCAGGGGAACGCGGGACTCCCGCGTGACCCGAAAAGGGAACGCGGGGCCCCCGCGTGCCGTCGCACGCGGGGGCCTTTCGTGCGCTCAGAGAGTACGAAAGCTCCCCGCGTGCACTCTTTAGGAGACGACGAGGGCGTAGTCGGCGTCCGTTGAGGCCGTCTCGCGGTGGCCGTCGACGTTGACCGCCGTCGCGATCACCTCGACCGTCCAGGTGCCCGCGGCGGGCGTCTGGACGAGCACGTTCTCGACGGTGTCGACGGTGTTCGCGGACCCGCCGGGCGTCGACCAGTTGCCGGCCAGCAGGCCGTTGTTGCCGTAGTAGACGGTGCCGTCGGGCGCGGTGACCTTGAGCGTGAGGTCGTTGACGGTGGCCTTGGCCGCGGTCGGCGAGCCGGCCGGGTCGGTGTAGGCCAGGGTGGCCCGCAGCGGCGTCTGGCCGTTCGACGTCACGGTGTACTTGCGCGACTGGCCGGTCGTGAGCAGGTCGGTCTCGTTGACCAGCACCGGGAGCTTCCAGCCGCCGGCCTTCGCGCGGTCGTAGAGGTTGCGCACGGACGCGGTGCCCCAGCCCTGGTGGGTGCGGGTCTGGTCGTGCGTGGTGCCGGAGAACGCGTGCTGGTCGGCGGTGTTGATCAGCAGCGCCTTGGCCGTGGCCGCGTGCGGGCGCGCGGTGAACACGTCACGGCCCTTGCCGGGACCGCCGTCGAACACGCCGTCGGCCCACATCTGGAACAGCAGGCCGGCGTTGCCGCAGGTGATCGGCGTGGCGCCGGACGTGCCGCCGAACGACGTGGTGTAGGAGGTGTCCGAGGTGGACGACGTGGTGTCGATGCGGTCGTAGAAGTTCGACAGCTCCGGCTTGATGCGGCCGTCGGCGGCCGGTCCGATCGACGCGCCGCCGTTCCACTTGTCGTCGGCGCGCGAGGCGGTGTTGTAGTGGTAGTGGCCGCCGACCGACAGCACGTTCTTCGCCCACGCCTGCGGGCGTGAGCTGCGGGTGCCGGCGTTGCTCTGCGACTGGCAGATCAGGATGTCGTGGTCGAACACGATCCGGTCCATCTGCTGCGAGACCGACGTGTACGCGGTGGTGAGCGAGTCGCCCCAGCTGTTGCTCTGGAACACCGCCCGGTACTGCCCCGCCGGGTCGACGAGCTGCGCGGTGTGGGCGTAGCGGTCACCGGAGTTGTAGACGGCGAAGATGCCCTGGCCCTCCGGCAGCACGCCGCGCTGCGCGGCCGAGACGCCGGAGGCGAAGATCTGCCCGTAGGTCGACGTGCCGTGCGAGGTGCTCGACGAGTTGCCGGTGTGCATCAGCGGCGGGCGGGCCTTGAACTCCTGGTGCGTGGTGCGCAGCCCGCCGTCCATCACCTCGCCGCGCACGCCCTGGCCGCGGTAGCCGCCGGCGGCCTCGACGTAGTTGGCACCGGACGACTCGCGGGAGATCGCCATGTCGGTCTCCGGCGCGGACACCGGGTCGACGGCGAGCACGGCCGGCAGCTTCGCGACCTGCGCCGCCTGCCCCGCGTCCAGGTGGGCCAGGATGTGTTCGCGGCTCGCCGAGATCGAGTCGACGCGCGCGCCGATCGCCTTGATCTTGTCGGCGACGGCCCTCTGGTCGTCGGCGTTCTGCTCGACGAGCGTCACCAGGTACGCGGCGGACCCGGACAGCGCGGCCACCTGCGGCCGGGCCTCGAACGGGCGCAGGTCCCGCACGTAGCTCAACCGGGCGATCCGCGCCGTGTTCGTCATCCGCGCCACGTAGGTGCCGTCCTGCACGAACGCGCCGAGCCGGACCCCGAGGCCCTTGAGCTGGACGCGTTGCGCGTCGGACAACGTGTCGCGGAACTGGAGCAGATATGCGCCCTCGACCGGTGCGGCGACCGCGGGCGTGGCACCGCTGATCAGCGCGAACACTGATACGGCGGAGAGAATTGTGCGCAGCACTAAAGGAACCTCCACATCGGCAGGGATGCCCGGACAGGAGGTGCAGTCCAGGCCCGTGACCAGCACGTTACCGTGATCGACGAGATCAGGGCATCAGTCGTTCGGCGGGAGATGATCTGTCATAGGGTGTAGGTCGGCCACTTTGCCCGTCGATATCCACATTCACCCGGACGGGTGCGTCCGCAGTAACGCCGGAGCAGGTGGGCCCGACATGTCCGGCGAACTGAAATCCGCGCGGAGGATGGATGTCTGTCTCACCTGAGCAGTTGATGGAAGAACTGCGCACGTTGTGCCGCGGGCGCGGTGTGCAGACTCCCGGAATCGACGTGCACGTCGGTCCTGCGCTGCGCCAGGTGTGCGGCATCGCGGAGGCGGACGGCGCGGAGACCGTGCGCACGAAACTGCGCGAGTGGGTGACGAACGCGGTGCGCGGATTCCCGGTGGAGGTCCGCAACGCCGTTCTCGCGCCGCTCGGACTGCACGACGAGGCGCAGTACCGGTTCCTCAACGAACGCATCGACTGGCTCGCGCGGCAGCAGGACCGCGGCGCGCGCACGGTGCGCAGGAGGATGGAGTCCGGTTTGCAGCGCCTCGTGGAGGTGGCGCTGCAACCGGCTCCGGCGACGGCGCCCCCGGCACCGTCCGAGTCGTGGCACGTCAAGGAGTTCGAGGCGCTGCTGAAGCTGGACGGCCCGACGCCGGCCTGCACGGAGCGCCGGACCGTCGTGGCCGACACCGACGGCGTGAACGAGATCGCCTGGTCCATCACGATCCCCTCCCCGACCCCCGAGGGCGCGCCGGGCGACCTGGACATCGAGGTGTTGCACGGGGTCGAGCTCATCGGCCACGAACGACCGTCCCCGCGGCGCTTCCTCATGAAGCTGCGGTTGCCCCGACCCCTCAACACGGGGCAAACGCACCAGTTCGCACTGGAGGTGAGGGTGCCGCGGGGACAGTCGATGCGTCCGACCTACGTGTTCTGGCCGGAGCGGATGTGCGAGTCGTTCCGGTTGCGGGTGCGGTTCGACCGGAACGACCTGCCCGAGTCGGTGTGGCGCGTCGACGAGGCCTTGGCCCGCGACACCGACGACCTGACGCCCTGGCCCGCGAGGCTGCCCGTCGACGAGATCGGTGAGATCGACGTGGAGTTCTCACACCCCCGTCAGGGCCGCGGTTACGGCGTGCAGTGGGCACCACGTCCGCCGGTCTAGGCGAAGACGCCCAGCAGAGCGGACAGGAGCTCAACGAAGAAATGCGGTTCCACGGTTTCCACCTCCCTGTTTCGGCAAGGGAGAACCGCAGATCGAAGTCGGGTCAGATCACCGAGACGATGAGGAAACTACCGGCCACGAATCCCACCAGCAGGCAGATCGCGGCCACCTTCACCACGGTGGCGAGTGAGCACAGAACTCTCATCGCTAATTCACCTTCTCATTTCGACTGACTTCGGTCTGTTGTTCTCGCGTGCCACAAGAATGCGACCGGGCCGATCGGATGAGAACGGGTTTCCTGTTTCCTGGTAGATCAGGAAACACCTAGTGCGCGGTGGCGCGGCGCAGTGCCATCACGAGCACCGCGTGGGAGCTGCCGGCGTGCGGGAGCATGCCCTGCTGGACCAGTTCGAGCGCGTGCCGGAACGGGATCGTGCGCACCCGCAGGTCGGACTCGCCGGGTTCGAGGGACGCCTGGCCCTGGGTGAGGCCGGTGGCCAGGAAGATGTGGTCGACGTGGTTGCTCAGGCTGTCCGCGCCGTGGATCTGGCCGAGCCGTTCCCACCGCTCGGCGTGCAGCCCGGTCTCCTCGGCGAGCTCGCGCGCGGCCGCCTCGGCGGGACCCGCGTCGGTCTCGTCCACGGCACCGCCGGGTAGTCGCCACTGCGTGCCGTTGTGCGTGTAGATCCACTGCCTGGTCAGCACGACCTGGTCGTCGTCGCGGATCGCCAGCACCGTCACCGACGCGGGCGCCACCACGTGCGTGTACACGCCGTGGCCGCCGTCAGGTCTGACGACGTCGTCGCTGCGGACTTCGAACCACGGCGAACGGTGCACCACGTTGGTCGCCAAGCGCTGCCAGACCATCACCACACCAGCCGAGGAGGAGTCGGGACACGTCGTAGCCATGCCTCACATGGAACCATCGCCAACCGTCCCAGATACGCCCAGTTGATCGTCAATGAATGGCCAAATCGTGGACATTCGGCTCGGTGGGGCGCGCGGCGCGACACACTGGCGCGGGGAGGGGGTGAGCCCGGTGTCGCCCACGTTCGCCCAGGAGGTGCGTCGCCTGCGCACCGAGCGCGGGCTGTCGCTGACCAGACTCGCCGAACAGGTCCGCTACAGCAAGAGCTACCTGAGCAAGATAGAGAACGGCCAGGTCCGCCCGACGCCGGAGATGGCGCGGGTGTTCGAGGACGCCCTGCACGCCGGCGGCCGGTTGACGGCGCTCGCCGACGCGCCGGCCCGCCCGATCCCGGCTGACGACACGGTGCTGCTGACGTTCGACGCGATGTTCGGCAACATCCGCATGCTCGGTCACCGCTCCAGCCCCGAGGCGGTGCTGCAGTGGCTGCGGCCGCAGGTCGACACGCTGGGCACGATGGCGCGTTCCGCCGGCGACCCCGGTCTGGGCCAGGGCCTGTGGCTGCTGGCCGCGCGGTACGCCGAGTACGCGGGGTGGATGGAGCAGGAGAACGGCGACGAGGCGGCGGCCGCGGAGCTGACCCGCCAGGCGGTGCAGTACGCGATCAAGGGCGGTGACCGGGAGCTGGAGGCCTTCGCGCTGGTCCGGTCCGCCGAGTTCGCCCTGTACCGCGGTGACGCGCGCGCCACGGTCGAACGCGCGCGCCGGGCCGGGCGGTCGCGGTCACCGGCGGTGCAGCGGGCGGCGGCGCTGCGGGAGGCGCAGGGCTACGCGCTGGCCGGGGCCGCCCGGCGGTGTGAGGAGACGCTGGAACGCGCGTTGCTGCTGCAGCAGCAGGGCGGCGAGATCCGGTACGGCTCGACGAGCCTGGTCGACCAGGTGGCGATCACGACGGCGTGGGCGTTCCACGACCTGGGCCGCCACGCGGAGGCCGCCGCGATCCTCGACCTGCAGCTGCCGCTGATCGCCCCGGCGGCGTTGCGCGCCCGCACCCGGTTCGGGCTGCGGCGGGCGCTGGCCCACGCGGCGGCGGGCGACCTGGAGCACGCGTGCGAGCTCGTGACCGCGTTGCTGGACGACGTGCGGCAGGTGCAGTCGGCGACCGTGCACATCGACCTGACGGCGTTCAGCAACCTGCTCACCCGCTCCTGTCCCGCGGTGGGCCGGGAGCTGGCGGCGGAGATCGCGGAGCTCCTCTTCGCCGGCTAGCCGTCCGGCGCGGGGTCACACAGCGGCGCGGTTTTCGCGTTCCAGGGCGTCGGCCATCTCGGTCCACGCCTCGGCGCAGCTGCGCGCCATGTCCGCGACCAGCTCACGGCAGTGCGACGGCACCCCGTTCACCACCACGGCCCACTCCCCCGACGACACGGCGTGCGCCTCCAGCCAGCGCAGCACCAGCCGGCCGTGCTCGGTGAACCGCAGCGACGGGTCACGGCGCAGGATCGGCAGCGTCACGCCCGGTGCCCGCACCTCGGTGCGCACCTGCGGCACCACGGCGTCGGCCCGTTCGGCGGCGCGCATGCGTTCGGGCACCGGGTCCAGGCCCTGGCTCAGCCGCCGCCGCACGTCCCGCACCGTCCCCGGTGACACCCCGGCGGCGCGGGCGACGTCGCGCAACGACGCCCCCGGCCGGTCCTGGATCAGCTGGCCCGCGAGCCGGCGGCCGGCGGCGCTGTTGACCGGGCGGACCTTGCCGTCGCGACCGACCCTGCTCGGTGACTGGCCGCCCACGGCCCTGCGCAGGACGCCGACGGACTTGGCCGCGAGACCGGTGACGGCGGCGATCGAGCGGTCGGACCACTGCGGGTGCGACCGCAGCACCCGCCGGGCCGCCGCCTCGCGGTCGGCGGTGGACAGCGTGGCCTGGTTCAGCTCGACGGACAGGACGAACGCGTCCTCGACCGTCCCGTCGACGTACTCGACGTCGACCGAACTCCAGCCGCGCAGTGCCGCCGCCCTGACCCGGTGCACGCCGTCGACGACCCTCATCGAGGGCCGGTGCACGACGACCGGTGGGATCGAGGCGTCCGAGGACGCCAGGTGGCGGACGAACTCGTCACTGCAGCCGCCAACGCGCGGAGAATCCGCGGGCTGCAGCACGTCGATGTCAACGCGCATGGCAGAACAAGCCCCCCAGGCTCAGTGTCCCCGAACCCCCAGGTGCCGGAGACGACTACAACGCAGGGTAGCCAAGGCGTCAGCGCGAGCGCCACTCGATCGCCGGGCAGACGTCCATGACCATCCGCAGCCCCGCGTCCTTGGTGCGCCGGAACGCCTGGTCGTCGACCACGCCGAGCTGGAACCACACGGCTTTGGCACCGATCTCGACGGCTTCGTCGGCGAACTGCCCCGCGTCCTCGGAGCGCCGGAACACGTCCACGACGTCCACCTCGAACGGGATGTCCTTCAGCGAGGCGTAGCCCTGTTCGCCGTGGACGGTCTCGGCCGACGGGTGCACGGGCACGATCTTCTTGCCGCGCTGCTGCAGGAAGCGGGCAACGCCGTGGGCGGCGCGGGACGGGTTGTCGGACAGGCCGACGATCGCCCAGACCTGGCAGTTCTCGAGAATCCACTCGACGTCGTCACGCATGCGCCCAGCCTAGCCCCGCATCGCAATTTGTGACGCCGGTCACAATGGAGTCCGTGCTGTCGAAAGCCACCGCCGCCCGATCGACGCGTGGGTAGAAACGCACGCACACCCGAGTTCACGAGGAGACCGACATGCGCTTCATGGTCATCGTCAAGGCGTCCGAGGAGTCCGAGAGCGGCGTCCTGCCCACCGCCGGCGAGCTCGCCGAGATGGGGGCCTTCAACGAGGAGCTGGTGAAGGCAGGCGTGATGCTCGCGGGCGAGGGGCTCTACGACAGCGCGAAGGGCGTCCGCGTCCACTTCGACGAGAAGGGCGCGACGACCGTGGTCGACGGCCCCTTCGCCGAGACCAAGGAGCTGATCGCCGGCTTCTGGATCTGGGAGCTGCCCACGCTCACCGACGCCGTCGAGTGGCTGAAGAAGGCGCCGTTCCGCGGCGGTTCGGTCGAGATCCGGCAGATCCACGGCGCGGAGGCGTTCGAGGAGGTCATGACGCAGGAGCTCAGGGAGCAGGAGGACCGGCTGCGCGAGCAGATCACGGCGCAGAACCAGTAGCGGCGGCGCGTGGCGGGCCCACCCGGCCCGCCGCACCGTCCGGTGTGGACGCCGCGGGCCTAGCGGCGCCGGGTCTTCGCGCCCTTCTTGGTCGGCTTCTTCGGCTGCCGCTGCCCGGAGGACTGGCGCTGCCCGGAGGACTGCCGCGCCTGGGACTGCGACTTCGACTGGGCCGCCGCCTTGCGCGGCTTCTCGGCCGGTTCCGCGGCGGGACCGCGGGTGCTGTTGACCGTGCGGCCGCGCACGATGCCGATCAGGTGCTCGACCAGCTCGGGGTTCTCGTCCTCGATCAACCACGCCAGCGCGACCCGCGACTGCGGTGCGTCGTGCACAGGCACGTGCTTGAGGTCCTTGCGGTGGTGCAGGCGGGCCAGCGACTGCGGCACGACCAGCAGACCCACCCCCGCGGCCACGAGCTCGACGGCGGCCGCGGTGGTCTCCGGCCGTTCGACGGGCGCCTGTCCCGGCTGCTCGTCCCAGCGGAGGGTGTCGTCGGCGGGCTGCCACAGCACGTGCTCGCGCAGGTCGGCCAGGGACAGCTCCTCGGCGGCCGCGAGCTCGTGGTCCTTCGGGACGACGACGACCGTGGTCTCGGTGTAGAGCGGGATCGCGTGCAGGTCCTCGCGGTCGCCGGGCAGCCGCAGCAGCACGGCGTCGGCCTCCTTCGCGCGCGCCTTGGCCGCGGCCTCGGCGACGGGGACTCCGACGAGGTGCAGCGGGGTCTCCGGCAGGCGTTCCTGCCAGACCCGCGCCCACTTGCCCGGCGTCACACCTGGGACGTACGCGAGCGTGAAAGAGCCGGTCACCTCCCGAGAGTAGCCTGGTCCGCCGGGTGGCCGAACGACCCGGTTACCCTTTGCGCATGAAGTCGCAGCAGACGATGAAGCCCGCCACCGCCGCCAAGAAGCTCGGCGTGTACCTGGAGGCGACGCCCGAGGAGTTCCGGGCCGGCGTCGTCTCGCGCGACCAGCTGGACGAGATGCAGGCGAACCCGCCGGAGTGGCTGCGAGACCTGCGCCGCAACGGCCCGCACCCCAAGCAGCTGATCGCGCAGAAGCTCGGCATCTCGACGTCGGGCCTCGTGCGCGCGGGCATCACCGAGGCGCTGACCACCGAGCAGATCACCGCGATCAAGGAGGAGAACCCGGACTGGCTGGTGCGCGAGCGCGCCACCTACGCCGAGTTCAAGGCCGAGGAGGCGCGGCTGGCGGAGAAGGCCCGTCTGGAGGCGGACGCCGAGGCCTAGGAGCCGCCCCGCCGTTCCGCTGAAGAAACCGCTCCAAGCGGTTAGGTTGAACGGCATGGGCAAGTCCCCGGCTGTGGAGCTCGAGGTGGAGGACCGCGTCGTGCGGATCTCCAACCCCGACCGCGTCTACTTCCCCGCACGCGGGGAGACGAAGCTGGACCTCGCGCGGTACTACCTGTCCGTCGGCGACGGCATCGTCCGCGCCCTGCGGGAACGCCCGTGCATGCTGCACCGCTTCCCCGAGGGCGTCACCGGCGAGAAGGTGCACCAGAAGCGCCTTCCGCACGGTGCGCCGCCGTGGGTCCGCACGGTGCGGGTGCACTTCCCGCGCTACAACCGGCACGCGGACGAGCTGTGCGTCTCCCACCTCGCCGACGTCATCTGGGCGGTGCAGATGTCCACAGTGGAGTTCCACCCGTGGAACTCCCGCGCGGCCGACACGGAGAAGCCCGACGAGTGGCGCATCGACCTCGACCCGGGGCCAACGTGCCCGTTCGACCGCGTGCGCCGCGTCGCCCTGGTGGTGCAGGAGGTGCTCGCCGAGCTGGGCGCGGTGGGTTTCCCGAAGACGTCGGGTTCGAAGGGCTTGCACGTCTACGTGCGCATCAAGCCGTCCTTCGGCTTCCAGGACGTCCGCAAGGCCGCGCTGGCGTTCGCGCACGAGGTGGAGCGCCGGGCGCCCGACGACGTCGAGACCACCTGGTGGCGCAAGGACCGCGATCCGTCCCTGGTGTTCGTCGACTACAACCAGAACACCCGTGACCGCACGATCGCCAGCGCCTACTCGGTCCGCGGCCACCCGGAGGCCACGGTCTCGACCCCGGTCCGCTGGGACGAGATCCCGGACGTGGACCCGCGCGAGTTCACCATCGCCACCGTCCCCGCCCGGTTCGCGGAGCTGGGTGACCTGCACGCCGGCATCGACGACGCGGTGTGGTCCATCGAACCCCTGCTGGAGTGGGCAGCCCGTGACGAGCTCGAGGTCCCCGATGAGCAGTGACGCCGTGAAGTTCACGAGCCTCGACCAACCGCTCTTCGGCGGCACCGTCAAGGCCGACCTCGTCGACTACCTGGGCTTCGTCGCCGACCGCTTCGTCCCGGTCCTCGCCGGCCGCCCGCTGTCGGTGTGGCGGGTCCTGCGCGGCCAGGACCCCTTCATGCAGAAGAACGTCCCGAAGTACACGCCGTCGTTCGTCAAGACCACCTCGGTCTGGGCGGAGGCCTCCCACCGCTCGATCCGGTACGCGCTGTGCGACGACGAGCGGACGCTGATGTGGTTCGCCAACCAGCGGGCCGTCGAGTACCACGTCCCGCTGTCCGCCGGTGAGCACCAGACGCACCTGGTCCTCGACGTCGACCCGCCGGAGGACGCGGGCTTCGACGTGGTCGTGCGGTCGGCGTTCCTGATCCGCGAGGCACTGGCGGCGGCCGGTCTCTCCGGCCTGGTGAAGACGAGCGGTGCCAAGGGCGTCCACGTCTTCGTCCCCCTGCTCCCCCACGACCCCGACGACGTCGCCGCCGCCACCCGCGCCCTAGCCGCGCGCGCCGAGAAGCTCGACCCCGCTCTCGCGACCACGGCGTACATCCGCGCGGAACGCGGCGGCAAGGTCTTCCTCGACTCGACCCGCGCGTGGGGCGCCACGGTGGTCGCCGCCTACAGCCCGCGGTTGCGCGAGGGCCTGCCGATCTCGTTCCCGGTGCCCTGGGAGTCGCTGGCCGACGTGACCCCGGCCGACTTCACCGTCCGCAGCCGGTTCGAGGGCGATCCGTGGACGTCGCTCATGCCCGCACCGCAGCAGCTGCCCGCGGACCTCGTGGCCGAGGGGCACGAGATCCCGGTGGCCAGGGTCGTGGCGATGCACGAGGGGAAGCGGCGGAAGCGGGCGGCGGAGCAGGCGGGCGAGTAGCCGCGCTACGACGGGTCGGACCCGCGGAAGGCGCCCCACCACAGCCCGAGGGCCCCGGCGACCACCGTGGCCGTGACCCACCCGAAGAACCCGCTGTCGTCCAGGTAGGCCCAGAACAGCCCGACGAACGGTGCCGGGGCGAAGAACACCGAGTCGACCCGCAGCTGCGCCCACACCCCGCGCACCCCGACGGTCTCGGCGTCCGGCCGCACCGGGTTGTCCACGCGCCGTCCCCGCGGGTGCCGCGTCACCACCCGCCCCGACGGGTACACCGCCACCCCGTCCAGGACGAACACCCGCCCGCGCCGCTCCCCGGCCGACGGCGACGGCAGCGTCACGAGCACCGGGTCGTAGTACACGGGCACCCACCGCTCGGTGGGGCCGTCGAGCTCCAGCCACGACCGCACCATCAGCCCTGACTGCACCCGGATCCGCCGCACGGTCACCGCTTCCGGCGCACCGCGGCGGGAGGCGAGCAGCACCCGCACCGCACCGGCCAGCACGACCAGCACCGCCACCGCGGCGGGGAACGTCACGCCGCCCAGCGCGCGGTCCGTGTCCACCAGCAGGTCCGACCCCGGCAGCACCGCCCGCGACGGGTCGGCCGGGTCGTAGGCGACCTGCGCCTGCCGGCCGACCAGCTTGTCCCCGGAGGAGTAAGCCACCCGCGCCGAACCGGACGGCCAGCGGACGTCCACGTAACCGTCCGAATAGGACACGACGTCGGCGATGGCACGGGAGGTCAGCGACGCCAGCTCCGCGCGTTTGTCCGTGTAGGACAGCCACGAGAACAGGGCGACCACGCCGCACACGAGCAGCACCACACCGGTGGCGACGAGACCATGACGCAAAGCGCGGACGCGCACAGGAAACTCCTACGGGCAAAGCGAACGGCCCGGCGGGGAGACCCACCGGGCCGTTCGGGTCTTACTACAACCGAGTACCTACAGCCGGGTCACTTCTGGATGAAGCCCATGTGGATGTAGTCGTACGGGCGGTTCGCGTACGCGACGGCACCGAAGTTCGCCACGGTGTCGCGGACCGCGACGGCGCCGGGCGACTGGTAGAGGGGCAGCTGGTGGCCCGCCTCCCAGATCTTCTTGTCCGCCTCGTTGGCGATCTCGAAGCGCTTGGCGTCGTCGAGCTCACCGTTGGCCTGCTCGAGCAGCTTGTTGATCTCCTCGGAACCGATGCGGCCGTAGTTCTGGTTGGTGCTGGCCTGGTCGAGGAAGTAGATGCCCTTGCTGTCCGAGATCGGCGAGGCGGAGGACAGCCAGCGGAAGCCGGTCATGTCGAAGTTGCCGACGTTCACGTACTGCTTGAAGTAGTCGGCGCTCGGCACGGCCTGGATGTCGACCTTGGCGCCGACGTCCTTCAGCTGCGTCTGGACCAGCTTCGAGATGTTGTCCGACACCGGGTTCGGGGTCGGGATGATGTACCGGATGACGAGCTCCTTGCCGTCCTTCTTCCGGGTCTCACCCTCGAGCTTCCAGCCCAGCTCGTCGAGCTGCTTCTTCGCGGCTTCCTTGTCGAACGCGGCGACGGCCGAGTTGTCCTTGTACTCCTTCGAGCCGATCAGGAAGAAGTGGTTGCCGACGACCTGCGGCTCGCCCTTGAGCATCTGGCCGAGCAGCGCCTTGGCGATCGTCTTGGTGTCGATGGCCTTCATCAGCGCGACGCGGAGCTTGGCGTCCTTGAGGATCGAGGTGTCCGCACCGTTGAACGTGATGTGCGAGTAGTCCGGCGACACGGCCTGGCGGATGACGGCGCCCGGCGTGGTCTTGGCACGCTGGAAGTAGTCGATGTTCGAGCCGATGTCGTAGAAGTCGATCTGGCCGTTCGCGAACGCGTCAGGGCCGGCGGTGCGGTCGACCTGGCGGAACGTGATCGAGTCGAGCTTCGGCTTCTCGCCCCACCAGTTGGCGTCGCGGACGACGGTCACGATCTTCGCGGTGCGGTCGATCGAGCCCAGCTTGAACGGGCCGGCGGTCGTCTGCGGCTGGTCGGCCCAGCCCTTGTTGAAGACCTCGGGCGAGTCGAACATCGCCTTCGGGTAGAGGGGCGAGAAGATGCCCTTCCACTCGGCGAACTTCTTCTTGAACGTCACCTTGACGTCCTGGTCAGTCGCGCCCTTCTCGACCTTCTCGATGTCCTCGTAGCCCGTGGTGGTCGACACCTCGTAGGCCTTGTTGGTGCCGTTGAGGGCCTTCCACATGGACTCGAAGTCCTGCCACGAGATCGCGGTGCCGTCCGACCACTTGGCCTTCGGGTTGATCTTGAACTCGAGGACCTGCGGGTCGGACGACGCGAGCTTCGCGTCCTCCAGGTAGTCCTTGTTGACCTCGATGGTCGAGTCGGCCTTCTGCGTGAACAGGCTCGGCATGAACGTGCGGAGCATGACGTCCGTGTCGGCGTTCGTGCCGTCGAGCTGCCAGTTGTTCCAGTTGTCCGCCAGCGAGGTGATCGGCCAGTTGAAGTTGCCGCCGTCCTTCACCTTGGACGCGTCCTGCGGGTTGATGTCCGCCTGACCGACGGCCTGGTCCGTTCCCTTGAGCCCGGTGTCGTTCTTAGCGGGCCCCCCACACGCCGTAAGCGTGAGGGCGACCGCGACCAGTGCGGCCGCTCCCACCTTGGTACGTCGACTCACTGTCGTGAACCTCCCTCGTGCCCGGACACCAGTTGCCGGGGACACTGTTCCTTCGTGCACGCAGGTCACCTGAGCCATCAGAGGACCTGTCGAATCTGGGCGAAGTGGCAGGCGGCCTCGTGGTCGGCTGCCTGGACCTCGCGCGGCGGTTCCAGCTCGATGCACGTGCGCTGCTTCTCGGGAGGCAGCGAGGCGTGCAGGAAGCACCGGGTGCGGAACCGGCAGCCGGACGGCGGGTTCGCCGGGCTCGGCAGGTCGCCGGTGAGGATGATGCGCTCGCGCTGGCGTTCCTTGACGGGGTCCGGGATCGGGATCGCCGACAGCAGCGCCTGCGTGTACGGGTGGCGCGGTGCGTCGAACACCGAGTCCACCTCGCCGATCTCGACGATCTTCCCCAGGTACATCACGGCCACCCGGTCCGCGATGTGGCGCACCACCGACAGGTCGTGCGCCACGAACAGGTAGGCCAGTCCGAGCTTGGACTTCAGCTCCTCCAGCAGGTTGATGACACCGGCCTGGATGGAGACGTCGAGCGCGGAGACCGGCTCGTCGAGCACGACGAGCTTGGGCTCCAGAGCGAGGGCACGCGCGATGCCGATGCGCTGGCGCTGGCCGCCGGAGAACTCACCGGGGTAGCGCGACACCACCTCGGGCCGCAGTCCGACGAGCGACATCAGCTCCGGCACCCGGCGGGCGATGTCGGACTTGCCGTAGCCGTGCACCTGCATCGGCTCGGCGATGATGTCGTAGATCGGCAAGCGCGGGTCGAGCGAGGCCATCGGGTCCTGGAACACGACGGACATGTCCCTGCGGATCTCGAAGCGGCGCTTGGCGTCCAGGGACGCCACGTCCCGCCCGAGCACGGAGATGCCGCCGCTCATGGGCTTCTCGAGGCCGAGGATCTCCATCAGCGTCGTGGTCTTGCCGCAGCCCGACTCGCCGACGAGGCCCAGGGTCTCGCCCTCGCGGATGTCGAACGTGATGCCGTCGACGGCGTGCACGGTGCCGACGCGGCGCTTGAACACCACGCCCTTGGTGACCGCGTACTCCTTGACCAGCTCGTCGAGGCCCAGCACGACGTCGCGCTGCTCGCGCGGCACCTTGGCGATCTCGGCCTCTTCGACGACCTCGGCGCCGTAGATCTCCGCCGCGGCCTCCGCGCCCTCGGCGTCGGTCGCCGCGATCTCGCCGGTGCGGATGCACGCGGCCTGGTGCTCTGGCGAGCCGTCCACGTCGATCAGCGGCGGCTCGGCGGTGTGGCAGGCGTCGACGACCATCGGGCAGCGCGGCGCGAACGGGCACCCCGGGGGGAGGTCCGTGAGCGCGGGCGGCTGGCCCACGATCGGCACCAGCGCCTGCTTCTCGCCGACGTCCAGGCGCGGGATCGAGCCGAGCAGGCCGAGCGTGTACGGCATGCGCGGCCGCTGGTAGATCTCGTCGACCAGGCCGGTCTCGACGGCGCGGCCCGCGTACATGACCATCAGCCGGTCCGCGAACCCGGCGACCACGCCGAGGTCGTGGGTGATGAGCACGATGCCAGCGCCGGTGACCTCCTGCGCGGTCTTGAGCAGTTGCAGCACCTGCGCCTGCACCGTCACGTCGAGCGCGGTGGTCGGCTCGTCGGCGATGATCAGGTCGGGGTCGTTGGCGATCGCCATGGCGATCACCGCGCGCTGCCGCATGCCGCCGGAGAACTCGTGCGGGAACGCCTTGGCGCGCTCTGCGGCGTTCGGGATGCCGACCAGGTCGAGCAGCTCGACCGCGCGCTTGGCCGCGGCCTGCTTCGACACGGCGCCCCTGCGGTGCACCAGGATCGCCTCGGCGATCTGGTCGCCGACGGTGTAGACGGGCGTCAGCGCCGACAGCGGGTCCTGGAACACCATCGAGACGCGCCGGCCGCGGATCTTCGACAGCTCGGTGTCGGTGCGGCCGATGAGCTCGCGGCCCTGGAACCTGATGGAACCGGTGATGCGCGCCGAGGACGGCAGCAGGCCCATCACGGCGAGCGACGACACGGACTTGCCGGAGCCGGACTCGCCGACGATGCCGAGCACCTCACCGGGCGAGACCTGGTAGCTCAGGCCGCGCACGGCCTGCACGCGACCGGCCTCGCTGGGGAAGGACACGTGCAGGTCCTCGACCTGCAGCACCGGCCCGACGGCCGCCGGGCCGGCCGGCGAGTCGAACTGGATCTCCGAGGTGGTCATCGGGACGCCTTCTCCTTGCTGTCCTTCTTCTCGCGCTTGCGCACGCGCGTGGAGGTCGGGTCGAGCGCGTCGCGCAGACCGTCGCCGACCCAGTTGACCGCCAGCACGAACACGACGAGGAAGCCCGCCGGGAACAGGAACAGCCACGGGAAGGTGGTCGCGGACTGCGACGCGGAACCGATCAGGGTGCCGAGCGAGACGTCGGGCGACTGGACGCCGAACCCGAAGTAGCTCAGGCCCGTCTCGGCGAGCACGGCCGACCCGACGTTGATGGTCGCGTCGATGATCAGCAGCGACGCCATGTTCGGCACGATGTGCTTGGCGATGATCGTGCGCGCCGGCTGGCCCATGAACTTGGCCGCCTTGACGAACTCGCGTTCCTTGAGCGTCAGCGTCATGCCGCGCACGATGCGCGCGGTGATCATCCACTGGAACGCCGCCAGCATGAACACCAGCAGCCACCACGACTCGCCGCGGAACAGCGGGCTGAGGATCGCGATGATCAGGAACGACGGCAGCACCAGCAGCAGGTCGACGACCCACATGAGCGCGCGGTCGGCGACGCCGAGGAAGTACCCGGCGGTCGCGCCGATGATCGCGGCGACGGTGGTGGAGATGAGCGCCACCAGCATGCCGATGATCAACGACTTCTGCAGCCCGCGCATCACCTGCGCGAACATGTCGGTGCCGATGTTGTCGGTGCCGAAGATGTGCTCGTTGTAGGGCGGCTGCAGGAACGCGGTGTAGTCGCGGTCGGTGTAGCTCCACTGCGAGAAGAACGGGCTGACGAACGCCATCAGGTACAGCACCACGATGATGCCGAGCCCGACCAGCGCCAGCTTGTTGCGCTTGAAGCGGATGAACACCAGCTTGCCGCGGGTCATCGCCTTGCCGGGGTCCGGAGCGGCGTCCACCGGGCTGCCGGAGGCGGCGCCGGAGGTTCCTGCGGAGTCGCCCTCGTTGAGGATCACGGTCACGTCGTCGTCCTCTTCTAGTTGACCCGGATGCGGGGGTCGAGTGCGGCGTACAGGACGTCGGCCAGCCAGCCGGAGAACAGCACGCAGACCGCCACGAACAGGGTGACCGTCGCGGTGACGTTCGTGTCCTGCTTCGAGATCCCCTCGACCAGCCAGTGGCCCATGCCGAACCAGTTGAAGATCGTCTCCGTGAACGTGCCGCCGACGACGAGCAGGCCGAACCCGAACGCGAACAGCGTCGCCATCGGGATGAGCGCCGTGCGCAGGCCGTGCTTGAACAGCGCCCGCCTGCGGGTGAGCCCCTTGGCCTGCGCGGTGCGCAGGAAGTCGCTGCCCAGCACGTCGAGCATCGACGAGCGCTGGTAGCGGCTGTAGTAGGCGATCTGGCCGAGCGCGATCGTCAGCGTCGGCAGGATCAGGTGCTGCATCCGGTCCCAGAAGTGCTCGAACCAGCTGCCCTCGAAGTTCGGCGTCGTCTCGCCGACGAACAGCAGCACGTTGCTGCCGACCGCCTCGTTGAGGTCCTGTGCGCCGATCTTGAGCAGGTTGCCCAGCACGAACACCGGCGTGGACAGCAGTATGAAGCTGAAGAGGGTCGCGAAGTAGTCGCTGAACTTGTACTGCCGGATGGCGCTCACGACGCCCAGCAGCACGCCGAACAGGATGCCGATCGTGATGCCCAGCAGGAACAGCCGCAGGCTCACGCCGACGCGCCGGCCCAGCTCCTCCGTGATCGGCCGGTCGGTGACCGTCTTGCCGAAGTCACCCTGCACGACCCCGCTCATCCACGTCACGAACCGCTGCGGGATCGGCTGGTCCAGGTGGAGGTCTCTCTTCTTCGCCTCGATCGTGGCTGCCGGCGGCGGGGGGTTGCGCTGCTGCAGCACCCCGATCGGGTCGAACGTGACGGAGGCCAACGTGAACGCGAGGAACGTCGCCACGAGGGCGAGCACCACGTAGTTGACCAACCGCCGCAACAGAAATCCGGCCACCCGTGTTCAGTCCTCTCCCCGGTGGTTGCGACGTCGGCGCACTGGATTGCAGTGGACGAGTTGCACGAGATTAACCGCCGTTCTGGCGGACCGCCGCCCACCCCCACCATTCGCGGGGGCCCACTGACCGGGCCATAGTCGCCCACGTCAGCGGCAAAGGACGGCCGATCAGCCACATCAACAGTTGACTCTCGGCAATTGTGTGTCCAAGCGTGACCATTGTGCGTCCAGATCGCTGTATTCCCGGGCTTGTTCTGTCTCGGCACGGATCGACATGCCGCATCCGGGTGAATGCATTGACCGGAAGACGTGGGACAAGCAGCGCAATGTCATCGCAAACCCGGCATCACACAGCGGAGCTATTCGGGTGTCCGGAGTGACTGGATCGATCAGGCCCAGCGGGTGCCGCCGGGCGGCCCACCGGTGGCTCCGCCACTCCGCCCGCGAGCCGGTCGTCCCGTGGCCGCAACCGCACCGCCTCCAGGTGGGCCAGCGGTGAGGCGTGACGCGCGGTGTGGCGCGCGGGTCAAGCCAGCCGCCACAGGCGGTCGCCCGCGATCACGAACACCTGCCCACCCGCCACCGCGGCGGCGCTGACCTTCCCGGTGGGCCCGTCGGCGGGCCGCTCGTCCCGTTCGGACACGAGCTTGACGCCGCCGTGGTCGACGAACAGCGTCGGGACGCCGTTGACCGGCACCGGTGGCGCGAGGTCGTCGCGGTCGCCCACCGGGACGTTGGGCATCGAGACCTTCCGCCACCGGGCGGGCTCGGCCTGCGACCCCTGCCACCACGCGAGCTTCCCGCCGCTGCGGCCGACGACGTGGCAGGTGCCGTCCCAGCAGCGCGCGGCGAGCGCGGCGTCGCCGTCGGGGAGGGTCGCGGTGGTCCAGGTGCGGCCGTCGAACCGCCAGACCGCGGCACCGGTGCTGCCGCCGCCGGTCTGCCAGCCGACGACGAGCGCGCCGCCGTCGTCCGTCGAGGTGGCCGCCATCGGGAACTTCAGCAGCTCCTGCGAGCTCTCCAGGACCGTGCCCGCGCTGGGTTCGCGGGTCCACGTACCGGCGCCGTAGGTCCAGGTGGCGATGTCGAGACCGGCCTTCGCGCTCTGCCAGCTGCCGATGATCCGCGGGCCGGTCGCGGTGCCGACGACGGTGAGCAGCTCCCCCGCCCCGTACCCGCCGAACGTGCTGAAGCCCTGCGGCTGCTCGGCGATCTGGCGGCCGTCACCGGTCCACGCGCTCCACCGGACGTTGCCGTGCGCGCCGCCGCGTTCACCGCCGACGCCGAAGACGTCCCGGCCGTCGGACGTGAGCCCGTACCAGTGCGCCTCCTTGCCGTACGGGGTGGCCGGCGTGAGGCGGACGGCGCTCTGGGTGCCGTCCTTCGCGCGCAGCACCAGCTCGGGGTGGTCGCTGGGCCGCGTGCCGACGAGCAGCGCGTCCCCGTGCGGCGCCAGGGCCTCCGGGGTCGCGGTCAGGTCCACGCGGACCAGCTCGACCCCGTTCGCCGCGGTGCCGGAGCACCCGGTGAGCACCAGCAGAACCACGAGCACCAACCTGCGCATGGGCGTCAGTATGACCACATGCGCCCTGAACGCGGACAGGTTCTGCACTTCTCCGAGGACCCGGCGATCACGCTGTTCGTGCCGCACCTGGCGGCGACCGCGCGGCAGTCCGGCGAGTACGTGTGGGCGGTGGACGCGGAGCGGTCGCCGGACTACTGGTTCCCGCGCCAGTGCCCGCGGGTGCTGGCCTGGGTGGTGGACGGGACGACCGCCGGGGACCGCGACCGGGTCATCGGGCCCGGCTGCGGCGACCGCGTGCACGCCGTCGAGTACGGCTGGCTGGAGCGGATGCGGACGGTGGTGCTCTACGCCTACCGGTTCGACGCCGGGCCGTTCCGCCCGTTCGACGAGCAGGGCGAGGGGCCGGGGCACGCGGTGGTGGCGACGGTCCCGGTCGAGCCGCTCGGGCCGCCCGAACGCGTGGGCGACCTGTTCGAGCTGCACGAGGAAGCGAAGATCTCGCTGCGGGTGCTGCCGGCGCTGCAGCCGTTCTGGGCCGCGGTGCGCGGGAGCACCCTCGGGTGGAGCGGCATCCGGTTGCGCAACGCCCGGCCGGTGGGGTGACCGGCGTGCGGACGAGTTCCCGGGAAGCCTGGTAAACGTGGACGCATGGGACTTCTCAGCGGGATGATGGGCAACGCTTCCAAGCTCGACCCCAGGGCGGCCGCGCAGGAGTTCGGCCGGCTGCTGGCCCAGGGCGAGCAGGTGCACGCGGCGTACCAGCTGCTGCGCGACGCCTTCGTGTTCACCGACCGGCGCCTGATCCTGGTCGACAAGCAGGGCATGACCGGCAAGAAGGTCGAGTACCACTCGATCCCCTACCGGGCGGTCACGCAGTTCAGCGTGGAGACCGCGGGCCACTTCGACCTCGACGCGGAGCTGAAGATCTGGGTCTCCGGCGCGGACGCGCCGATCGCCAAGCAGTTCGGCAAGGGCGTGGACGTGTACGAGGTGCAGGCCCTGCTGGCCGCTTTCGTCGCGCGGTAGCCGGTGTCCTGTGTGGACACCGGCGGCGCGGGAACCCGTTCTGCGGTGAGCCCTAGCGGGCCTGCAGCATCGGGCGGAACCGGTCGCGGTACGCCCATGCCAGACCGATCTCGGCGGCGACGACGAGCAGTGCCGTCACCAGGCCGCCGGTCTCCAGGAAGACGTGGAACAGGAAGATGTTCACCACCACCGGCGCCAGCAGTGCGAGGGCCAGCGGCACGAACCGGCCGGCCACCAGCAGCACGCCGGCGACAAGCTCGACACCGGCGGTCAGCTGCAGCATGTACCCGGTGGCGTACAACGCCCCGGTGAACGCGACACCGGCCGGCGCCATGGTGCTCGGGTCCGGTGCGGGCAGGAACATCAGGAAGCCGTTCAGGCCGGTCGTCGCGAACAGCAACCCGGTCAGCACCCGCGTCACGGCGGTGGCGTAGCGGCCGACGGCGAACTTGCGGGTGGCGGTGGCGGTCGTGGCGCTCATGGTGATTCCCTCCAGGATGTCGTGTCCTTCCACTGATGCGTCGAACGGCACCGGCACCGGATCGACACGCGCCGCGAAAAATCTTGAAAGAGTTCTGCCGCCGTCCCGAGCACGAGGACCACGTCGTCTCCACGGTCCTGCCAACGTTGTCACCTCGGGCGCGGCACCGCGTGGCCACGTTCGCACGGCTGGCACGGTGCGGCGTGCTTCAGGTTGTCGGCCTGGCAGGGCTTTGCGAGTATGCGGGTCCGTCTCTTCGTGAGGAGCGATTCCGGTGGCCACTCGCCTCAACCCGTACCTGCGCTTCGACGGCTCGGCCCGCGAGGCCATGGAGTTCTACCACTCGGTCTTCGGCGGCGAGCTGAAGGTGAGCACCTTCGGCGAGTTCGGCATGCGGGACACGCCGCAGGCCGATCAGGTCATGCACGCCCAGCTGGAGACCGAGGCCGGTTACACGATCATGGCCTCGGACACGCCGCCCGGAATGGACCACCGGCCCGGCGACACCATCACCGTGTCCCTGTCGGGTGACGAGGAGGTGCTGCGCACCTACTTCGAGAGGCTGTCCGAGGGCGGCGAGGTCGGGACGCCGCTGGAGAAGCAGATGTGGGGTGACGAGTACGGCGACCTCACCGACCGCTTCGGCGTGCGGTGGATGGTCAACCTCGGCTGACCGGTCCGGCGAGGTCCTCCCACCGGGTCGCGGCGGTGGCCCCGCCCGCCGCACTGCCGCATCATGTGGACCATGAGCGAGCGTCTGCGCCGGGTGGTCGGCCGGCTCGGCGTCCGGCCCCGCGACCGGGTGCTGGAGATCGGCTGCGGCCAGGGCGTGGCCGCCGGGCTGGTGTGCGAGCTGCTGTCCACCGGGACGCTCACGGCGATCGACCGGTCGGTGAAGATGGTGGAGGCCGCGACCCGGCGCAACGCGGCGCACGTCGCGTCCGGCAGGGCCGAGTTCCTGATCGCCTCGCTGGAGGACGCGGACCTCGGCGACCGCCGGTTCGACCTGGTCTTCGCGGTCAGGGTCGGGCTGTTCCACCGCGACCCCGGCCGTGCGCACGAGCTGGTGCGGCCCTGGCTGGCACCGGACGCGCGCGTGCTGTCGTTCTTCGACGAGCCCGGTGTCGCCTCAGCGCGGCTCCCCTGACGGGCCGCGCGGCGCGTCGAGGCTCTGCCGCAGGACCTCCTCGGCCCTGGCCCGCCAGTCCGCGGTCTCGTCGACCACGCCGTTGAGCACGGCGACGGCCACCAGCGTGACGGTGCCCTGGACGTCCGCGGTCAGCGCCGGGACCACCGGGGCGGCGGTGAACGCGGTGCCCTGCGGTGCCCTGTGCCGTGCGGTACCGGTCCAGCCGGCGACCGGGACGAGCGCGGACGGCAGGTCGGTGGCCCAGCCGGTGAGCTCGGCGCGGGTGCCGGGCGGGGCGCCGACCACCCGGTGGATGCGCAGCTCCTGGTCGTCCCACACGGCGGTGACGCTCTCGACCCGCAGGCCGGGCACCATCGGCTGGTGCGCGTCGAACACCGGGCGGTGCGCGGAGGCGGCCCAGTTGTCCCGCGCGCCGAGCGGCTGGATGCGGCGGCGGACGCTGCGGTCGCCGTTGACCGTGAGGCAGAGGTGGTTGTCGGCGGTGTTGTGCCGCGCGGTCGGGCCCGTGGCGGTCGAGTAGGCGAAGCGGCCGTAGAGCGGGTCGTCGTCGGTCGCGTGCTCGCCCTCGAACGGGCGGACGTGGTCGCTGCCGTGGTTGTGCAGCCGGGTGATGCCGTTGTGCCGCTGGACGAGCAGCCCCGGTCCCGGGAGTGCGAGCACGCGGTCCTCCTCGTCGGCCTGCTCCTCCGGTGCGGTCCACAGCGGGTGGTCCGGTCCGGCGAGCAGGCAGACGAACGCCTTGCCGGCCCAGTACGGGGAGGCGGGACCGGAGTAGGGCTGCAGCGACGCCTCGTGCGGGCCGTGCCAGCCGAGGCTGAGCAGGCCGTCGGTGAGGGCGCCGCGGTCGAGGAAGTAGCGGAGGTTCCGGCCGATCAGGTCGCGGGACCGGCCTGGGCTCAGCGGCGTCTCGCCGGTGACCGCGCCGAGGGCGATCGCGGCCGAGGCGGCGAAGCGGTAGGTGAGCGACCGTCCGAAGTAGACAGGGGCGCCGTCCGCGCCGAACAGCAGGGCGAAGCTCTCCAGGTGCTCCCCGAGGTGGGTGGTGACCGGTGTGCCGCCGAGGTGCGCGTCCAGCGCCGGGTAGAGGTGCAGCGCCCAGCCGTTGTAGTGGTCGAACGCGCGGCCGTCGCCGTCGGAGTACCAGCCGTCGCCGACGTACCAGCCTTCGAGCAGCTCCATCGCGCGGTGCCGCGCCTGGCGGGTCTCGGTGTCTCCCCTGCCCACGGCGTCGAGGAACGACGCGACGGTGTACGGGAAGAAGTACCAGTTGTTGGCGGCGGGCACGTGCCGGAGCGCTTCCCGCAGCCACGCCTCGGCGCGGTCCTGCTGGGCTTCGCTCAGCCCGTCCCACAGCCACGGCTTGGTGAGGCGCAAGCCGAGTGCGACCGACGCCGACTCGACCATCGGCTGACCGACGTCGGTGATCGCGGGCCACTCCCCCGCCGTTCCCGCGGTGAGGCCGGCCGCGTAGCGCTCCAGCAGGTTGTCCGGGTCCTCGCCGTGGGCGGTGCGGAAGGCGGCGGCGAGGAACGTCCGCGCGTAGCCCTCCAGGCCGTCGGAGCGGACACCGCTGCGCGAGGGCCGTCCGGGCAGGTCGAGGAAGGCGTTGTCGGGTGAGGCGTGCCGCCAGGCGGCGGCCAGCAGGTCGTCGGCGGTGCGGACCCAGTGCTCGCGGCTGAGGCTCACGCGATGTGCTCCCGTCGTTCGGCCGGTACCGGTGTGGCGAAGGGTTCGCCGCCCGCCCACCTGCGGACCTCGGCGACGGCGTGCTCGGCGAGGCGGCCCCACTCGTTGCCTTGCGACCCGGCGAGGTGCGGGGTGATCAGCACGTTCTCGTTGTGCCACAGCGGGTGCTCCGGCGGCAGGACCTCGGGGTCGGTCACGTCGAGCACGGCCCGGATGCGGCCGGCCTCCTCGGCGAGCGCGTCCTGGTCGACGACGGCGCCGCGGGCGGTGTTGATGAGCACGGCGTCGTCGCGCAGGAGGCCGAGCAGCTCGCGGCTCACCAGTCCCCTGGTCTCGGGCAGCAGCGGGGTGTGCACGGTGACGACGTCGCTGCGGCGGAACAGGTCCTTGAGCGACACGGACTCGGCACCGTCCACGCAGGACACGAACGGGTCGTGCACCAGGACGTGGAAGTCGTGCGGGCGCAGCAGTTCGACCACCCGCCTGCCGACCAGCGAGGCGGACAGGACGCCGACGGTGGTGCGGAAGTTGCCGACGGTGCCCGGGACGTCGTAGAGCCCCATCTGCCCGGTCTCGCGGTAGTCGCGGGCGCGTTCGAGCACGCGTTTGCCGCTCAGCAGGATCATGGCGAGCGCGTACTCGGCGACCGGCACGGCGTTGGCGGGCGCGGCGCTGGACACGGCGATGCCGCGGTCCCAGCAGGCGTCGGTGACGAATCCCTTGACGGACCCGGCGGTGTGCACGATCGCCTTCAGGCTCGGCAACCGGCGCAGCACCTGTTCGGTGATCGGCGGGCAGCCCCAGCCGGTGACGAGCAGGTCGACGTCGGGCAGCTCGTCGAGGTCCCCGGTGACCGGCCCGAAGTCGCAGAGCTGCCGGAGCCGGTCGAGCACGGGCGCGAGGACGGCGGCCTGCGCCTGCGCCGACATCGCGGCCGCGGCCCTCACTTGACGGCTCCCGCGGTCAGGCCGGCCCGCCAGAACCGTTGCAGCAGCAGGAAGGCGATGATCAGCGGCAGGACGGCGAGCAGCGATCCCATGATCACCACCGGGAAGTACTCGGGGCTGACGGTGGCGGAGCTGTTCCACTGGTAGAGGCCGAGGCTGACCGGGTAGAGCTTCTGGTCGGACAGCATGACCATGGGGAGGAAGAAGTTGTTCCAGATCGCGGTGAGCTGGAACAGGAAGATCGTGACCGCGCCGGGGCCGAGCATGCGCAGCGCGACCTTGAAGTAGGTGCCGAGGTCGCCGGCGCCGTCGATGCGGGCGGCCTCCAAGACCTCGTCGGGGACGTAGCCCTGGCTGAAGATGCGGCCGAGGTAGACGCCGAAGGGGTTGAACAGCACCGGGATGAACACCGCCCAGAACGTGTTGACCAGCCCGGCCTCGGACGCCATCAGGTAGAGCGGCAGCGCGAGCACGGTCTGCGGCACCATGACGGCGGCGAGGACGAGGGCGAACAGCTTCTCCTTGTGCCGGAACGCGTACTTGTCGAACGCGTAGCCGGCGGCGATGGAGACGAACGCGCTGACGGCGGCACCGACGACCGCGTACAGGACGCTGTTGAGGTACCAGCGGCTGTAGAGGCCCTTGTCCATCGCGAAGAGCTCCTTCACGTTGTCGGCGAAGGAGAAGTCGCTGAGCGAGAGCAGGTCGCTCTGGAACAGCGCGTCGACGTTCTTCGTGGCGGCGAGGACGAGCCACAGCACCGGCAGCAGGGTGTAGAGGACCGAGATGCCGACGACCGCGTTGACCGCGGTGCGGCCGAGGAGGGTCATCGGGCCGCCTTCCTGTTGGTCCAGCGGGTGATGGCGTAGGACAGCGCGACCGTGAACGCCAGCAGCACCACGGACGCGGCGGCGGCGAGGCCGTAGTTGTTGCGGGTGAAGGCGGCGTCGTAGATGTACATGCTGGGCGAGAAGCGGGCGCTGATCACCGGGGTGGACTGGCTGAGCAGCACCGGTTCGGTGAACAGCTGCAACGCCCAGATGAGCGTGAACATCGAGACGGTCACGATCGCGGCCTTGACCAGCGGTGTCTTGATCCGGATGGCCTGCTTGACCGGTCCGGCGCCGTCCACGACGGAGGCTTCGAGCACCTCCCGCGGCACGGCCTGGAGCGCGGCGTAGAAGATCACCATGTTGTAGCCGAGGTTCGACCACAGGGCGATGTTCACGATGGACGGCAGGACGGTGTGGATGCCGAGGAAGTTGATCCGGACGTCGGCGTGGGCGAACAGGTCGATGATCGGGCTGAGGCCGGGGGTGTAGAGGTAGAGCCAGATCAGCGCGGCGATGATGCCGGGCACCGCGTGCGGCAGGTAGAGGCCCATCTGCGCCCAGCCGCGCAGCTTCGCGACGCCGGAGTCGAGCAGGAGCGCGAGGGTGAGCGCGCCGACGACCATGACCGGGAGGTAGATCAGGCAGTAGAGGACGACGGTGAGCAGACCGGAGCGGAAGGTGGGGTCGCTGAGCACGGCGGCGTAGCTGCGCAGGCCGACGAACACGGTGCTCTCGGGGCCGAAGCCGAGGCCGGGCTGGTCCTGGGCGAAGAAGCTCAGCCAGACCGCGGTGCCGGTGGGGATGAGGAAGACGGTGGTCAGCAGCAGGAAGAACGGCGCCATCAGGACGGCGCAGGCGAGCTTGCTCCTCACCGGTCGACCTCCTCTGTGGACAGTCCGAGCGCCTTGAGGTCGGGCATGGTGCCGCTCTGCGCTTCCCTGACCGCGTCGAGCAGGGTGCCCTCGCCGGCGCCGGCCCTGGCGAAGCCGTCCTGCATGACCTTCTGGGTGGCGGTCATCCGCGGGCCCCACACCCAGCCGTCGAGGATCTTGTCGGCTTCCTGCTTGAAGAGCCGGTAGACGTCCTGGCCGCCGTAGTAGTCGCTCGGGAACGCCTTGGCGCCCGCCTCGACCAGGCCGGGTGCCACCGGGTACTGGCTG
This sequence comes from Lentzea sp. NPDC037011, assembly GCF_055607425.1. NCBI lineage: Bacteria > Bacillati > Actinomycetota > Actinomycetes > Pseudonocardiales > Pseudonocardiaceae > Lentzea > Lentzea sp. NPDC037011. Next base: position 207,586 of record NZ_JBVJRT010000002.1, on the reverse strand, counting down.
CTGGTGCCGCTCTTGAGGCGGGCGGTGAGCGCGTCGGGGTGGGTGGTCTGCCACTCGATGAACTCCATGGCGGCCTCGGGTTCCCGGCAGTCCCTGGTGACCGCGAACGTGGAGCCGCCGTGGGTGCCGACGTGCGGCCGGTCCCAGACCGGCATGGGGGCGATGCGCCACTTGCCCTTCTGCCCGGGGCGGGCGCGCATCTGGGCGCCGGCGTCCCAGGCGCCGCTGAGCCGCGTGAGCACGAGGTCCTGGCCGAGCTGGGCGTCGTGCTGCTTGCTGTCGGCGGCGTTGCGGAAGACGAGGTCCTCGTCGATGAGGCCCTGCCAGTAGCCGGCGACCTTGCGGGTGGGGCCGTCGGCGAGGCTGACCTGCCACCTGCCCGCGCTGGTGTCGAACCACTTCGCACCGGCCTGCCAGGCGAAGCAGGCGAACTGCGTCGCGCCGTCGGTGGGGAAGAGCGCGAGCCGGCGGTGCGGGTGGCCGGCCCTGACCTTCCGCGCCAGTGCGGTGAACTCGTCCCAGTCCCGCGGCGGCTGGTAACCGCTTTCCGCGAACAGGTCGGCGCGGTAGTGCAGGACCATCGGCTCGACGTCGAGGGGAACGCTGAACACGCGGCCGTCGAACGTGGTGAGCTTGAGGGCCTGGGGCAGCAGCTTCCGCTTGACGCGGTCGGTGACGAGGTCGGTGATGTCGCGGGCCACGCCGTCGATGGCGTAGCCGGGGACCTGCGGGTACTCGATGGTCGCGACGTCCGGCGCGTTGCCGGCGCGAGCGGCGTTGCTGAGCTTCGCGTAGCCGCCCTGACCGCCGGAGGGGATCTGTTGGAAGACCACCCTGATGCGGGTCTGCGAGGAGTTGAACGCGTCGACGACCTGCTGACTACCGCGCAGTGCCGACCAGAAAGTGATCTCTACCGGACCTCCGGCACCGCGGCGTTGCGGAGTGGAGCAGGCCGCCAGTGGTGCCGCGAGACCCGCCGCGAGGAGCGTGCGACGACTCAGGCGCATACGACGCATCCTGATCGCCTGATCGCTTTTGCGTCAAGAAACGGTCAAACGCTCAGTCGATGACCGGACCTTCAACTCGGGCAGCAGCTCGATCCGTTCGCCGGTCGTGCTCTCCCCGCGCAGCTTCCTCAGCAGCAGCTCGGCGGCCACCCGCCCGACCTCGGTCTTCGGTGGCGCGACGGCGGTGAGCGGGATGCTGCCGAGCGCCGCGACCACGTCGTCGTAGGCGACGACGGAGACCCCGCCCGGCACGCTCACCCCGGCGTCGACGAGCTGCTGGACCAGGATCAGCGCGTCCACGTCACCGTGCAGGATCATCGCGGTCGCCTTGCGGGCCTTCACGACCTCCACCAGGCCGAGCCCGGGGTCGCTGCCCATCGCGACCGCCAGGTCGAGCCCCTCGCGGGTGATCTCGGCAAACGCTTTCCGCAACGCCCGCGCCGTCGGGCTGTCGTCCCGCGCGGCCAAGATGACCCGCCGGTGCCCGAGCGCCCTGAGGTGCTCGACGGCGAGCTGCATGCCGTACCAGTGGTCCGAGCACACCGAGCTCATGGCCCGCAGCGCCCCGCCCGGCCGCCGTTCCATGAGGACGGTCGGCACGCCGGTCCCGGCCAGCCACGAGTCAGCGAGCTCCTCCTCGTGCGTCCGCCACCGCGGCGCGATCAGCAGGCCCTGCACGGGTTCCTGCAGCGCCCGTTCGACGATCGGCCGCTCCGCGCCCCTGACCTGCGGCGCGATGTGCAGCACCACCCGCAGGCCGGCCTCCTCGAGGGCTTTGCGGGCACCGTTCATCGTCTCGTACAGGTAGGTGTGCCGTTCCGGGACGACCAGCGCGACCGCGCCGTTGACCTGCTGGTGCACCACCGGCTGCGCGACCGGCACCAGTGACCGCACCACGCCGTGCCCGCGCCGCAGCCGCCCGCTCTGCGCGAGCTCCTCGACGTCGCGCCGCACGGTGACGACCGAGACGTCCAGTTCGGTCGCGAGGTCGCTCACCCGCACCGCACCGCGTGAGGCGACCACGGCCAGGATTCGCTGCCTGCGCACTTCGCCGACCTCGCGCATGGGCCTCCTACCGCGCCACTTCCCTGATCGTTTGACCGTTTGCCGGGAGCATAACCCGCGGTGTCGCGACCGCACCGGCAACCGCGCCGGCCGCCGTGACCCCGGCCGCCACGAACGCCGCCGTCCGCACGGACGTGCCCTCGGCGATCAGCGGCCCCGCGACCGCACCCACGACCGTCGCAAACGCTTCCACCACCAGGAAAACGGCGCCGATCCGCCCGAGGAACCCGTTGGGCACGACCCGTTGCAGCACCGTCTGCGGCACGACCAGCGCCACCGACCCGCACACCCCGACCACCACCGCCGCCCCGGCCGCGCCCACCGTCCCGCCCGCCGTGAACAACCCGACGAACCCCGCCGCAACCCCGAGCTGCGCCACCGCCAGCACCGTCCGCGGCTGCACCCGGCCCACCCACCGGTTGACCACCGCTCCGGCGAGGAACCCGATCCCCAGCGCCGACAACACCACCCCGACCTGCGCCGCACCTCCCAGCTCCCGCACCCCGAACGGCACCAGCACCGCCGACAACGACGCGTTCGCCGCGAGGAACACCCCGCTCAACGGCAACAGCACCCGCGCCACCGGCACCCCGGCGAGCACCCCGACCCCCTCCCGCAGCCCAGGCTTCGCCACCCCTGCCACCGACCGCGCCCTCGTCAACGCGATCGCACCCGCCGACACCAGGTAACTGGCGACGTCGACGACCACCAACGCCTCGAACCCGGCCCACAACAACAACACCCCACCCAACGGCGGCCCCGCCAACCGCACGACGCCGTCGGTGGCGGCGTTCCACGAGTTGGCACTCGTCAGCCGCTCCCCCACCCCGACCACCGCCGGCACGAAGGCCTGCGCCGCAGGCCGAAAGGCCACCGCCCCGGCACTTTCCACGACCACCGCCACGTAGATCGCGGCCGGCGTGCCCACCACCATCCCCGCAACCGCACCGGCCCGCACAAGATCGGCCACGACCATGACCCGCCGCCGATCCCACCGGTCGACCACCACCCCGGCCCACACGCCGAGCAGCAACGCCGGCAGGTGCTCCGCCGCCAACGCCAGCCCGGTCGCGACCACCGACCCGGTCACCGCGTACACGTGCGCCGGCACCGCCACCACCAACAGCCACGACCCGAGCAGGCTCACCGCACGCCCACCCCACAACAGCCGGAAATCCCGAAGCCCCCAGGCGCTCATACTCACAAGATAGAGACAGCCCTGGAGTGTTCTGTCAAGATAGGCAGTGTGAACGCTTCTTCCGCGGACTCGTCGGACTCTCCGGGCTCTCTGGGCTCAACCCTGCGCGCCCTTCGCCAGGCCACCGGCCGCACGGTCGCGTCGGTGGCCGCCGACGCCGGCCTCTCGGTGCCCTACATCGCGAACCTGGAGAACGACCGCGGCAACCCCACAGCCGGTGCGCTGACCCGGCTGGCCACGGCGCTGGGCACCACGCTGCGGATCGAGTTCGGCGCCCCGGCCCCGGCAGCTCCGGGGCCGGCCGCGCTGCCGCCGTCACTGGTCCGGCTGCGGCGCACCGAGCGGTTCCGGCGGGCGGTGGCCGAGCTCGACGCCGATCCGGGCGACGTGATCACGGCGCTGGCGGGGCTTGCGCGGGTGGTGGACGGCGGTGAGCAGGACTGGTGGCGGGTGCTGGATGCGCTGGTGCTGATTGCGCGCCATCCGGCGTGAGCGGGTGTCACCTCGCTCGACACAGCTCCCACTTCCCCAACACGACTCCAACAGCGCAGAATCGCCCCCAAGCCCAGGAGGGAGCACAGATGCCGAGGCTCAACGACGTCGGCGGCCAGACCACGTTCGGCCCCGTCGAGGAGGAACTGGACGAACCGCCGTTCCACCACGACTGGGAGGCCCACGTGCTCGCCATGAACCGGTCGCTGATCGGGCGCGGCATCTACAACCTCGACGAGTTCCGGGACGCGGTCGAGCGGACGATGTCGCACGAGTCGTCCTACTACGAGAACTGGTTCCGGGCGATCGGGACGTTGCTGCGGGAGAAGGGCCATGTCTGAGCGGCACAGGTCTGAGCGGTACGGGATGGGCGCGCGCGTCCGCACGTCCACAGTGGACCCGGACCACCACACGCGGCTGCCGCACTACGCGCGTGGCAAGCGGGGGACGGTGGTCGGCAGTGAAGGTGCGCACCCGTTGGCCGATGACCGGGCGCGGGGGTTGGACGTGCCGCCGCAGCCGGTGTACGCGGTGCGGTTCACGGCGCGGGAGTTGTTCGGGCACGGCGATCACACGGTGACGCTGTCCTTGTGGGAGGACTACCTCAGCGATGACTGACCATCACGACGACGCCCCGATCGCGGCGCAGGTGCGCGAGCTCGAAGCGCTGCTGGAGGAGAAGGGGTTGCTGGACGCGCGGGAGCTCGACCGCGCGTTGGAGGCGTTCACGGCGAACGCCTCGCCGGCCAACGGGTTCCGGGTGGTCGCCAGGGCGTGGGTCGACGAGGACTTCAAGGCGAGGCTGCTCGACGACGCCAACGCCGCCCTGCCGGCGATCGGCCTGTCCATGAGCAGTGGTCTTCAGGTGCAGGCGCTCAAGGTCGTCGAGAACACGCCGGACGTGCACAACGTGGTCGTCTGCACGCTGTGCTCGTGCTACCCGATCGCGCTGCTCGGGCCGTCGCCCACCTGGTACAAGAGCCCGGCCTACCGCTCGCGAGTCGTCACGCACCCGCGTGAGGTGCTCGCGCAGTTCGGGTTCGTCCCGCCCGACGACGTCGAGATCCGGGTGTGGGACGCGACCGCCGAGACGCGGTACCTCGTGCTGCCTCGGCGCCCTGCGGACACCGAGCACCTCGGCGAGGACGAACTGCGGGCGCTGGTCACGCGCAACGGCCTGATCGGCACCGCAGCCGTCTGAAGTCCGCTCTAGTGCGACACGGGCTCGACGCAGCTGCCCTCACCGGTGGTGCCCTGCACGAACAACCGGATCACGCCCGCCGACAGGTCGCCGTTCAGGCACGTGACCCGTTGTCCCGCCCTGGTCTCCATCGAGAAGAACACCAGCGTCGGCCGCTGTTCGACGTGGGGCCGGTGCTCGGCGAGCGCCTTGCGGACGGGGGCGGCGGACAGGTCTCCGGCTGCGCAGATCGGTTCGAGTACCGGGAGGACCCGTTTGATCAGGTCGCGGCCGGCCTGCACCCCGTCGGCGGGCAGCGACTTGCGCTGCTTCCACCTGTTGTTCTCCGCGTTGTGCGGTGCGACGTCGGGGCCGACACCCGCGGTCGGCCCGTCGAGGGGCGCGGCGGGCGGCTGCTCGACGACCGGTTCCGGGATCTGCTCCTCGACCTTGCACGGCCCGGTCACCGCCACGGTCAGGCCGGGCGGGTCCGGCGGTGGTGTCGGCACGACCTCCACCGTCGGCGCGCACGCGGCGCAGCACAGCAGTCCGACCAGTGCCCCCAGCACTTTGCCCATGACCGCAGACTCTTGCACAAAACGCCGGCGCGCGCGTCCGATCGCCGCAAAGCAGTCCCCCGGCCCGCAACGCGAGGAGCCGCCCGGCCCCTGCGGCCGAGCGGCTCCGCGTCACCGCACCCGCGAGTGCGATGAGGCGATGACCACCGCGGCGGCGACGGTCACCAGGTTCTTGAGGACGTACTGGGCCTCGAACGTCGGCTGCACCGGTCCCGCCCACATCTCCGCGGGGAAGAGCACCAGCGGTGTCGACACCACGACGACGTGACCGACGAGCAGTGCCGCGCTCACGAGGGGAACGCGGAAGCTCAGCAGCACCAGCGCGATCGCGATCTCCGTGAGGGCGGCCGTCACCCTCGCGAGGTCCCCGTGGACGATCCCGAACGTCAGTGCGGACACCGTGCGTTCGACGAGGTCCTGTGCGGGACTGCCACCGGGGAAGAGCTTCAGCACGCCGAACCAGAGGTACACGATCCCCAGTCCGATGCGCAGCAGCGGTGTGCCGGCCTCACCCGTGAACCGGGTGAGCCTTTCCTCCGCGCTGTGCCGGCGGGTCATTCCTGGACGCAACATCGATCTCCCTCTCCTGTCTGGCTGCCACCACCCGGCCAGACAGGAGGAACGAGGGGGATCAGGCGCCGGCCGGCCCGGCGACCGGGTCGCCCAGCGGGTTCAGCAGGTCCGCCTTGCCCTCGAACGCGAACAGCAGCAGGTCGACCATCCGGAACGTCGAGCTGTCCGGTCCGAGCGTGGGCCGCCAGTACGGCGAGCGCACGATCGAGATCCGGCTGCCCTCGATGGCCCGGTGGAACACCTCGGCGGTGATGCGGCCTCCGACAGGTCCCAGCCGCCCGCTGTTCAGCTCCGCCTCGCGCAGCACGTAGAACCACAGCGGCGTCGCCTCGACGAGCTCCGCCTTCTGCTCGTCGGTCAGCGCGTCGAGCGACACGCCTCCCGGTCCGCCGGTCAGGAGCTGCTCGGCGGTGAGCGGTTCGACGCCCATGAGCCCGGCCATCTGCTGGCCGCTCGCGAGGTCCATCATGCCGGCGCGGGTCAGGTTCCGGAACGCGAGGTTGCGCTCGACGTCCCGGAACTGCGTGCCGCGGCCGCCGAACGTGCCCGCCGGCAGTGCGGTGAGCGGGTTGACCAGCAGCGTGTCGATCTCCTTCGCGACGTTGCCGCCACCGATCTCCGCGGGCGGCACCAGGTCGTCGCGCCCCGCCTCGGCGAAGTCGTAGAGCCGCCGGAAGTCCGCGATCCAGTTGCTGGGCAACGTGAAGATCGGGCCCCGGTTGACGTCGTCGAGGTCGGCGGGCGTCTGCGAGCTCGGGTCGAAGTTGCCCGCCACGCCGGTGAACGTGAACAGCGCGAACAGCGTCGCGATCCCGCCGGGACCGGTCGAGTTGAACACCCGGTTCCACTGGTAGGCGCCGCGGATCATGCTGTGCCCCAGCCGGTACGACGCGACCGAGAACTCGATCGGCATCGTCGGCGTGTTGTCGCGGCCGTGGCAGCGGCCGGGCACCTCGAAGAACCGGCGGCCGTTGGTGAAGACGTCGTCCACGATCGCCGGGTCGACGATGCGCGGCAGGAAGTCCGTCTTCAGCATGTACTGGTAGTGCCGCACCACCAGCTCCTTGGCCGCGCGGAACAACCGCTCCCCGGTCAGGCCGGTGAGCGCGAGCTCGTCGACCACCCGGTTGTGGAAGCGGATGAACGCCAGGTGCGTCTGCGCCACCACCAGGTTCTCGTCGTTGCGCGCGTCCGGGATCAGCGGCAGCCGCCGGTCCGCCGCCGTGCCCGCGTCCCCGCCGCGGCGCGGCAGGTCGAAGCCCTCGAACGGCACGTTGGTGCCCTCGTCCGGGAACGGCACCGGCGTCGTCGTGCCGACCTTGAGCTTCACCCCGTCCTCGGCGTAGAACACCCGGTCGTCGCGGTCACGCGGCCCCCGCCCGTAGACCGAGTCGAGGTCGAGCGCCGGCGAGCGGCCCTGCAACAGCTCGTCCAGGTTGACCTCGCTGCCCAGCTGCGCCTCGGTGCGGTCCATCGTGAGGTCGTGGTCCACGAACTGCCCGAGGTAGGTGAACCCCGCCGGCACGGCCGGGTCCTCCGAGTCGGGCTGCGCCACGGCCGGGCCGGGCGCCATCGCGGTCGCGAGCGCCACCCGCAGCTCCTCGCTCGTCCCGGTGCCCTTGGGCCCCAGGCGCGAGAACCGGAACCGTCGCAGCTCCTCCGTCGTGGAGGGCCGGCGGGTGGTGGCCTCGCCGTTCTCGCCGAATTCCAGCACACCTTCGCCCACGACGAAGAAACTGTCGCGCGAATGCCTTTTCATGTCTCCCCCTGTGTTCCCCTGATCCAGGCGACCTGTTCTCCCCAACAAGCACCTGCCCCAACGCCAGTCTCCAGACGGTGGAAAACACCGTCGAAGCTTTCGAGGAAACCCAAAACGTCGTCACGCAGCGGATACGAGGCGGTCGGAATGATTTTTTTCGAAAGGATCTTCCGACAGCCACGCCGGGCGGCCTGGAATCTTTCCGGTGAATGGGGATTCGGAGCCCGCGGCACGGGGTACCCACAAGAATGCTCTCTGTCACGACCACGGCGTCGTCCGGCGTCTCCACGCTGCTCACGGTGGCCGGAGTGCTCGACAAGAACGGCGCGGAACGCCTGCTGTCCCGGCTCGACCGGCTCCTCGACCAGGGTCACCGGCGGCTGGTGCTGGACCTCGGCGGCGTCGAGTTCTGCGACTCCAGCGGGGTGAGCGCCCTCGTCCGCGGGCACGCGCGGGCGTCCTCGGCGGCGGGCGGGCTGCGGATCTCGGAGGCCTCGCCGCAGGTGCTGAAGGTGCTGGAGATCTCCGGTCTGGCACGGATGTTCGGACTTCAGTCCACTGTGGACTCACAGGCGGCGGCCGTCCGGTCCTGACCTCCCGGCCGGCGGGCGGGGAGCGGACCGTGCACATCGGATCGGCCGGGATGCCATGATGGCGGGGTGGAGTCCACGCGCATCGACCGCTGGCTGTGGGCGGTCCGGCTGACGAAGACCCGTCCCGACGCCGCCGCCGCGTGCCGTGGCGGGCACGTGCGCATCAACGACAAGCCGGCCAAGCCCTCCACGGTCGTCGTGCCCGGTGACGAGGTGCGGGCCCGCGTGGGCGACCGGACGAAGATCGTCGAGGTCGTGCGGGTGATCCAGAAACGGGTCGGTGCCGCGGATGCCTCGACGTGCTTCATCGACCGCACACCGCCTCCGCCGAAGGACGTGCCGGTGGTGGCGCAGCGCGAACGCGGTGCCGGGCGGCCGACGAAGCGCGAACGCCGGGTGCTCGACCGCTTCCGGTCACAGGGCTAGGCGCTCCACCGCGTCGGCGAGCTCGGTGAGCGCTGAGCCCAGCGGCAGGTCTACCCGCACGGTGGCGTACCGGTCGCCGCGGGTCTCGCCGCGGTTGATGATCGCGACCGGCAGCCCGGCCTCGGCTGCGCGGCGGACGAACCGCAGGCCCGACATCACGGTCAGCGAGGAACCCAGCACCAGCAGCGACTTCGCGCCGGCGACGAGGTCGTAGCACTGCTCGACGCGCGGGCGCGGGACGTTCTCGCCGAAGAACACGACGTCCGGTTTGAGCACACCGCCGCACGCCGGGCAGTCGACGACCGCGAAGCCGCGCACCTGCTCCTCGGGCAGGAACACGTCGCCGTCGGGGTTGATCTCGGTCGTGGTGGCGGCGAAGTCCGGGTTCGCCTCGCGCAGCCGCCGGTCGAGCTCGGCGCGCGGCGACAGCAGGCCGCAGCCCAGGCAGACCACCCGGTCCAGGCCGCCGTGCAGCTCGACGACGTCGCGGGTGCCCGCCGCCTGGTGCAGGCCGTCGACGTTCTGGGTGATCACGCCGGACAGCCGCTCGTCCAGCCGGGTCACGGCGTGGTGGCCCGCGTTGGGGTGGGCGCGGGCGATGGTGCGCCAGCCGACGTGGCTGCGCGCCCAGTAGCGCTGCCGGCCCGCGGCGCTGGTGGTGAACTCCTCGTAGGTCATCGGGGTGTGCCGGCGCAGGGAGCCGCCCTCGCCGCGGTAGTCGGGGATGCCGGACTCGGTCGACAGGCCCGCGCCGCTGAGCACCAGGACCCCGCCGCGTTCGACGAGACCCACGACCTCGGTCAGGTCGGAGGTGCGCGGCAACGGAGGGCCCGAAGGCGACCAGGTCAGCGTGGGCCGTGTCCGCACGTCACCAGCTTACGTGCCACTGGCGGAGCTCGGCCTCCGCTGCGGCCGCGTTGCCCGCCGACGGGGCCGTGACCAGCGCGAACTGCCGTCCGGGGCCGCCGGTGAGGAGCAGCTCGTCCCCGTTCACCGCGGCGTTCGCGGAGCTGACCACGAGCGGTGAGCGCAGCGACTCCGGCAGGTGCACCTCCGTCGGTGCGGGGCCGCCGGTCGAGTCCCAGACCAGGACCGCGAACGGCGCCGAGCCGACCAGCGCGCGCACGGCGGGCAACGGGATCTGCTGCCAGGTCTGGTGCACGCGGTCCTCGTAGGTGAACGCGAGCGTGGTGCCCGCGACGGCCTGCGGGTAGACGCGGTCCACGACCGCGCGGTCGACGGTGAACACCGGGGTGCCGGCCGCGTCGAGCCTGATCGCCGAGAAGTGCTCGTCGTTCATGGCGTCGCCCTCGGTCTTGACCTTGTCCGGGTTGTCGTTCATCAGCTCGTGGTGGCGGTCGTAGCCGGTGTCCCAGTGCCACTGGCTGCCCGAGACCACGGTGCCGCGCGGCGCCGACCACCACTGCGCGCCCGCCGCGGTCGAGTCGAGGGCCTGGTACATCGCCTTGAGCACCGAGGCGTTCTTGTCGGAGGTGAAGCCGGCGACCGGGTGCCCGAACTCCGACACGATGGCCGTGGTGCCGAGCGCGTGCGCGCGGGAGCGGATGGTGTTGAACGCCGCGACGTACTGGCCGTCCGACGCCTTGCCGGGCATGAGGACGCCGGACTGCGCTTTGCCGTCGTAGAAGTGCGAGTTGAACACGAACCGCTCACCGAGGGCGGGCACGAGCGTGAGACCGCCGGGTTCGGCGAAGAAGTCGACGTTCTGGTTCCAGAACACGAGCGGTTCGACGAACGCCGCCTTGTGCGCCCAGCCCTCGGCGTCCATCTCCGCGCGGAACCGGCGGTAGAACGGCATCAGGAGGTCACGCTCCCACGTCTGCGAGGTCTGGCCCTGGTCGTACCGGCCGGCGTACGGCTCGTTGAGCGGGTCGACGCCGGCGACGAGCTTGAACTCGGCGGCGGGCAACGCTTCCCGCACGTGTCGCAACGCCTCGCCCGCGGCTGCGATGAACGAGTCCTGCACACCGTTGCGGTTGTGCCAGAAGTCGTGGGTGGCTGCGGTGACCGCGGTGTTGTTCTTCATGTTCTGCCCCCAGTGGAAGCAGAGGCCGCACGACTCCTGCGGGTACCCGCTCGCGGCCCACGCCGGTGCGCCGTCGCCGGTGTACCAGCTGCCGGGGTTGAACAGGTACCGCGAGTACAGGTCCTGGTGGAAGTCGAGGTAGACCCGGAGGCCCTGGCCGGTGAACGCGCGCAGCTGCTCGGTCATCCGCTGCAGGTAGCCGTGGTCGATCCGGCCGCGCTGCGGTTCGACCCACGCCCAGGTGAGCAGGAACCGCACGGCGTTCGCCCCGGTCAGCCGCTTCATCAGCTCGGCGGACCGGCGCGCGTCCGCGGTGGTGGCGAACGGCAGGCCGCGGTGCTCGGCGAGCTTGGCCGTGCCGGAGACGTTGAAGCCGCGCAACACCACCTCGCGGCCGTGCTCGTCGCGCAGGACCCCGCCGGAGACGCGCAGCTCGGTGCCGTCGAACGACTCCGCGCGCACGGGCGTGACCAGGGAGGAGAACAGGAACAGCACAGCCAGGAGAACCGATCGCCGCATCGCCGCCGCCTTTGCCGAACATGAACGAGGTTCATGTTGGACCGTAGCGGATGCGGTCGGACCGGACCAGCGGCCGATCAGCCCTCTGAACAGCTGCCCGAGCAGCGGGGTGGCGCGGAACGAACGGCTCCGCGCCACCCTGGGTTCACCGAACCGCAGCCGGTCAGCTGAACGCGTCCGCGACCAGTCCCGCCACCTGGGCCACCAGCGGCTCGTCCGCCCCGGCCTTCGGGTCCTCCGGCTTGGTGACCAGCACGGCGATCACGATCGGCGCGCGGCCGGGCGGCCAGGCGATGCCGACGTCGTTGGTGGTGCCGTAGCTGCCGGTGCCGGTCTTGTCGCCGAGCCGCCACTCACCGGGCAGGCCGGCGCGGATGCGGTTGGCGCCGGTGGTGTTGGCGAGCAGCCAGTCGGTCAGCTGGCGGGCGTCCGGCCGTTCGAGCGCGTGGCCGACGGTCAGGCGGGCGTAGGACTGACCGATCGCCCGCGGCGAGGTCGTGTCGAGCTCCTGCCACGGTTCGGCGGAGTTGAGCTCGGGCTCCCAGCGGTCCAGGCGCGTGACCGGGTCGCCGATCGAACGGCAGAACCGGGTGACGGCGCTCGGGCCGCCCAGCTCGCGCAGCAGGAGGTTGGCCGCGGCGTTGTCGCTGTAGGTGATGGTGGCCTCGCACAGGGCCCTGACGGTCATGCCGTTCGCGAGGTTCTCCGGCTTGCCGGTGATGGGCCCGTAGCCGGACTTCTCGACCTCCGCGGAGGTGTAGCGGACGACCTTCCCGAGCAGCGCGCCGTCCTGGTCGCGCCGCAGCACCGCCCCCGCGACGAGCGTCTTGAACACCGAGCAGATCGGGAAGCGCTCGTTCGACCGGTGCAGGACCGTCCTGCCGGTTCCCGTGTCGCTCGCGAAGACGCCCAGCCGGGCACCGTGCTGCCGTTCCAGGTCCCGCAGCCGGCCGGTGATCGGTGAGGCCTGCGCCTGCGCGGGCACCGCGACGGCCAGTGCGGCCCCCGCCCCCAACGCCAGCGCTACCCGACGGTTGACTCCCAACGCATTGTCCCCTTTCCACGTAACCCCTCGCCCACCAGGACGCGCTGGAGATCAACTGGTTGCCCGGCGGTCAGCAGACGCGCCGCCAGCAGGCCAGGAACGCGAGCGCCGCCGCGACCGACCCGGCCGACGCGAGCGACCCCGCGCCCAGGTAGATCACCCACTCGTCCGCGCCGAGCCCCTCCCTGGCCAGCGGTACCGCCCACAGGAACACGCCGAGCACGAGCGACACCAGGCCGCCCAGCGCCCAGAACACGACCAGCACCACGCGTGGTTTCTTGCTGGGCCCCTCGTACCGTTCGAGCGCTCCCCTTCTGGCGAGCCACCAGGACGCCAGCGCCGCGACCGCCAGCGCGATGGCGTCCGCGGCCAGCGTGTCGCTGAGCCGGTGCCACTTCGCGACCAGCGTGTACTGCCCGATGCCGACCGCCCACGGCAGGACGAAGAACAGCATCACGCCGCGCCACCGGTACGGCACCACGATCACCGCCGCGAACAGCACCGTCATGGCGATCGTCGTGTGCCCGCTGGGCAGGCTGTTGTGCGCGTAGTCGCCGGTGACCTGCACCAGCGCCGGCCGCGGCAGCACGAACCGCTTGAGCACCTGCACCACGGCCTGCCCGGCGACGATCACCCCGACGGCGGCGACGGCCAGGTCCCAGCGCTTGCGCAGGACCCCGACGAGCGCCACGGCCACGACGGCCGCCGCGAGCGAGTAGACGGTGATGTCCCCCAGCGCCTGCCAGGCGGCGTCCGTTTCGGACACGTCGTCCTGGTCGGCGCCGCGCAGGGCGGCGTTCTCGATGGTCTGACCGGCTCTGGTCAGCACGGCGAGCACGTAGACGACCGCCGCCACCACGAAACCTGAGACCGCCACCACCGGCCAGCGTCGAGAGTTCACGCGCAGGAGTCTGCTGCTGTTCTGATCAACTCGCCTGTCGAAGATCGGCGATGCGGTCGAGCACGGCCGTGACGGCGAGCATCACGCCGTAGTCGAACTCGGCGCGCCGGTCGAACCGCGCGAGCTGCGGGGCGAGCGCCGCCACGGCGGGCAGACCGGAGCCGGCGAGCACCTCCGCGCGGGAGCCGTCCGGGTCGCCGAACGCCGGGGCCGCTGCCACCTCGCGCAGCAGGGTGCCGACCAGCGTCGCGAGCAGCATCCGCAGCAGGTGGACGGCCTCCGCGGCCGGTGCGCCTGCGTCGAGCAGCACGGTCAGCACCGCGTCCACCGGGGCGAGGCCCTCCAGCGAGCCGAGCTGCCGGGTCAGCACGAGGGGCGCGGCCTGCGGGTGCTCCAGGGCCCGCGTGCGGAAGCTGTCGGCGATGGCGTGCAGGTCGTGGCGGGGGTCGCCGGTGCGTGCGGGCAGTGTGAGACCGGCCAGCAGGTGCTCGGCGACCGCGTCGAGGAGGTCGTCCTTGCCGGCCACGTGGTTGTAGAGGCTCTTCGGGTCGACCCCGAGGACGCGCGCGACCGACCGCATGCCCACGGCCGCCGTCCCCTCCGCGTCCAGGACCTGCAACGTCGCCGCCACGACCGCCGCGCGCGACAGCACGGCGGCGCCCTTGGGCGGCCTGCCCCGACGGGTCATGCCCACCACCCCTTGCTCGAACCCACGCCGTGGACCTACTTTAACCCACACCGTGGGTAAATGGAGGAGAGACATGCGATCGCGGTTCGACATGCCCGGTGAAGAGGTCCTGAAGGCGCGCGAGAAGCTCGTGCTCGACCACTTCCACGACGAGGTGGTGCACGACTGGGACGCGACCCTCTCGACGTTCCCGCACCCGCACTACGAGCTCATCGCGCAGATGGTCGTGCACGACGGCGACGAGGACGTGCGGCGGTACTACGCCGACACGCGCACGGCGTTCCCCGACCAGGACCACGAGCTGATCGCGTTGCGGCACAGCCACGACGCGGTGATCGTCGAGTTCTGGCTGCTGGGCACGCACCTGGGGCCGCTGGGCAAGATCCCGCCGACGGGCGGGAGGCACCGCACGCGCATGACGGCGTACTTCGTGTTCGACGAGGACGAGAACCTGGTCACCGAACGCGTCTACTTCGACCAGCTGACCGTCCTCAAACAGGTGATCAGCGGCATCGACCGGCGCTCACCGCGCGGGCTCGCGAAGCTGTTCAAGGTGATGAGGGGCATGCTCGCGATGTCCGGCGGCAAACCCGACCCGCGCCTCACCGCCACCACCCCACCCGCACTCTGACCCCCTGCTTCTGGCAGATGCCTGGGCAAACAGGGGGTTAGAGGCGGATCAGTTTGCGTTCCACGGCGGTCGTCACGGCCGCCGTGCGCGTCTCCACGCCGAGCTTGTCGAAGATCCGCACCAGGTGGGTCTTCACGGTGGCCTCGCTGATGAACAACGCCCTGGCGATCTCCCGGTTCGACAGGCCCTTGGCCAGGTGCTCCAGGATCTGCACCTCACGGCGGCTGAGCTTCGGCGCCGGACGGCGGACCTGGCTCAGCAGCCGTTGCGCGATGTCGGGCGACAGCACGGTCTGGCCGCTCGCCGCGGTGCGCACGGCGGCGGCGAGGTCCTCTGGCGCGCAGTCCTTGAGCAGGTAGCCGATCGCGCCGGCCTCGACCGCGCGCACGATGTCGGCGTCCGAGTCGTACGTCGTGAGCACCACGACCTGCGGCGGCGACGGCAGCGCGCGAATCCTCGTGGTGGCCTCGACACCGTCGATGCCCTTGCCCAGCTGGAGGTCCATCAGCACGACCTCCACAGTGGACGCCAGCTCGACGGCGCGTTCACCGGTCGGCGCCTCCACCACCTCGAAGTCGCGCGACAGCAGTCCGACCAGTCCGAACCGGACCACCGGGTGGTCGTCGACCACCAGCACCCTCACGGCGTCGGCACCGTCACGGCCACGGCGGTTCCCTCCCCCGGCGCGCTCTCCACGGACACCGTGCCACCCAGCTCGGTGATGCGCCCGCGGATCGAGGCCAGGCCGTAGCCGCGGCCCTCCACCGGCACGACCGCGGCCGGGTCGAACCCGCGGCCGTCGTCCACCACGTCCAGCGTCACCGCGTCCCCCAGGTACGACAGCGTGATCGCCACCCGCGCGGCACGGGCGTGCTCGGCGGCGTTGGCCACGGCGCCCTGCGCGACCCGCAGCAGCGCCACCTCGGTCTGCACGCTCAACGGGTACGGCTCGCCGTCGACCTCGACGTGCGGGCACAGCCGGTGCAGCGCGTCGACCAGCGTGCCGCGGATCGGCGCGAGGTCGCGGACGAACCGGCGCGCCTCGGCGAGGCTGTCCCTGGCGACGGTGGCCGCGCGGTCGTGCTCTCCCAGCTCCAGCAGCAGGGTGATGCTGGAGAACCCCTGCGCCAGCGTGTCGTGGATCTCGCGGGCGACCCGCTGGCGTTCCTGCAGCGCCCCCGCCTCGCGCAGCAGCCGCGCCCGGTCGAAGAACACCGCCGCCGTCAGCACCGCCACCCCGATCGGCCCGAGCACGAGGCTGAGGTCGAACGCCGCCGCCAGCCGGATCTGCGCCAGCACCACCGCGCACGTCAGCACGCCCGCGATCGGCAGCGCGCCCCGCGGCCGCAGCTGCCGCAGGCACTGGAAGAACAGCGGGATCGCGCACCACCCGAAGCTCGGCGCGACCCACACGAGCACCAGCCACACCGCGAGCACGACCGGCAACGCCCGCGTCCACCGCACCCCCGCCGGGTACGCGAGCCCCAGCGCCGCGGTCAGGCCGAGCACCAGCACGCCGGCGCCGTGGTACGTCGCGTACCGCGCCGCCGACGCCGTCAACAGCACGTAGAAGCCCGCGTGCATCGCCCGGTGCAGCCACACGTCGGCGACTGTAGGCGAGCGGTGCCGGTGCGCGGGTCAACCGATGGGTTGAACGCCGGTTCAACCGTCACCACCAGGTTCCCGCTGCTCCCGTTCGCGATCGTGGAGCACATGGACATCAAGAAGATCGCAGTCGCCACCCTCGTCGTGCTGACCGTCGGCGGCGGCTACGCGGCCGCCGACCAGCGCACCACGACCCGCACCGAGAAGGTGCTGACCATCGACGCCGCCGTCCGCGCCGCCCAGGCCACCCTCGACGCGGCCGAGAAGGAGAACCAGCGGGTCACGGTCGCCGTCGTCGACCGCGGCGGCGACCTGGTCGTGCTGCTCGCGGGCGACGGCGCCGGCCCGCAGACCGAGGAGTCAGCGCGGCGCAAGGCGTTCACCGCGGTGTCGTTCGGCGCGCCGACCTCGGAGCTCGCCGGTCGCGTGACCGGGCAGGGCGCGACGCTGCGGGACATCCCGGGGACGCTGTTCCTGGGCGGCGGGGTGCCGGTGGCCGTGGACGGCACGCCGGTCGCGGGCATCGGGGTCGGCGGGGCGCCCAGCGGTGACCTGGACGAGAAGTTCGCACGGGCGGGACTTGCGACGCTGCGCTGACAGGGGGCGTCAGGGGTGCTGGCGGGGCCGCCAGTCCCGGCGCGTGCCGTGCCGAGCGGCCCGGTCAGTCCTGGTGTTCCCGTGCGTGGCGGGCCACGTGCCGCCCCGGTTCCGGCCGCTTCGCCATCAGCAGCACCACGACGGCGGTGATGAGCCCGAGCGTGGCCAGCACGGCGGCCACGGCGCGGGCACCGGGGTGGTCGAGGACCAGCGTGCAGATCGTCAACGCCAGCACCACGGCGGCGATCGGGCCGATGACGGCGATGTGGCCGGCGGGCTCGGTGCGGTCCTCGCGCTGGTCCAGCGGGGCGAGCGGCGGGAGCTGGGCGACGGGCTCGAAGGGCGCCATCGTCTCGACCGTCTCGAAGTGCCCGCGGGAGGGCAGGTGAGGAGGCGTCACGTACGCACCTTTGGTCGGGGGCCGAAAACCATCGTGCCCGACGCGGGCACGCCGGGGCAAACCTCGCACCGGCACCCGGCGCCGTGGTCCCATGTGCGGCGGAACGACAGGAGGTCGACATGTGCCGGTGGCTCGCCTACTCCGGTTCACCGGTGTTGCTGGAGGACATCCTCTACCGGCCGGAGAACTCGCTCGTCATGCAGAGCAAGCACGCCCGGCTCGGCGCGACGGCGGTGAACGGCGACGGGTTCGGCATCGGCTGGTACGGCGCGGTCACCGGCACGCCGGGGCTGTTCCTCAGCACCGAGCCGGCGTGGAACGACCGCAACCTGCGCGAGCTGGCGGCGCAGATCACCGCGGACCGGGTGTTCGCGCACGTCCGGGCGTCGACGGGGGCCGCAGTGCAGCGCACGAACTGTCACCCGTTCCGGTACAAGAACTGGCTGTGGATGCACAACGGGCTCATCGCGAAGTTCCCGCTGGTGCGCCGCGAGCTCGCGCTGGCCGTGACGCCGGAGCTGTACCCGCTGATCGAGGGGTCGACGGACTCGGAGGTCATGTTCTACCTGGCCGTCGGGTTCGGCCTGGAGCAGGACCCGACGGGCGCGGTGGCGCGGATGGTGGCGTTCGTCGAGGACGTCGGCCACCGCAACGGGGTCGAGTTCCCGGTCCAGATGACGGTCGCGACCACGGACGGCACGACCACGTGGGCGTTCCGCTACTCCAGCCGCGGCAGGTCGCGCAGCCTCTTCCACAGCGCGGACCTGTCGACGTTGCGCGACCAGTACCCGGACAACCCGGCGTTGCACGACCTCGCGGACGGGTCGCGGCTGATCGTGTCCGAACCGCTGGGCGACCTGCGCGGGGCGTGGCTGGAGGTGCCGGAGTCGACGTGCGTCGTCGTCCGGGCCGGGGTGGAGGAGTTCTTCCCGTTCCGGCCGGAGGCCTCGGCGCTGGTGCCGCGCGGCTGAGCCGGAGCAGGACCGCGCCGAGACCGTCAGTCACGCGACAACGGCTGCGCGCACAGACGTCCTGCCGTCCCACCACCGCCGGCCCAGCGGTGAGCGCACGTGTCACCGCCGGGCCCGCCGGTCACCCGATCAGAAATCCCTGTTCCTCGATCGCACGGTCATACGACCACCGTTCCTCCTGTTCTCGAACGAACGATCAGCAGCGCTGCACGGTCGCGAGCGCCGCCGCCGCACCGAGTGCCCTGAGCACCGCCGCGAGGTGCGGTGCTTCTTCACTTCCCCGTCGCACGGCCGCGAACACGTGCCGGGTGGGTTGTTCCGCGTCGAGCACCCTGATCACCACGTCCTCGGGCGGTGCAGCGGTGATCAGCCGGGGCACCAGAGCGAGGCCCAGCCCGAGTCCCACCGCGCCCAGCGTCGTGTCCCAGTCGGCGATCTCGTGCACGATCTCCGGCGTGAACCCGGCGGTGACGCACGCGGCGAACGAGATGTCGCGGCACGTGCCGGGGGTGGGGAAGATCCACGCCTCGCCGGACAGGTCCGCCAGCCGCACCACCGGCGCGTCCGCCAGCGGGTGACCCACCGGCAGCGCCACGTCGAACCGCTCGGCGAACAGCGCGAGCCGGTGGAACCGCCGGTCGGTCGCCGCCGGGCTCTCCTTGGACTCCACGCTCAGCACGACGTCGACGTCCCCGCGCACCAGCTGGTCGAACGAGTGCGGCGGATCGGACTCCACCAGCCGCACCACCACCCCGGGCAGGGTGTCGCGCAGCTCGCGCACCGCGGGCAGCACGAGCCCGGACAACGTGGCCGCGAACCCCGCGACCCGCACCTCGGCCACCGAGCCCTCCGAGTAGGCCGCGAGGTCGGCCTGCACCCGTTCCAGCTCGGCGAAGATCTCGTTGGCGCGCCTGAGCAGCACGCGGGCGGCGTCGGTGAGGCGCACCCGGCGGCCCGCGGGCTCGACCAGCCGGACCCCCGCCTCCTTCGACAGCGACACGAGCTGCTGGGACACGGCCGACGGCGTGAGGTGCAACGCCTGGGCCACCGCGGCGACGGTGCCCCGCTCGTCGAGTTCGCGCAGCATCCGCAGCTTGCGGACGTCCAGGTCTGCCATCACGCGGCCAGCGCGCCGGCTAGCTGGGCCCTGCGGTGGATCCCGAGCTTGCGGTAGATGCTCGTGATGTGCAGCTCCACCGCGCGGACCGACACCCGGAACCTGGAAGCGATCTCACGGTTGGTCCGGCCGTCCACGATGAGCGTGGCGATGCGCTGCTCGTGCGCTGTCAGCGCGCGGCTCCCCATCGAGGATCCGGATGGGCGAGAAGCCATAGGAATTCCCGATTGCTGCGGCTCCGCCTCCTTTCCGGACGGACCGGGAAGGCCGTCGAGGAACCCGCGCCATTCACGAATCCTGATACCGCGCAACAACTTTCCGCGAACGTACGGATCGGCGGCCACCAAACGGCGGACAGTGACGTCGTCCTCGGCCTCGCACAGCAGCAACCCACCGGACTCGTCGGCGTACGGGCCACCCCCCAGCAGGACCCCGCGCCCCGCCAGCTCTTCCCAGTACCGCCGGTGAGCGGGCCGAACGCCGGCTAACCGCTCGTGTTCCGGCCCGAACACCATCTCGACGACAAAGCGCGCCATGCCGATCCCCCCTGCCGAAGCGTTGACCGCACCAGTGAGTACGTCAGTACAAACTTGAACGCAAGACCTAGTTTGAGTGTAGGTGCCCCGGTTCCATCCTGCGAGACCGAGCTTCACCGCATTGCCCGAGTACACCGGCAATTGCGTACTTTCACTACCAGGAGGCGCGACGCTGCGGCTAAACTTGACTCTGGGTACATAGTTGTACTGGGAACCACTTTGAACCCAACTCGGGGGAAACTTGACACGCCGCAACGCCTCCAGCACCTCGGGAACCACTACCGGACCCGGTGCTCGGACCGGATCGGCGGGTGCCCCTGCACGGGACCGCGCGGTCGCCGTCGCCGGGATGGCCTGCCGCTTACCCGGCGCCGGGTCGGTCGGTGCCTTCTGGGACCTGCTGCTCGGCAACACCGACGCGATCACCGAGATCCCGCGCGACCGGTTCGACGTCGACGACCACTACTCACCGGAACCCGCTCCGGGTAGGACGATCTCGCGCCACGGCGGGTTCCTCGCAGATGTCCGCGGTTTCGACGCGGAGTTCTTCGGCATCTCCCCGCGCGAGGCCCGCGCCATGGACCCGCAGCAACGCCTGCTGCTGGAGGTCGCCTGGGAGGCCCTGGAGGACGCCGGAATCCGGCCGTCCGGGCTCGCCGGGCGCCGGGTCGGCGTCTTCGTCGGGCAGGCGACCGCCGAGTACGGCAAGGCCAGCCGCAGTGCCGGCAACCACGACGTGCGCCACGCGGCCGGCGGTGAGCTGCGCGCGGTGACGTCCGGCCGGCTGTCCTACGCGCTGGACCTGCGCGGGCCGTCGATCACGGTCGACACGGCCTGCTCGTCCTCGCTGGTGGCCGTGCACAACGCCCGGCAGGCGCTGCTCGCGGGCGAGTGCGACCTCGCGGTCGCGGCCGGGGTCAACGTGATCCTGCTGCCCGACGACGCGATCGCCTACTCGCAGGCCGCGATGCTCGCACCCGACGGCCGGTGCAAGTTCGGGTCGGTGAACGCGAACGGCTTCGTGCGCAGCGAGGGCGTCGGCGCGGTCGTGCTGGAACGCCACGCCGACGCCGTCGAGCACGGCGACCGGGTGCGTGCCCTGCTGCTCGGGAGCGCGATCAGCAACGACGGCAGGGGCAGCGGCCTGCTGCTGCAACCGGCGGTGCGTGGTCAGGTCGAGATGCTCCAGGCGGCGTACCGCGACGCCGGCCTCGATCCGTCCACTGTGGACTACATCGAGGCGCACGGCACCGGCACGAGCGTCGGCGACCGGGTCGAGCTGACGGCGCTGGCCGAGGTCGCGGGCACCGGCAGGGAGCACCCGCTGCTGCTGGGGTCGGTGAAGAGCAACATCGGCCACACCGAGGCCACCGCGGGCATCGCCGGGCTGATCAAGGCCGTGCTGGTCGCCGAGCACCGGACCGTGCCCGCCTCGCTGCACGCGCAGGTGCAGGCCGAGCAGCTCACCGGTGCCCCGATGCGGGTCGTCACCCGCAACCAGCCGCTGACCGCCGAGCACCCGGTGGTCGGCGTCAGCTCCTTCGGCATCTCCGGCACCAACGTGCACGTGGTGCTGACCTCGCCACCGCCGGGGGAGCCCGCGGCGGAACCCGACGGCCGTCCCCGCGTGCTCACGCTGTCCGCGAAGAGCGGGGCCGCGTTGCGCGAGTCCGCGCAGGCGCACCTGGCGCACCTGCGGGAGACCGACGCGGTGCGGGACGTCTGCCACACCGCGTCCGTGCGACGCGACCACCACGAGCACCGGCTCGCGGTCGCCGGCGTGAGCACCGCCGAGCTGCTGGCCGGGCTGCGGGCGTTCCTCGCGGGCGCCGAGGCGAAGGGCGCGGTGGCGGGCCGGGCGGCCGACCGGCCGAAGGTCGTGTTCCTGTTCCCCGGCCAGGGGTCGCAGTGGCGCGGCATGGGCCGGGAGCTGCACGCGGTCTCCCCCGCGTTCCGGGAGGCACTGCTGGAGTGCGACGCGGCCGTGCGCGAGGAGGCCGGCTGGTCGGTCGTGGACGTGCTGCTCGGCGACGCGCCGTGGCCGGAGGCGCTGTCGGTGCTGCAACCCGTGCTGTGGGCGGTGCAGGTGGCGCTGGCAGCGCACTGGCGGTCGTGGGGCGTCGAACCGGATGTCGTGGTGGGGCACAGCATGGGCGAGGTGGCCGCGGCCCAGGTGTCCGGCGCGCTCACGGTGCGCGCCGCGGCGGCGGTGATCTGCCGGCGCAGCGCGGCGATGCAGGAGACCGCGGGCAGCGGCGCGATGCTGTGGGCCGAGCTGTCAGCCGAACGCGCGGAGGGCCTGGTCGACCGGTACCGCGGCGAGGTGTGCGTGGCGGCGGACAACTCGCCCGGCACGTGCGTGCTGGCCGGGCCCGCGGAGCTGATGGCGGGTGTGGCGGAGGACCTGGACGCGTTCGGCATCGCCTGCCGGCCGGTGCGCGACGTCGACGTGGCGTCGCATTCGCCGTTGATGGACAAGGTCGCGACGGCGCTGCGCGAACAGCTGGAGGACCTGCGCCCGAACGCACCGCAGGTCGACTTCCGGTCCACCGTGGAGCACGGCAGGCGCGAGCTCGACGCCGCGTACTGGGCGGACAACGTGCGGCGCACGGTGCGGCTCAACGACACCGTGCGCCGGGTGCTCGCCGACGCCCGCACCGCCGTGGTGCTGGAGGTCAGCCCGCACCCGGTGCTGCTGACCGCCGTCGCGGAGATCGGGGAGGCGGCGGGCTGGACCGGCACGGGCGTGCCGACGCTGCTGCGCGACGAGCCCGAGCTGCGCGCGGTCACGGCGGCGCTGGGCGCGCTGCACGTCGCGGGCGTGCCGGTCGACTGGGCGAGCCGCCAGGGCGACGGCCGGTGCGTGCCGCTGCCCGCCTACCCGTGGCAGCACCAGGACTACTGGTTCGAGTCGTTCACCGCCGACACCGAGGTCGTCCGCGAGGTCGACGTGGCCTCCCTCGGCGTGGCGGAGGCGTTGCGGGGCCTGCGGTTCCGCGGTCTCACACCGCTGCCGGCGGCCGTGCTGTTCGAGGCCGTGCTGTCGGTCGTGCGCGGCACCGGCACCACGCACACGTTGCGCAACATCCGCTTCCACGAGCTGTGCACGGTCGATCCCGACGCGCTGCCGTCCCTGACGGTCACGGTGCGGCCGGAACGCGGTGGTGTGCGGGCGTTCACCGTGCACACCGACGAGGGCGTGCGGTGCGTGAGCGGTGAGGTGGAACGCGGGGGCGCGGTCGCCTCGTCCGGGCTGGACTGGGCGCTGGCGCGGTGCCGGGAGTACGTGCGCGACAGCGACTTCCGCGACCTCGCCGCCCGGCAGGGGTACGAGTTCGAGGGGCCGTTCCGCGCGCTGCGGCAGGCGTGGCGCGGGCAGGACGCGGCGGTCGCCAGGTTCACGCCGGGAACGGCGGCGGGGCCGGTGGTGCTGGAGACCGGCATGCAGGCCGTGCTGCTGGCACTGGGCACCGCGGTCGTGCCGCTGGGCGTCGAACGGGTGCGGGTCACCGGCAGGGCGAGCGGCGAGTTCTGGGCGGTCGCCCGCAAGCGGCGCGGCAAGCCGGTCGTCGACGTGCGGTTGTTCGACGCCGAGCACGAGTGCTTCGCCGAGCTGAGCGGCGTCACCGTGCGCACCGGCACCGCCGGGCCGTTCGCGGAGCTGGTGAACGGTGTGGCGGGCCTGCTGCGCACGGCCCGCACCCGGCGGCCGCGACCCGAGCCGGCCCGGGAACCGGTCCCGGTCGCCGCCACCGTCCCCGCCGTCCCGGCTGTCCCCGCCGTCCCGGCCGTCGCGGACGAACCGGCCGGGCAGACGGTGGACGCGGTGCTGGAGCACGTGGCGGCGGTGCTGGGCACGACACCGGACCGGGTGGACACCCGGCGGGCGTTGCGCGACCTGGGCCTCGACTCCCTGATGGCCGCGCAGCTCGCCGCACGCCTGAAGAAGGCGTTCGGGCGGACCGTGCCCGCCGCCCTGCTGCTGGGGCCGGAGGAGGTGGGCGCGCTCGCCGACCGCCTGCTGGCTAGCGGTCCGGCCTGACCAGCACGCCGTGCATCAGCACCCGCAGGGTCGTGACGAGCTCGTTCGCCAGCGTCGTCGGCTGCTTGCCGCGGCCGACGTACCGGTAGAGCGTGCCCAGGTAGACGTCCCGCAGCATGTTGCCGACGAGGATCGGGTCGACGTGGTCCCCCACGTCACCCGCGTCCTTGCCGGCGCTGACGATCTCGGCGAACAACGGCGTCGCGTACGGCTCCTCGAAGATGGGGTGGCCGCACCGCACCCAGGCCGCGAGCATGACCTGCGTGGTGCGCCACTCCAGCTTGTTGATCCGCGCGAGCGCGCGCATGCAGTTCTCCAGAGAGGACAGCACGTCGTTGCCGCCGCCCGCGATGGCACCGAGCTCCGCCCGCAGCGTCTCCCTGCGCCGCGTGCCCCACGCGGCGATGACCTCCTCCTTCTTCTCGAAGTAGTTGAAGAAGGTGCCCCGCGCGACATCGGCCCGTTCGGTGATGTCCTCGATCGAGGTCTCGTCGTAGCCCTGCTCGGTGAACAGGTCGAGCGCCGCCGTGTACAGCCGCTCGTACATGGCCCGCTTGTGCCGCTCACGCCTCCCGACGGCCTGAGTCGGCTCCGCGGGCTCGGCCACGCGTCGCGTCCCCGCCATACGTGAACCCCCGTCTAAGTGTGTACCGCAGTACAGGCTAGCGGTACGCCGCGCCCGGAAGTACCGCCCGATGGTGCGATCACACTCTGCTACGAATGCGTGCTCCAGTGGTGGATGCCGGTACCGCGAGTGTCGCAATGCCGCCCAACGTACGCACCGCCAGGAGTGTGTTGCCACCACGTCCGGCGCCTTTCCCGGTCACCTGTGCTCGGCGACCAGGTGAACGCAGAAGATCACGCGCACCGCCGTGAGCGCCAGGGGCGGTGTCCCGCCAGGGCCGTCGCGCCCCTCGCGGTGGAGCGGGTCTCAGGCCCTCCACCGGTTCCGTGCTCGCTGGAACGAGCCTCTTCGTCCTCTTCGCACTTTTCGCCGTCGAGGTGGTCGTGCCCGGACCGGGCGGGAGCCCGCGCTCCCGCCCGGCGGCGGTCACTCCACCAGCTTGCCCGCCGTGTCGACCTCGCGCATCAGCGCCGCGATCTCCTCGGGCACCGGCGGGATCTCCTCCCGCTCCACCCGTCCCGGCCCCGACCACACCAGGTTGACCTGCAACGCGGGGTCGAGCTCCGGGTGGTCGGACCGGTTGTGGCAGCCGCGGGTCTCCCGGCGTTCCAGCGCGCACTCCAGGGTCGCGCGGGCCGCCAGCGCCGAGGCCTTGAGGTCGAACGCGTGCGCCAGGTCCTGGTGGCCGGCGAGGTCCGGGTGCACGCCGACCTGCTCGATGCGCGCCTCCAGCTCGTCGAGCTCCGCCAACCCCTTGCGCAGCCCGGCTTCGTCGCGCACCACGCCCGCGTGCTCGGTCATCGTGTTGCGCAGCGACCGTTGCAGCGCGCGGACGTTCTCCGGGCCGTCGGCGGCCAGCAGCGCGTCCACCTCGGCCCGTGCCTCGGCCAGTGCGGCGTGCGAACGGTGTTGTGCCGTCAGGGAAGCCGAGTACTCGGCGGCGGCCTCGCCGACGATCCGGCCGTAGACCAGCAGCTCGATGAGCGAGTTGCCACCCAGCCGGTTCGCGCCGTGCAGACCGCTCGACGCCTCACCGATGGCGAACAGGCCGTCCACACCGGTCGAGTGGTCCGACGGCGACACCCACACCCCGCCCATGGAGTAGTGGGCGGTCGGCGCGATCTCGACCGGTTCGCGGGTGATGTCCTTCATCTGCAGCTCCAGCAACGTCTGGTAGACGCGCGGGAGGCGCCGCATGATCTGCTCGCGCGGCAGGTGGGACACGTCGAGCCACACACCGCCGTTCGGGGTGCCGCGGCCCTCCTTGATCTCCGTGTACGCGGCGAGCGCCACCCGGTCGCGGGTGGACAGTTCCCTCCGGGCCGGGTCGTAGCGGTCCATGAACCGCTCGCCCAGCGCGTTCGTGAGGATTCCGCCCTCGCCGCGCGCCGCCTCGGACACCAGCGTGCCGGCCGCGTTCTCCGGTTCCAGCAGGCCGGACGGGTGGAACTGCACGAGCTCGGGGTCGCGGATGCGGCCGCCGGCGAGCACGGCCAGCCGGAACGAGTCGCCGGTGTTCTCGTCACGGCGCGACGACGTGCGCCGCCAGATGCGGGTGTGGCCACCGGCGGCGAGGATCACGACGTCGGCGTGGAAGACGTACCGCGTGCCGTCGGTCAGGTCGAACCCGTAGGCGCCGAAGACCACGTTGTCCCGCACCAGGATGCGGGTGACGTAACACGAGTCGAGGACGGGGACGCCCAGCTGCGCGGCCCGGTTGACGAGCGTGCGCTGGATCTCCAGCCCGGTGTAGTCGCCGGCGAACGACGTGCGCCGGAACGTGTGCGCGCCGAAGAACCGCTGCGAGATGCGCCCGTCGTCCTCGCGTGCGAACGGCATGCCCCAGCGTTCCAGGTCGGCGATGCCGCGCGGGGCCTGCTCGGCGACGACCCGGACGATCTCCGGGTTGGCGAGCAGGTAGCTCTCCTTGACGGTGTCCGCTGCGTGCTGCTGCCAGGTGTCGGCCTCGTCCATCGTGCCGAGCGCCGCGTTGATGCCGCCCGCGGCGAGCGCGGTGTGCGCGTCGGACTTCGGCCGCTTCCCGACGACCGTCACGTCCACGCCGCGTTCGGCGAGCTCGATGGCGGCGCGCAGCCCTGCGCCCCCGGTTCCGATCACCAACACCGATGTGGCGACTTGCTTTTCTGTCATCACGGCCTCCGTTGCCCGTTGGTTCCATTAACCAGGACCGGACAGCGCATGCGCTTGTGACTGTTAGCCGCGCGACACCGCGAGCCGCGTCACGTGTGCCGCCCTGAGCAGCTCGCCAACTCAACATCAACAGGCACTTCTCCACTGCCAACAGCGCCGCCGGCCGTCCGTGGTCCGGCCGGTGGCGGGGTGAGTTGGTGGTACTTGCAGATGCCTGAGCAACAGGGGGCGAGAGCATAGGATTGGGGTGTGTTCGTGAAGCTCTGCGGTCTGCGCACCGAAGCCGATGTCGACGTCGCGGTCGCGACGGGGGCCGACGCGGTCGGGTTCGTGCTGACCGCCAGCCCCCGCCGCATCGACGTGGACCTGGCCCGCCGTCTGGTGGCCGCGGTGCCGGACCACGTGCTGACCGTGGCCGTCGTGCGCGGCATCCCCGCCGGCGAGGCGGGTGAGCTGGCTCTGCGGACCGGCGTGCGCGCGTTGCAGCTGCACGGCGACTACCCGAAGGAGTCGTTCGACGAGCTGAGCGGCCACCCGTTCACGCTCGTGCGGGCGACCGCACTGGGCCCGGACACGGACGTGCGCACCGGCGCGTTCGGCGAGCAGCTGCTGCTGATCGACTCCCCGGTCGCGGGCTCCGGCGAGCAGTGGGACGTCACCCGCCTCGCGGACCGCCGCCCGGAGGGCACCTGGGTGCTGGCGGGCGGCCTGTCGCCGGAGACCGTCGCCGACGCGGTCGCGGTGGCACGGCCGTGGGGCGTGGACGTGTCCAGCGGCATCGAGTCCAGCCGCGGGGTCAAGGACCACGGCCGCATGCGCGAGTTCGTCGCCGCCGCCCGCGCCTGAACGCGGCGCGTCAGGCCGCGCGGTAGCCGGGGATGTCCTCGACCCGGTGGTAGACCGGCAGACCGCGTTCCCGGGCGATCCGCACGTCCTGGTCGGCGCCGGTCGACGCACCGGGCAGCCGCAGCACCGCGTCGCACTTCTCGAGCAGGCGCTGCGCCGTCGGGTACATGATCCCCTCGGCCACCGGATCGGCCGGGGAGCTGCCGCCCGCGCCGCGCAGCACCGGCAGCGCCACCCATTCACCGATCATCGGCACGTGGCCGCTGCGGAAGATCGGCCACGCGGCCTCCTCCAGGCGTTCGAGGTTGCGCGCCATCAGGTCCGGGTCGTCCTCGGTGCCGGAGCGGTAGGGGCCGGCGATCAGGATCAGCATGCCCCGACCATAATGTGCAAGACTCGGCAAAAACAAGGAGAAACGTGCATGCTTGCCGCTCAACGCCGTGACCTGCTGCTCGAACGCCTGCGCACCGACGGCCGGATCGTCGCCAAGGAACTCGCCGCGGAGGTCGGCCTGTCCGAGGACACGATCCGCCGCGACCTGCGCGACCTCGCGGCGGCCGGGCTGTGCCAGCGCGTCTACGGCGGCGCGTTGCCCGCCTCGCCCGCGGTCGCCGACTACACCGCGCGGCAGGAGGTGTCGGTGCCCGGCAAGCAGCGGGTCGCCGCGGCGGCAGCGGCGCTGGTCGAACCGGGCAGCACCGTGATCATCGACGGTGGCACGACCGCACTGGCCGTCGTGCGGGCGTTGCCGTCGGACTTGCGCGCCACGGTCGTCACGCACAGCCCGACGGTCGCAAGTGCGTTGGAGCACCACGAGAACGTGGACGTCTACGTGATCGGTGGCCGGCTGTTCAAGCATTCGATGGTCGCGTGCGGCGCCGCGGCGGTGGAGGCCGCCCAGGGCGTGCACGCCGACCTGTTCCTGCTGGGCGTCACCGGTGTGCACCCGGAGGCAGGGCTGACGACCGGGGACGCGGACGAGGCGGCGATGAAACGCGCGCTGGCCCACCGGGCGGCGGACACCTACGTGCTGGCGAGCGCGGAGAAGATCGGTGCGGCGTCGCGGTTCTCGGTGCTGCCGCTGGAGGAGGTCGCCGGGGTCGTCACCGACGCGGACGACGACGTCGTGCGCGCCCTGCCCGTGCCGGTCATCCGCTCCTGACGGTGCGCAGGTAGGTCAGCACGGCCATGACCCGCCGGTTGACGTCGTCGTCCGGCGGCAGGCCGAGCTTCGCGAGGATGTTGCCGACGTGCTTGCCCACCCCGGCGTCCGACAACGTGAGCCGGCGGGCGATGGCGGCGTTGGAGTGCCCTTCGGCGAGCAGCCCGAGCACCTCGGTCTCGCGGGCGGACAGCGTCGCGAGCGGGGAGCGCCGGACGAGTCCGCGCACCACCTCGGGGTCGATGACCGTGCCGCCCGCGACGACGTGCCGCAGCTTCGCGACGAACTCCTCGACGTCGGCCACCCGGTCCTTGAGCAGGTAGCCGACGCGGTCGCCGCTGTCGATGAGGTCGGCGGCGTGCCGGTGCTCGACGTACTGGCTGAGCACCACGACCGGCAGCCCGGGGTGGTCGCGGCGCAACGCGAGCGCGGCCCGCAGTCCCTCGTCGGTGAAGTCCGGCGGCATGCGGATGTCGGTCAGCACCAGGTCCGGGCCGTGCTCGGTCACGGCGGCCCGCAGCGCCTCCGCGTCCCCGACCGCCGCCACCACCTCGAACCCGAACCGGCCCAGCAGACCGGTGAGCCCTTCGCGCAGCAGCACGCCGTCCTCGGCGAGGACTACTCGGATCGGCACGGGATCTCCACGCGCAGTCGGGTCGGGCCACCGGTCGGGCTGGACAGCAGCATTCTCCCGCCCACCACCGCGACCCGGTCGGCCAGCCCGGTCAGACCGGTGCCGCCGGCCGGGTCGGCACCGCCGTGCCCGTTGTCGACGACCTCGACGACGAGCGCGGACCCCTCCTGCCGTGCCTGGACTTGCGCCTCGGTCGCCTGCGCGTGCTTGGCCACGTTCGTGAGCGCTTCGGACACCACGAAGTACGCCGCCGACTCGACGGCTGCGGGCAGGCGGGTGAGGTCCGCGCTGACGGTGACGGGCAGCGGCATCCGGTCGGCGAGGTCGTCCAGCGCGGCTGCCAGGCCGTGGTCGGTGAGCACCTGCGGGTGGATGTCGCGGATGAGCTCGCGCAGCTCCGCCATCAGCTCCTTGGCCTGCTCGTGCGCCGCCGCGACGTTCTCGTTGCCCGGCAGGTCGACGCGGGCCAGCCCGAGCTGGATCGTGAGGCTGACCAGCCGCTGCTGCGCGCCGTCGTGCAGGTCGCGTTCGATGCGGCGCCGCTCGGCCTCGAACGCGTCGACCAGCCGTGCCCGCGAGGCCGACACCTCGACCAGCTCGGCACGCAGGTCGCCGCGACCGCCGAGCAGCTCCCGCGCCAGCTGGGCCTGCACACCGGTGATCCCGGCCGCGAGGTAGGTGAGCGCCACCAGCCCGGCCAGCCCGACCGCGGTGCACGCCCACGCCTCCGCGGCCGTGCCGACCTCCCAGAACAGCACGGCCACCGGCCCGTCCACGACCAGGGCCGGCATCAGCGCGAACGCCACCACCAGCAGGAACAGCACGAAGAAGGCCGAGGACACCACCGGCACGACCGTCGCCAGCAGGCACGTGTGGGCGACCTCCCGCCACGTCGCCGCCTCGCCGTAGCGGTGCAGGCCCGCCGCGCGGTCGCCGGTCGTGATCGGCCTGGTGTCGACGAGCCGCACCCGCGCCCGTTCCACCTTCGCGAGCTGCGTCGCCAGCACCGGGACAACGGTCGCGGCCAGCACGCCGAGCGCCGCCGACAACACCGCGGCGGGACTCGGCCCCTTGGTCGCGATCGGTTGCCACAGCAGCACCACGAGCGCGAGCGGTGCGCCCGCGACCAACGCCACCGGCAGGTTCGTGACCAGGTACCACAGCGACCGCCACGGCCAGCCGCCCAGCAGGAACCCGCGGCCGGTCACCGCGTCGAGCACCGTCACCGGCGCGCCCTCCCCCATGCGCCCAGGGTAGGCCCAGCCCCACCTCGATCCGGGCGCTGGACGTAGTGCAGGGACCCGGCTCCGCACGGTTGGCTTTGACACCGTGAGCTACGGGGGAACCACACCGTTCGCGGTCGAGCTGCGCGCGGTGACCAAGCAGTACGGGGCCAAGTCCGCCACGGTGCGCGCGCTCGACGGGATCAGCCTCGGCTTCCCGCCCGGCACCTGGACGGCGGTCATGGGGCCGTCCGGGTCGGGCAAGTCGACGCTGCTGCACTGCGCCACCGGCCTGGACCGCGTGACGACCGGCCAGGTGCTGCTGACCGGCGCCGACATCACCAGGGCACCGGAGGCGTACCTGACGACGTTGCGGCGCCGGTCGATCGGCTTCGTCTTCCAGCACTTCAACCTGGTCGCCTCGCTGACGGCCGCGCAGAACGTGGCGCTGCCGTTGAAGCTCGCCGGCTCCCGTGCGTCCACACAGGACATCGCGGAGACGCTGGGCCGGGTCGGTCTCGCCGACCGGCAGCACCACCGCCCGCGCGAGCTGTCCGGCGGTCAGCAGCAGCGCGTCGCCATCGCCCGCGCGATGATCACCCGCCCGGCCGTGCTGTTCGCCGACGAACCCACCGGCGCACTGGACTCGCGGTCCGCGCGCACGGTGCTGGGCCTGCTGAAGGACCTCGTCACCGCCGGTCAGACGATCATCATGGTCACCCA
This sequence comes from Lentzea sp. NPDC037011, assembly GCF_055607425.1. Taxonomy (NCBI): domain Bacteria; kingdom Bacillati; phylum Actinomycetota; class Actinomycetes; order Pseudonocardiales; family Pseudonocardiaceae; genus Lentzea; species Lentzea sp. NPDC037011. The sequence goes on along the minus strand of NZ_JBVJRT010000002.1, from coordinate 176,252 downwards.
CGACCCCGCCGCCGCGGCCTCGGCCGACTCGGTCGTCTTCCTCTCCGACGGCCGGGTGGTCGACCGGCTCGACCGGCCCACCACCCACGCGGTGGCGGAACGCCTGGCACGCCTGGAGGAGTCGTGCTGACCCTGTCGCTGAGCACGTTGCGCGAACGCTGGCCGTTGTTCGTCGGCGCCGTGCTGACCGTGGCGCTGGGCGTCGCGCTCGTGCAGGCGGCCCTGCTGGTCATGGCCGCCACCGGGCGCGGCTGGGTGCCGCCGGGCGTCACCGAGGAGGAGGCGCTGCGGATCAACGAGGGGTACGTCGGCGCCGCCACGCTGCTCGGGATGACCGTGCCGCTCGCCGCGTTCCTCGCGGTGTTCATCGTCGGGTCGACGTTCGCGTTCACCGTCGCCCAGCGCAGCCGCGACCTCGCACTGCTGAGCGTGCTGGGAGCGAACCGGCGTCAGCTGCGCCGCCTGCTGCTGTGCGAGGCGTTGTTCCTCGGCGCCTTCGGCACGCTGGTCGGCGTCGTGCTCGCGTTCCCCGCCACGCTGGCGCAGACGGCCGTGCTGCACGGCTTCGGCTTCCTGCCCGACGGCTTCGAGGCGCCGTTCGGCCCGTGGGTGCTGGGCGCGTCGGTGCCGATCGGCGTGGGCGTGGCGGTGCTCGGCGTGCTGTCGGCGTCCCGCGGCGCCGCGCGGGTCCAGCCGCTCGACGCCTTGCGCGACACCGGTTCCGCAGCACGGGTGATGACGCCGGGAAGGTGGGTCACCGGCCTGCTGTGCGCTGCCGCCACGGCCGGGTTCATCGCGCTGACCCGCTCCGGCGACCTGCTGGTGGCGCTCGGAATGTCGTTGCTGATCTCGATGACCGGCTCAGTCGCCCTGAGCAGGCTTAGCCCGCTGCTGGTGCCCCTGGTGGGCCGGCTGTTCGTCCTTCCCGGAAGCACTCTCGCCGAGCTGGCACGGGCGAACCTGCGCGACGGCGTCCGCCGCAGCGCCTCGACCGCCGCACCGCTGATCGTCCTCGTCGCGCTGGTCCTGGGCATCGACGGCTCCCTCGGGTCGCTGGCGAAGCTCACCGGCGTCGAACAGGAGCGGTCCGTCCGCGCCGACCTGGTCGTCGACTCGACCGGCGCCCAGTCCGCCCGCCTCGCCGCACTCCCCGGCGTCGCCGTGGCCGCCCCGCAGACCCTCCTCCCGGTGTCGATCACGGCCCTGAGCGCCGAGTCCCCCGACGACCCGCCCCGCCCGCAGACCTACGACGACCTCGTGTTCGCCGTCGACCCGGTGACCTACCTGGAGACCCACGTGACCCAGCCCCGCTCCGGCGACCTCGCCGCACTGACCGGCCTGACGGTCGCGGGCGGCTCCGCGGTGTGGGGCGACCGACTGGTCGGTGAGACGGTCACCCTGCGGCACAACGGCCAGGAGACCACCCTTCGCTTCGTCGCCCGCCTGCCGGAGACCCTGGCGCTGGGCGAGGAGTTCCTGCTCTCCCGCGACGCCGTCCCCGCCGACCTGCTCGCCACCTCCCCCACGCAGACGTTCCTGCGCCTCACCCCCGGCACCGACCCCGCCACCGTCCGCTCCGCCATCGCCGCCGGGAACCTCGGCACCGTCCGCACCGTCGCCGAGTGGGCCGGTGCCGCCGCGAAGGCCCAGCAGGGCGGCAACCTCGTCATCATGGCCGTCCTCATGGGACTGTCCGGTCTGTACGCGGCCATCGCCGCCGTCAACGCCGTGGTCATCGCCGGCGCCGAACGCCGCGCCGAGTTCGCGGTCCTGCGCCTGTCCGGCCTCACCCGCCAGCAGGTCACCACGGCCGCGTTGATCGAGTCGACCGTGGTCACCGTGGTCGGTCTGCTGCTCGGTGCCCTGGTGGCGGCGGGGGCGTTGATCGGGGTGGCCGGTGGGACGGGTGGCGTCGTGGCCGTGCCGTGGGGGTTGTTCGGCGTGCTCTCGGCGGGCGCGCTGGTGGTCACCGCGGTCGCTTGCGCGCTCACGACCTGGAAGGTCTCCTCAACCTCGTGAACCAGCGCCTACCCTGGGCGTCGTTCCCGTGCGAAGGAGGCGACCATCAAAACGGTCATCCGCTGGGGCTTGAACCACGGCGTGCCGAGGGTGGCGTTGCGCCTGGCCGCGCGCAAGGGCGACCTCCAGGGCCGCATCACGGTCGAGGCGAACAACGGCAACGACCTCACGGGGTTGTTCGACGAGATCAGGGCACACGGCCCCTTGGCGCCCACCGGCATCGGACACGTCACGACCAGCCACGCCGCCGTGCGCGAGGTGCTGGGCAGTGACGCCTTCCAGGCCAGCCGCCCCCGTTACGGCAACGGTGTGCTGGGCAGGATCGCGGACTGGGCGGCCACCGACGTGCTGCACCCGGTGCAGCCGCCGTCGTTGCTGGTCACCGAGCCGCCCGCGCACACCCGCTACCGCAAGCTCGTCACGCGCGTGTTCACCGTGCGCGCGGTCGAGCAGCTGCGGCACCGCACGCAGGAGATCGCGGACCAGCTCCTCGACGGCCTCGACCCGAGCGACCCGGTGGACCTGATCCAGACCTACTGCGGCCTGCTGCCGGTCACGGTGATCTCCGAGATCCTCGGCGTGCCGCAGGAAGACCGCGCGAGGGTGCTGGCGTTCGGCGCCTCCGCGGCACCGAGCCTCGACCTGGGCCTGTCGTGGCGGGTGTTCCGCGACGTCGAGACGACGCTGGCCGAGTTCGACGCCTGGCTCAGCCGCCACATCGACGCCCTGCGCGCCAGGCCCGGCACCGACCTGCTCAGCCGCCTGGTCACCGCGAGCGACGACGGCGTGGGCCTCACCGAACGCGAGCTCAAGTCCACGGCGGGCCTGGTGCTGGCGGCGGGGTTCGAAACGACGGTGAACCTGCTCGGCAACGGCATCTCGCTGCTGGCCGGCCACCCCGGGCAGCTGGAGGTGCTGCGCGCGCGGCCGGAGCTGTGGGCGAACACCGTCGACGAGGTGCTGCGCCACGACCCGCCGGTGCTGCTGACCGGCCGGACCTGCGTGAAGGACACCGAGGTCCTCGGCGTGCCGGTCCGCCGCGGGCAGCTCGTCGCGACCGTGCTGGCCGGTGCGAACCGCGACCCGGACGTGTTCACCGACCCGCACACCTTCGACGTGACCCGCGCCAACGCGCGCGACCACGTGTCGTTCGGAGCGGGCCGCCACTACTGCCTCGGGGCGGCGCTCGCGCGGATGGAGGGCGAGATCGGGCTGCGGGCGATGTTCCGGCGGTTCCCGGGGCTGCGGCTGGAGCAGGGCGCCGGTCGGCGGCCGACGCGCATCCTGCGCGGGTTCGAACGGCTGCCGGTCAGCCTGGGCTGAGCGTCACGAGACCAGCGACAGACCGGGGCGCACCCCGGCCACCGGCTCGGCGGGCACCGCGGCCGGCACCACGACCTCGTCCCCGCCGATCTCCCGCGTGATCCACGCCCCCGACTCGACCATCACCTTCAACGTCCGCACGTCGAGCGCCTGGATGCGCCCCAGGTACCACTCGTCGGAGGCCAGCGAGCCCATCCGGTCGCCCAGGCGCGCCTTGACGTCCTTGACGCGCTGGAAGAGTTCGGCGACCAGCGGCTCGCGGTCGAACGGGCCGGTCAGGCCGTCGCGGATGCGGTCCTCGATGCCGCGCGGCACGCCGTCGGCGTCGGGCATCAGCATCGTGGTCCAGGCGCGGGACTTCTCGCGGTACTGGAGCTGCTGCATGATCCCCTCGTGCTGGGCGAAGTCGGCGGCGCGGAAACCGCGGCCCTTCCAGCGCTGGAACAGGTTCACCGCGAGCGACTGGGCGCTCTTCAGGCCCGTGTTGAGGCCGCGGCCGGGCCAGAAGTGCAGGGAGTTGGCGGCGTCGCCGAGCAGGAAGCCGTACGTGGACGGCGAGAGCTGCGCGGTGAACTTCGACATCTGCTGCATGCCCAGGGTGAACGACGTGATGCCCACGACGTCGGCCACGCCGGCGCCGAAGAACCGCAGACCGTCGAGAATCCGGGGCCACAGGTAGGAGAGCTTGTCCACGGACGGCTTGAACACCGAGCGGTGCCGGTCGCACACGAAGCGACCGCCCTCGGGGCGCATCGTGCAGCCGAACCTGCCGATGCACGCGATGGGGCCGTTGGCGCCCAGCGCGACGATCTCCGAGGCCTCCTCCGCGGTGAGGCGCATGTTGATGAAGCCGCCGCCCATCGAGTTGAACAGGAACCGGTTCTGCGCCACCGTCAACGGCACGGTGTGCTCGTCGGGCACCTTCGACGACACCACGCGGATGCCCAGCACGCGCTCGTCCAGCGGCGAACCGTCCACACTGAACAGTTCGCGTGACGGCGTGCCGAAGTGCGGCTTCAGGGCCTCGCGGGTCGCGGAACGGGCGCCGTCGGCGATGGCGAGCACGTGCAGGCCGTCCCACTTCGAGGGAACGGTGTAGGCCTGCGGCAGCAGCTCGACGCCGAGGTCCTGGGCCAGGTCCAGCAGCGCGTCCTCGATCCAGCGGACCTTGATGTTGCGCGGACGGCCCTTCGACGCGGGTGAGTCGGGGCCGAGCGGCCACATCTCGGAGAAGCGGCCGTCGGCGAACAACCGCTGCCGCACCTCGGCGGGCAGGGCGGCCCAGACGTTGCTCTGCAGCGTCACGACCTGCTCGCGGCGGTTGTTGCCGTCGGAGGCGTCCTTCCACACGACGCGGCCCGCGTGGCGCTTCCAGCGGCGGTCGTGCACGCGCAGCGAGACCTGGTCGCCGAGCATCGTCTTCAGCGAGCACGCGAACGCCAGCCCGACCGGGCCGCCGCCCGCGACGTCGACGCGCATCGGGGTGCTGCGCCGCGGCAGGCGCACGAGCTGTGCGCCCTGACGCGGCAGCATCACCGTCGGGCCGGCCGCCTGGCCGAACAGGACCGTCTTCTCGTCGTCGCGTGCCATCGAACCGCTCCCCCTGCTCACCTGGTGACGGCGATGACACGTGGTGAGACGGGGAACGGTTCAACGAGTTTCGAGAAAGTTCTTCCACGCGCCGGGAGCGAACGTCAGGACGGCGCCCCCGGGGTTCTTCGAGTCGCGCACGAGGGCGTCGCCGGACAGCGCGACCTCGACGCAGTTGCTGTCCTCGGTGCCGCCGCTGTAGCTGCTCTTACGCCATGCTCGTTCCTGAGTCATCGAGGTCCTCTCGCGGTGGGCTGATGTACTCAGCCAGCTTGCTCCGCGATTGTTCCTCATCCAAGGCGACCTCAGCCAAACGGTCGAACAGCAGCCGGGTGCGAACGATCACCGCCGGGTCCTGCACGAAGACCTTCGCCAGATCGGTGTCGCTGAACGCGACCGGCATCGCCTTCTCGTACTCCCACAGCACGCAGTCCGACCAGGCGACGGGCTCGTCGGCCGGCACGATCCTGACCATGCGCGCCGCGAACAGCAGCTGGAGGTACTGCTCCTCCATGATCCGGCCGTCGCCGACCTGTTGCTGCAACGCACGCTCATGGACGTAGAACAAGCAAGTCGGCCGATCGTGGCGCCGCAGCACCGACTGCCGGTCGATTCGGAACTGGACCAGCGTCGAGATCCGCTCCTCCGGCACGAACCCGGTCAGCCGGTACACCGCTTCGGCGTACTCCGGTGTCTGCAGCAGGCCCGGGATGACCCTCGAGTCGTAGCTGATGATCGACAACGCGGTCGACTCGGCCAGGGCGAGCGTCCGCAAGTTGTCCGATATCTGCACGACGTACTCGTCGAACGCGGTTCGGTAGCGCCGTTTGAAGTCCTCGAAGAAGTCGACGTCCTTGCCGCACATCGTCAGGTACTGCACGAGGTCGATCTCGCTGGCGCGGTACTTGCCGTGCTCGATGGTGGACACCTTGCTGGGGTCCCAGCCGAGCCGGACGGCGAGCGCGGCGCCGCTCAGGTTCGTGGAGGTCTCCCGCAACCGGCGCAGCTCGTCGCCCAGGTCGCGGCTGTACGCCGTGGATGGTGTGGTGGTGGCCATAGGCTGACGCTAGGGGTTGCTCGAAGAGCACGTACCGGCTCATTCGGGTGAAAATGATCAGCGGCCGATGTTGTGCGGTGGACCGGCTGCGAACGGCCGTGACCGCAGCGTCACGTGGCCATCGTCACGACAGCGCCATTCGGACGAACTTGGGCCTTCACGGGTAACTCCGGCTCGGTCGCCGAACGATAGCCAGGCGTCCCCCGCTGCCGAAAGTGGTGCCCATGGAGCCGGACCTCGACGGCCTGTTCGAGATCGCCGTTGACGCCCTTGACGAACCCGAACGCGGCCAGGTGCTGGCCTGGCTCGCGGGCGCCGTCATCGGATCAGGACACACCCAACGTCTCGCGCGCGGCGCGCGTGACGTCGTCCTGCTGCTGCCCGACCGCCTGGTGGTGGTGCGGCCAGACCCGTTCCAGTCGTGGTCGTACCCGCGCGAGCTGGTGGTGAGCGCGCTGTTCGCGGCCGACCACGCCCAGTTCGAAGTGGCCGACGACCAGGTGGAGGTCGACTGGGAGTTCTGGATCGACAAGCAGCTCACCGCGTCCGCGCCGTTCATCGAGGCGGTCGAGGCGTGGCTGGTGCAGGAGAAACCGCCGGGCAAGGGCGGACTCGCGCTCGGTCTGCTGATCATGACCCTGGTCGTCGGCGGCCTGTACTTCGCGGGCGGTGCCTCCGGGCCGTCCGACGGGCCGCTGAACGCGCGGTCGACGTGCAACGAGTTCCTGTTCGCCGGTGCCGACCAGCAGCTCGCGATCCTGACGAAGCTGTTCAAGGACGCGGGCAAGGAGGACGACGCGAAGAACCCCGAGGTGCTGCGCGAGTCCGGGCACCGCTGCGAGCAGAACGGCACGGCTACTTTGGACTCGCTCGTCGGCAACCGCTGACCACCGCGGCCGCCACCAGCACACCGGCCGCGATGAACCCGTTGTAGTTGTACACGCGCAGGGAGTCGTAGTCGTCCTGGGTGAGGAACGCCGTCCCCTGCTCCGCGGGGTGGTCCAGCCACAGGAACACGAGCAGCCCCGCGCACCCGGCCAGCACGACGGCGTCCCGCCGCCACCCGGCCACCACCGCCGCGACGACCACCACGGCGACCAGCTCGTACCGGGTGCAGAGCCGCAGCTCGTCGAGCAGCGGCAGCAGCCACCCCGGGTCCTGCCCGAACGGCACGGCGACCGGTTCGGCGAACCGGTCGGCCAGGCCGATGGCGACCGCGAGCACCGCGGCCACCACCGCGACGACCCTGCTCATCCGCCGGTCCGGTGCGGCAGCAGGCCCGGCCGTGGCGCGTCCCGCGCCAAGCCCGGCAACAGGCTCCAGTACTCGTCGTCGTTGTCGGCGCAGTCCACGCGGAGCGTCCGCGTGTACGCCGGACACGTCCCGTCCGGTTGCCGTGTCAGGTGTGAGGCCAGCGCGAGCATGCCCAGCGAGTGGTCCGAACGCGGCATGTAGCGGTCGCCGATCGACGACCCGGCCATCGCGATCAGCACGAACATCCCCGCCAGCGCGGCGATCCGCAGCGAACGCGCACCGAGCCACGGCCGCAGCTTCGGCAGGCCCTCCAGCCGTTGCACGCCGAAGTACAGCGCGAAACCGCACAGCAGCAACATCGTGTAGAGCAGCTCGGCGGTGCTGCGCGGGTAGAGCTGCACGGCGTCGCGCTCGTACATCGTCGAGGCGTAGTAGAACCGGACCAGCCACGCGCCGGCGAAGAGGCTCGTCAGCAGGATCACGGCGGTCCGGTTGCGCCCCACCGCGATCGCCGCGGCCACACCGACGAGCGCGATGATCGTGAACACGCCCACGCCGCCCAGCTCACCGGGCGGCGGCCACGGACCCGGTTCCGCGCCGGGCATGTCGCCGCGGGTCATCGCGATGTAGGTCGGTTCGGTGTGGACGTCGAAGTAGAAGTAGCGGTCCGTCATGCCGCTCGACGAGGACAGGATGGTGGACAGGTGGAGGTATGACACCGCGACGAACGTCACCGTCGTCACCGCCAGCAGCGTGAGACCGCGCCACAGGCCCGTGCGCCACGGGAACACCACCAGTGCCGCCACGACCGCACCGGGTGCCGACCACACGAACCAGCCCGAGTAGACGAGGAACACCACACCGACCACGGCGCCGACCCCGATGCCGCGCACCACGAGCGCGCGGTACGTGAACTGGTCGGCCCTGCGCAGGCGGTGCAGCAGGAACAACATCACCGGCACCAGCACGACGAGCATCAGGTTCGCGTAGACCTTGTACGGCTCGATGAGCACCATGCCCGGCACCACGCCCAGCACCAGCGCCCACATCGGCCGCAGCACCAGCCGCCAGGCAAGGTACGCGACCGGGCCGAACAGCGCGGTCCCGGTGATCTGCAGCACCTTGAGCGCGTGCTCGGGCGTGCTGCCGGTGAGCTCGCTGAACCACGCCATCGCGTGGATGAAGCCCGGTGGGTAGGTGTACGGCATCCCACCGGTCTCGATCAGCGACCGCGCCCACCCGACCACCACGCCCGCGTCGCCGTAGACCGCGAACAGGCCGAAGGTGGTGCCGCGCAACGCGACCACCACCGCACCCGCCACCAGCGCGCTGAACAACCCCGCCGCGGCGGCGGCAGCGAGCCGTTCGACGACGTGCGCGCACCGCTTCCGCGCGGCGACGACCACCGCGACGAGCACGGCCAGCGCGATCACCGCGAACCCCAGCTGCAGACCCGCCAGACCGCTGACCTGGCCCACCCGGTCCACCGGGTCGACCTCCACCCCGCGCGCCCACAGCAGCAGCACCCCGGCCGCACCGAGCGAGGTGAGCACCTCACCGCCGATCAGCGACCACCTCCGCCGTCTCCACGTCCGGACCGGGTCGGCGTCGACCAGGTCGGGCACCGCGGACGGCACCAGCTCAAGAGACAACATCCCCCACGTCACTTCCTCGCCTGAGCGCTGTGCAGCGCTTCCCCCAGAAGGAAGAGAACGGGCCAACCCCAGGTACACCGACCGCACCGTCACAGGAGTTCCCAGGCTCCCGGCGCGGTCAGGCGGTGCCACGCTCCCCCGGTCCGAGGGTAGCCGCTGTGGCAGCACGCGTGCGCACGCCCTGGGCAAATCCGGTCGCGCCAGGTCGGTGGCGACCGGAGAATCACCCGCTGTGACCACTACCGCCGCCGCCCTGCTCACCGCGATCGACCCGCTGCCCGCACCCGCGCGGCAACGGCACATCGCCACGACCGCGCTCTCGCTGGCCGGCACCGCCGAGCTCGACGCCGTGCTGCGGGACCTGGCGGGGCGGGGCACGTTCGAGCGGCGGCTGGCGGTGCAGCTGGCGGCCATCGCGGGGCACCGCGAGCACGTCCGGCGGGAGCTCGCGGCACCGCAGACGGCGGTGCAGTGGACGGCGCTGCGGGCGGCGGTCCGGCTGGGCCTGCCCGCGGAGGTGTTCCTCGAACGCCTGCCGGAGATGGCGGCCGCGACCCGGCGGCGGCTCTACCGGCTGGTGCGCCGGGAGCAGGCGACGGCGCTGGCCGACGCGCTCCTGCCGGTCGTGTGGGAGCGGCACGGCGACGACGAGGCCGCGGCGCTGCTCGTGGCCTGCTCGGCGCCGCCGTTGCGGGAGCTGGAGCACGCGGCGGCGAACTGGTCGGCGATCGGCAAGCGGCACCCGGCGGCGTTGCTCGACCTGGTCGAGGCGGAGCTGGCCGCGGCACCGGTGTCAGCGTGGAAGCAGATCTGGTCCCACCGCGAGGTCGCCGTGCGCAGTGCGGCGGAAAAGCTGCCCATGCGCGTGCTGGACCTGGTCGAACGGGTGGCGCCGCACGTGTGGTCGGTGCGGCTGCCGTCGGTGCTGGCCCGCGTCGCGCCGGAGCGGGTCGCCGGTCTGCTCGCCCAGGACTCCGCGCACCAGCCCGCCAGCGGCCGTTTCTGGCGGCGCCTCGCCGGTGTCGACGAGCGGGCGCTGGTCGCCGTCGCACGCCGGCTGCACCCCTCCGGGCTGCGGCACCTGCTGCACGCGCTGCCGCCGTCGCGCCGGGCGTCCGTCTACGAGGGAGCCGTGGGCGAGCGGCCGGACGTGCCGTTCGCGGTGCTGGACGAGCTGCCGGTGGCCGACCGCGCGGTGCAGGCACGACGGTTGCTCGGGCTGCGGCGGGTCGCGGACTCGCCGTCCCAGCGGCTGGCGGTGACCGCGCGGCTGCCGTGGGAGGAGGCGCGGGAACCGTTGCTGGCGGCCACGAAGCGCGCCACGGCGGACGAACGCGCCGCGGCCTACCCGCTCTACGTCCAGGCCGCGGCGGCGAGCAAGGACCCCGACGCGTTCGCCGCGATGCTCGCGACCCTCACCCGGCTGCCGAACGAGCAGGACCCGGTGCGCGCCCCGGCGCTCATGGCGCTGGCGAAGGTGCCGGCGTGGCTGTTCCGCGCGTCCGAGGCACCGTTGCTGGCCAAGCTGCTCCTCGACGCGACCCGTGCGCGGGACAGCTCGTGGAGCACCTGGCACGCGGTGCAGGAGCTCGCGACCGCACTGGTCCGGCAGGGCGCCGTGACGAGCGAGCCGGTGCTCGTGGAGACCGGCCTCGACGGCCTGAACCTGGTGGGAGAGCACAACTCCCACGTCCACCTGCCGGGCCTGCACCGGTCGCTGCCGCGCGGCGCCGAGCACCAGGTGTTCGCGGCCCTGCGGCCCAGGATGACCGCCGACGCGGGACGCGACCAGTACTCGCTCGTGCTCGCGCTGGCGGCGGGCCTCGAGCGCAGGGCGTGGCACCTGCCCGAACTGCAGGACCTCGTCGGACGGGCGCGGTTCGCGGCGCAGGAAAACGTTGCGCGCCAGGCGATCGTCCTGTGGCTGGCACCGACGGCCACCCGTGACGACCGGGTCGGGCAGGTGCTGTCCGACGACATCTCGTCGATCGTGCTCGGCGAGGTCCAGCGGGCCGTGTCGACGCGGCGCACGGACCTCCTCGACCTGGTGGTCGGCCGGCGCGTGCGCGGCCGGTTCTGGAACTCCGACGTCACCTTCGTCCCGCACTACACCCGGTGCTTCCACCTGTGGATGCCCCGGCAGATCGCGGAGCACGCGGCCCAGCTCGCGTCGATCGCGCGGTCGACCGGCCACGCGGTCCTCGCGCGGGTGAACGCCACCACCGCGCTCGGCCAGGTCCCCGGCACCGCCGCAACCCTGCGCACCCTGTTGCGCGACAACGAGGTCCGGGTGGCCGAGGCGGCGCTGAGCGCACTGGCGTGGACCGACGAACCGGCCGACGTGCTCCCGGACCTGCTGGCGCTGGCCGACACCGACCGCGCCCGCGTCGCCGTGTACGCCGCAACCCGTTGCGCACGCTTCACCCCACCCACCCGCTTGCGCGCGCTGCTCGCACCGGTGTTGCGCGGCAAGAAGGTGACGTCGCGCAAGGAGGCCGTCCGTCTGCTCGCCGAACACCAGGTGCCCGGCGCACTCCCCGAGCTGGCGGCGATCTGGCCGGACACCCACCGCGACATCAAGCGCGCCATCGTCTCGGCGTGCCGCTACTTCCTCGACGACGAGGCCGCCTGGGACCTGCTGTCGGCAGCGGCCGAAGGCGAGGCCCCCGTGGCGCTGTCGGTGCTGGACCTGCCACCGCAGGACGTCGCCGACCGCCACCGCACCCGTTACGCGTCACTGGTCCGCGCGATCGCCGTGCGCTCCGAACCGGAAGCCGCCCGGCGGGCACTGGCCACCCTGCCGCTGTGGTCGCGCTGGGACACCGGCGGCACGGACCTGCTCGCCGACCTCACCACCGACCTCACCCGCACCGCGACCTGGCAGCAGGCCCTCACCGCCCTGGTCGCCGCCTGCGAGGACGACCTCACCCCGTTGCGCACGGCAGTGACCCGCCTGATGTCCACACTGGACACCCACAACGCCGAACCGGACCGCGACCTCCCCGCACGCCAACGCATCCGCGCGGTCGTCCGCCTCCTCGCCGACGACCGCACCTCCCCCACCCACCGCGCCTTCGAACGCCTGCTGGCCCACGACCTGGCCACCCCCATGCCGCGCGAAGCGATCCGCCTGGCCGCGAGCGCCGTCGACTGGCAGGCCGACGACGTCCTCGACCAGGTGCTGTTCACCGCCTCCCTGGCCACTCGCCCGACGCTCGCACTGGACGCCCGCACCGAACTTCAGCGCTGGCTGCGCCACAACGCCGCCAAGACCACCCCCGCACAGCTCCGCACCCTGGCCACCGCCCTGCTCGCCCCGGCGCCCTTGGTGGCCCTCGGTTTCGCCGACGTGGCCGGCGAAACCGAGGGCTGGCCGGAGTTCTGGCGCACCCTGCTGCGTGAGCTGCGCGCCCACCCCGACCCGGACGTTCGGGAGGCGGCCCTGGCACTGGTCACAACCCGCGAGTAGGTTCCGCGCCCGTTCGGGCACGCCGGAGCGGTCAGCGTTCGCGCATCAGCGAGCCCGCGTCCGACAGGCCGCGCAGCACGAGGCCGAGGGCGCGGGCGAGGTGCTCCCTGTGGTCCTCGAGTGCCTCCGGTGTGATGCCGCCGGCGGTGGCGGCCGCCACGTCGTCGGTCGCGGCCTTCAGCACCGCGCTCATGGCGGCGGCCTGGACGCGGACGGCGATCGAGTCGGCGGGGAGGGCCATGCGGTGGGCGAGGACTTCGGCGAGGGCGTCCTCGTCGCGTTCGCGGAGCATCAGGTACGCGGCGCGCAGGGCGGGTTCGTGGTGGGTGAGGCGGACGACCGCCAAGACCGCGGCCACGTCGTCGTCGGAGCCCGCGTCGAGGACGGGCTGGTAGGCGGTGCGGAGGTGGTCGATCAGGTCGAGCTCGGCCGGCCAGGCGCGCAGCACGGCGCAGAAGGCGTCCACGCTGCGGGTGAGGAGGGGCTCGACGCAGCTCTCCTTGTGCGGGAAGTGGCGCCAGAAGGTGCGTTCGGAGACGCCGGCGGCCTGGGCGATCTGCTCCCCGGAGGTGGCGGCGACGCCCTGCTCGGCGAACAGGCGCACGGCGTGGCGGGAGATCTCCAGGCGCTGGCGGCGGCGTTGCTCGCCGCTCACCGGCGGCCGGCCCCTGCGGGGTGCCCCGTTTTCCGCCACAACGTCCGCCATCGGGTGATTCAAGCACGTCAGAGGCTCGAAAGTTTAATGGCAGCCAGTGCCAATAAACGGTACGGTCGGGGTCATGAGCCTTGCTCCCGAACGCATTCAGCTGCCTTTGCCCAGGCCGAACGTGCTCGAACTCGCCCCGCTCTACTCGCTGCTGCGCAGAGAGGCCCCCATCGCCCCGGTCACCACACCGACCGGCGACCCCGCGTGGCTCGTGACCCGGTTCGAGGAGGTGCGCCTCCTGCTCGGTGACAAGCGCTTCGGCCGTTCCCACCCGCACCCCGAGCAGGCCTCGCGGATCACGACCGCGGCCGTGCTGGACGGGCCGACCGGCGAGTACGAGACCGAGGAGGCCGACCACGCGCGGATGCGGCGCCTGCTCACGCCCGCGTTCTCCGCCAAGCGCATGCGGATGCTGTCCGACCACATGGAACGGTTGATCGAGGGGTACCTCGACCGGCTGGAGGCGGAGCACGAGACCGCCGGGGTCGTCGACCTGCACCGCGGGCTGGCGTTCCCGTTGCCGGTGGCCATGATCTGCCGCCTGCTCGGCGTACCGGAGGCCGACAGCGAGCTGTTCGCGTCGTTGTCCGAGCGCATGGCGGGCACGGCGATCGGCGAGGAGGCGCACCGGGCGCGCGAGGAGTTCTTCCGCTACATGATCGGGCTGATCGAGACCAAGCGACCGGACCTCGGTGAGGACGTGATCTCCGACCTGGTCCGCGCGCAGGGCGCCGACTCGGCGTTCGACTACGAGCAGATGGTGCGGCTGTGCGTCGGGCTGCTGTTCGCGGGCCACGAGACCACGGTCAACCGGATCGGGCTCGGCGTGCTGTTCCTCATGACCAACCGCGAGCACTGGGACGCGCTGGTCGCCGACCCGGACGGGCACGTCGACGCGGTGGTCGAGGAGATCATGCGGCTCGGCGCGCCCGGTGACCTGGGGCTGCTGCGGTACGCGCACGAGGACGTCGACATCGCCGGCGTGACGATCGAGCGCGGTGACGCGCTGATCCTGTCGATCAACGCCGCGAACCGGGACGACGGGGTGTACTCCGACGCGGAGGTGTTCAACCCCGACCGTCCGGAGAGGACGCACCTCGGGTTCGGGCACGGCGCGCACTTCTGCATCGGCGCGTCGCTGGCCAGGACCGAGCTGCGGGTCGTGTTCGCGGCGCTGGCCAAGCGGTTGCCGCGGATGCGGCTGGCCAAGGACGTGTCGGAGCTTGAAATCAGGGCCACGCTCACGGGTGGCGTGTCCGAACTGCCGGTGACGTGGAGGTCGGAATGAGGGTCAGCGTCGACCAGGGCAGGTGCGTCGGGGCCGGGCAGTGCGTGCTCGCCGCCGACGACGTGTTCGACCAGCGCGACGAGGACGGGCTGGTGGACCTGCTGAACCCGAGCCCCGCGGAGGAACGCCGGGCCGACGTGCGGCACGCGGCCGAGGTGTGCCCGGCGTCCGCGATCAGCGTGGAGGACTGAGAACGGGTGCGGCGCGGTGCTCTCGACGCACCGCGCCGCGCCTCACTGCGCCATCAGCGGCTCGGTCAGCGGCGTGCCGTCCGCCCTGCCCACGAAGCAGTGGATGATGCGGCTGGAGTGCCGGTAGCCGTTCTGGGTCTTCACCTTCCACGACTCGGCGGTCGGGACCACCACCCAGTACCGCAGCGTCTTCTCCTTGTCCTGCCCGGTGACCTTGTTCGACAGGAACGTGCGGGTGCAGGCGGTGCCGCCGATCTTCGTCAGCTCCTCCACGCCGGGGTACGCCACGTCCTTCTCCATCTCGGAGTTGGCGAGCACGGTGTCGAGGACCTCGGTCGCGTGCTCCTTGTAACAGCCGCCGCGCTGCTGCGGCTTGATCGGCGCGGCGTCCTTCGCGGGCGTCCAGGCCAGGCAGTCCTTCCTGAACGCCAGCAGGCTGTCGTCCTTGATGTCGCCGTCGATGCCCAGGGTCAGCACCGGTTGCATCGCCGCTGAGCTGGCGGGGCCGTCGCCCGTGTTGCCGGCACCCGTGTTGCCCAGGCCCGTGTTGCCGAACCCCGTGTTGCCGAGCATCGGCTTGAAGACGGTGAAGTACAGCAGGACGAACACTCCGACGATGAACAACGGCGTCAGCGTCGCCGACAGGTACATGCCGACCGAGCGGCGCTTGCGCGGCGGTACGAGGACCTCGACCGGTGGGGCCGCGGTGAACGGTGGTGGCGTGGTGAACGGTGGCGGCGTGGCGACCGGGCCGCTGTGGAACGCGGGAGGCCTGGGCGCTGGCATCGGCCCCGACACCGGTTCGAAGCGTTCCGTCAGGTCCGGCTGCACGAGCGCGCGGGTGATCAGCCGGCGGGCCTGCCCGGTGCCGAGGCGGCGCTGCGGGTCGGGCTCCATCAGGCCGGTGATCAGCTCGCCCAGCGGTCCGCTGACCCGCGGCACCGGACGTTCGCTCATCACCGCGAGGATCGTCGCCGAGGTCGTCGGGCGGTCGAACGCGCCGCGGCCCTCGACCGCGTAGAACAGCGTGGCGCCCAGCGCCCACAGGTCCCACGCCGGTGAGGCCTCCCCGCCCGCCAGGCGTTCCGGTGACATGTAGGCGGGCGAGCCGATCAGCGTCCCGGTGGCGGTGAGCCGCGGGTCGTCGAGCGACTGCGCGATGCCGAAGTCGGTGAGCTTCGCCGTGCCCCTGCCGGGCACCATGACGTTGCCCGGCTTGACGTCGCGGTGCACGATGCCCTGCTCGTGCGCGGCCTCCAGCGCGTCCAGCAGCTGGCCGGCGAGCGTGGCGGCCTCCCTCACGCCGAGCGGGCCGTCGCGGTCGACGCACGCGTCCAGGGTGGGAGCGTTGATCAGCTCCATCACGATGAACGTCTGGTCGTCCTCGGAGATCAGGTCGAAGACGGTCACCACGGCGGGTTCGGACAGCCGGCTCGCGATGCGCGCCTCGCGCAGCACCCGTTCCTGGTAGACGGCCCGCTCGTGGGCGGGCACGGTGCCGGGCAGCAGCAGCTCCTTGACCGCGACCTCCCGGCCCAGGACCGAGTCCTCGCCGAGCCACACGGCACCCATGCCGCCCCGCCCCAGCTCGCGGATCAGCCGGTAGCGCCCGTTGCCCACCTCACGCATGCGGGAAGTCTCGCAAGCCGATCACCCGGTCCGGTGAACGGGGGGCACGATGACGTGCCGCGAACGTCAGCAGCTCCCCCCGGATCGCCGACAGGTCCGGGGCGGACCAGGTCGCGGTACCGGTCACCAGCGAGCGGCTGAGCACGCCCGGCGGGCTCAGCGCCGTGCCCACGAACCAGCTCGGCGCACTCGTCGACCGGGTGGAGCACGGCAACGCCGGCACCGCGAACGGGGCCCGGTCCCGTCAGGTGCGCTGCAACGCCTTCGGGTACAGCCAGCTGCCGGGCGTGTCCTCGGCCGGGTTCGTGTAGTAGTCGCGCACCGCCGCGATGTACTCCGGCACGCTGATCGCCCCGTCACCGTCGGTGTCGAGGTGCGCGAACGCCACCCCGCACTCGTCGTCACCGAGCCCGCGCGCCTTGAGCAGCACGGTGAACTCGTCCACGTCGACCCGCCCGTCACCGTCGGTGTCCGCGAGGGCCAGCAGCTCCTGCACCACCTCCAGGAAGTCCGCCTCGATCGGCCCTCCGGTCACGAACATCTCGATCATCGCCTCCCGGTACTCCTCCGGCGAGACCTGCCCGTCCCGGTCGGCGTCGCAGTGCACGGCCAGCATCTCCCAGAACCGGTCGTGCGCCTCCACCAGCTCCCGCCCGCGCTCCGACCCCGCCGGCTCCCCGAACGCCCGCAACAACCGCTCCGCCAGCGCGTAGACGTCGGCGAGCTCGATGACACCGTTGCCGTTCACGTCGTAGTGGGCGAACGTCGCGTCGATCCTGTGCTGCAACACCTGCTTCATGTCCGGCACTGTGTTCACGCGACCCCCTGGCGCGCAACGCAGGTCGCCCAGCCGGGTGGAGTTGTTCCACCGCTCCGGGTGATTGCGGGTTCAACGGCATGGGAGCGCGCGAGCGTGAACGTGATCTGCACGCCCTCACCTGGCCCTGGCCGGCAGGAACGTGCGGACGTCGAGCGGTGCGAGCCACCGCCGCCAGCGCGGCACGCCGGTGCGCATCCGCTTCCTGGCCTGGCGCACGTCCGCCCAGTACGCGTCCACGGCCGCCTGGTCCGGCTGTCCCGGCCCGAACACGTGGGCGTCGGCCCGCACCGCCAGGCCGCCCAGGTCGAACCCGGCCAGCAGGGTGGCCTCTTGGCGCCGGGTCAGGCCGCGCGGCACCCGTGCCCCGAGGTCGCGGGCGTGGTCCACGAGCTCGTGCCAGCCCGTGGCGAACCGGTTCGCGGTGCTGCCGCGCGTCTGGCGGCGGTGGCGGCGCACGGCCTTGCCCCCGACGACGAGACCGACCGCCGCCGCGATCGGCAGCAGCACGGAGGCGGCGTCGGCCAGCAGGCCGGCGAGCCAGCCCGGCAGCCAGGACCCGCCGGGGTCGCCGATGCCGACGCCGCTCGCGTCGGTGCGGCTCGCGTCGACCAGTGAGCTGGGCATCTTCACCGTGTTCGGCGGCGGCACCACCGCGGCGTCGGTGTTCTCGATCTCCTGCGGCGGCTGGTGGTCCGGCTTCTTCGAGCGGTCCGGCATGAACTCGGTGTTCGGGACGACCGCCCACGTGCCGTCCGCGAGGTGCAGCTCCACCCACGCCTGCACGTTCTCGCCGCGCACCACACCGCCGCTGCCCGGCACCGCGCCCAGCACGACCCGTGCGGGCATGCCGATCTCGTTCGCCACCAACGCGTACGCGGCGGCGTACTGCTCGTCGTTGCCCGCCGGGCGCTTGGCGTTGAAGAACGCCGTGAGCCGGCCCGCGCTGTGCCCCGGCAGGTACTCGGTCTCGCCTGGACCGCCGTCGGTGTAGGCGCCGTTGTCGCGCAGGTACGCGGCGGCCGCCTTCAGCCGTTCGGCGGTCGTCGTCGCGCCACCGGTCCACTTGGCGACCTTGCCGCGCACGAAAGCCAGCTCGGAGGTGCGCACCGACGGCCGTCCGAACGGTTGGGCGTCGTCCGGGATGCCCGCTGTGGTCAGGACCGTGCGCAGCGAGTAGGTGTCCCCCTCGCGCAACCGGTCGGCGACGATGCCGGACGCCGTGGCGAGGTTGTAGCGCAGGTTCTCGGTGTGACCGGCCCTGCGCTCACCGCTGAAGGCGATCTCCCGTGCGCGTCCGGCCGTCGGCAGCCACGCGCTCAGCTCGTCCGCCGTCGCGTAGGCGGCCTCGATCCGGATGGTCACGTCGGACTCGGTTCCGGTCCCGGTGGCCGGGATGCGCACACCGATGCGTTGGAAGTTGTTGCGCTGCACCGGGTCCACCGCACCGGCCGGGTCGTTCGTCGCGCCCCACACCCGGCCGTCGTACCCGTCGAGGGTGGCGATCCGGACGCGTTCGCCCTCCGGCAGCCCCCGCACGGTGAACAGCGTCTGGTCCCAGAGCTGGTTGGCGTCCTTCGTGTGCTTGCGGTAGCCGACCAGCGGGCTCGCGTAGGCGCCGATCTCGAACGGCGGCTCCACGTACTTGCGCAGCACCACCCGGTGGGCGCTGCCGGTGCCGGGCAGCACCGGCGACACCACCAGCGCGAACCCGGCCGCGACGCCGACGAGCGCCACGGCGGTGATCGCGCGCACCCGGCGCATCCCACCGGCACGCACACCGGTGCGGTGCCGGGCCGCGCGCACCGCGCGCCAGCCTGCCGCGACCGCGGCGAACACCGCGCCGAGCACCCCGGCCGCCTCACCGGTGCCGAGCAGGACCACCGCGGCGAGCACGGCGAGCGGCGCGCCGATCGGTGCCCCGCTGAGCGGCACGCGGCGGGCCAGCGTGAAGCCTCCCGACCCGCACAGCAGGCCGAGGATGTACGGGATCACCAGCAGCGGACCTGCGCCGTCGACCGGCGGCAGCGTGGTGAGCAGCTGCTTCCAGCCGTGCACGCCGAGGTCGAGCAGACCGGCGAGGACGTCGGGTGTCGGCAGTCCCCCGTCCTCGCGCAGCGCCACGACACCGCCGAGGAGGAAGAACACCGCGACCGTCATGGCGGCGACGGCGATCATCGGCCGGCGCAGCACCGACGCGACGTGCCCGGCCAGGACGCCGAGCAGGAGGCCGGTGCCGCCGGCGAGCAGGAAGCCCCAGCCGGTGTAGGTGGTGCGGAACCCCAGCAGCGCGACGACGAACAACGCGCACAGGAAGGCGGCGTCGACGAGGTCGTCGCGGCGGGGCACGAGTCCGGTCACTGCAGGGTCCCTCCCGCCAGCAGCACCGGCAGGTCGCCCAGCCGGCGCAGGGTGAGCACGGTGAACGCGGTGCTCGCCGACCGCGCGGTGCGCTGCCGCGGGTCCACCCGCAGCACGACCTTGCGCACCTCGGCCGGGAACGCGGTCGCGACGGCGCGCAGGTCGCCGTAGCCGTGCCGCGCGCCGGTGACGAGCACGAGCAGCGTGGCGTCGGGAGCCGCGGCCGCCGCGCGGGCGGTCGCCTCGGCGAGCGACGGGCCGCCCAGCTCTGCGCGGGCGAACACGTCCAGCACGTGCTGGGCCCGGCCGGAGAGGTGCCCGGAGGCGACCACGCTGGTGTCGATCCCGTCCGCCACCGCGCGCTGCACCACCGACGCACCGGCGGACAGGGCCGTCTCGAACACCGAAGGGTCCGGATAGGACTGTTCGGCGCCGTCGACGACCACCACGACGTGCGCGCGCCGGGAGTCGAGGTACTGCCGCACCAGGAACCGACCGTCCTGAGTGGACGCGGCGAGCTTCGCCGTGGAGCGCCAGTGGATGTGCCGCCGGTCGTCGCCCGGCGCGTACTCGCGCAGCGCGTGGAACGCGAGGTCGCTCATCGAGACGTCGTTGGTGGTGCAGCCCTCCAGGTCGCGCAGCAACCCGGTGCCCAGCGGCGCCAGCGGCACGGTCAGCGGGTGCACGAACAGCTCGACGACCTCGGTCATCGCGACCGTCCGCCGCACCAGGCCGAGCGGGTCGCCCCTGACCGTGGTGGCCGGTCCGACCGCGATCACCCCGCGCCGCAGCCCGGCGACCTCCACCTCGCGGCCGCTGTCGAAGACCTCGACCCGGTCCCGGCCGATCGGCAGCTCCACCTCGGGCGCGAACAGCGTCCTGCGGCCGTGGTGCTCGACCTCGACCGCGCAGCGCGTCGACTCGTCGGGCCGCAGGCGGCGCTTGGCGACGGACACGTCGACCCGCACCGCGCCGCGGCCCAGCGTCAGCCCGCACGCCAGCGCCAGCAGCACCAGCCCGGTGGCGCCGAGCAGCACGAGCTCGTCCCAGCCGAGCACGGCGCCGAGCACCCACCCCACCGCCGACGCGACCGCGAGCAACCGGCCCGCCGGCGAGACCACCTCCAGCAGCCGCACCACCTCAGGCCCCCCGGCGCACGGGCGGCTCGACGTCCGCGAACAGCGAGTCGACCACCTTCTCCACGGTGGCGCCGTCGAACTGCGCCTCCGGGTGCAGCAGGATCCGGTGGCCCAGCACGGGGTGCGCGAGCTGCTGGACGTCGTCCGGCACGACGTGACCGCGCCCCTGGGCGAGCGCCCACGTCTTGGCGCACCGCACGTACGCGAGACACCCGCGCACCGACACGCCGAGCCGCACCGCGGGGTGCGACCGCGACGCCTCGGCGATCCGGCTGACGTACCCGAGCACCGCCGGGTCGACGTGCACCTGGTCGGCCAGCGCGGTCAGCTGCGCCACCGCGCTCGCCGCGATGGCCGGCGGCACGGTCGCCGACCGGTCCCGCGTCGCCGCGTCGGCCAGCAGCGCCACGGTGGCGTTGTGGTCCGGGTAGCCGATGCTGGTCTTCATCAGGAACCGGTCGAGCTGGGCCTCCGGCAGCCGGTAGGTGCCGGCCTGCTCGATCGGGTTCTGCGTGGCGATCACCATGAACGGCGACCCCACCGGGTGCGTCTCGCCGTCGACGGTGATCCGGCCCTCCTCCATCACCTCCAGCAGCGCCGACTGCGTCTTCGGCGAGGCCCGGTTGATCTCGTCGGCGAGCACGATCGAGCCGAAGATCGGCCCGGGGTGGAACCGGAACACACCGCGCTGCTGGTCGTAGATCTGCACACCGGTGACGTCCGACGGCAGCAGGTCCGGCGTGAACTGGATGCGGGCGCTGGTGCCCTGCACCGTGTTCGCCAGCGCCTTCGCCAGCGATGTCTTGCCCGTGCCGGGGTAGTCCTCCAGCAGCAGGTGGCCGTCGGAGAGCAACGCGGTGAGCGCCAGGCGGATCACGTGCTCCTTGCCGGAAATGGCCCGCGAGATGTTCAGCACCATTTGCTCGAAGGTCTGCGCGAACAGCCGAGCCTGTTCAGGGGTCACGGTCATGGTATTTCCTTCACTGTTCACCAACGGAATGATCCCTGGACGCCACCACAGGTCACGTAGACCTGTTCGCCCGGATATCCGTAGTAGTTCCTCGTCTGCCGGCGCTCGTTGGGGCCGAAGTTCTCGTTCACGAATCCGACCGGGCCGTGGTCGCTGTTGAACGTGCACGTCACGCTGCTGCTGAAATTCGCGGTCTGCACGACGACGTACGCACACGCCGAAGAAGTGCAGACACCTGATCCGTTGCACCCGCCCGCACCGCAGGCGGCTCCCTTCGACACCGTCACGGTGGGTGGCGGCGGAGGCGGTGGGGTGGCCTGCTGCCGGGACTGGCTCAGCGTCGCCCGGCCCGCGTCGGACACCGTCGCCGTCACGGTCACGTTCTGCGAGTAGCCGACGTCCTGGCTGCCCGACCAGCTCCACCCGCCGACACCGGTGGTGAAGGTCTGGTCGAAGCCGCGGCTCGTCGTCACGCGCACGGTCGCGGGCTTGCCGTTCGGGTTCACCGAGACGGAGAAGTTGATGACCGTGTTGTTGTTCGAGGTGTTGAGCGCGAGGTCGCGCATCGGCCCGTAGGTGGTCACGCCCGCGGTGGCCGCGCTGTTGCACGGGTTGCCCGCGTACGCACCGCCACCACTGCCGTTGCACGCCTGGAGGCTGATCGTGACCGGCTGCCCGTTCGGCAGTCCGTTGATCGTCTGCGTCGCGCCGGCCTGCCCGCCGACCGGGTAGGTCCAGGTGCCGCACGAGCCGCCGGACCAGGTGCAGCTCACGGTGTTCGACCTGCCGTGCGAGGCGCCGACGTCGAACCGCAGCGCAGCCTGCCCGTCCACGCCGGTGGGTGCCGCGGTGAACCCGGTGATCGGGTCCGGGGTCGCGGTCGCCTCCATCTGCGCGGGCGCGCTGGCCGGCGAGGTGTGCCCGGCCGGTTCGGCCTCGGCGGCGGCGTTCGCGGCGACGACGGTGTAGCTGTAGATCGTGCCGTCGTTCTGCAGGCCGTCGTCCAGGCACGTGGTGGCGGTGACCTTCGAGCACACCGTCTTGGTGCCGCCGCCGGTGCGGGTCAGCGCGTAGGTCGTGGGGCCGGGGCCGTTCGCACCGACCGCGCCCCACGACACGGTGACCGCGCGGGTCTGGGCGTTCGCGGCGTTCGTCGCGGTGAACGCCGGCGCCGCCGGGGCGTCCGGGGCACCGGCCGACTGGCCCTCGACGGTGACCGCGGGGCCGGGGCCCTGCGAGTTGACCGCGATCACCGTGAACACGGTCTGCGCGTCGTTGTCGAGGCCGGTGGCCGTCACGCTCGTCGCACCGCCGGGTGCCGTCGTGCGGCCACCGCCGGACCAGCTGATCTCGTGCCGCAGCACGGGCGTGCCCTCGTTGGCGGCCGCGGCCCAGCTCAGCTTCAGCGTGCCGTCCCGCGGCTCGGACGTGCTGAGCCCGGTGACGGCGCCGGGCACCGTGTTCGGCTGGGCCGGCGCGGACGAGCCGCTCGGCTTGCCCCACCCGACGAGGTTGTGCGCCCGGACGGTGAACGTGTACTCCGTGCCGTTGGACAGCCCGGTGATCGTGCACGGCGACGCCGGGCACACCTGCTTGCCGCGGCCGTGGTCGACCTCGTAGGAGTCGATCGGCGCGCCGTTGCCCGAGGGCGTGCTCCAGGACAGTTCGACGACCTTGCTCAGCACCGTGCGACTGGTCACCGGGGTGCCGGGGGCGTCGGGCACGCCGAGCACGTTCAGCCTGATCCGGCCGGTGACCCTGCGGTCCTCCCGGCCGGTGTCGGCCACGTCGGTCACGACGACGTTGAACTCCATGGCGCCGTGCGCGTCGCCGTTCGGGGTGATGCGCACGGTCGAGCCCTCGTTGCTCACGTTCGCCCCGGCACCGTTGACCTGGGTGACCGCGACGACGGAGATCTTCGGGTCGCGCAGCTGCGAGCGCACGTAGGAGACGAGGTCGACGGTCGCCGTGTCGCCCGCCTTCACGCCGTTCACCGTCACCGGTGCGATGGCGGGCGGCAGTGCGGCGGCGACCTCCACCACGAGCTTGCCCTTCGGCCCGTCGCCCGCGCCGACCTCGATCGTGCCGGTCGAGCCCGGCTTCGCGCCGCCGGCCGCGGTGACGGTCAGCGTGCGTTCGCCGGAACCCTCCAGCGACACGCCGTCCGGCTGTTCGAGCCAGCTCGCCCGGTACCGGACGTCCCCGAGCCTCGACCGGTCGGCGACCCACACGTGGCACACGGACGTGACGTCGACCTTCACCGGAAGGCCTCCCTCGACGACCGCGAGCGCCGAGGACGGGCACCGCAGCACCGGCGTGTCGGGGCCGACCTGCACCGGCACCGTGATCAGGGCGAACTTGCCCTCGGGGTCGGTGAGCGAGCTGCCGTCGGTGACCTGGAACGTGACCGCGGCCGGTCCGGTGTAGCCGTCGCGCGCGGTGAGGACGAGCCCGGTGTCGCCCTCGTTGCGCACCGCCAGCCCGGTCGAGGGCGCGGCGGTGACCCGGTCGACCGTCGTGAGCTTGGGCTGCTTGCCCGACGGGACCTCGACGTAGTCCTCGACCTGCACGGTCACGGAACCGTCCGCGGGCACGGAGATCAGCTTGTCCGGGATGGCGCGCGGGGCGCCGGTGCCCTTCGACGGCACGTGCACCAGCCCCGCCGCCGTGGCTCCGGAAGCGTCCCTGACCTCGTAGACGAGGGTGCGCGGGTGGTCGCCGACCGGCACGGTCGCCTTGAGCCCGGAGACCTCGGCCCGCTCGTGGAAGACCTTGGTGACCTCCAGCTCGCCGGCCGGCCCGTCGGGGTCGGCGACCGCGCCGGCGAGGTCCACCTCGACCGTGCTGTCGCCCTTGCTCACCAGTGGGAACAGCTCGCCGGCGACCGGCGGGACCTGGAAGCCCTCCCGGCTGCGGACGGTGAGCGTGGCGACCGAGGGCTGGCCGAGTCCGTTGGTGACGGCGTAGGCGATCACCAGCGGCTTGCCGGTGAGGTCCGGCGCGGTCAGCTCGATGCGGCCGTCGGTGGCCTTCACGTCACCGGGCAGCGACGGGTTGCGCGCCTCCAGCGGTTCGACGGTCACCGTGTCGCCGGGTGCCCGCACGTCGTTGGCGAGCACGTCGACGGCCAGGCGCGCACCGGGTGCGGCGGTCACGACGTCGTCCACCGCGACCGGTGGCTGCGGGTCTCCCGGCGGCACCACGGCGACGCGGACCAGCGACTCGCCGGTGCGGCCGTAGGAGTCGGTGACGACGAACCCGAACGTGTCGGTCCCGTTCGAGGTCGGGAACGCCTCGTAGGTCAGCGAGGTGCCGGCGATCCCGACGACGCGGCCGATCGCCGGTGCGGACGCGATGCCGGTGACCGCGACCGAGTCGCCGTCGGGGTCAGCGCCGCTCGACGGCACGGTGACCGTCACCCGGTCGCCGGCGACGACCCGCACCTCGACGGGTTCCGGTGCCGGCGGCTGGTTCGGGTTGGCGGGCGTCGGCGCCGGGTTCACGGTCACGTGCGCGTGGCCGACGGCCTGGTCGCCGTCCGGGTTCTGCACCACGTAGGAGACGTCGGCGACGAACGGGGTGTCGAGCCGGTCCGGTGCCACGTAGCGGACCACGTCGCCTGCGACGTAAGCGGTGCCCGCGTCCTGGCGGCCGTCCCGCGTGGTGACGGTCAGGCGCCCGGTGCCCGGCGCGCCCTGCACGTTGGACTGCAGCGTCAGCGGGGCACCGGCCGGTGAGATGTCGTTGTCCAGCACCGGGATCGTCGCCGAGTCACCGGCGCGGGCCGCCGCCCGGTCGTCCTTGGGCACCGGGGTGTCGTCCGCGGGCGGCGGCAGCTGGGTGACGGTGACCTCGCCGGTCACCGGGCCGATCACGCCGTCGGTCACGGTGTAGCGCACGACCTGCGGGTTGCGGTCGAGGGTGGGCGCGGTCGCGTTGATCCGCAGCCAGCGGCCCTTGACGACGGCGACCTCGAGCTGACCGGAGGTGCTCTCGGCGTGCTGCACGCCCAGCAGCGACCCCGCCGGGCTGAAGTCGTTGGCCAGCACGTCGGCGACGACGGGTTCCTGACCGCGCACCACCGCGTTGTCCGGCATGGCGACCGGCGGCAGCGGGGAGGCGGGTGCGGCGGCGACGTCGATGCGGATGGCGCCCTTGGCGAACGGCGCGTTGCCGAACGCCGCGGTGTAGTCCAGCGGGAAGGTGCCCGGCTTCGTCGCGGTCAGCGTGACCAGGCCGGTCTTCGTGTCGGTGGTGACCGTCGCGCCCGCGATCGGTGCCACGTCGGCGGCGAGCCGCAGTTCGGCGGCGGGGTCGACCGGGTCGGCGCCGGGCAGGTCGTTCTCCAGCGGGCGCACCAGGACCGGTGTGCCGACCTGGCCCCGTGCGACGTCCGGGCGCGCGACCGGGGGCAGGGCGGCCGGTGCGGCGGCGTCGAGCACCCGCACGCGTTCCGCTCCCGCGACGGCGTTCGCGATGCCGTCGGTGACCCGGTAGTCGACCGCCTGCTGACCGGCCTGGACCGGTGCCGCGTACTCGACGAACCCGGTGTTGGTCGTGGTCGCGACACCCGCCTTGGCCGCGGCCTCGGTCAGCACGACCGGGTCGCCGTCGAAGTCGCGCCAGTCCGCGAGCACCGGCAGCGTCAACCGGCCACCGGAGGCGACCGACCACTCGTGCGGCACAGCGCCCTTGCGCACGGCGGGCGCCTCGTTCTGCGTCGCGGTGCGCACCTGCACGGTGACGGCGGCCGTGGCGTTGAGGCCCTTGCCGTCGTCGACGGTGTACTTGAAGTGCGCGTCCTGGGCCTGCTCCGGCAGCGTCACCTCGACGGTCTGCCCGTCCGGGGCGATCGCGAGCGCCACGTCCTTGCGGTCGAGGTCGCTCACGGCCGTGACGGACAGGATGTTGCCCGCGGGGTCGGAGTCGTTGTCGAGCACGTGCAGCACCGTGGTGCGGCCGGGCCGTGCGCCGAGGGTGTCGTCGGAGGCCTTCGGCGGCTTGTCCTTGGCGGACTCGGTGGTGTTCTCGTTCTTGTCCTTGTCGCTGGGGTTCTGCTGGGGCGGCGGCTTCACCGACTGCCAGTCGTCGACCTTGCGCTGGGTGCTCAGGTCCCACACCGCGCCGGTCGCGACGTCGTTCAGCACGATCGCCTTGCGGTTCACCCGGAACACCGGCTGCACCAGCGCCTTCGCGTCCCGGATGTTGCCCGGTGCGGCCTTCTGGCCGCCGCAGGAGCGGAAGTAGCCGCCGGACGCGCCGGCCCACGCGGCGTGCACGCAGTCGCCGAGCCGCACCGGTTCGGCCGGGGCACCGTCCACGCCCTCGTGCAGCACCACCGCGCCGTCGCCGTCCAGGTCGAACGCCTTCAGCTCGGTCCGGCCGGCCACGACGACCGCGGCCGCCTCCGGCCCGGCGTGCTGCAGCACGGACTCGCGCCCGGCCCGCGCGGTGCGGCCGCCGGGCAGGAAGAGGGTGCCGGACTCCGCGTCGAGCACGACGGCGTCGTTGCCGACGGCGGTGATCGCCGGTGCCTTGAGGGCGGTGGGGAGCTTGCCGTACTCGGGTTCGCCGAAACCGGTCCCGGCCGGGGTCACCCGCACCGTGCGGCCGTTGGCGGACACGGCGTGCACCGCACCGTCCAGCCCGACCGCCAGCGCGGCGGTGTCGGCGGCGTCCAGGCCGGCGAGCGGCGGGGTCTCCTGGCTCACCTGGTCGAGCGCGCTCACGCCGGCGGCGACGTCGACTCGGGTCGCCCAGACCTTGCCCGCGGCGGGGTCGAGCACGGCGAGCGTGCCCCCCGCGAGCGCCACCTGGCCGCCGCTGGGCAACGCCAGCCCGTGGTCACCCAGCGTCACCGAGCGGGCGACGTCGACCGGGTACAGCTTGCCGCCTGCCCGGTCCCGCGCGACCACCGCGGAGGCGTCCTGGACGACGTCGAGCTGATAGCTCTGCCGTGCCCCGCCGGGCGGGTTGAACGCGGCGTCGAGCGCTCCGACCGGTTTGTTGAGCCGGCCGAACAAACCGTCGCGGTCACTGGTGACCCAGACACCGCCGTCGTCGAGGTCGACCTGGCGGACCGGATTTCCGGTGGACGTGAACGCGTAGGCGACGAGTGAGGCGGCCGCGAGAACGAGCACCGTTCCGGACGCGAGCGTGGTCCGGTGCTTTCGGAAGAATCCCACTGTTCCCCTCGTTTGCGGTCGCGGCGCTCCCCGGCGGTTCCGTCAACCGCCTGTCGGGCCGATCCCTGAATCCGTTGCAGCTTTCACCCGAATGCGGGCGGAGGATTATCCGCAGCTCTCCTGCGACCAGTCGGCGGTCGCGTTGCTGCCGTCCGCGCGCACGACTTTCACCTGGAGGCACACGGGGTTCGCGCCCTCGACGACCACCTTCGGCGCCTTCTCCACACCGGTGCGGGCACCGTCGGACGTGCGCCAGGAGAACGTGTCCGTGGCCTGCTGGGCCGAGTAGCTCCACTCGAACCGGACTGTTCCCGCGTCCACGCGCATCGCGGTGATCACCGGACGGCCCGGCGGGGCGCTGCCCGCCCCCGCGTTCTGGTCGGGGACGTCGTCGACGACGGTGGCCGGCGCCGGTCCGGTCGCGGGTTCCTCCCCGCCGGACAACAGGAACACGCCCACACCGATGATCGCGACCGCCGCGGCGGCACCGGCGGCGTACAGCGGCCAGCGCACCCGTTCCACGTGCTCCGCCGGTGTCGGCCGCGGTGCGGAGGCGGGCTCGCGGACGATCGTCGCCGGCTGCGGGTTTCCCTGCCGCACCAGGGTGTGCGGGGCGCGGGGCGCCGTCGGCGGCACCCGTTGCCGGGTCGGCGGCGCGGTGCGCGGAGCAGGCGGCGCGAACGACGGGACGCCGGCCGTGCGCACCGGGTGCCGCTCCGGCACGGTGCCGGGCATCAGCACCAGTTCGGTCCGGCCGAACCGGTACGTCACCTGGATCCGCTGCAGCTCGGCGGCGAAGTCGAGCAGGGAACCCGGCCGTGCCGCCGGGTCCTGGTCCATGGCGCGCAACAACAACCGCCGGAGCTCGTCGGGTGCGGCCAGCTGGTCCGGCCGCCACCCGCTCACGATCCGGTGCTGGACCGCCTCGACCGAGTGGTCGGTGCCGAGCGGCATGAACGGCGACCGTCCCACGAGGAGGTGCCACAGCGTCGCGGCGAACGAGAACACCTCGGTGCGCACGCCGTACCTCGCCACGGCGTCCACGCCGAACAGCTCGGGCGCCGACCACGGCGGCGACAGCGCCACCTGCGTCTCCCGGCCGCGGTCCGCGAGCCGGCCCGCGATGCCGAAGTCGGTCAGGCACGCGTCGCCGGACTCGTTCATGAGCACGTTGGCCGGCTTGATGTCGCGGTGCAGCATCCCGCGCCCGTGCGCCGTCTCCAGCGCGCCCGCGATCTGCACCCCGATGTCGAGGACCTGCTTGACCGACAACGGCATCCGGCTCGCCATCTTCGCCAGGTCGCCACCGGGGCAGTACTCCATCACCAGGTACGGGCGCCCGTCCACCGCGGTGCCGGTGCCGTACACCGTGACGACGTTGCGGTGCTTGCGCAGCTTCGCCATCGACTCGCCCTCGGCGAGGAACCGCTCGCGCACCTCGTCGGACAGGCCGGCCGTCTGCGGCACCTTGACCGCGACGTCGTCCTTGAGCTTGCCGTCGTAGTAGCGGTGCACCGTCGCGAAGCCGCCCGCACCGATGTCACCGCGGTACTCGAAGTCCGGGATCGCCGGTGGTCCCAGCGTCATCCGCCCACCTCGAACGTGAAGAAGACCTGCTCGCTCAGCGACACCCTGGTCCCGGGGGTGAGGAACTGCTCGATGTGCGGGGCCAGCTGCTCCGGCGGGCAGCCGGGGCGGGAGATCGTGGTGCCGTTGGTGGAACCGAGGTCGCGCACCAGCACGTCCCAGCCCTCCAGCCGCACCTCGACGTGGGTCCGCGAGATCTCCGCGTCGGTCTCGCTGCCGACCTGCACGAGGTTCGCGTGCCTGCGGTCACCACCGGGGTCGCGGCCCACCACCACGTCCCGGTCGAGCGCGATCGTGTCGCCGGTGGACATCCGCAGCAGGCCCAGCACGGGCCTGTCCAGCACGATGGCGACCTGGTCGGGCAGCAGGACCTCGCACACCCGGCAGTGCACCGCGTAGTCCGAGCTGAGGTGTCCCGACGGGCACCGCCGCGCCCGCACCCGGTGGTTCCCCGCGTGCAGCATCCGGGTGTCGCCGGGGGACGTGGCGTTCGTGCGCAGCACCGTGTGCGTCACCGGCTCGGCGGGTGGCGCCGCGGCGACCCGGGGCGCCCAGTCGAACGACTGGATCACGCCACCGGTCCGGGCGAGCGCGGGCACCGGCGGTGGTGCGACGTGGTCGCGGACGACGGGCAGGTCGACCGGTTCTTCCTGGCGCACAACGGTGTGCTCGACGGCCTCGGTCGGCGGGGCCGGTTGCGGCGGCAGGGCTGCGGCGGCATCGGACAGCGTCACGACGAGCTCACCCGCGAGGACCACGCCCCCGCGCAACGGCAGCGCGGTGCCTCCCGGACCGGCGGTGACCCGCAGCAGGGCCACGTCGTCCAGGCCGCGGTCCACCCACGTCGCGACACCGGCCGCGGTGATCTCCTCGACGGCACCGGACCCGGTGACGGCCTGCAGCTGGACCTCGCCGCGCACCACGGCGCGCTGTTCGGTCGCGGTCACGCGGACGAGCGCGAACCCGCTCACCGCGCGGAACCCCTCGTGCACGATCGCGGCGAGCACCTCGTCCAGCGGCTCGTCCGCGCGCACCAGCTCCCAGCAGCGGCGGACCAGGTCGGAGCCGGGTGCCACGGACAGCAGGAGCCACGTCCGCTCCCCCACCACGGCGGTCCACGTGCCCGGCACGTACTCGGCAGCGGTCATCGCGGACCCCGCGGTGCCGTGTCGCAGCTGGACGCGACCGCCTCGGTGTAGTCGACCACCAGCGCGGTGACGTTGTCGCGGGCCCCGGCGGCGACGGCGCGGTCGACGAGGTCCGCCGCGGCACCGGCCGCGTCGGCGTGCAGCCGCAGCACCTCGTCCAGCTCGTCGTCCGCGAGCTCGCCGGTCAGCCCGTCCGTGCAGATCAGGAACCGCTCGCCGGCCCGCGGCGGGAACACCCACAGGTCCGGGTCACCGGCGCCGGTGCTGCCGAGCACCCTGGTGACGACGTGCCGACGGGGGTAGGTCCTGACCTCGTCCGCGGTCAGCACCCCGGCCGCCACGAGCTCCTGCGCCTCCGAGTGGTCGACGGTGAGCTGCGTCAGCCCCGCGCCGTCGAGGCGGTAGACCCGCGAGTCGCCGACGTTGAACACGACCCAGTGCGGCCGCCCGGAGAACGCGACCAGCGCGAGCCCCGCGACCGTCGTCATCCCGCCGTGCTCGGCCTCCACCAGCGACCGGCCGGCGGCGGCCAGCGTCGCCCGCACGTCCTCCACCCCCGGCAGCTCCAGCCCGTCGAGCTCCCGCAGCCGCGCGACCACGAGCCCGCTCGCGACCTCGCCGGCCGCGTGCCCGCCGACCCCGTCGGCCACGGCGAACACCTGCCTGCCCGCGACGGCGTCGTCCTCGTTGACCGTCCGCACCACGCCGGGGTGCGTGGTCAGCCCCGTCCGGATCACCGTGCTCCCACCACGTCCGGGAACAGCTCGCCGACGCGGGCGCACGCCTCGCCGGGACTGACCGGGGTGCTCCTGCCGGGGTCGTCCCCGGAGTCCGAGGGGTACCAGTCCCCTGCGGCGTCGTGGCCGCGCCAGGGCGAACCGAGGAGCACGACCGCGAGCTCGGAGCGGACGTCGTCCACCCGGTCGGCGCACGCGAGCAGCGTCGTCGCCAACTGGTCGAGCCGGTCCGGATCGGACCCGATCACCGCGCACACCCGCATTTCCTCCGCCCACCCGTTCGGACCTCTCGTCGTTCGGCGCACGCTCGGCGTTAGCTGAAATTTGGGGACAAAAAGTGGTCAGCGGAAGGCGAAACGTTCCGGCCGCGAGAAGCGATGGAGTTCGACCGACCAAGGCACGGGCGCGGAAATCGACACTCCCGGCGTCGTGTCCGGTTTGCTGGCTTTGCCCGATGAGTCGTGTTGGTCGGCTGCTGCGCACGGGCTACTACACCGCCGGTTACGGGCGGCGGTTCCCCGGCCACGACCGCGTCGAGCGGTTCGTCCGCGACTTCGAGGCGCGGGAGGCCAAGGGGGACACGCCCCGGGAGCGGGCCGCGTGGGACGCGCAGTACGCCAGGGGCGAGTGGGACCACCTGGCGGGGCTGGGCGAGCAGGCGCACTACGCGGTGATCGTCGGGTATGGGACGTTCTTCGCGCCGGGTGGCAGTGTGCTCGACGTCGGGTGCGGTGAAGGGGTGCTGCACAGCCGGTGGCTGCCGCACGGGTACGAGCGGTACGTCGGGCTCGACATCTCCGAGGTGGCCGTGCGGAGGCTGGCGCAGCGGGTGGACGAGCGCACGGAGTTCCGGGCCGCCGACGCGGACACGCACACGCCGGACGGGAAGTTCGACGTGATCGTGTTCAACGAGAGCCTGTACTACCTCACCGATCCGCTGGCGGCGCTCGAACGGTACGAGCGGGCGCTCACGCCCGACGGCGTGGTGATCGTGTCCATGTTCCTGGGCTCCCGCCGGTCCCGCGCCATCCTCGGTGCGGTCCGGCGGGAGCGCCGGGTCGTGGACTCCACGCGCACCACTCAGGGTGCGACGTCGTGGGAATGCCTTGTGCTCAAACCCCTTCAGCCCGCGTAGTGCACGTCCGGCCACGGCGGGGTGGCCATGCCGGCACCGATGTGGAAGCTCGGGTGCGGGGGCTGGTTGTAAGCCGTGTTCTGCCACGCGATGGCGACGCGGTACATCGGGTCGTGCATCAGCGTCGGGATGCGGCGGTCGGTTTGCGCCGGCGTGCTGTAGATGCGGAGCGCGCGGTTGTCGGTCGTGGGCCAGATGACCTCTTCGCGCCAGTCACCGAGGATGTCGCCGGAGAGCGACGGGGTGGACTTGGTGCCGTTGTTGGAGTGCACGTCGGCCGCGGTGAGCAGGCGGGTGTCGGCGGAGGTGCCGTACTTGTCGACGTGCGTGCCGTCGAGGAGCTCGCGGGTGGGGTCACCGTCCCACCACAGCAGGAAGTTCGCCGAGGACGGTTTGCGGCCGACGGCCTGGCCCCTGGTGTCGCGGAGCTGGCTGTCGGCGCTGGACCAGGACTCGGCACCGGGGCTGCCGGGGTGGATGTCGCCGGAGACGCCGCGGCCGTTGTCGCCGGCGGCCGGGGTCTGCCAGAGGACCTGGCCGGTGCGGGCGTCGGCGAACCAGGACGCGGGTTTGCTGGCGTCCTCGGAGACCTTGTAGTACTCGAGGCCGGGGCGGGACGGGTCGAGGTCGCCGAGGTGGGCGGCGTCGCCGTGGCCGAAGCGGGTGTTCCAGAGGCCGCGGCCGGTGTCGTCCACGACCGCCGCGCCGTAGACGATCTCGTCGCGGCCGTCGGCGTCCACGTCGCCGATGGTCAGCGAGTGGTTGCCCTGGCCCGCGTAGGCGGTGTTGCTGTTCGAGTCGAACGTCCAGCGCTTCACGAGCTGGCCGCCGCGGAAGTCCCAGGCGGCGATCACCGAACGGGTGTAGTAGCCGCGGGCCATGATGAGTGACGGGCGGGCACCGTCGAGGTAGGCGGTGCCCGCGAGGAAGCGGTCGACGCGGTTGCCGTAGCTGTCGCCCCACGAGGACACGGTGCCGCGCGGCGGGTCGTAGCTCACGGTGGACACCGCGGCACCGGTGAGGCCGTTGAACATCGTCAGGAACTCGGGGCCGCTCAGCACGTAGCCGTCGCTGTTGCGGTAGTCGGCGGAGGCGTTGCCGATGACCGTGCCGCGGCCGTCACGGGTGCCGTCCGCGGTCTTCATCGCGATCTCGGCACGGCCGTCGCCGTCGTAGTCGTACACCTGGAACTGGGTGTAGTGCGCGCCGGAACGGATGTTGCGGCCCAGGTCGATGCGCCACAACCGGGTGCCGTCGAGGCGGTAGGCGTCGATGAACGTGTTCCCGGTGACGCCGGCCTGCGAGTTGTCCTTCGCGTTGTCCGGGTACCACTTCAGGAAGATCTCGTACCGGCCGTCGCCGTCGGCGTCGCCCACGCTGGCGTCGTTCGCGCTGTACCCGCCGGCCGGCGCGGAGATCGGCACGTCGAGGTAGCCTTGGGCGAACGACAGCGACGCCGGGGACGCGGGTTGCTCCACGCCGCCGGCGACCGCGCGCACGGTGTAGGACGCGCCCGCCGGGCCACCGGCGTCGAGGTAGTTCGTGGACGCCGTGACCGGTGCCGAGGTGAGCCTGGTGCCACCGCGGTACACGTGGAACCCGGTGTCGCGCGCGTCGCCGGCGAGCAGCCGCCAGCTGACCAGGTTGCCGCTGCCCGAACGGACGCTCACGACACCGCGGTCCAGCCGCTCGACCTGCTTGCGGCCGGTGGGGTCACCGGGCTCGGGTGCGGGAGTGGTGGTCGTGGTCGTCGTCGTGGTCGTCGTCGGCCCCACGCCGCCCGTGCACACCACGCCGTTCAAGGAGAACGACTCCGGCGTGCCCACCTCCGAGCCGGACACCGTGCCGTTGAACCCGAACGACGCCGTGCCACCGGTGGGCACAGCGCCGTTCCAGTCCACATCGGACGCCGTTACGCTCGCGCCGGACGCCGTGAACCGCGCGTTCCAGCCCTCGCCGTAGCGCTCGGAACCGGGGAACGTCCACGCCAGGCTCCACCCGGTCACCGGGTCGCCCAGGTTCGTGATCGTCACGTTCGCCGAGAACCCGCCCTGCCACCGGTTCTGCACCACGTAGTCGACTTTGCAGCCGGGGGCCGCCACGGCCAGTCCCGCCGCCGCGACACCCCCTGCCACCACACCGAGAGCCGCCGCCACGGCACCCACGCGCACACCAACGCTGCTGAGCACGTCTTCTCCCTCGAAGTCCGTTTTCTGGGAGCGCTCCCAGAAACCTGCCGTGCTTCATGACAGCACCGGACCGGAGAGGGGTCAAGGGCGGAAACGGGCCAACGCACCGCGCGAACGGCTTCTTTCGGTAAGCGCTTTCCACCCTTCACGGCGACGTGTCAGCACTTCACCCAGTAGTTCGGCGCGCTCTGCCGGACGCTGCTGGTGACGAACGTGTTCCACAGCCCGAGCGCCTGGTTGGAGCCCAGCGCGTAGGTCTGTCCCAGGTTCGCGTAAGCGCGGCCGGCGGTGGTGTGCGCGTAGTTGCTCGCGGTGACGCACTCCGACCCGGGTGACGTGGTGGTGGTCGTGGTCGGCGTCTGCCCGCTGGTCAGCGCCTTCACCATCGCCACGACGGCGGCCATCTGCGGACCGGACTTCAGCGGGTACGACGCGGACTGGTAGCCCCACCAGTCCCAGCACCCCCGCGGGTTGCCGGTCATCGTGGTGGCCTGCGGGTACAGCACGATCATGCGGTTGGTGTCGGCGTACTCGTTGAGGTAGCCCTTGTCCATCAACGCGTTCCCGACGAGCCCGTGGTACTGGTAGCAGCCGTGCAGGGTGACCATCAGCTTGCACGGCCCCGTTTCACACGCCCGCGGCACGTACGCGAACCCGTCACGGCCCAGGCTGATCGCCGCCGCGTTCCCGCCGGGCGCGTACCGGCCCTGGTCGAACTGCACGAGCTTGCCGGTCAGCGACGACGCGGGCGCGGCCACCGACCCGAACAGGTGTCCGAGCATCTCGCGCACCGGGTCCGCGGTGCCGCAGTTGTTGACGTACGGCGAGGCCGTCGAGCCGCAGCTGTTCGGTCCGATCGGGCTGACCCACGCGTGCCCGGCGGCGGAGGTGTTGTCGTACGCCACCCTCGCACCGAAATCGCGGTAGTAGGTGGCCAGGTCGTCGTTCACCGCGCGGGCGACGGTCTGGTCGGCGCTGCCGTGGAACAGCCACACCGGGTCGCCGGACAGGTTCTCGGGCGGGTCGACCGTGCCCGCCGACGCACGGGTCCTGGTCAGCTGTTCCAGCTCGGCGGGCGTCTTGCGCGGCTGGTAGGTGTCCATGCACGCGTTCAGCGCGGTGGTGAGGTTGTTCTGGGCGCAGTCGTAGGGGCCCGCGGAGAAGATGCCCGCGCCCTGGAACACCCCGGAGTAGGCCACGTGCAGCTGGTTGGCCATGAAACCGCCGGACGACAACCCGCTGACGTACGTGCCGGTGACGTCGTAGCGGGCGAGGGTGCCCGGTTGCGGCGCGGGGACCGCCGCCAGCGAGATCGACAGGGACGCGGCGGCCAGGCCGGTGGCCGCCGCGAGTGCCAGGAACACGTTCCCGAGTCGCATGTGTTCGCCTCCGTCGGTGCAGGCAGGGACATGACGACCCCAGTGAAGACCCGGCAGGACGAGCGCACCACGTGCGCGGCCACCACCTCGTGCCGCCGTCCGCCGTGGACCCGCACCATTGCCCCGGCCGGCCGGAGCTCACATGGCGGCGAGCGCAGCCACCGTGGCCGCGACGATCCGGTCCTGCGCCTGGTCCCTCGGCACCGTCGGCGTCCCGTCGCCGGGCTGGTCGCCGTAGTCGCCGAAGAACGCGTGCACGGCGCCCGGCACGACCTCGAACCGGGTGTCCGCCGGCAGCCGCCGCCGCGAGTCGGCGACGTCCTGCGGGGTGGTGAACCCGTCCCGCTCCCCCGAGATCGACCACGCCGTCAGCCCTGCCCGCCCGGACAGGTCGCCGACCGGGTACGACGCCCACAGCACCAGGCCGCGCACCGAGCTGTCGGCGAGCACGTCCCGTCCGGCGGCCACACCGCCCAGCGAGTGCCCGCCGACCGCCCACACCGGCACCTCGGGGTGGGCGGCGCGCACCGGTGCCGTGTCACCGGCCAGCAACGCCATGTTCAGCGGCTCGCGCACGACCACCACGAGGAACCCCTGTGCCGCAACGCGTTTGAGCAACGGCAGGTAGGCGCGGTAGTCGACGCGGGCACCGGGGTGGAACACCAGCCCGGCGCGCACGGCACCGTCCGGCCGCAGCACCGCGGCGTCGTCCTCCACCCGCGTGGCCGCGAACGGCTGCAGGTACACGGCGGGCGCGACCAGCACCACGGCGAGCACCACCACGAGCCACGACGGCACCTTCCGCCACAGCGCGAGCCCGCCGCCCACCACGGCCACCGCGCCGAGCAGCACCGGCTGCGCCGGGTGCCCCGCCGTCAGCGGACCCCAGCCCGCGACCAGGAGCACCAGCGGCACCACCAGGCAGGCGGTCCCGGCCAGCCGCCGCGCCCAGGTCACGACCGGACCAGCGCGGCCGCGCGGACGCCGGCCCAGATCAGCAGCGCCAGCACCCCCACCAGCAGGTACTCGATCAACGGAATCCGCACCACCTCGTCGATCCGGTCGAGCCCGCGCCACGAGTACACCGCGAGCGCCGCCACCACGAACGTCCCGCCGATCCACCAGCGGGTGCGGGCGCTCAGCCCGACGCCGTGCATCTGGGTGAGCACGAAGATCGCCACGAACCCGAACAGGAACATCGGCCACACCCCGTCCGGCCCCGAGTTCATCACCGCGACCAGTGTGCCGTGGATCGCGACCATCAGTTCGAGGGTGAGCGTCCACCACCGGTTCGTGTGAGCGCGGCTGAACATCAGGCTGCTCTGCACCAGCAGCAGGAACATGTAGAAGAAGCCGATGAGGTGCCCGCTGGTCGACTCCATCGGGTGGTACCAGAAGGTGTAGATCGCGGCCCAGCTGAACAGGTAGCCGTGGTAGCGGCGGGCGAACGACACCACCTGCGCGGAGATCGGCGCCGACCAGGTGAGCACCAGGCCGCGGCGGCGGTTCTCCATCAGCAGCACCCAGACCAGCAGCAGCACGACGGAACCCTGCGAGCTGAAGATCGACACGTCCTGCGCCAGGCCGTCGTAGAACAGCTGCGTCTGCACCGCGTGCAGCGCGATGAACCCGCCGTTCGCGGCCAGCGCGATCACGTTGATCCGGTGCAGGCCGTCGGTGTAGCGCCGCACCCTGGTCTGCGCGAAGTGGATGAGCCACCACGACACCAGCTGGTGCGCCGCGTAGCCCAGCCAGGCGGACGCCCTGGTCCAGGAGGTGGGGCCGGGCAGCTTCCAGTAGTACCAGGACGCACCCTGGTCGGGCAGCAGCTCGACCCCGTGCAGCCGCTGACCCAGCAGCCACACCAGGCCCGTGAGCAGCGCACTCGCCGCCACGCCCCACACCAGCACCCCTCGGGAGGAGCGCCGCACATCGTTCAGCATGCTGAGCATTATGCACGGTTCGTCATGATATGTTCAGCGCACTGAGCAACTCGGGAGGCAGCGCGGTGGCCCGATATCTGTTGCGCGTCAACGGTGAACGACACGAGGTCGACGTCGAGGGTGACACTCCCCTGCTGTGGGTGTTGCGTGACGAACTGGGGTTGACAGGGGTCAAGTACGGGTGCGGGGTCGGTCTGTGCGGCGCCTGCACGTCCCATGTGGACGGTGAGGCGGCACGGCCGTGCGTGCGCACGACCGCCGACAGCACGAGAACGCGGATCACCACCATCGAAGGGCTCTCCCGCGACGGCGACCACCCCGTGCAACGGGCGTGGCGCGAGCTCGACGTCGCCCAGTGCGGCTACTGCCAGCCGGGTCAGGTGATGGCCGCGGCGGCACTGCTCGCGAAGAACCCCGACCCGGACGACGCGGCGATCGAGGAGGCCTTGCGCGACAACGTCTGCCGCTGCGGCAGCTACCCGCGCATCCGCGCGGCGGTGCGCCGGGCGAGCCGGCTCATCCGCGAGGAGGACCGGTGATCAGCAGGCGGACCCTCCTGCGCGGTGCGGGAGCGGGAGCACTCGTCGTGGCGGTGCCGGTGCCGGCACTCGCGCAGGAGAGCTCCGAAGGCGCCACGGGCCTGGTGCCCACCGTCTTCGTGCGGCTGGACGACAAAGGCCGGATCACGGCCACGGTGCCACGGCCGGACACGGGCCAAGGCGTACGCACGGTCGTCGCGCTGATGGTCGCCGAAGAGCTCGCGGTCGACGCCGACGACATCACGTTGGAGCAGGCGCACGGCGACACGGAACGGTTCGGCTCGCAGGCCGTGGCGAACTCGTCGTCGGTGCGCCAGCTCGCCACGCCGATCCGCACGGCCGCCGCGACCGCGCGCTGCCTGCTGGTCACGGCCGCGGCGCAGCGCTGGAAGGTGCCGGTCGCCGAGTGCACGGCGAAGGACGGCACCGTGCGCCATCCACGCCGGGGCCGGCTCGCCTACCGGGCCCTCGTCCGCGCCGCCGCCGCACTCGACCCCGCCACGGTGCCGGTCGAGCTCACGCCGCCGGAGGAGTGGCGGCTGCTGGGCAAGACCCGCGGTGGCCGCGTGGACGCCCGCGACATCGTCACCGGTCGCACCCGGTACGGCATCGACGCCCGGCCGGCCGGCGGGTTCGTCGCGGTCGTGCTGCGCCCGCCGTGGCTCGGCGCGGTGCCGGACGCGGTCGACGACACCGCGGCCCGCGCGCTGCCGGGCGTGGTCGACGTGCTGACGCTGACCGCACCCGCCGAGGGCCAGGGCGGTGTGGCGGTCGTGGCGAAGTCGACCCACCAGGCGTTGCGCGGCCGGGACGCGCTGCGGGTCACGTGGCGCGGCGGCACCCCCGCGGCGGACAGCCGCGCGTGGCTCGCCGACCTGGAGGCCGCCCTCCCCGCGCAAAGCCCGATCGACGGCGTGCAGCGCGTCTACCGGATGCCGTTGCTCGCGCACGCGCCGATGGAACCGATGAACGCCACCGCGCACGTCCGCCCGGACGGGCTGACGGTGTGGGCACCGACGCAGGACCCCGGCGGACTGCGCACGCAGCTGGCCCGCCAGCTCGCGATCCCCGCGACGTCCGTGCGGGTGGAGGCGACGGCGTCCGGCGGCGCGTTCGGGCGGCGCATCGAACCCGACCCCGTGCTGGAGGCCGTGGCCTGCTCGCGGAAGGTGGGTGCGGCCGTGCAGGTGCTGTGGACCCGCGCCGACGACATGCGCAACGACTCCTACCGGCCGATGTCGGTGCACCGGATGACCGCGCTCGTCGGGCCCGACGGCCTGCCCACCCGGCGCTCGCACGAGGTCGTGACCTGGCCGTTGACCGTACTGCCGATGTTCGCGAACCCGGCGTTGATCAAGGCGAGCGGCGACCACTTCCCGTACACCGTGCCCGGAGACGTCGTGGTCGGCGTGCGGCCGGCTCCGCTGCGGACCGGGTTCTGGCGCGCGGTCTACGCCGGGCAGTTCCTCTACGCCGAGGAGAACTTCCTCAGCGAGCTCGGCGCGCGGGCCGGTCTCGACCAGATCGCCCTGCGCAGGGCGCTGCTGCCGGCGGGGTCTCGGTTGCACCGGCTGCTCGACACCGTCGCCGAGAGGTCCCGCTGGGCGAAGTCACCCGCACCGGGCACGGCCCGCGGTGTCGCCTGCCACGAGGACTACGGCTCGGCGATCGCGGTGGTCGCCGTGGCCGAACCGGGGTCGCGCCGGGTGCTGCGCGTGCACGCCGCGGTCGACGTCGGCGTGGCCCTGCACCCGTCCGGTGTGCGGGCACAGGTCGAGGGGTGCGTGGTCGACGCGGTGTCCACTGTGCTCGGTGCGCAGATCACCGTCCGGGAAGGACGCGTCGTGGAGTCGTCGTTCAGCGACTACCAGTGGGCGCGCATCGGGCAGACACCCGACGTCGACGTCACGATCGTGCAGTCGAACGCCCCGCTGGGCGGTCTGGGCGAGCTGGCCTACCCGCCGGCGGCCGCGGCCGTCTCCGCGGCGCTCGCGGCCGGTGGCCCGGTCGCCGGCATGCCGTTCGGGACCGACGTGGGGTGATCGGGCGGGTCTGGGATGATGGGGTCGTGGCCGAGGGAGACGAGCTGGCGGTGGCGCACCGCCCGGACCAGGTGGGCGCGGACGTCGCCTCCTGGCCGACCGGCAGGCTCCTCTCGGTCGCGGCCCGCGTCGTCGAGAAGCGGTTCGACGACTTCCTCGCCGGCCGCGGCCTCACCCACGCCGGGATGATCACGCTGCACCACCTCGCCGACGGGCCGCGCTCGCAGCGCGAGCTGGCCGTGCTGTGCCGGGTCACCGACCAGACGATGAGCCGCACGATCGAGCACCTCGACCGCGGCGGCCACGTCGTGCGCAGCCAGGACCCGGCCGACCGCAGGCGCACGTCGGTGAAGATCACCCCCGCCGGTCGCCGCGCGCTGGCCGCCGCCCGCCGGGAGGAACGCGAGTCCGACGCGCTGCTCGGCGCGGTCGACGACTACGAGCACTTCCGCCGCCAGCTGATCGCCCTGATCGCGGCGGCCACTTCGACCACACAGGACTAGTCCGTGCGCTTCGCGGACGAATTCGCGGAGAAAGTTCTTGCAACGCTTCCCGGTGCGCGGGTCGGCCTGGTACGACCATGGGGAACCCCTGCAACCTAGGAGACAACGTGGTTTCCTCGGCTCTTCGCGTCCTGGTCACGGCCGTGCTGGCCGTGACGCTGTTCGCACCGGTGCAAAGTTTTGCGGCACCGCCGGGCAACAGGGACGTCACCGTCACCCTGTTCCAGTGGCCGTTCGCCCGCGTGGCCTCGGAGTGCACGAACGTGCTGGGCCCCAAGGGCTACGGGTACGTGGAGGTGTCCCCCGCCACCGAGCACGTCCAGGGTCCCCAGTGGTGGACCACCTACCAGCCGGTCAGCTACCGCATCGCCGGACGACTCGGCGACGAGAACGCGTTCAGGAACATGATCTCGGCCTGCCACAGCGCGGGCGTCAAGGTCATCGCCGACGCGGTGGTCAACCACATGAGCGCGGGCTCCGGCACCGGCACCGGCGGCACCAGCTACTCGAAGTACAACTACCCCGGCGTGTACAGCGACTGGGACTTCCACTCGTGCCGCTCGCCGATCAGCAACTACCAGGACCGCTCCAACGTCCAGAACTGCGAGCTGGTCGGACTGTCCGACCTGAACACCGGCAGCGACTACGTGCGCGGCGCCATTGCCGGGTACCTCAACCGGCTCATCGCGATGGGCGTGGACGGGTTCCGCATCGACGCGGCCAAGCACATCGCGGCCGCCGACCTGTCCGCGATCAAGTCGAAGCTGACCAACCCGAACGTGTTCTGGGTGCACGAGGTCATCTACGGCGCCGGTGAGGCGGTGCAGCCGGGCGAGTACACCGGGTCCGGTGACGTGGACGAGTTCCGCTACGCCTACGACCTGAAGCGGATCTTCACCAACGAGAACCTGGCCTACCTGCGCACGTTCGGCCAGTCGTGGGGCTTCCTGCCCAGCGGCCAGGCCCGGCCGTTCGTGGACAACTGGGACACCGAGCGCAACGGGTCGACGTTGACCTACAAGGACAACTCGACCTACACACTGGCGAACGTGTTCATGCTGGCGTGGAACTACGGCGCCCCGCAGG
Source organism: Lentzea sp. NPDC037011 (assembly GCF_055607425.1). NCBI lineage: Bacteria > Bacillati > Actinomycetota > Actinomycetes > Pseudonocardiales > Pseudonocardiaceae > Lentzea > Lentzea sp. NPDC037011. Next base: position 134,311 of record NZ_JBVJRT010000002.1, on the reverse strand, counting down.
TCTACTCCGGCTACGAGTTCAGCGACAAGGACGCGGGCCCGCCCGGTGACTGGGCCTGCTACAACGGCGGCTGGAAGTGCCAGCACGCGTGGACGCAGATCGCGAACATGGTGGCGTTCCGCAACACCGTGGCCGGCACCGACGTGAACAACTGGCAGGACAACGGGTACGACCTGATCGCGTTCGGGCGCGGCAGCAAGGGCTTCGTCGCGATCAACCGGGAGACCTTCGCGGTCACCAGGACGTTCCAGACCGCCCTGCCCGCCGGGAGCTACTGCAACGTGCAGGAGACCGGCTGCGTGCGCGTGACGGTCGACTCGAACGGCCGGTTCACCCACACCCTCGGTGCGGGCACGGCGCTCGCGCTGCACGTCGGCGCGAGGTAGGCCGGGGTGGTGCCCGCCGCGGGAGCCGCGGCGGGCACGACCTCAGGAACCGCAGGACTCCCTGACCACCAGGCGGGTCGGCAGCACCACGGGGTCCTCCCGGCCGGAGCCGGTGATCATCGCGAGGATCGCCTTGGCCGCCGCGACGCCGAACCCCGGCTTGTCCTGGGCGACCGTCGTCAGCGCCGGTTCGACCAGCGCGGCGACCTCGATGTCGTCGAACCCGACGATCGCCAGGTCGTGCGGCACCCGCAGACCGGCGGCGCGGGCGGCGAGCAGAGCGCCGACCGCCATCTCGTCACTGGCCGCGAACACCGCCGTCGGCGGGTCGTCGAGCGCCAGAAGTCGTTGCATCGCAACCGTTCCGCTGGTGCGGTAGAAGTCGCCGGCGACCACGTACTCGTCGCGCGCCGGCAGACCGGCGTCCTGCAACGCCGTGCGGTAGCCCGCGACCCGGTCCCGCGAGGGCTGGTTGCCGGGCGGACCGGTGATCGTGGCGATCCGGGTGTGGCCGAGCCCGGCGAGGTGACCGGTCGCCATCCGCGCGCCACCCGCGTTGTCCGACGTCACGTAGGTCGCCCTGGGACCGTCGACGGCCACGTCCAGCGCCACGCACGGGACACCCGACTGCGCGAAGGCGGCGAACGCCTCGGCGTCGGACCCGCTGTCGATCAGGACCAGCCCGCCGAGGTGGTGGCGGCGGGTCATGTTCACGTAGCCCACCGGGTCCGCGAGCGACGCGCCGACCTCGCGGGCGTCACCGCTGGTCGCGAGCATCAGCAGGTGGTAGCCGTGCGCGCTGAGCGCCGACTTCAGCCCGATCAGCAGGTCCTGCAGGTACGGGTGCCGCCAGCCGGGCCTGCGGTGGTCGGTGTCCCAGACCAGCCCGATCATCGTGGACTGCTTCGTCGACAACGCCCGCGCGGACTCGTTGGGCTGGTACCCGAGCTCCTTCGCGACCCGCAGCACGCGTTCACGCGTGTCCTCGTTGACCGTTCCCGGCTGGTTGAAGACGCGCGACACCGTCGCCACGGACACACCGCAGAGCTGGGCGATCTCACGCCCGGTCGGCATCGTCGGCCTCCGTTTCACCGTAAGCGGTTACATCACCGTACGAGCAGCACTTCTCCTAGTCAAACGGGTGCGGGAGTTGATCTGTTTATCATCTCGTTACTTGACGTACACCGCGTAACCCCGTTGTCATAGGCGCCACACCTCTTCGGCCGGCAGTTCCGCTCAATCGTCGGCCCATCCGCACCGGAACCACTTTTCTCTTCAGCGCGCCCAAAATTCGACGGAGGCCTGTACATGCGCCCCAAAGCACTCGCCCTCGGCTGTGCCGTGCTGGCGACCGCCGTGGTGCTCAGCGGTTGCGGCAGCAGCACCGCGGGCGGTGGCAAGACCAAGCTGTCCATCGGGTTGTTCGGCAACTTCGGTTACGCCGAGCTGCTCAAGGAGTACGCGGCAGCGCACCCGGACGTGGAGATCACCGACCGGACGGCGTCCTACTCCGACCACCACAAGAACCTCGCCGCGCACCTCGCCACCAGCAGCGGCACCGCGGACATCGAGGCCGTGGACACGGGTTACATCAACCAGTTCAAGGCCACGCCGGACAAGTTCGTCGACCTCAACACCAAGGGCGGTGACCAGCTGAAGGACCGCTGGCTGCCGTGGAAGTGGGAGGGCTCGCTGTCCAAGGACGGCAAGCAGATCGGCTACGGCACCGACGTCGGCGGCCTCGCGATCTGCTACCGCCGCGACCTGCTGCAGAACGCCGGGCTTCCCGCCGACCGCGACCAGGTCGCCGCGCTGTGGCCGACCTGGCAGGACTTCATGGCCGCGGGCAAGAGGTTCCAGGAGAAGGCGCCTGAGGGCGTGAAGTGGTTCGACGGCGGGCCGACCGTGCTCAACGCGATCGTCGGCCAGGCGTCGGTGGGCTACTACGACAAGTCCGACAAGATCGTCGTGGGTGAGAACAAAGAAATCAAGGACGCCTGGGACCTCGTCGTCGACGGCGTGAACTCGGGTCTGTCCTCGAAGCTGCTCTTCTCCACCCCCGTCTGGAACACCGGGTTCAAGCAGGGCCAGTTCGCGACCGTGACCTGCCCCGCGTGGCAGATGGCCAAGATCAAGGACCAGGCCGGTCCCGAGGCCGCGGGCAAGTGGGACGTCACGTCCGTTCCCGGCGGTGGCGGCAACTGGGGCGGCTCGTACCTCACGGTGCCGAAGTCGGGCAAGAACGTCGACAAGGCCGTCGAGCTGGCCGCGTGGCTGACCGCGCCCGAGCAGCAGGCGAAGGTGTTCAAGAGCGCCGGGCTGCTGCCGTCGATCCCGAAGCTCTACGACGACCCGTCGATCGTCGACTTCAAGAACCCGTACTTCAACGACGCGCCGATCGGCAAGCTCTTCACCGACGCCGCGAAGAAGCTGAACCCGCAGTACCAGGGCCCGAAGGCCGGTGACATCCAGACCGCCATCGGCAACGCGATGCAACGCGTCGAGCAGGGCAAGCAGAACGGCGAGGAGTCCTGGCGCCAGTTCGTCGGCGACGTCCAGAAGTGACGGGCTGACCCATGACCTCGATGGACCGGACGGCCAGAAGGCACCGGTGGGACACGAAGTTCGCGCCCTACGGGTACGTGGCGCCGTACTTCCTGATCTTCGGTGTCTTCGGGCTGTTCCCCCTGCTCTACACCGTCTGGGTGTCGATGCAGCACCGCAACCTGCTCGACGAGGGCGGCGCGTACGTCGTCTGGTTCGACAACTACGGCAAGCTGCTCGCCGACCCGTACTTCTGGAACTCCATGGGCAACACGCTCAGCCTGTGGCTGCTCACGACCGTGCCGCAGATCCTGTTCGCGTTGTTCATCGCCCAGCTGCTCAACCGCAAGGTCCGCACCCGCACGCTGTTCCGGATGGGCGTGATCCTGCCGAACATCACCTCGGTGGCGGCGGTGACGATCATCTTCGCGCAGCTGTTCGGCCGGGACTTCGGCCTGGTCAACTGGGTGCTGGGGCTGCTGGGCGCCGGTCAGGTCGACTGGCAGGCGGGCACCGCCACCTCGCACATCGCGATCGCGGTGATGGTGGTGTGGCGGTGGACCGGCTACCACGCGCTGATCTTCCTGGCGTCGATGCAGGCGATCCCGTCGTCGCTGTACGAGGCGGCCACGCTGGACGGCGCGAGCGGCCGGCAGCAGTTCTGGCGGATCACGGTGCCGCTGCTGCGGCCGCAGATCATCTTCTCGACGATCATCGCGACCACCGGCAACATGCGCCTGCTCGCCGAGCCGCTGCTGTTCAACCCCGGTGCGGCGGCCGCGACCGGCGGCTCGGACCGGCAGTTCCAGACCGCGGCGCTGTACCTGTACGAGCAGGGTTTCACGAACTACGACTTCGGCTACAGCTCGGCGATCGCGGTCGTGCTGGCCATCGCCACGATCATCGTCGCCGGGATCGGTTACCTGGTGACCAAGCGGATCCGGACGGAGTGACCCCATGACCGCTGTGCTGGAGCGTCCCGCACCGGCGCGCCCCACCGGGCCGTCGGCGCGGGCCCGCCGGCTGGCCCGGCGCGTGGCCGGTCCCTGGACCTACGCCGCGCTGATCGCCGTGCTCGCCGGGTCGGCCTTCCCCGTGTACTGGTCGTTCGTGGTGTCCTCGCAGACACCGGACGCGATCGACAGCGTGCCCCCGGTCCTGGTGCCCGGCGGCCACCTCTTCGAGAACATCGCCCGCGTCTTCGACACCACCGACTTCGCGCTGGCGCTGATGAACTCGATCATCGTCGCCGGCACGGTCACGGTGTCGGTGGTGCTGTTCTCCACGCTGGCCGGGTTCGCGTTCGCCAAGCTGAAGTTCCGCGGCCGCAACGTGTTGCTGCTGCTCATCATCGCCACCCAGGCGATCCCGACCGAGCTCGGCATCATCCCGCTCTACATGATGATGGCCGAGTTCGGCTGGGCGGGCGAGATCCACGCGGTGATCGTGCCGGGCCTGGTGACCGCGTTCGGCGTGTTCTTCATGCGCCAGTACTTCGAGCGCGCGATCCCGAACGAGCTGCTGGAGGCCGGCCGGATGGACGGCTGCCACTCGCTGCGGCTGTTCTGGCACGTCGCGCTGCCCGCGGCCCGCCCGGCGGCGGCGGTGCTGGGGCTGTTCACGTTCATGCAGGCGTGGAACGACTTCTTCTGGCCGCTGGTGGTGCTGGTGCCGGAGAACCCGACGGTGCAGACCGCGCTGTCCACCTTGGCCAGTGGCTACACCACGGACTACACGCTCGTGCTGACCGCCGCCACGATCGGCACGGTCCCCGTGCTGGCCGTGTTCCTGTTGTTCGGCCGCCAGATCGTCGGCGGCATCATGTCGGGCGCCGTCAAGGGCTGACCCCTCGCAGAGGAGACAAGCAGTGAACTTTCCGGCCGGCTTCCGCTGGGGCGTGGCGACCTCGGCCTACCAGATCGAGGGAGCGGCGGCCCTCGACGGCCGTGGTCCGTCCATCTGGGACACCTTCGCCGCGGTACCCGGTGCCGTCGCGAACGGTGACACCGGTGACGTGGCCGCCGACCACTACCACCGGTGGGCAGAGGACGTCCGCCTGCTCGTCGACCTCGGCGTCGACGCGTACCGCTTCTCGGTGTCGTGGTCGCGAATCCTGCCCGAGGGCCGCGGCCGCGTCGAGCAGCGCGGCCTCGACTTCTACCGCAGGCTCGTGGACACGTTGCGGGACAACGGCATCGAGCCGTTCGTCACGCTCTACCACTGGGACCTGCCGCAGGCGCTGGAGGACCGCGGCGGCTGGCGGGTCCGCGACACGGCCCTGCGGTTCGCCGACTACTCGGCGATCGTGCACGACGCGCTCGCGGACGTCGTCAGCAAGTGGACCACGCTGAACGAGCCGTACTGCTCGTCGGTCGTGGGCTACGCGGAGGGCCGGCACGCACCTGGTGCCCGCGAGGGCCACGGCGCCCTCGCCGCCGCCCACCACCTGCTGGTGGGGCACGGTCTGGCGGTGGAGGCCATGCGCACCAACGGCGTGCCCGGCCAGGAGTTCGGCATCGTCCTCAACCAGTCGCCGACCGTGCCGGTGAGCGACTCGCCCGCCGACGTGGCCGCGGCCACCCGGCAGGACGTGCTGCTGCGCCGCCAGTTCACCGACCCGCTCTTCGGCGGCACCTATCCCGAGGAGATGACGTCGATGTACGGCGAGCTCACGGACTTCTCGTTCCGCCACGACGGCGACCTGGCGGTCATCGGGCAGCCGCTGGACTACGTGGGCCTGAACTACTACTACCGGCTGCACGTCGCCGACGCACCGCACCGCGAGCCCGACCCGGCCAAGCGCACCGCGCACGACATCGGCGTCGACACGACCCGGCTGCCGGACGTGCCGCGCACCGGCATGGGCTGGCCGGTCGAACCGGTCGGGATCACGACCGCGCTGAGCGACCTCAGCGCCCGGCACCCGCAGCTGCCGCCGATCTACGTGACGGAGAACGGCTGCGTCTACCCGGACACCGAGGACCTCCAGGACACCGACCGGATCGCGTTCCTGGAGGGCCACATCGCCGCGGCGCTGGCCGCCGGCGTGGACCTGCGCGGCTACTTCTGCTGGTCGCTGCTCGACAACTTCGAGTGGGCGCACGGCTACAAGCACCGGTTCGGCCTGGTCCACGTCGACTACGCGACCCAGCAGCGGACCCCGCGCGCCAGCTTCCACTGGTACCGCGACTTCGTCGCACGGGCGCGGGGCTGAGAGCGCCCGGCGGCACACCCCGGCTTCCGGGCTGCGATCACGCGGTACTTCGACGAGGTCGTGGACCGGCTCGCACGCGAGGGGGCCGACGCGCGCAGGTCGTGCTGGAACTGTCGCCGACGCACCCGAGGCGCGGTCAGGTCGTGACCGCGCCGGGGTCCGGTGCCGCGCCGGCGCGACGACCTCGGCGGGAGCAACGGCCCGGCCGGGGTCCGGTGAGCCGTCACGGCACGAGGCCGGCGGCGTTCGTGCAGTAGGCCCAGAACGCGGCGATGTCGGCACGCCGTTCGGCCGTGGTCGGCAGGTAGTGCGTGGTCCGCTCGCGCCGGTCGTGCCAGAACCGGCCGGTGCGCGGGACCGGGCTGGTCGCGGCCAGCCACACGACGGTGTCCGCGCCCTCCTCCGCGGTGCGCAGCAACGGCCGGGTCAGCCGGTGGAAACCGGGCAGCGAGCTCGCGACCCCCGGTGTGTCGGCCCAGCCGGGGTGCATGCCGTGCACGCCGATGCCGCCGGCCCGGTACCGCTCGGCCAGCACGGGGACGAGCGCGACCTGCATCCGCTTGGTCCGGGCGTACGCGGTGGCGCCGCGGTACTCGCCGTCGCGGTACTCGGGGTCACCCGCGCGCAGCCGCTGGGTGTACATGCCGCCGGAGGACACGAACACGACCCGCGCGTCCGGTGAGGACACCAGCAGCGAGCGGAGCAGCTCGGTCAGCAGCAACGGCCCGAGGACGTGCGTGGCGAGCGTCAGCTCGTGGCCGTCGACGCTGGTGGCGCGCTTCGCCGGCATGGTCCCGGCGTTGTGCACCAGCACGTCCACGCGGTCGAACTCGCCCAGCAGGTCGCTCGCGAACCGGCGCACCGAGGCCAGGCTCGACACGTCGCACAGCCGCACGAAGACCACGGCGCCGGGAACGGCGGCGATGATCTCGTCCCGCGCGGCCCTGCCCTTGACCTCGTCGCGCACCACGAGCACGACCGCGGCGCCGAGGCGGGCGAGCCCGAGCGCGGTGGCCTTGCCCAGTCCCGTCCCCGCACCGGTCACGACGGCGAGCCCGCCGCGCAGCGCACCGGGTTCGGGGTCGGTCGCGGGCCAGCCGGCGCGGCGCAGCCGGTAACCCCACCGCGAGTAGCCGGGGACCACGAGCCGGTCCATCGCGCTGTCGAGCACGCCGGGCAGTCCGCTCACCGGTTCCTCCTCCGCTGCCGTCCCGTGGTGGTTCGGTGCGCGGGGCCCGTCCGGTTCGGTCAGCCGTGGCGCAACGGCTTGCGCGCGGGCTCGGCGAGCACCCGCGACGCCATCCAGGCCAGGCCGTCGACCGTGGCCGCCGGGCCGCCGGTGGGCTGCACGGCGTGGCTGAGCACGGTCCGGGTGAGCACGTCGATGACGACCCCGGCCTGCTCGCCGGTCAGCGCGGGGCGGTAGGCCTCGACCCGTTCCGCGAGCACCGCTGACCGCCTGTCACGTCCGGGGCCGCTCCGGCGATCTTGTGGAGGAAGGAGGCGTCGTGGCGAAGAAGTCGATCACGGCCCGGGCGGTGTCCGGGCTCGTGCTGGCCGGTGCGGTCCTGGGCCTGGTGCTGCTCGTCCAGTCCGCGACCGAGCAGCGGTCGTGGGCCGGCTCGGAGGGCACCGTCCAGGAACGGCTGAAGTCGGGCAAGAGCGTCTCGGTCAAGGTCGAGTACCCGTTGCCCGACGGCACGAGGCAGGTCGCGACGCTGTCGGAGAACGGCCCGGCCCGCAACCCCGGCGACCGCGTGACGGTCCGTTACGACCTGCGCGACGGCCGGGTCGTCAGCGCCGCGCTGGCCGACAACGACCAGGCGCACTGGGTGGTGGGCGGCATGCTCGGGGTCGTGGTCCTCGGGGCGCTGTTCGCGAACCTGGTCGTGTGGGTGCCGCGCCGGCACGCGTGATCCGGGGGCACGACTCCTGGAGCGGTCCGACCCCTTGAGCACCACATCGTCCACATCGGACTTGTTCGTCGAACGACGTACCGCATTCGTTGGTCACAATCTTGACGACCGTCACCGATCTGAATACCTTCGGGAACCTCCTGGGAGATCCCGAATCTCTGACCGGAGGTCGACGATGACCACACGTGCCACCACGTTCACAGCGCTCGTCAGCGCCCTGATCGCCACAGCCGCGCTCCTGCTCGCGTCCCCGGCGTCCGCCGCGTCACTGGTGGAGGTGACCGGTTTCGGCGCCAACCCCGGCGGGATGCGCATGCACGTCTACGTGCCGGACAACCGGCCGGCCAAACCGGCGATCGTCGTCGCGATGCACGGCTGTGGCGGCTCGGGTCCCGGTTTCTACTCCGGCAGCGAGTTCGCCTCGCTCGCCGACCGGTACGGCTACGTCGTGATCTACCCGAGCGCGCAGCAGGAAGCCGGGTTCGGCAAGTGCTTCGACACCTGGTCGGACGTGGCGAAGCGGCGCGGCGGCGGCAGCGACCCGGTGTCGATCGTGTCGATGGTGACCTACGTCCAGCAGCGCTACGGCGGGGACCCGAACCGGGTGTTCGCGACCGGTTCGTCGTCGGGCGGCATGATGACCAACCACATGCTCGCGGTGTACCCGGACGTCTTCAAGGCGGGCGCGGCGTTCATGGGCGTCCCGTTCAACTGCTTCGCCAACGCCGCGGACTACCCGCCCGGCGGCAAGTGCACCAACGGCACCATGAACCGCACGCCGCAGCAGTGGGGTGACGCCGTCCGCCAGGCCTACCCCGGCTACACCGGCCCGCGGCCGAAGATGCAGCTGTGGCACGGAACCGCCGACAACCTCGTGCCGTACTCGTTGCTGCAGGAGGAGGTCGACCAGTGGACCAACGTGTTCGGCCTGAGCCAGACGCCGACGTCCACCGACACGCCGCGACCGGGCTGGAACCGCAGCAGGTTCTCGGACAAGGTCGAGGCGTACAGCATCCAGGGCGCGGGACACAGCCTGCCGTCGGCCGGCATGGCCGCGGTCGCGCTGGAGTTCTTCGGCATCACCGGTGGCAGCGACCCGAACCCGCCGGTGCCGGGACCGTGTGCCGTCAAGGCGAGCGTCACCGCCTGGAACAACGGCCTGACCGAGCGGATCACCATCACCAACACCGGGACCACCGCGGTCAACGGCTGGTCGCTCGCCTTCACGCTGCCCGGTGGTCAGAACATCGCCGGCGGCTGGAACGCCGGCTACTCGCCGACGAGCGGCCAGGTCACGGCACGCAACGTGAGCCACAACGCCGTGATCGCACCGAACGGGTCCGTCGAGATCGGATTCCAGGCCACCCACAGCGGTGACGCCGCCGCGGCGTCCTCGTTCTCCCTCAACGGTTCCAGCTGCTCGAACGGCTGAGCGGCGCGGTGGCGGAGGAAGGCCCGGATGCGGCCCCGGCGTGCACCGCGCGCCGGGCCGGGCCCCTCCACTCCCGCTGCTGCGGACTAGCCGAAGTTCACGTCACTGCACCACATGTAGGCCTGGTCGAGGTGGGACGCCTGCCAGATGGTGAAGACGACGTGGTGACCCCGGTAGCCGGAGGTCGAGACGTTGAACTTGATGTCCTTCGCCGGGGCGAACCGGCCGGTCTGCGTGATGAAGTCGAGGTTGCCCCAACCCAGGCTCTGCGTGGTCGGGTCGAACCCGTTCTTGCTCACGTAGACGCGGAAGTAGTCGGCGCCGTGGCTCGCCTGGTCGTACAGGTGCATCGTGAAGTTGCTGCTCACGTTGGTGGTCCGCCAGCGGCCGGGCACGTTCAGCGAGTTGTTGCGTGCCAACCCGTTGCTGCACAGCTGCCCGTTCGGGGTGGCGCCCTGGAAGTTGCCTCCGAGCCCGTCCCGCAGCGCGCTCATCCAGTTCCACATGGTGTCGGCGTTGGCCTGGAAGGCCTGCCAGCACATGGGGTCCTGCTGCTGCATCGCGGGGTTGGTGTGCTGGCTGCCCCACGCCTGCCAGCACTGGTAGGCGCGAGTGGCCGGACTGATGATGGTTCCGTGCGCCTGAGCCGACGGGGCCCACAGGAACGTGCTGATCAGCACGCCGATGAGCACGATGGCGCCCCGCCGTCGGGTGACGGAACCGGAGGTGCTGCGCGTACGCATGTATGAGCCTCCATTAACCGGTGGTCGATCAACAGCGGCGGCGGATTGGGAGCGCTCCCAGAGCATTTACCGTACCGATGACTCTGCGAAATCACAAGGAAACACTACGTGATGATCAGTGATTAGCGGACTCGGTGCAGGTCATGGCGGTGGAAAAGTCACCCGGGAAAGGCGCTACGCCACCAGGCCGTGCCGGAACGCGTAGACCACGGCCTGCACCCGGTCGCGGAGGTCGAGCTTGGTGAGGATGCGCGACACGTACGTCTTGACCGTCTCGTGGCTGATCACGAGCGCGCCGGCGATCTCGCTGTTCGACAGGCCGTCCGCGATCAGCCGCAGCACCTCGAGCTCGCGCGCGGTCAGCGGGACCTCCCAGGGCCCGCCGACCGGCCGGATCCGTTCGGCGTAGCGGCCGACGAGCTGGCGGGTCACTTCGGGCGCGAGCAGCGCCGCACCGGCCGCGACCGTGCGGATGCCGTGCAGCAGCTGCGCCGGCGGGGCGTCCTTGAGCAGGAACCCGCTGGCGCCGGCCCGCAGCGCCTCGTAGACGTACTCGTCGAGGTTGAACGTCGTCACCACCAGCACCCTGGCCGGGCTGGCCACGCCGGCGCCCGCGAGCAGCCGGGTCGCCTCGATGCCGTCGAGCACGGGCATCCGGACGTCCATCACGACCACGTCCGGGTTCAGCCGCGCGGTCAGGTCGACCGCGGCCCGCCCGTCCCCGCACTCGCCGACCACCTGGAGGTCGGGCTGCGCGTCGATGATCGTCGCGAACCCGGTGCGGATCAACGCCTGGTCGTCGCAGACCAGCACGCGCGTCACGGGCGGACCACCGCCGGAATCCGTGCGGTCACCACGAAACCGCCGTCCCTGCGGCCCGCGCTGAACTCGCCGCCGAGCACGCCGACCCGGTCCCGCAGCCCGGCGAGCCCCCGCCCGCTGCCACCCGGTGCCGCGGCGGCCGGCCCCGCGCCGTCCGTTCCGACCTCCACCACGACCTCGCTCTCACCGTGCCGCACGTGCACCGTCGTCCGGTTGCCGTGCGCGTGCTTCAGGGCGTTGGTCAACGCCTCCTGCACCACCCGGTACGCCACCACCTTCGCGCTGCCCGCCACCGGTGCGCCCTCCTCGACGAACTCCACCGGCTGCCCGGCCTGCCGGGTCTGCTCGACGAGCGCGCCCAGGTCGCCCACCGACGGCGCCCGCACGTCCCCGCCGTGGTCCGGGTTCAGCAGCTCCAGCAGCTGCCGCAGGTCCGCGATCGACCGGCGGCCGATGTCCGTGATCGCGGTCAGCGCCTGCTCCAGCCGTTCGGGGGCGGCGGTCAGGTACCGCGCCGCCTCCGCCTGCACCACCATCGCCGTCACGTGGTGGGTCACCACGTCGTGCAGCTCGCGTGCGATCCGCGTGCGTTCCGCGACCCGCGTCTCGGCGGCGACGTGCCGCCGCCGTTCCTCCTCCGCGTCCTGCGCCAGCCGCAGCCACGCCCCGATCCCCCACGCCAGGGCGAGCGCCAGGTAGAACGTGACGAATCCGGCGACGCCCTCCTGCGACCCGTCCCGGTCGAGCGCGACCGCCAGCGGCACGTACGCCACCGACACCAGAACCGCTGTGGTGCGCCGGAACCGGCGCAGGTGCAGCCCGGTGCTCAGCAGCGCGATCGGCAGCGCCGTGCCGGCGACGGCGTGGTAGCCGAGGAGCTGGTCGGCGGCGAATCCCACGCACACCAGCGCGAGGCAGATGACCGGCCACCGCCTGCGCACGACCAGCGGCAGGCACTCCACCGCGATCACGACCAGCGCCAGCGCGTCCATCGGCCGGGTCGGCAGGTCACCCAGGTGCGTGCCGCGGTTGTGCAGCGCGGGCACGAAGGAGGCGAGCACCAGCGCCAGTGCCAGCGGGGCGTCCCTGACCGTGACGTCCCAGCGGCGCCACAGGTCCGGGACCCGGCGGAGGCTGATCACGCGGCGAGCGTAGTCGCGGTGACCGCGCGCCGGCGACGGGGCACGAGGTTCCCGCGCCGCTTCGCGAGCCACAGGAACACGACGGTCACCACGACCCCGCCCAGCACCGAGTACGCACTCGCCTCCGGCCCGAAGTCACCGCCGCTGAGCAGGTACGGCCCGGACGTGACGCCGTCCAGCAGCCCCTTCGGCGCGTCCGTGCCGGAGACGCTGGTGCTGAAGATGCCGCCCTGCGCGTAGTTCCAGCCGAAGTGCACCCCGATCGGCACCCACAGGGTGCGCGTGGCGGCGTAGACCGCGGCCAGCATGAACCCGGCCTCCACGGCGATGGCCACCGCACCCCACACGGTGGCGTGCTCGTTGAACAGGTGCGCCGCCCCGAACACCACCCCGGTCAGCACCAGCGAGAGCCACGTCCCGAGCCGCTGCTCGACGATGCGGAACAGCACCCCGCGGAACAGCAGCTCCTCCACGACCACCGCGACCGCCGTGAACCCCAGCAGCGCCACCGCACCCGACGCGGACCCGAACCCGCGCACCTCGTACCCGCCGAGCAGGGCGATGTTCAGGATGACCGCCCCGAACATCCCGAGCCCGATCGCCACTCCCCTGCCCAGCGCCCCCGCCGACCCGGCGAGCGCGACCTCGTCCGCCACCCGGTGTTCGGTCCGCCGCACCACCAGCGCGTACACCCACAGCGCCACCCCGGCCGCCACCAGCCCGAACACCAGCGTCAACGGCGTGTTCCACCCCGCCAGCCCGACCACCGCGCTCCCGGCGAAAGCGACCAGCGCCACCGCCCCGAACTGCACCAACAGTCGCATGTCCCGTCCCTCACCAGCCGTCCGCGGCCGTCGTGCCGCGGCTACCGGGAACGCTAGGGACCCGAGCCCCGCAAATCGTCACCACGCAGTGGACATCCGCGGGTAGCTCGCACGGGGGACAGCCCTCCACAGTGGAGCCTTTGCGCGGTCCCGGCACAGCGCCCCCACCCGTCGGCACGCGCTGCCGCCCGTCCGGCGGTTCCTCCTGACCCAACTAAGAGTTCACTTCGTTGGTCGTTGACAAACCGGACAGGCCCTCGACAGGCTGCACTCCCTGTGATCGAAAGGTAGCGCTTGCCATGAAACTCCGTTTGGTCTTACCGCTGCTCGCACTGCTCCTCGGCGCCGTCACCCCCGCCGTCGCGGCCGCGGCCCCCGTGGAGGCGGCCGACGCCTGCTACACCTGGAACCGCACCCTGTCGCAGGGCGCGTCGGGCGAGGACGTCCGCCAGCTGCAGATCAGGGTCGCCGGCTACCCCGGCTACGGCGCCGTGCTCGGCATCGACGGCCAGTTCGGTCCCGCCACCAAGGCCGCCGTCACCCGCTTCCAGCAGGCCTACGGCCTCGGCGCCGACGGCATCGCCGGCGCGGCCACCTTCTCGAAGATCTACGCCCTGCAGGACAACGACTGCACGCCGGTCAACTTCACCTACGACGAGCTCAACAACTGCAACTCCACCTGGGCCGGCGGCAACGTCTCCGCTGCCACCGCCAAGGCCAACGCCCTGGTCTCCATGTGGAAGCTGCAGGCCATGCGCCACGCCATGGGCGACCGCCCCATCGACGTGAACGGCGGCTTCCGCAGCGTCTCCTGCAACAACGCCGTCGGCGGCGCCTCGGGCAGCCGCCACCTCTACGGCGACGCCGTGGACCTCGGCGCCGGCCCGCAGGGCTTCTGCGCCCTCGCCAAGCAGGCCCGCAACCACGGCTTCAACGAGATCCTCGGCCCCGGCTACACCGGCCACAACGACCACGTGCACGTCGCGCACAAGTCGAGCCGCTTCTGGTCCGCACCGAGCTGCGGCATCTGATCCTCCCGGTCGCGTGGTGGTCAGCGAGCTGATCACCACGCGACCGGCCGTCATCACCACCGCCTTCACGCGCCGTGGTGCCCGACGGCAGTCCTGATCATGCACCACACAGTGAGAGCGGTGGTCACGGACAGCGATACCCCCTGATCCATTACGTGTGATTTGCTCACGACGAGTACCTTTCTCACCAACCGCGGCGCCGCATCCGCACCGACGCGCCCACCAGCCTGGTGGTGACCACGATCAACGAGGTGCGGCACCGCGCCGAGCTGTGACCGGACACCGACCCGCACGCGCGGAAACGGTCCCCCGTCACACCGCGTCGAGACGGCACAGGAAGCGGCGGATCACCGGGACGGCCTGCTCGAAATGCGTCTCGAGCAGCCAATGGCCGCCGTCCGTGAGCACCAGCTCCGCCTCCGGGATGTCGCGCAGGTAGGCGCGTGCGGATTCCTCGGGCATGTAGCCGTCCTTCGGCCCCCAGACGATGAGCGTCCGCGGCTGGTGTTCGCGCAAATAGGCCTGATAACGCGGAAACCATTCAAGGTTGTCCTTCAAGCCCTCCATCAGCTTCCGCATGATGTCCCGCCGCTGCGGCGTGTTCATCAACGGCCAGTGGAGCTTCCACAGTTCCGGTGGTATCCGCGCGGCCTGGTCAGCAGGAACCTCGCCGACGAACTCGTCGCGGAAACCCTCTTCGCACACCGCTTCTTCGAGCGCCGCGCGGTTGCTGTCCGACGGATCGCGCCAGTACTCCCGGAGTTGCTCGTACTTGGGTCCGAGCGTGTCCTCGTAGATGTCGCCGTTCTGGATGATGAGGGCGGTCACGCGGTCAGGACGCCGGATGGCCAGCCGCAGGCCGATCTGCGAACCGTAGTCGTGCAGGTACAGGGCATACCGGTCAAGGCCCAGCTCATCACAGAAGGCTTCGAGGAAGCCCGCGTAAGCGTCGAAGTCGAAGCCGAAGGAATCAGCCGGTGGCGTGTCGCTCAGGCCGAAGCCGGGGTAGTCCGGGGCCACCAGGCGCCACCGGTCCGCCAGTGCCGGCATGAGCCGCCGGTACTGGTACGACGAACACGGATAGCCGTGCGGGAGCAACAGCACAGGCGCGTCACTCGGGCCTGCTTCGCGGTAGAAGACCTGCATTCCCCCGACGTCGACGAAGCGGTGAGCTGTCGCGTTCGCGTCGGCGGTCAGCGGAGAAGCGCCTTGCGCTGGCGTGGAACTGCGCTGGGTCATGCAGCCATGCTGCCCAACGAACCGGACGACCGCAGCTCAAGCGGTCACCGTGAGCCCGGCGGTGACGCCCGCGGGCCGTGCTCGTGGACCGTTCGGCTGGTCACAGGCGCGGCCGGCCGTGAAAAGGCGGTGACCGCACGACATAATGTCGCGCAGGCACCCGCCTCGATGGGAGGCACGATGGCAGAGGTCGGAGTTCCGCTGATCCGGCTGCGGGCGCTCAACGCGGTCACGGACCCGCCTCTCAAGCAGCTCGACCTCGGCAAGCTCATGGAGGTCCTGCTGGAGCGCACCCGTGAGCTGCTCGCCGTCGACACCGTCACCGTCCTGCTGGTGGACCGCAGCGGCACGCAGCTGGTCGCCAGGGCCACGTCCGGCTTCGAGGAGGAAGTGTTCCAGGGGGTGCGCGTGCCGGTCGGCAAGGGTTTCGCCGGCACCGTGGCGCAGCGCCGGGAACCTGTTCAGCTCCACCGCGTCGACGAGTCGACGGTGGTCAACCCGCTGCTGTGGGAGCACGGGCTGCGGGCGCTGCTGGGCGTGCCGATGATCGCCGAGGGCGAGCTGACCGGGGTCGTGCACGTCGGCAGCACCACGCCTCGCCGGTTCACCGGCGAGGAGGTCGAGGCGCTGCAGCTGGTGGCCGACCGGCTCGCCGTCGGGGTCTACGTGGACCGGACCCGCTCCGAACGCGCCGCGGCCGCGATGCTGCAGGAGAGCCTGCTGCCGTCGAGGCTGCCGAGCACCGAGGGCTGGGAGCTGGCGGCCCGCTACGTCCCCGGCACGGACAGCGGTGTCAGCGGCGACTGGTACGACGTGTTCGAGCTGCCCGGCGCGCGCATCGGCGTGGTGATCGGCGACGTCGCCGGCAACGGGCTGCGGGCCGCCGTCGTGATGGGGCGGCTCAGGAGCGCGTTGCGCGCCTATGCGATGGACTACCCCGACCCCGCGGACGTGCTCGGCAAGCTCGACCGCAAAGCCAGCCACTTCGAGACCGGCACCATGGCCACCGTCGCCTACGCCGTCATCGACACGGCGACCGACCACATGCGCATCGCCGTGGCCGGCCACCTGCCTCCGCTCCTCGCGACGCCCGGTCACGAGACCTGCTTCCTGCCCGCCCACATCGGCCCGCCCATCGGGTTCGACCTCGGGAGCACAGGCCGGCGCAGCATCGACGTCGAGGTGCCGCCGGGAGCCTTGATGATCTTCTACACCGACGGTCTCGTCGAACGCCGGGGTGAGGACCTCGACGACGGCCTGGAGCGGCTGTGCCGCGTCATCTCCGCGGTCGACCCGGAAGCGGCGTGCGCACAGGCCATGGCCACGATGGTCGGCGACCAGCCGGCGACCGACGACATCGCGGTGGTGGCGGTGCGCCACGGCACCTGAGCCGGCCGGGCGTGCACCGAGGCGTGCGGCGTCGCAGCCGTCGCCGGGTGTCGCGCCCCGGTCTCCCGGCGACCTGACAGCGGTGATTTTGACGTGCCCCGATCGGGTACACCGGAGGGACGCCCGTGCACACCGCACCTCCCGGGAGAACCCATGACAGGCGCTTCCGACGGGCATCCAGAGCTGATCTTGGACGTGGACCTGCCGGGAGTCGCGACACCGCCGCTGGGCGAGCTGCGGCGCTCGTTGCGGAAGGCACTGTCGCACCTGGAAACCGACTGCGTGGAGGACGCCGAGCTGCTCGTCACGGAGCTGGTCAGCAACGCCTACGACCACGGTCGGCCGCCGATCGGCTTGCGCGTGTGCCAGCTGCCGGACTCCACACTGCACATCGACGTCGAGGACGGCGACCGGACGACCCTCCCCCGGCTTGGCTCCTCCCGGCTGGGCGAGGACCGGGGCCGCGGCTTGCTCCTGGTGACGCAGCTGTCCCGCGGGTGGGGATGCGTCGTGACCACGACGAGCAAGGTCGTGTGGGCGGAGCTGAGCTGCCGCGCGGCGCAGAACTGAGGCGTCAGCTCGGTTCCGGCTCAGACCTGCCGAAGTCGTCGGCGTGCCGGACGGGGATGAGGGTGTCGGTTGCCGTCATGCGCAGCAGGCGGCTGAGGCGGTCCGGAACGGCGGCCAGCGCCAGGCTGCCGCCACTGGCGTTCGCCTGTGCCCACAGCGCGATGACGACGCTCAGGCCCGACGAGTCGCAGAAGTCGACTTCCGACATGTCGAGCAGCAGGTGCGGAGTTCCCTCAGCGAGCAGGGACAGACCTCGCTCGCGGAGGCGGGGTGCGGTGAGCGGGTCGAGCTCGCCGCTGACGGCGATCAGGGCGTGGCCGGCACCGGCGTGCCGCACTTCAAGGCGGAAAGCTCTGGTCATGGACGGTCGGTGCTCCCGATCGGCACATGGTTCGGCTCGGACGCGGTGACCGACACGGCGGCGGTGGACGACCCGGCGGTCGCCGCGCCGGCACCGGGGGCACCGAGGGCGAGCAGAGCGACGTCGTCATCGGTGCCGTTGGGCAGTCCGGCGAGGAAGGCGACGGTGTCGGCCACGACAGCAGCCGCGGTGCAGGGGCCGGTGCGCGCCGCCAGCATCGCGGCGACACCCTCGGTGTCGAGCAACTGGTCGTCGGCGTCCCGGGCCTCGGTCAGGCCGTCGGTGTAGAGCAGCAGGGCCTGACCCGGTTCGAGGTCGACGGTGGTCGTGACGAAACGCGCACCGGACAGCGCGCCGACCAGCATCGCTCCCGGCAGCTCGACCGGCCGCACCCCCCTGTCGCCACCGCCGTCGTCACCTGCCGAGAGGTGGAACGCCGGAGGATGCCCGCCGCCTGCCAGCCGCACGGTCACGCCACCGTCGTGGGCCGGGCGGAGGGTGCCGTACAGGACGGTGCAGAACCGGATGCCCACGCTCGGGTCGTGCAGCAGGGCCGTGTTGAGGGCGCTGAGCACCGCGACGGGGTCGTCGGGGTCGTGGTGCGCGGCGGCCCGCAGGGTGTAGCGGCTCAGCGAGGTCAGCGCCGCGGCCTCGACACCCTTGCCGCACACGTCGCCCAGGAAGAAACCCCACGTGTCGTCCGTCAGCGGGAAGACGTCGTAGAAGTCTCCGCCGAGCTGGTCGGGAGAAGCGGTGTGGTAGTGCCCGGCCAGCTCCACGCCGGGCACCGCCGGCAGTGACGGCGGCAGCAGGGTCTGCTGCAGCACCGCCAGCGTCGCGGCCAGTCGTTCCCGGTCGGCCTCGGCCTGCAGCCGGGCCTGCTCGGCCGCAGCGTAGGCCCGTTCGGCTTCCTGCCGGCGACGCAGGAGCTCCTCTTCGTAGGCCCGGCGGTCGGAGGCGTCGAACACCGTGGTGCGGATCAGCAGCGGCTCTCCCCCGTCACCGCGCTTGAGCGTCGACGAGACCAGCACCGGCAACCGCCTGCCACCGGACGCCTTCATCTCCAGGGCGATGCCCCGCAGCTCGCCCTGCATGCGCAGCAACGGCGCGAAGTGCGTCTCGTGGTACAGCTTGCCGCCGACGGTGAGCAGGTCGGCGAACCGCTTCCGGCCGACCACGGCCTCACGGGTCAGGCCCAGCCAGTCCAGCAACGTGGCGTTGATCTTCGCGATGGTGCCGTCCATCATCGTGGACAGGTAGCCGCAGGGCGCCGCGTCGTACAGGTCCTCCGCGCTGTCCTCCAGCAGAGCGGTGAACGCCGCGTCCGTGCTGCCGGTCTGACCCGGGTCCACACCGCTCCCGGTGTGGGTGGGCTCCGGCGCGTCCTCGGCGGACGCGCCGTCCGCGCGGCACATCACGGGCGGGTCCCGAGGAAGTCCAGGATCGCCTCTGCGGTGGCCTCGGGCGCGCTCAGCTGCGGGCAGTGCCCGGTGGCGTCGAGGGTGACCAGGCGCGAGGACGGGATGGCGGCGTGGACGAACGCACCGACCTCACGGGGCGCGATGACGTCCTCAGCGCACTCCAGCACCAGCGTGGGCACCGCGACACCGGCCAGGTCGGCACGACTGTCGGTCAGGAACGTGGTGCGGGCGAACACCCTGGCGATGTCGGGGTCGGTGGCGCAGAAGCTGTTGGTGAGCTCCTGCCCGAGCTCCGGCCGCTCCGGGTTGCCCATGATCACCGGCGCCATCGCCGAGGACCAGCCCAGGTAGTTCGACTCCAGCGAGACCAGCAGCTCGTCGATGTCCTCGGCGGTGAACCCACCGCGGTAGCCGGCGTCGTCGATGTAGCAGGGCGAGGGCGCCACCATCACCAGCGACCCGATCCGCCGCGGCGCCATCCGCGCGGCCAGCACCCCGACCATGGCGCTGACCGAATGCCCCACCAGCACCGCCTGCTCGAGCTCCAGCTCGTCGCAGACGTCCACGACGTCCTGGGCGTACCCCTCCAGGCTCGAATACCGCTCGGTGCTCCACGCCGACAGGTCCGAGCCACCCGACCCCACGTAGTCGAACAACACCACCCGGTACCGCTGCGACAGCGCGGGGACGATCAGCCGCCACATGTTCTGGTCGCAGCCGAAGCCGTGCGCCAGCACCACGGTCGGGCCGCCGGTCGCGCCGGTGACCGTGACGTTGTTCCGGTGACGGATGTCCATCGCTTCTCCCTCGGGCCTGTTCAAGCTGATCAGGGTAAGGCTTGGCGGCATCCGCACCTCCACCGACCGTGCCGCCGCACCTCGGCGACCGTCCGTGCGGGCCGGTGGTGGGGGCGGTTCCAGCACCGGACGGGTCTGGCCGGTGATGCCGGCAGCTGCTCAGTCACGTCGGGTCCTGATTGACCCGACGTGACTGCTCACGGCTGAGGCGGCTCGTACCTGATCGGCATGCGGCGCTTGCGCCGAGGAGCATCGGGCCACACGTGACGTGCGATCCAGACGTTCAAGAACAGGAACGCGATCGCGAAGCCGAAGGTGCACAGCCAGCCCAGGAAGACCTGCCCCTCCGACCGCACGTCCGGCTGCAGAGGCCTGCCGTGCCGCACGGTGTGGACGGCGTACTGCTCGCCGATGTCCTCGGGCGTGAGCCACCCCGTCACGGTTGACGTGTACGTCTCCCCACTGGACCTGACTCGGACGTCGGCCCGGCACTCGTAGTAGAAGCCGAACCCCCGCAACGCCACCGGGCCGCGGCGTTCGCAGGACTTCGCCGTGGCCACCAGATCGGCTTTCGCCAGATCGCCTGGTTCCACCTGGTTCCAGAAGTGGTTGAAGATCGTGGCACCGAGCAGGTAGCCCAGCAGCGGAACGACCAGGGCGACGAGAACGCGCCGAAGGGCGTTCACCCGCCCCGCTCCTCTTCCTCCTGGTCAGCTTTCAGCTCGCGCCAGTCCTTCCAGCCCCGGTTGTCGACGATCTTCGCGCCTTCCTTGCGGAACTCCTCGGCCATGGCGGGGCCGATGTCCTTCGGCAGACCCGTGACGCCGTCGATGACGACCTTCTTCGCGCCGGCTCCCGCGTCCTTCAGCATGGCGGCGGCGTTGAAGTCCTTCATCGCCCGTGCGATGTCCGCGTTCGCGCCCTGCTTCAGCACGGTCACGAAGTCGTCGCCGCGCTTGGCGAGGTTCACGCTCGCGTTGGCGAGGACGTCGTCGAGCTTCTTGAACAGACCGCCCGCCTTGCCGAACGCCCTGGTGAGCTTCCGGCACCACTCGATGCACTTCTGCGCGTAGCGCACCGCCACAGGGACACCTTCGGCGACGGCACCGGCGACACCCGCGCCCAGCGCCGCCATGGCGGGCGCCCAGCGGAGGCAGATGCTGATCAGCTTGCCGATCGCCTCGGTGATCAGGTCGCGCACGATGTCGCGGACCACTTTGAGGATCGTCTTGCAGATCGTGATCAGGATCGACATCCCACGCGCCGCAGTGCCGACGGCACCGTAGGTGTCCGCACGGTCGGCACCGAACTCGCGGTACTTCGCCGAGTCCCTGCCCACCCACTGCCCGGCATCGTTCTCGACGGCCTTCTTGAGGTCGGTGGAGATCTCGTCGAGGTAGCTCGACACCGACGACCACGTCTGCGCCATGCCGTCGAGGGTCTGCTGGTCACCGGTCAGCCAGTCGAGCGGTTCCTTGAGGAAGCTGACGTGCTCGAACATCCAGCCGAAGCCCGCGCTGAACAGGTATGCCAGCGGATCGGTCAGCACCTTGCCGATGTCACCTGCCGCGCTGGCGAGGTTGAGCAGCCCTTCGGCCCAGTTGCCATCGGAGAAGCCGCTCACGGCCTCGGTGACGTCGTGGAACAGCCCGGCGCCCTCGGTCTTCGGGGTGTCCTGGCCTTTGCGGACCAACGGGTTCTCGGCCGGGGCCGGAGCAGACCCCATGCTCGGAGTGCTCATGAATCGCCCGTCTTGAAGCGGCTGGTCTGCTCTTCCTCGTTGTTCTTGACGTCCTCACGCCACGCCTTGACCCGCGTGTGGTGGTCGAGCGCGGCCTCAGCGGCGTCGTGGAGGGTGTTCATCGCCATGTGCTGCGCGGCCGAGCAGAGGGCCGCGAGCGGAATCCCGAGCAGGCCGAACGCTTCGGGGTTCGACGCCGCGTTGCCCGCTCCGATGGCGGTGCCGATGCGCCCGCCGATCTCGTCCACGCGCTTGGCGTGGGCGTCCATCTCGGCGAGATCGATGCGGTAGTTCATCGCAGGATGCTCCCGTTGCCGAAGTCGTCGTCATCGATGGGACGATCCCGCGGCGGACGAGGAGGCTGCTGCGGCCGCGGCGGTGGTGGTGTGTCGTCCTCAATGGAGCCCAAGCGAGCCTCTGTCGGCCCCCAACCTCCGTTTCCCGGCGCGTACTGCTCAGGAGGAGGCGGTGGCTGGGCGCTGCGCAGCTTGTCCATCATCAAGTGCATGGTCTCGGAGTCGGCACCCAGCAGCGGTGCCATCGACTCCTGGACAACGCTCGCAATACGGCTCTGCGCCGCCTGCAAGGTGCGCATGACGTCTTGCGCGACGGCCGCACCGTCCCTGCGTTGCAACGCCTGGCCGAGCTGCAACGCGACCAGGTTGCCCGCGTCGTTGACGGTCACCACGATCTGCCCGTCCGGACTGCGCTCCGTGACCTGCAGGTGTGCGAGGTTCTCGCGGATGGCGTCGCTCTTGGCCTGCGCCTGCGCGAGCTTGCCTTCGTACTGGCTGAGCAGCTGCTCAGGATCGATCATGCTTCCCCCGGGGTCACCTCTTGCTCAACGCGAGCAGAGGGTAACGGACCACGCCGGGGCGCGCAGCTGGATCGAAAGAGGGTCCTCGCAGTATCTGACCTGCGAGAACCCTCTTGATCGTCACGACGGCAAAATCACCCTGCGAACCGTCGCGCCTCCTGGCCGCAACGGCCCCGGCCACCGGCGCGAGATCAGGACGACCGCACCTCCGGTTCGCTGACCGGGCCGGCCCCAACACCGACCGGTGCCGGCCGGCCCGCGCGGCGTTCCCCGGCCCCGCTGCCCAACCGGACCTGCGAGGCAGCGCGGAACTCCCGGCGGACCCACAGCGGCCCGAGCAGGAGCAGCAGCAGTGCGGCGACCGGCATCATCGAGGAGGCCAGCTGCTGGCCCGCGGTCATGTCCATCGGCTTCGCCGGGAACTCCGGCACGCCCACCCACCAGAACACCCGCAGCGTGAACACCGCCACGAGCAGCACGGCCACGGCGGACAGGCCGGCCGAGCGCCGTTGCCAGGCCCGCACCACCAGCCACACCAGCAGGGGGACCACGTACACCCAGTGGTGCTCCCAGCTCACCGGCGACACCAGCAGCCCGGTGAGCGCCGCGGCGCAGAAGCCCAGGAAGTCGGAGCCCCGGTGGTGGACGTACCTGGCCACCGCGAGTCCCAGCACACCGACCAGGGCCAGCACGACGATCCACCAGCCGGCGAACACCTCGCTGTGCGACACCCTGGCCATGGCCGCGGCCAGTGACTGGTTGGGGGTGCTGAACACGGCGCCCGCCCGCGACGACTGGAACACCAGGCCGCCCCAATACTCCAGGGAGTCGGCCGGTGCCACCGCGAAGCCCGCCGCGACCGTGCCCGCGAACGCCAGCACCGCCGTCCGCGCCGCCTTCCACTGGCCCGTGACCAGCAGGTAGGCGATGAAGATCAGCGGCGTCACCTTCAGCCCGGCCGCCACGCCGATGCCCACGCCGCGCCACCGGCCCGCGTCGCGGCGGAAGTCCAGCAGCACCAGCAGCACCAGGAACGCGTTGATCTGGCCGAAGATCAGGTGGATGCGGGTCGGCAGCAGGCAGAACACCAGGGCGAGGCCGACGACGGTCAGCACCAGGCGCGTCCTGGGGGCGCGGACGTCGGCGACACCGAGGGTGATCCACACGATCGCGCCCAGCGCGATCAACGTCGCGGTGTTCCACAGCAGCCCGGCGGTGCCGAACGACAGGAAGGTCAAGGGGACGAAGAACAGCACGGCGGTCAGCGGCGGGTACAGGTACGGCATCGGCCCGTACAGGGGTGACATGATCACCACGTCGTACAGGGACTGGCCGTCGCGCACCGCCTGCCCGCTGGCGATGTAGACCCACAGGTCGGCCATGTAGCGCACACCCCAGTGCGCGTCACGGGTGTAGAGGACCTGGGCGGTCAACGCCAGGGCGAACGCTGTGATGGCAACCGCGGACCAGGTGAGCACCCTGGTCCTGGTGTCAGCGCGAGTGGACACGGTCGTCGACCTTCCTCGTGGGTTCGGTGGCCGGGGGCGGAGCATCTGGGCGGGGGCCGAGCATCAGGTCGTCGTGGGTGGCCAGCCGCACGCGCGCTCCCTCGATCCCGAGGCGGTCCAGGACGCCGACTGCGTCGAACTCGTCGCAGCCGTTGAGCAGGAGGCTGACCGACCCACCGGCCTCGACGACCTCGTCGGTCACGCGCAGCGCGCCCGCGGGCACGCGGGCACCCGCCGGCAGCCGCACCACGGTGGCGATGTCGAACCGGGCACGGCGGCGTGGACCGTCGCGGCGGGTCGCGCGCACCTCGTGCTCCACCGCGGCGGCCAGCAGCCCGGCGGTGCGGTCCCACCGGAAGCCGCCGGCCCAGTCGCGGCAGCGCCGGGCGAGCTCCTGCGCCTGCCGCGGGTCCGCCTGCGGGGCGAGGTGACGTGCGACGGCAGGGGCGAGGTCGTCCGGTGAGCCGGCGACCTCGCCGACCCGCACGAAGTCACGGGCGCCGACGGCGTCGAGCGCCACGCACGGCACGCCGTGGGCGGCGGCCTGCAGAACCGCCTGCGCGGGCAGCTCGCCGGCCGCCGCGGAGACGAACAGCCACGCCCGGCGCAGCGCCGCCACCCGCTCGTCGGCGGACACCCGGCCGCGGAACTCGACCGCGTGCGCGACGTCGAAGTCGTGCGCGATGCGCACCAACCTGGGCAGTTCCGGCCCGTCGCCGAGGACCTCCACCCGCAGCCGCGGGTGCTGCGCCAGCACGAGCGGAAGACCCCGCAGCAGCGCGTCCAGGTGACGTTCGGGCGCGGGCGCCACCACCACGGGGTGGTCGGCGCGCTCACCGCTGCCGGTCGCGGGCGCGGCACCGGGCGGTGCGACGAGCACGGGGCCACGCAGACCCACGCGGCAGCGCAGTTCGTGGCGCGCCGACGGGGACAGCACGACCGTTGTGCGGCGGTCGCCGGCCCACCGCGCCAGGCGCACCGGCACCGGCAGCCGCTTGCGCCCACCGCGGTGCGACCCCAGCTCCAGCCGCACGACGGGGATGCGCCCGCGCCCGGCCAGCCATGCCGTGGCCACCGCGCCGTCGGTCGCGTCCACCACCGCGTCGAAGCGGTGTGCGTGCCGCAGCACCCACACCACCAGCGAGGCCGGCCGCGCGAAGCGCCGGACCGCCACCCCCGTGACGGCCTCGTGGGCGGGCGTGCCGGTCACCGCCAGCGTGACCCGCGTTCCGCCGGCGGCCCAGCGCCGCACGACCTCGCGCACGTACCGCTCGCCCTCCGCCGCCGGGTCGTAGCCGGACACCACGAGCACCTGTCGCCGGGTGCTCATAGCGCCGCCTTCGCCCGGTACAGGCGCACCAGGTCCGCGAACGCCGCACGGCCGTCGTGCAGGGGGCGGAAGGTGGACCGCTGGTCGTCGGTCCAGGCCACGGGCACCTCGGCGATGCGCCCCCCGGCCAGCCGGATGCGCCGCAGCAGCTCCACGTCGAACGCGAACCCGTCGACCTGGCACCCCGCCAGCGCCCGCTGCACGGCCACCCGTTCGAAGAGCTTGAACCCGCACTGGGTGTCGTGCACCTCGGGCACCAGGCGGCGGGCCAGCGCGCGGAACACCGCGCCGCCGACCCTGCGGCTCAACGGCTGCGGGATCACCAGCTCGGCACCGGGAGCGTGCCGGGACCCGATCGCCGCCGCCGCGCCCGCTTCCAGCTCCGCCACCGCGCGGGTCAGCGTCCGCACCGGGGTGGACAGGTCCGCGTCGAGGAAACCGACGAACCGGGACGTGCTGCTCTCCAGGCCGCGGCGCACGGCCGCGCCCTTGCCGGGGCGGGCACAGCCGATGACCACCACGTCGGGATGACCGGCGACGGCGGTGGCGGTGCCGTCGGTGCTGCCGTTGTCCACCACCACGACCCGCGACCGCCACGGCCGGTCGGCCAGGAACTCGGTCAGCTCGGCGAGCGTGGCGGGCAACCGGCCGGCCTCGTTGAACGCGGGCACCACCAGCTCCAGGTCCACTGTGGAGCGCAGCCGGGGGTCGTGGGCGGCGCGCTGCCGGGGCAGGACCACCGGGGGCGCTGTCATGACCGGTCCCCTTGAGCGGCCGCGTCGGCGACCAGCGAGCCGCGCGCGGTCGTGTGCCGGGAGGCGAACAGCTTCGGGTGGTTGGCCCGGATGCCGTCGACCACCACGTCGTACGGGAAGTCGTCGAACTCGCCGTGCTCGCGCAGGAACTCCATGTGCCGGCGGCCGTTCTCGTCGTACGGGTGGTACATGCTGTCGGTGCGGCCGTCGAACTCCAGCGGCTTGATCCGGTAGAGCTTGCACAGCATCTTGTTGAACACCGGGGTGGCGCGCACCCACCTGCCGTCGAGGAAGACGGTGGCGAGGCTGTGGTAGGTGAAGACGTTGCCGCCCATCAGCTCTTCCAGCTGCGGTGACGCGAGGTGGTTGCGCACGTCGCCGTAGTAGAGGCGGCTCGGGATGCCCACGGACCGCACGGCAGCGGCGTACACGATGGACTTGTGGACGCAGAACCCCGTGCCGCGCTGGATGATCGCGCTCGCCTTGAGGCCGTCACGGGTCAGGTCGGCGCCGTAGACCTCGTAGTGGATGCCGTCGCGCACCGCGTAGTAGAGGGCGCAGGCCCGTTCGACGTCGGTCATGCCCTCGCCGCCGCCGGGCAGCACCCCGTGCACGAAGTCGCGGACGACGTCGCTGTCGTGGTCGAGGAACTCGGTGACGGCCAGGTTCGGGTGGAGCAGGCCGGTGTTGGCCGCTTGCACAGACATCTTCGGTCACTCTCCTCATAAACCCATCATGGAAGCGATGCGCTGCCGCTGGATGTCCGAGGTTCCGGAGTAGATCGTCCCGGCGACGGCGTTGCGCAGGTCCTTCTCCAGCCCGTACTCCGCGGTGTAGCCGTACCCTCCGAAGAGCTGCACCGCGGACAGGGCCGTGCTGACGTTGGCCTCGCTGGCCTGGAGCTTGGCGATGGCCAGGTCCGCGGTGACGTTCTTGCCGTTCTGGAGCTTCACCGCGGTGTCGTAGAGCCACTTGCGCGCGGTCTCCACCGCGATGCGCATCTCCACGACCCGGTTCGACACCGACTGGAACGACCCGATCTTCTGTCCGAACTGGACCCGCGTGCGGGCGTAGTCCACACAGCGCTCCAGCCGGTGCTGCATCTCGCCGACGTTGATGATGAAGGAGCACAGGATCTCCCACTTCATCACGTGGTCGAGGATGAGGAACCCCGCACCGGGCGAGCCGACGACGTTCGCCGCAGGCACCCGGCAGTCGTCGAAGTACAGCTCGCTCAGGGGCGAGGTGCGCAGCCCCATCTTGGCCACCGGTTTGCCCACGGTCAGACCGGGTGTGTCGCGGTCGACGAGGAACGCGGTGATGGCGGCGGGGCTGCCGCGCTTGCCGGTGCGGGCGTAGACGACGACCACGTCGGCCAGCGGCCCGTTGCTGATGAACGTCTTGCTGCCGTTGAGGACGTAGTGGTCGCCGTCGCGCACCGCGGAGGTGCGCATGGCCATGACGTCGGACCCGCCCTCGGGTTCGGTGATGGCGTGCGCGCCGATGACCGAGCCGTCGCACACCCCGGTGAGGTAGCGGTCCTTCAGCTCCGCTGAGCCGAAGCGCTGCAGCGGCACGCCGGTGCTGACCATGTGCGTGGACACCGAGAAGCTGAACCCGCCGTCGCGGCAGGTGTGGCCGAGGCCCTCCAGCACGTACATGGTGGTCAGCAGGTCCTGGCCGAGACCGCCCCACCGCTCGCCGAACGGCAGGCCGAGCAGCCCCGTCTCGCACAGCACCTTCCAGGCGCCCTCGGCGAACTCGCCGCCGGCGTCGCGCTCGACGTGGCCTTCGCCGAGCACCGGGCCGAGCTCCTCGACCGCCGCGCGCAACGAGCGCTGGTCCTCGTTCCACTCGATCATCACGTCACACCCCTTCCGCGACCGCTGTCCGCCGCGTGCGCAGCGCGGTGCGGTCGACCTTGCCGGTGGAGGTGCGGGGCAGCGCCTCGTCGCCGATCTCGAACGCGCCGGGGATGGCGGTCCTGGGCAGCGCGGCGGCGCAGTGCGCCCGCAGGTGCAGTCCGTTGAGCCGCGAGCCCGGCGCGCGGCGGACCACCGCGCGCAGCACGGTCCCGGCCTCCTCGTCGGGGAGCGGGACCACGGCGGCCTCGACCACCTCGGGGTGGGCGAGCACGACGTTCTCGACCTCCTGGACGTTGGTGCGCACGCCGCGCACCTTCACCTGGTGGTCGGTGCGGCCGGTGAGGTGCACGAGCCCGGTCCCGTCGCGGCGGACCAGGTCGCCGGTGCGGAACCAGCCGTCGTGCCACCGGTCGCGGGTGAGCTCGGGGTCGAGGTAGCCCTCGGCGCGGAACGGGGTGCGCACCACCAGCTCGCCGCTGTCGGCGTCGCGGTCCTCGTCGTCGACGATGCGGAACTCGACACCGTCGATCGGGGTGCCGATCGGCGTCGGCGTGCGGGTCGGGTCGATGCGGTGCACGAAGCTGTCGTTGGTCTCGGTGCAGCCGTAGACGTTCCACAGCCGGGCCTGCGGGAAGGCGGCCGCGACGCCGGTGAGCAGTGCGGGCGGAGCGGCGTCCCCGGTGAGCAGGACCTCCCGCACGGCCGGGAGGACCCGCCCGGTCGCGGTGACCAGCCGGAAGAACAGCGGCACCGCCTGCACCACCGCGGGTGCCCACTCGGCGCACAGATCGGCCAGGTGGTCGCCGTCGGTCGCGCGTTCGGGGTCGACCAGGTCCGTGCGGGCGCCGACGGCCAGTGCCGCCCACAGGTCCAGCAGGCACAGGTCGAAGTTGAGCGGCGCGTAGTTGAGCACCCCGACGCCGGGGCCGATGCCGAACGTGCGGGCGGACCAGGCGAGGAACTCGTCCACGCCCCGTTCGGCGAGCACGACGACCTTGGGCGTGCCGGTGGAGCCGGAGGTGGTCAGCAGCAGACCGGGTCCGGGCAGCACGGCGGCGTCGGCGCCGGTCGTCCGCACGCCCTGCGGGGTGAGCACGTGCGAGCAGCCGACCTGCTCGCACAGCCGCAGCAGGGCGTCGTGGCCCAGCGTCGCGGAGGGCAGCAGCACCCGCCTGTTCTCGCGGAAGCACGCGATGAGCAGTGCGATGGTCTCCGGCGACTTGTGCGCGGGCACGCACACCGGCGCGTCGGCCGGGACATCGTGCAGCAGCGACGCGGACTCCCGCGCCAGCCGGTCCAGGGAGGCGTAGTCCACCGCGGCCCCGGCCCAGGACAACGCCGGGGCGTGCGGTCGTGCGTCCACCTGCGCGGCGAACGCGGTCACGAACGATGTGGTGGGCATGGTGGTTCCCCAGTCGAGGTCGGGCCGGCTCAGCGGCCGGCGGTCAGCAGTCCGCCACCGGGCACCCGCGCGTCCAGGCCGGTGAGGTCGAGCAGTCGCCACAGGCACGCCTGGTTGGAGGTCACGACCGGCACGCCGAGCCGGCGCTCCAGCTCCTCGACGGCCTCCCAGGAGCGGAAGCCGCTGCCGGGCAGCAGCAGCCCGTCGGCGTGCGCGGGGAAGGCCGCCGCGGCCTGGCGGCACACCTCGGCGGGGTGCACGTCCCAGCGCCCGCCGCGGTCGAAGAGCCGGTGGCGCTCGACGCCGTCCCACCGCTCGCCCAGCCGGAAGGGCACCAGCGCGGCGGGTTCGAACCCGGCGGCCGTCAGGTAGGACTCCGCGGCGGCGAACGTCGGCGCGGTGAACCACGGCGGCGCGAGCACCATGGGACGGCGCACGCCGAGCGTGGTCAGCGCGGCGCGGATGGCCTGCCCGGCGGTGTAGACCGGGGTGCCGCCGGTCAGCTCCGCGGCCGCGGCGGTGAACCCGGTGTCGAACTCCAGGCCGCCGAAGAAGCTGGCCGACCCGAAGCACAGGCAGATCGCCGAGACGCCCAGCTCGCCGAGCTGCACCAGGCCGCGCCGCACGTCCGGGCTGGACACCACGCGTTCCCAGGACTCGCTGGTGTACTCGGCGCCGGTGCTGGTCGGGCTCTCGAAGCGGGCCGTGTGGACGGTGACGCCCGGCGGCGCCATGGCCCACAGCTCCGCCTCGACCACCGGGTCGTTGTGCACGACCAGCACCCCCAGCCGCGCGGTCCAGGCCTGCGCCCTCACGACCGGCTCCCCTCACGCCGGACCGGCCCGAACCAGGCCAGCAGCGCGCCTGCCGCAGCCGCCACGGCGGTGGTCACGAACGCCGCGGCGAACGCGCCGGCGTCGGGCTCACGACCGAGCACCAGCACCAGCACGGCCACGCCGAGGGCGCCCGCCATGTACTGCGAGGTCGTCATCAGCGCGCTTCCGGTGCCCTGGTTGCGGTCCTCGACGTCGGCCGTGCCGGCGATGAACATCGACACGTAGGTCACGCCGTGGGCGAAGCCGGTGATCAGCAGACCCGGCAACAGGTGCACGACGTAGCTGTCGCCGTGCGCCTGGAACGCGAGCAGCAGCAGGCCGGCCGCGTCCGCGACGAACGCCAGCGCGAGCGTGGCCCGCACCCCGATCGCGGCCACGATGCGCGCCGCCACGGAGTTCGCCACCGCGATCGCCACCGCCATCGGCAGGAACGCCAGCCCCGCGGCCAGCGGGTCGTAGCCGCGCAGCTGCTGCACCAGCAGCGTCACCACGAAGAACTGGTTGCCGACGCTGGCCATGTAGAGCGCCGTGGTGCCGCAGCCGACCAGCAGCGAACGGGTGCGCCGCAGCACGGGGTCGACCAGCGGGCGTTCGCTGCGCCGCTCCTGGACCACGAACCAGGCGAGGAGCACCGCGGCCGCGCCGAACGCCGCCAGGGCACCGGGGTCCGTCCAGCTGCCGCCCGCCGTCAGCGTCAGCGCCAGCGCCGCGGACAGCACGGCACCGGTGCACAGCACGGCGCTGGGCACGTTGAGACCGCCGCGGTCAGCGGTGGTGATCTCGTTGCGGGGCAGGAGCTTCGGCGCGGCGAACGCGCAGATCGCCGCCAGTGGCAGGTTGATCAGGAACACCCACCGCCAAGACACCGTGGTCAGCAGGCCACCGATGACCACGCCCGCGGCCAGCCCGGACGCGCCGACCGTTCCCCACACGCCCAGGGCGCGGTTGCGGGCGGGTCCGGCGGGGAAGGAGGTGTTGATCAGGGCGATGACCGCGGGCTGGAGCACCGCGGCCGCGACGCCCTGGGCGGCGCGGGCCACCAGGAGCAGCGGTGCGCTCGGCGCGAGGCCGCCCAGCAGCGAGGCCACGCCGAACAGCAGGGTGCCTGCGATGAACAGGCGGCGCGGGCCGAACCGGTCCGACACCCGGCCGCCGACGACGAGGAACCCGGCGAAGAACACCGCGTAGCCGCTGACCACCCACTGCAGGGAGCTCTCGGTCAGCGCCAGGTCCGCGCCGACGCTGGGCAGTGCGATGTAGACGATGGAGTAGTCGAGTGCGATGAGGAACTGCGCCACGGCGAGGATCGCGAGTGCCGCGTTCGCGGTGCGCCCGCGTGCCGTGGCGTCTTCCGTACTGGTCATGGTGATCACCTCGAAGGGGTGCTGATCGGGAGGAGGACGGTGCCGAGCCCGAGCGCGTCGGCGTGCACGGCACTCGCCCCCGCGGCCAGCAGCTCGTCGGCGGTGGCGACGCCGGTGGCCACGCCCAGGGCGGTCATGCCCGCGGCACGGGCCATGGCCATGTCGTCGACCGCGTCACCGACGACGACGCAGTCGGCCGGGATGACGCCGAGCCGGTCGGCCGCCAGCAGGGCCAGGTCGGGGTGCGGTTTGCCGCGGTCGGCCATGCCGTGGCAGACGAGAACGTCGAAGTGGACCAGCAAACCGGTGGCCGCCAGCAGCTCCACCGCGCTGCGGTGCACCTTGCTGGTGACCGCGGCGACGGGACGGCCGTCCGCGCGCAGGCCGTCGAGCAGCTCGGGCACGCCGGGCAGGACCAGCTCGCGCGCCGACGGGATGACCACCTCGGTGAACAGCTCACGGGCCCGGTCGGCGGCGCGCTCGGCACCGGGGTGTTCGGGCGGGAGGCCGAGCAGCAGCGCCAGGGAGGCGACCAGCGGGCGGCCGACGGTGGCGCGCAGCCGCGCCTCGTCCGCAGAGCCGCCGTTCTCGGCCACCACCTGGCGCAGCACCGCCGTCATCCCGGCCGGCGTGTCGACCAGCGTGCCGTCGACGTCGAACAGAACGGCGGTGCTCACGCCTGCTCCTCCGGGCGGCTGCGCTTGAGCGCCGAGGCGAACCCGGCGGCCAAGGCGCTGGTGGACAGCAGGACCGACCGGTTGGCCTCGCCGGTGCGGCCGCTGGTGGCCTTGCCGACCGCGCTGAGGATGGCCGGCGTCACGTCCTTGCCCTGCACGCCCGCCGCCTCGGTCTCGGCCTGCTTCTCCCGCACCAGCGCGTAGACCTCGTCCGCGGGCAGGGCGTCCTCGGCGTGGATCGGGTGGGTGACGAGGAAGCCACCGGTGTTGCCCACCGCCCAGTGCAGGCGCACCGCGGCCGCCAGCTCGTCGAGGTCGTCCACGCGGCGCGGGTTGCGCTCGCCGCTGGAGACGCTGTAGTAGGCCGGGAAGTCGTCGCAGCGGTAGCCCACCACCGGAACGCCCTGGGTTTCCAGGTACTCCAGGGTGAGCGCCGGGTCCAGCAGCGACTTGGCACCCGCGCAGACCACGGCCACCCGGTGCCGGGTGAACTCCACCAGGTCCGCTGAGATGTCGAAGCTGCGCTGCGCTCCGAAGTGGACACCGCCGATGCCGGCGACCGCGAACACCTCGATGCCGGCCCTGGCGGCGGCGACCAGGGCCGCGGAGACCGTCGTGCCGCCGTGCCCACCGCCGGCCAGCACGGGACCGAGGTCGCGGGCCCCGACCTTCGGCACGGTCGGCGTGGTGGCGAACAGCTCCACCTGCTCGTCGGACATGCCCACCACGAGCCGGCCGGACACGATGCCGGTGCGGGCGGGCACGGCGCCTTCGGCGCGGATGGCCTTGTCCATGTCGAGCGCGGTCTGGAGGTTCAGCGGGTGCGGCAGGCCCTGCACCACACCGGAAGACTCCAGCGCCACCACCGGCCGGCCCTCGGCCAGCGCGTCGGCGACCTCCTCGGACACCGAGAAGAACTCGTCGCGTGCGGACACCGTGAACTCCTTCGCGTCGTGTCTTGGGGTCGGCCGGTGGCGTGGAAGCGGGAGCGCTCCCACGCCACCGGTCGCCGGTCAGTACTGGGAGAACTCGTCCGTGTCGAAGTTGTGCCGCTCGTCTCCGCGCAGCGGCGGGTTGAAGACGCTGATCAGCTCCAGGTCCTGTTCGGGGGAGGCGATCAGGAAGTGCCGGTCGTGCCGGTCCAGCGCGTACATCACGCCCGGCTCGATCTCGTGCGTCGTGCCGTCCTCGTCGATCACCTGTCCGCGCCCCGCGATGCAGTAGCACGCCTCCAGGTGGTTGCGGTACTCCAGCGGGGACTTCGACCCCGCCTTCACGACGGTGTGAGCGATCGTGAAGCCCATGTTGTCCTTCTGGACCAAGAGCCGGTAGCTGAGCCCGTTCCCCCAGTCGATGCCGTCGATGCCGGCCTTGTCGCGCACGATCATGTGCGTGAGCCCTCCCTCTCCTCGGTCTTTCAGACGTAGGTGTGTGCGTCCGCGATGAAGGCCGTGATGGCCTCCACCGAGCTGAACTGGGCCGGGGAGACGTCGCGCTCCTCGACCGGGATCTCGTAGCGCTCGCCCACCCAGGCGATGAGGCGGAGCAGGCCCAGGCTGTCCACCACCCCGTTGTCCAGCAGGTCGTAGTCGGACGGGAGCTGGTCGGGTGTGACGTCCGGGGCGAAGGTGGTCACGATGAACCGCTTGACCTCGTTCTCGATCGACACTCGTGGTCCTCCTCCTGGGTTTGTCCGTGCTGCCGTTGTTCGGTCAGCAGGTCGACGAGCAGCACGTGGTCCGCACCGGTGCGGCCGGCGCGCTCGCCGGTGACGACCTGCCGCAGGTCCGCCTCGACGGGACGGCCCTGCGGGCACGCCGCGCTCAGCAGCGCCAGGTCGTCGACGAACCGGCCGTCCACCGCGCCGGTCAGCGCCGCGGGCAGCTCGCCGCCGCTGGCGTTGACCAGCAACGCCCCGCGGGGCAGGTGCGTGGGCCACGTGTCGAGGCCGGCGCCGGAGGTGACGACCACGAGGTTCGCCCCGAACACCGCCTCAGCCGCCGTGGCGGCCACGTGCAGCCCGATGCCGGTCCGGTGGAGCCCGTCCACCAGGTCGCGGTCCAGCGGCGCGCCGTCGAGCACGCGGACCGCGACGTGGGTCAGGTCCGGCACGGAACGGGTCAGCGACTCCAGCTGAGCCCGCACCGCCTGGCCCGTGCCCACCACCGACGCGGTGACCACGCCGGGTGCGAGCAGGTACCGGGCGGCCAGCGCGGTGAGCACCGCGGTGTGGTGCTCCTGCGCTACCGCCGACCGCAGCGCACCCGTCACGGCCGCACCGGTCATGAGCCGCTCGACCACGACGTCCACGAGATCGGGCGCCAGGTGTCGCCTGGAGCCCACCTGGGAACAGTTCACGTGCGCTGCCCTCCGTGGTCGCCGCAGCAGGTACGGGGACAACGGTGCGGGGCGGCGCTGTCGATGCGCTTTCCGCCCGCTATCGGTTGCGGGCCAGGTGCTGTGAGCGCGGGGAAGGCGCGTCGAAGGCGCGAGCGGGTCTGCTGGTCGCACCGAGCCAGAACGGCACGGACGGAAGGAGAATCCGGTGCTGAAGTCCCTGCTCACCGCGGTCGTGGTCGGTGTGTCCGTCATCGCGGGCCCTGCGGCGGCCGTCCTCGCGGACTCGACGGCCACGGCGGCCGTGCAGTGCCCGCCGGACACCCACTGGAGTGACAAGCTGCAGATGTGCGTGGACGACACGCACTGGTGAGCGGATCGACCGACGCAACGGCCCGGCCGGCAGCACCCGCCGCCGGGCCGTCACGCGGAAAGCCCGCTCACCCCACGACGGACCCGCACGCCAGCCGCTCGCGCAACCGCGCCACGAGCTCGACCGCCTCGGCGGACTCGATGCCGTACAGGAGCACGAGGGCCTGCTCGACCCGCTCCCGCGACTCCGCGCCGTCGAAGTGCTCCGCCAGCAACGCGAGCGCCTTGGCCTGCCACAGCGCCGATCCGAGCTCGTCGAAGAGCCGCAGGGCCTCCTCCAGGTGCGCCGCGCCCCCGTCCACGTCGCCACGGGCGAGCGCGATCTCGCCGAGCGAGTACCGGGACCTGGCTTCGATCAACCGCTCCCCCACCCGCCGGGCCAGCTGCAGCGCGTTCACCAGCGTCGTGTCGGCGTTGTCCAGCCGCCCCTCGCGCTGCCGGAGCAGTCCCAGGCCGTGCACGGCGTAGACCTCGCCGATCCGGTCACCGTTGTCGCGCACGATGCGCAGCACGCGGTGCAACGCGTCCCTGGCGGCGTCGAGCTGACCGGTGGCCAGGTGGAGCTCGGCGAACCTGTGCTCCACCTGCGCCTCGACCCGCAGGCAGCCGGTCTCCCTGGTGATCGTCAGCGCCTGGTCCAGCAGGCGGGCCGCGCTCTCGGTGTCCCCCTCGTCGACCCGGTGCTTGGCGATGCTGCGCAGGACGTGCGCCTCGCCGATCCGGTCGCCCACCGCCCGCAGCACCGCCAGCGCTTCGAGGTACTTGGCCATCATCGCGGCGGTGTCGCCGCGGAGTCCGTGGACGTGCGCGTAGTTCCGCAGCACCAGCGCCCTGCCGTGCTCGTTCCCCACCGCGTCGAACAGCTCCAGCGCGACCGTGAAGCACCTCTCCGCGTCGTCGAGCCTGGCCTGGAACACGTGGAGCGTTCCGAGGGAGTACTGCGTCGCGGCCATCCCGAGCCGGTTGCCCGCCTGCCTGGCCGCCTCGTGGGCGAGCCCGGAGCACTCCAGCCAGTCGTCGAAGTACCCCTTGGCCTCGAACAGCGTGACGGAGGTCAGGGCGAGGTCCCAGCACAGCTCGTCCAACCCGGCCTCTGCGGCCTGCCGGACCGCCGCCACCAGGGCCCTGCGCTCCGCCTCCCACCAGTGCGCGGGCTCGCCGAGGTGGTCGTCGAGCTCGGCGGCGCCGGGGTGCCACCGGCGCGCGGTGCCGTGCAGGACGGTGTAGTCGCCGCCGTACTCGCGCCGGTGCGCCTCCTCGGCCAGCGCCAGCCAGCCGCCCAGCACCCGCCCGAGCGCGTCGGTCCGCTCCTCCTCCGTGGTGTCCTGCTGCAACCGTTCGGCGGCGTAGACCCGGATCAGGTCGTGCAGCCGGTAGCGCGGTGACGCCTCCCCGTACTGGACGATGTCCACCAGCTGGGCGTCGACCAGGCTCTCCAGCACCTCCTCGGCCTCCGCCGCGGTGGTGTCCAGCAGTGCGGCGGCCGTCCACCCCGGGAAGTCGGGCGCCGTGACCAGCGAGCACAGCCGGAACAGCCGCCGGGCCTGCTCGCCCAGCACCCGGTGGGTGATCTCGAACGTCGACCGCAGCTCCAACCCGTGGTGGGCGAACTCGTCCAGCCGCCGCGCCTCGTCGTGCAGCCGCCGGACCAGCCCGCTCAACCGCCAGTGCGGCCGGGACACCAGCCGCGCGCCCGCGATGCGCAGGGCGAGCGGCAGTCCGCCGCACAACCGGACCAGCTCCACCGCCGCGTCCGGCTCGGCCCCGGCCCGCGCCGGGCCGATGATCCGGTTCAGCAGTTCCAGCGACTTCGCCACGCCGAACACGCCGACGTCGAGCTGCCGGACCCCCGGCAGCCCGCTCAGGCGGACCCGGCTCGTCACGATCACCGCACACGACGGGCTGCCCGGCAGCAGCGGCCGCACCTGCGACTCGTCGGACACGCCGTCCAGCACGAGCAGCACCCGCTTGCCGGACAGCTTGCTGCGGTACAGCTCGGTCCGTTCCTCCACGTCCTCCGGCACCGCCGAGCCGGCCACGCCCAGCGCCCGCAGGAACCGCGCGAGCAGCTTGGCCGTGTGGTCGTTGTCGCCGGCCGCCCCCATGTCGGCGTACAGCTGGCCGTCCGGGTAGCGGCTGCTCAGCTGGTGGGCCGCGCGGGCCGCGAGCGTGGACTTCCCGACGCCCCCCTTGCCGGAGATGGCGATGATCGGCATGCTCCAGCGCTTGTCCTCGTCCACGTCCAGCAACCGCATGATCTCGTCCAGCTGCTCCTCGCGGCCGGTGAAGTCCGCGATGCTGGCCGGCAGCTGCCGCGGCACCACGCCCAGGGCCGGCCGTTCACCGGCGGCGGGCGCGGGCGGGGCCGGCGGACCGAGCGGCAGCGGTGACTCCGGCACACCGAGTGCCGCGTCCCCGCGCAGGATCGCCTGCTCCAGGTCCCGCAGCTCCTGACCGGGTTCCAGCCCCACCTCCTCGATGAGGAGCGCGCGGGCGCGCCGTCCCACCTCCAGCGCCTCGGCCTGGCGCCCGGTCCGGTACAACGCGAGCATCAGCAGCCCGTACAGCCCCTCCCGCAGCGGGTGCCCGTCCACCAGCGCCCGCAGCTCGACGACCACCTCGCGGTGCCGCCCGAGCCCCAGGTCGAGCCGGATGCGGGCCTCGATCGCGGCCAGCCGCTGCTCCTCCAGCACGGTGGCGCTGCGCTGCACCAGATCACTGGGCAGGTCCGCCAGCGCGGGCCCCCGCCACAACCCCAGTGCCTCGCGCAACGTCGCCGCCGCGTCCACGGGTTTCCCGCTCTCGGCCAGCTCCCGCGACGCCGCCACGAGCTCACCGAACCGGAGGCTGTCCACCTCCCCGGCACCGAGCCGCAGCACGTACCCCGGTGGGCGGGTCACGATCACGTCCGACCGGCCGGCGTCGGCGAACAGCTTGCGCAGCAACGAGATGGAGATCTGGACCTGTCCCCGCGCCGTCGACGGCGGAGCCGTGCCCCACACGGCGTCGATCAGCTGCTCGACCGGCACCACCCGGTTGGCGTTGAGGCCGAGGACCGCCAGCACGACCCGCTGCCGCGGCCCCCCCAGCTCCACCGGCCGGCCGTCCAGGACCAACTCGACCGGCCCGAGCAGCCCAAGCCCCATGTCAAGCTCCCGTTCCCCCGTCACGGTGGCTCGATCGCCACGGCACGCCGACGTGCACGACGCCGCACGCCGCGGGCGACGTTGGATCTTCGCCGAGGCTACCCCAGGCGTGGGAGCGTTTTCTTCACAAAAATAGTGGTCCCGTGGAATACACCCGAACAGCCCAAAGGGCGAGTTTCTTCAGCATTGGGCCGAATTGCTCGGGAACCGAGCGATGAGCGTTCTGCGCGCTCCGCAACCGCATAGCCCGTCTGGAGCAGTCGCGCAATACCGAACCCCATCCCCTGAAACCGCCTGCGGCATCAGACATCTCAATGGCCGGGCACGTTCCCCATCACAGTGCGCATGGGAGCACGTCTCGCCCTCGACCTCGCCGGTGCAGGTGAGAGACCTCCACCTCCCACAGAGACCGCGCGGGTGTCGGCAACGGGCTCGCGGGCAACTTCGACGACCTCGAAGCCTTTGTGGCGATGACCGCGACCGGCTCGTGCTTGAGCCGCACGCCCCCATGGCCGTGCGCATTGATGCCGCCGCAGCGCTCACCGTCCAGAGCCTGCCGCCAGGCCGTGAACCGAATTTCGGAATCGCCACGCCTCCCCTGCCAAACCCCGGAGACGGTCAGGGCCACCCTTCATTGGAATGGCCGCAATACAACCACATGAGGTGAAGAACCTCCAGTTCACCCATTCGGTTCGCTGAACGTTGACGCAGGTGGAACGCCTGGATGATAGGTTCACGCCAGATCGGCGACGGATTTCCGCACCCGCAATAGCCTGATCTTCGATCACCGTGGATCACCACCAAGATATGCCACTCGCGTTCCCATCTGCGAAAGCGATCGAACATGTCTCGCAGTCCCGAATGGCAGGCGCACCGCACGCTGCCGAGCGACCTCATGACCGCCCGGCCGAGGATGACCGTCCACGTCCAGGCCGTGTTGCGACTGCTGCTGTCCGACCCGGCCGCGGAGCACTTCGGGCTGGAGATCGCCAAGTCGGCCGGCATGATGCCCGGCACCGCTTATCCGATCCTGGCTCGCCTGGTGCGGCTGGGCTGGCTCGAGACCCGCTGGGAGAACGTCGATCCCCGCGCGGCGGGCCGACCCAGGCGCCGGTTCTACCGGCTCACCGAGACCGGTGTGCTCGCCGCGCGGCCGGCGCTGGCCAAGGCGGGGTCTTCGCGGCCGCTCGGCTGAAGCGGCCGCCGCTCGCCGAACCTCCACACCCCACCGCTCAACGGCGCAGCCGACGTGCACCGAACGGCAGGCGGCCGAACGAGTGACGTCCTCACCCCGGCGGGATGACGCCGTTGCGTCCGCACTGAAATCCTGTTGATCAACTCAGCCGAAGGAGTGGCTCCGCGTCCGGCCGAATGGCGGACGTCGAACCGCACACCCCGGCGACGCCGTACAACCACACAGAGGACGTAGAGCGAGCGGTGAGCACGTTGCGCAGGAGCAAGAGCACGGTGGGACGAAGATGACCGAACGCGCGAAGTCGCCCGAACGTCCTCCCCACCCGTTGGCCGTCGGCGACCTCCCGATCGCCTGCGGCTACCTGCGGAGGGGAGAAGGCAAGCGGGTCTCCGTGCCGCAGCTGCAAGAACGGATCATGACGCACGCCAGGGAGCTCGGCTTCGCGCTCTACCACCCGATCTTCGTCGACCTGCGCCCCGGAAGCCCGCTGGAACGCAACGCGTTCAGGGTCCTGCTCGACGTCGTGTGGGAGCTGCACATCACCACCGTGATCACGCCGAGCACCTGGCACCTCTCCCAGGACGAGGCCGAGGCCGACGAGGTGCACCGGCGGCTGACCTCCTACGGCTGCCGGGTGATCTTCATGCGCTAGCCGTCCAGCTCCCGGGCCATGCCCGTCATGAGCGCGGCGCGCAGGCGCCGGCTCAGGTCGAGCGCGTGGGACCGGAGCCGGTCGAGCTCCTCGAACCTGAGCGAGTGCGGAGGCTGTTCGTGCCGCGGCCACACCCGGCGGTGCATCCGAAGCACGTCACGGTTCAGCAGGTACACCCGTTCCCTGGTGTCGAGCAGTTCGGCAGCGAGCTCACGAGCGGCCCTGAAGTGCTTGCTCTCCGTCGCGAGCAGCCGCTGCGCCATCACCAGGGCGGGCACGTTGTGCGCGGCACGGCGGTTCTGCAGGCGTGAGATCCCGACGGCGTGGAGGAGGTCGAAGGTCGTGCTGCGCCTCCCGTCGGGCGCCAGCACCATGACCAGGTGCTGCGCCAACCGCAGCTCGTTGCCCCTGAAGCGACTGGCGCGGAGGTACCGGAAGCGCGTCCAGCTCAGCTCGACCCAGTTCTTCGGCGCCGTGAGGAACAGGTCGGTGAGGAACGTCTTGCGACGCTGCCCGCTCAGCTCGTTGAGCTGCGCCTGCATCTGTTCGAGCCACACGGGCACGTAGTGCTCCGGCATGCCGATCGCGACGAAGGTCAGCACCCAGTGACGCGTCTCGGCGTGGAGGTCGCGCACGTAGAGCCATGACCACAGGGCCAGCGCGGCGCCGCCCCACATCACCATGGCGCCCAACCCCACGACCAGCGAGGTCAGGAGCGAGAGTTCGAGAACCTGGCTCAGGGTGGTCCCGAGTGGAAGCGCTGCGAGAAGCGCCAGCCAGAAGCAGCGCTCGCCCGGCTCTTTCAAGCACTCCTCCGTTTGTCGGGAGTGCGGCGCACCCTCCAGCTCACCCCGGTATTCTCACCGAGATCATCCCGTGATGCTCTCGTTATCAGGCGACACCACTCCATCAGGGCTTCCCCTCACAGCGCTGCACCGCTGGCGGCAGGCTTCCCGACTCCTCGTCGCCTTTGGCCAGGCGTGCCAGCTCGGTCACGCGGGCGAAGGGCTCGTGCCTCTTGGAGAACACGGCCAAGAACACCCCGCTGACCGTGACCAGCGCGATGAACAGGAGCCCGGCCACTAACCAGGACATCCAGGAGGCGAGGAAGACGCTCGCGAGAGAGCCTCCGCCACCCAGTACTGCAGCCACAGGGGTGACGCGCCTGCGGCGGCCGGCCCGCTGGACAGGCGTGCGCCGAGGACGGTGCTGCGGGGACATTGAACGAAGTACCTCACGTGAAAGCCGACCGGGGAGAACAGATCAGGGCATGCGCAGCGCGCCCGCCGCAGCAAGGCGCTCACAATTGTCAGGGGTGTGCGGTAAGCCTTGAGCGGGACAACGCGCGGGACGAACGGGGGCACGCGGGCATGGACCTGTCGGCCAGGTCGGCGATGGCGGTGCGGACTCGCCGCAGCTGCGTCATGGGCAGAACCTACACCCCTATAATGATCTCTATATAGGGTCGGCGCCTCAACCACCCGATCGTGTACTGGTCGGCGTGACCACTCAACGACGCGCCGGGAATGGACGTCTACGTCTGATGGCCCGATCGCGCCGTCCGAGTGCACGTAAGGGTGTTTCCACGCACATGGCCCTGCGGCGGCTCCACAACTCGATATAGGGTGCCTCGTTGTGGGAGCACTGCGGATGACCGTCCAGACGCAGGCCGTTTTGCACGCTCTTCTGGCTGATCCGACCGCCGAGCTGTACGGCCTGGAGATCGCCGACCGCACCCACCTGATGCCCGGCACGACCTACCCGATCCTGGTTCGCCTGCTCACGGCAGGCTGGATCACCGATCGCTGGGAGGACGTCGACCCGCACGAGGAAGAACGGCCGCGGCGGCGCTACTTCAAGCTCACCGAGGACGGCGCCGAGAAAGCCCGTGAAGCGCTCCGCACCGCGGCCACGAAGGGTTTCGCGCAGTCCTTCCAGCAGGGACGCCTCGCGAACGGCCTGAGCTAGGGCCTGTGTCGAAGTCCGTGTTCGCGACAGCCGGGCCTGAGGCGGCCCCCGGGGCACGGGCGAACAGCCCACGTACAACACCGGTATGCGGGCTGTCCGCCCGCACCGCCAGGAACCACCTCAGGCGCGACTCTCATCGAACGGGACCTCGACACAGGCCCTAGGCCGCCCCGCCCACCTCACGCTTCCAGCCACGCCGTGACGTTGCCAGCCGCTCGACGAGCTGCGTGATCACCAGCGTCGTGTGGTTGATCTCCAGCAGGTAGGCGACCTCCAGCGGGGACGGCAGGCGGTCCTGCGGGCGAGCCCGGTCAGGCCGCTCCTGCTCCGCGAGGAGACCGGTGCAGCTCCTCGCCAGCCACGCGGCGTTGGTGACGATCTTCGGGTGGTGCCGCTCGCTCACGCCGCGCGCCAGCAACCACCCCCACAGCCGGAGCTTCCTCAGCTGCCTCTGGAGCTGGTGGAGCTGCTCCTCGTGCTTCGGCCAGACCGGCATCCTGGAGCGCAGCAGCGCGTTCACCCGGCCGATGCGGGGCAACATCCACACGGCGGTGAGCCAGCTGGACAGCTCGCGCAGGACGTCGAGCTTCTTCGCCACCCACGCCGCCCATGTCGCGCGCAGCAACACCAGGAACGACATCCCGATGTGCGAACGCACCGCATCACGTTGCCGCGGCGGGAGATCAGCGAGCTGTCCTTCGAAGTCCGCGATCCACGCGCGGGCCTCGCCGAGCGGCAGCAGCGGTGCGATCAGGAGGAGCCAGGCCACCTCACGCGGCTGCACCGACAGCGACCGGACGACAAGGCAGTAGCGCACCGCGTAGAGCACGGCGACCACGCCGGCCACAGCGCCGGCGCCGGCGGGAACCTGCGACGTGTGGTCGCCGCCTTCGATCAGCACCGCGTAGAGCGCAGCCGCTCTGTCATAGCCGCCATCAGCGATCGGCAGCCAGACGGTGTTCACTCGGCGGTCTTCCCATCGGCGGGCCACGAGGGGACGAACCGCGGACGGTGCTCGGCGGAGACCCACCGCCCGTAGACCGTTGCCCGGTGCAGCTGGCGCCCCGAGCGCCCGGGGGTCGCGGCCCAGCGGGTGGCGACCTGGTTCAGCCGGCGCAGGCGCACCAGGACGGGGTACAACCGCGCCGGACTGAGGGCAGCCGCCTCCGCAAGTGCTGCCGTGTCGAGCTCGAGGTCGGGTCGTGCTGTCAGGGCCCGCAGCACGCGACCGGCGTGACGCCGCCGTCGCCAGAACATGGCGGGACAGTACCGTGACCTGGGTTTCTTGTACTCTATATAGGGGCGCTGCTTCACACTAAAGAGATCAGCTGGAGCCGTTCCCCTCACCCTTTCGGTGCATGATCTGCGCGGTCTCGACGCCCGCAGTGAGCCTTTGCCGGTGGAGATGCGCCGTTCGAGTGAGCCAGCAGGCCGCGGCGAAGATCGCGAACGCTTCTCGCCGCACCGAAACTGCCGAGAGCGTGCACACGCGTCGGTGTCCGGTTGTCCGGCAAGGCCGAATGCGGGTTTCGACTGCGCGTTCTGGCCTCTATTTGTCCTCTTTTTGGCCACTGACGCCGCGCCCCGCGCTGATAATCTGCCGGAATCCGGGGGGTGACCGACAAGGTCGCGGACGGAGGATTTCGAGTTGGCTGACCGGGACGACCTGTCCCCCGTTTTCGACGTGTTCATCAGTTACGCGATCGCCGACGAGGACTTGGTCAAACCTTTTGTCACGGCTCTCAAAAGGGATGGGTTCCAGGTCTGGATCGACTATGAGCAGATGGCGGGCGGCGTTCCCGTCATGGAACAGCTGGCGGACGGGATCGCGCAGTCGGCACACATGATCGTCTGCCTGTCCGACGCCTACCTCG
Organism: Lentzea sp. NPDC037011; assembly: GCF_055607425.1. Taxonomy (NCBI): domain Bacteria; kingdom Bacillati; phylum Actinomycetota; class Actinomycetes; order Pseudonocardiales; family Pseudonocardiaceae; genus Lentzea; species Lentzea sp. NPDC037011. Next base: position 90,641 of record NZ_JBVJRT010000002.1, on the reverse strand, counting down.
GACGCGACTGGACCAAGGCTGAGCTGCACATCAGCCTCGCGCGAGATCCCGGCGCGCGGGAGGTGCGAACGATTCCGGCGATCTTCCGGCCGCTGACGATGAAGGTGCCGTCGTACCTGAGCCAGCTGACCATCTGCGACCTGACCAACCGGCGCCACGACTACGACCAGCAGTACCTGCTCGTCACCAGAAGAATTCGCCGGAGGGTGGAGCCGACGAGTCCGGGGAAAGACGCGCTCGGGCAGATCTGCGCCACCCCGTTCGGTCACGTCGACCAACCGGAACGAGCGTTGTTCGAGGCGTACCGGGCCTATCGTGAGCTGTGCCAGTATTTGTACCGCCAGGAAGTCGGCGAAATTCCAGGGCACGCGGAGTTCGGCTGGATCACCGACCGGCTGATGATGCGGCGGAGCCTGCCGGCCGAGATCCGGGACGCGCTGGCGACCATGGAGGGCTACGGACGGCAGGTCGTACCCGGCTACGTCGACGGGCCGGCCGTGACGGCGGAGACGATCGAGTCCCCGCTCAAGACCCTGGCGATGCTGACGCAGTGGGTGTTCCCCGACTGGCACCGGCCGGACGAACAGGTGGCGGCCTGGGACGTCCTGCCCGCCGGTGAGGACGGAACCCGGCGGTTGCCCGGCACCGACTACCTGCTGCGCGGCCCCGCACTGGGGCGCACCACGCTCGGACCGCTCTACGGCGCGCACGACACGAGCCGCGACAAGCCGATGACGGTCGTCCTCGTCGAACCGCCACCGGCCGACGAACGCGCCTTCCGCCAGCACGTCGCCCGGTTCGCGAACGGGCGGCGGGGCGGCGTCCTGGCGCCCGACGACGGCGGCGACCTCGTGATCGCCGGTCGCCGGCTGCACTACCTCGCGATGCCCGCGATCGACGGTGTCTGGGCCGAGAACCTGGTCGAGCACGTGCGGGAGCTGCCACCCCGCGCCGCCTGCGAGCTGGCGCTGGGCGTCGCGGAGGTGCTGCGCGGACTGCACGAGGCGGATCCGCCGGTCGTGCACGGTGATGTCGTGCTCGCCAACGTGGTCGTCGGTGCGCTGGGCACCGTGGCGCTGTGTCCGGGCCGGCCGAGGACCACGACCAGGGCCGAGGACCTGAGCGCGCTCGCCGCACTGGTGGACGGTCCGCTCGCCGAGCGGCTGGCGTCCTGCACGACCGCGGTGCGGGCCTGCCGGATCCTCCGCGACGCGTGCCGCGACCTGCCGTCCGAGGACAGCCTCGGTTCGGTGTACCGGCGTTTCCGCGGCTCGACGCGAACGGCCCCGCGGCGGGACGGCCGGGCCACGCAGCTGGTGGAGACGTGCCGGATCGAGAGCCGGGCGGCCTGGCCCCTCGGCGACGGCCGGCTGGTGGTGTGGGAACGCGGCACCGACACCCTGGTCGTCCGGGAGGGCGAGCACACGGTCTGGCGGGACAGCTGTGCGGTCGTGGTGCGCCGGGTGGCCCGCGGACCGGACGGGCGGCTGGCCGTCGGCGGCTGGGACGGAGCGGTGCGCTGCTTCGCCGACGGGGCTCCCGTGGTCACCGCGCGGATGGACGGCGCGGTCGGCGACCTGTGCTTCGTCGGTGACAACCTGGTCGCGGGGTCGTGGAAGCAGCACCTGTGGCTGTTCGCGCCGGACGGCCGGCGCCACGAGCTGCTTGAGGTCAAGGCCGGGGTGCACCGCATCGCGGCGGCCGACGCCCGTGACCGGTTCGCCGTCGCCGACCTGTCCGGCGGGCTCGCCATCTACTCCGACAACCGCCGCGTCGCCAACATGCCGGCGGTCGGCTTCGTGACCGATCTCGCCTACGCGGGCACCCGGCTGGTCCTGCTCACCGGTGAGGCGCTGACGAGTCTGCGGCTGGACGGCTCGATCGGCGTGGGCGAACCGCGCCCCGGTGCGCGCGGGCTGTTGCCCGGTTCGGCAGCCGGCCAGTGCACGCTGCTGGTCGAGACGGCGGCCGGAACCGAGACGTGGCTGGTCGACGCGGCGGACCGGCAGGTGCGCGACCACGTCTTCCCCGCGGGCCACTCGCTGATCGGCACCTGCGGGGTGCCCGGCCGGTTCATCGTGTCCGATCCGGACGGTGGGTACGCCTACTGGCGCGACGGGGAGCCGCAGGCACTGTGGCCCAACGCGACCACCGCCACCATCTCGGCGAACGGCCGGTTGCTCGCCGTCTGCCGGCCCGGTGTCGTCGAGCTGTACGAGGACTTCACGTGACGGTCACGGCCACCGGCGGCAACACGAGGACATCGCTGCTGGCGGCGATCGAGGCGCTGCGCGCCCGCGACGCCACACCGGCCGTGCGGATCGCGCTGGCAGAGGCCGAGTTCCGGCTGGCCGTCGCGGAGGACACCGAACCGGCGGAGGCGATCGACCGGCTGCGCGCCGCCATCGAGCAGGACCCGTTCTGCCCCAAGCTGTTCCTGCACCTCGGTCGGTTGTTGCACAGGTCCGGCGGCGCGGTGGCCGCAGTGCCCGAGTACCGCCACGCCATCCGCCTGGCACCGAACAGCCGCCGGGTGCACCTGCTGCTCGCGCTGGCACTGCTGGACATCGGGAAGCACACCCGTGAGCTCGGCGACCGGGTGCTCGCGGGCCTGAACAGCGGCAGCCCGCAGGACCTGAAGGCCGCCGTCGCCGAGGTGGACTCGTGGCTGGAGGACCAGGGCACCCCCGGCGGTGACCGGAAGTCCCGTCGTCCCGCCCCCAACCGCGGCGTGCAGGGCGCGCCGGCCGCCTGGCGGGTCGCGCTGCACGAGCAGATCACCCGTGGCAAGACGCAGGCGAGCCAGCTTTCCGCCCTCCTGCAGGCGGGACTGCTGCGCGTGGGCGAAGCCGGTGAGGTCGGCGAGTACGCCACCGCGTGCGCGTTGCTGCTGGCGAACGGTCAGAAACCGCGTTCGGTCCGGGAGTTCGCCAAGCCCGTCATGGCCGGGCACTCGGACCACCCGGCGGTCAGGATGCTCGCCGCGGCACTGGACCTCGCCGAGGCGGGCGGTCCGGCGGCGTTCGTCACGACGGCGGCCGAGCACGTCGAGAACGGCACGCTGCCACTGGAACTGGTGTGCTGCCTGCATCTGGACCGGTACGGACCGGACCACCACAGCTCTGCCGTCGAGGCGCTCGCACTGCTGGACACCTACCCGCGGGCGCTTCGGGACTCCGACGGCTTCGACGAGCTGAGGCTGGCCGTGCTGGACGGGCACGCGCGCAAGGCGTGGGCGGCCGAACGGTTCGACGAGGCCAGGTTGTTGTGGCAGGAGGCAGGCTCGATCGACAGGTTCCGCGTCCCGGTGGCGCTCAACCTCGCGTTGCTGGCCGCCAAGACGAAGTCGGAACAGGACTACGGCCCGGCCTGGGACCGGGCGAGCGAGCTTCTCTACCTGCACGCGGCCGGCGCCGGCGACGTCCAGCTGCTGCTGGAGGAGCGCCGGTCGTTGCACTCCGCCCTGACCCAGCAGGCCCACCAGCGGCACTGCGAGCGCACCGGACTCAGGGACACACCGAGTGCCGAGGAGATCACGGCGTGGATGGCCGATCCGGACGCGCTGACCGAATGGCTGCACCAGTGGGACCTCCACTACGTCAACGCACGCCTCGGTTTCCGGTCACCGGCCCACCTGCTCGGGGTTCCCGCCGACGCCGGCCAGGAGGACCACGTGGCGGCCGAGGAGGCGTTCGTCAAGCACCTGCGGCTGGCCTTGAGCGGGCGGGACTGGGCCGGTGTCGGCGTTTTCGCGACCCTGGCCGCCGGGCAGGCCCGGCGCGCTCGCCTGTCGATCGGCGAGACCAGGGACGCCTACTACGAGCCGGAGCGCCAGGAGGCACGGTCGCTGGCCGAGCTGGCGTTGCGCCGCGGGCTGATCCTGCGGGAGATGATGAAGGAGCTGCACAGGAGACCGTCCGGTGCGCAGCTCCGGACGGGCTACGAGCTGGCACGCCGGCAGCTGGTGCTGCCCTGGCGGGCGCTGCGGCCGATCTGCGTCGCGATCGGTGCGATCGCCGACGACTTCGACCTCGTCCGGATGTTCGAACAGGACCTCGTCGCACTGGCGACCTACTGGGACACCCCGAAGCCGCGCACCGACGAGGAGTCGGCCGATCAGCTGTCCCTCTTGGACGGTTGCGTCGAGGTGGTGCCGCACGACCTGACGCTGCGGTTGATGCGGTGCCTGGCGCTGCGCGCCGTGAACCGGCATGACGACGCGTACGCGGCCGCGGTGGCAGCACTGGAGCTCCCGCCACCGCAGGACGAGGACGACAACCGGCAGGCGACGGTCGACGAGCTGGTCACCCTGGTCGACCTCATCGGCATGGAGGGCATCCCGCGGAGCCTGCCGAGCCGGGAGGCGGCGATCGCGGCGGCCCGGCGGGAGCTGGAACGGTTCCCGCGCTGCGGGCAGCTGCGGCGGGAGCTGGTGAAGCAGCTGTCGGCGACGGGCCGCGTGGCGGAGACGAACGAGGCGATCGCCCTGCTGAGCGAGGGCATCGAGCTGGCGCTGAGCGCGGGGCAACGGACCGACTTCACCGAGCGGCTCGTGGCGCTGGAGCCGGTGGCGGCGGCCGCGCCGGTCCGCGCGTCGCTCCGGCAGCTGGTGGAGCCCGCCCAGGAGGCGGCCAGTGCCGCGATCGCCGAGTACGTGCGCGACACCGGCGACGAGACGAGGAAGTCGGCGCTGACGGCCGTGCGCGTGGCCGTCGACAAGGTGACCGAAGGGCTGCGGATCGCGGAGCAGGCGGGGCTCGACGCGGAACGCGCGTCACTGGACAAGGCCCTCGCCAGGCTGCGGGAGATGGCGGCCCGGCTGGCAGGCGAGCCGGAAGACGCTGGGAGATGACGATGTTCATGATCGACCTCGGGGGTGACTCCCACTACTCGCGGCTGGGGGTGTCACCGGACGCCTCCGCAGAAGAGATCCGGCAGGCCAGGGACCGGTTGATCCGCGAGCTGCGGGAACGGGTGCGCCGCGAACCGGGGCGCAAGGACGAGCTCACCGAACGGCAGCAGCAGATCAACGGTGTCGCGGACGTGCTGGTCCGTCCGGCGAAGCGGCAGCAGTACGACAGGGGGCACGAGCACCTGCGGTTCTTCACGATCCGCTCCGCGGCCGCGCCGGTGTTCACCAGCCAGGCGGACCGGATCGACGTGCTGCACCGGGTGATCAGCGCTCATCTGCGAGCGGCCGGAGTCGAGCTCCGTCCGCTGTCCGATGTGGACCGCAGCGACTTCGCGGCCGACGTGACCCCGAACACCCTCCTCGACGACCTGATCGGACAGTGCTGATGGACACGGCGCCGGACACCGACCGCACGACCGAACCGGAGCTCAAGACCGACCCGGAACCCACGACGGCCCCAGAGCTCACGACGGCCCCGGAGCCCACGACGGACCACACCGCTGACCCGCCGGCCGGCACCGACCCCGCTGTCGAGCGGCTGGACCGGATCGGGGCGTTGCTGGAGGAGGTCGTCGACGACAACACCGCCGTCACGACGTCGATGAACCAGCTCGGCCACGCACAGCGCGCGCTGGGCGCCGACGTGCGGCGGGAGCTCGGCGAGCTGCGCCGGGACCTCGCGGCCGGCCTCGCCTACCGCACCCTCAAGGACCTGTGCGTCGAGCTGATCGGCCCGCTGGGCGCGATGGAGGCCATGCTGGACAAGGCCGACTTCACCGACCCCGAGGCCGTGTCCGGGCACGTGCGCAGTCTCGTGATCACGCTGCACGGGGTGCTGAGCCGGATGGGTGCGGAGCGCATCGCCGTCTCGCTCGGCGAGGAGGCGTTCAACCCCAACCGGCACCGCTGCGTCAGCCTGGTGGCGCCGGACGAGTCGCCGTTCCCGGACGCCCCGCCCCGCACCGTCGTGCGCGTGCTCGAAGACGGCTACCTGCTCGATCAACGCCTGCTCACGCCCGTCGCGGTGGAGGTGCAGGCCGACCGTCCCGCCGCCGGTACCGAGCCGGAAACCGGCACGACCACGGACACCGACACCGACACCGACACCGCAGAGGCATAGGAGAGTCATGCCATTCCACAAGGTCATCGGGATCGACCTGGGCACCACCTACTCCGCGGTGTCCATCTACGACGGCAAGGACACCGTCGTCATCGAGAGCGCGCTCGGCACGAAGACGGTGCCGAGCGTCGTGGGGCTCGACCCGGAGGGTCAGGTGATCGTCGGGGCGCCCGCGCAGAACAACCTGGCCAGCGACCCGGAGAACACCGTCATCGAGGTCAAGCGCGACATGGGCGCGTACCTCAGGGAGCCGACCGGGCCGGAGGACTCCGGCGAGCCCAAGCGGGTCCGGTTCCGCGGCAGGGACTACCTGCCGCAGGAGATCTCCGCGTTCATCCTGATGGAGCTCAAGCGGCAGGCCGAGGAGTTCGTCGGCGAGCCGATCCACGACGCCGTGATCACGGTGCCCGCGTACTTCCGCGAACCCCAGCGCGGCGCGACCGAGGACGCGGCCAGGATGGCCAGGCTGAACGTGCGCCGGCTGGTGAACGAGCCGACCTCCGCCGCGGTGTGCTTCGGCGCGGACAAGATCGAGGACGACCAGACCCACACCTACGCGGTGTACGACCTCGGCGGCGGCACGTTCGACGTGTCGATCATCCAGGTCAGCCCCGGCAACATCAGCGTCGTCGGCACCGGCGGCGACCCCCGGCTGGGCGGCGGCGACTTCGACGACCTCATCACCGGCTACGTGCTCAACCACATCAAGGAGAAGCACGGCACCGACCTCTCCGGCGACCGCGCGATCTGGCAGCGGGTGAAGCGGGAGGCGGAGATGCGCAAGCGCGAGCTGTCGGTCGCCAACGCCGCGACGCTCAACCTGCCGTTCCTCACCAAGGACCTGTCGGTGAACGTGCCGCTGACCAGGACCGTGTTCGAGTCGCTGATCAAGGACCTGCTCGACCGCTCGCTCACCTGCCTCGACGAGGCGATCGAGTCGGCGCGGGAGAGCAACGGCATCGAGCGCGACGAGATCGAGCAGGTGCTGCTGGTCGGCGGGTCCACCAGGATCGCGTGCATCCGCGGGATGCTCGCCGAGCACCTGGGCCTGGAGCTCAAGGACATCCGATCCGACATCAGCCCTGACGAGGTGGTCGCCCGCGGCGCGGGCATGGTCGCGCGGGACTACCCCGCCGCCGACGGCTACGAGGGCGCCGACATCGAGATGGCCCCGGTGGAGGACGAGAACGGCCTGGTGATCGGCGGGGCCTCGCCCGAGGGCGGGATGATCGTCCTGCAGGACGTCACCAGCCACACCCTGGGCATCCTGGCGAACAAGACGGACTTCGTGCCGATCCTGCCCAAGGACAGCCGGATTCCCGGCAGCGAGACGAAGGACCACTTCACCAACTCCGGTCCCGGCAAGCTGCTGATGGTCCGCATCTTCCAGGGCGAGAACCCGGTCGCCTACGAGAACGACCTGATCGGCAAGCTGCCCATCGAACTGCCCGAGTCGCGGGAACAGGGCTACTACAGGTTCGCCGTGACGTTCTCGATCGACGAGAGCGGGCTGCTGGCCGTCGGCGTGCGGAACCTGAACGACAACCGGTTGTGGGAAACCAAGCTGCAGTGCGACGTGCGGGCCACCCGCGAGCAGATCGAGAAGAGCGCGGCGCACCTGAAGGAAGCGATGGCCGGCCATCAGGGTGCCGGGCTGCCGGAACCGCCCGGTGGCACCGAGGTCGTGCCGGACGGGCTGCCGAAACCCCCTGGGGCACCAGGGGACCAGAGCGACGCCGCGGCGCTGCCCCCGCCGCCGGACGACACCCCGGCCGAGTTCAAGAGCGTGGTGAGGCGGTCGTACAAGCTGATCCCGCAGCTGCCGGAGGCGCGGCGGGCGGAGCTCACGTCGGCGTACCTGGCGCTCGTGATCGCCGTGCGCAACGGCTCCGCTGAGCTGGAGGACCTCGGCGACCAGCTCAGCGACGTCTTCTACCGGTACAGGTAACCGTGCAGGGACCACCGGGGGTCGAGATGGTGGCCGCGGTCGGCAGCACCGGCCGCGGCACCCTGTGGCGCGCGAGCAGGCGGCAGCCGGACGACCGGATCGTGCGCATCGTCGAGCCGCGGTTCGCCGACGGCGTCTTCCGGCAGGCCGTCGCCGCGCTCGCCAGGCGGCAGCCGGCCGGGATGGTCGCGATCATCGGGCACGACTGGACCCCCGACGGCTGCTACTACCTCGAGTACGCCACCGGTGACGCCTGGCTGACGCTGGCCGAGCGGCTGGCCGGGCTCGCGGACTGGCAGGACCGGGTGGTGCTGCTGGAACGGGTCTGCTCGCTGTTCTCCCGCTGGCAGCGCAGCCCGGTGCACCCGCTCGGGCTGAGCCTGCACGACATCGTGGTGGTGGCGGAGGACGACCGCTGGCTGCCGTGGTTGTTGCCCTGCCCGGAGATCACCCCGGCCACGCCGTGCGACCTGTTCGGAGTGGACACCCCGGCGGTCGCGGCGCTGGCCCCGGAGATCGTGCGCGGGCTGCGGCCGGACCACCGGGCGGTGGACTGCTACGCCCTCGGCACGGTGGTGGCGCAGGCTTTGTGCGACGACGACGTGCCGTCGTCCGTCGCCGCCGAGGACCAGGTCGAGGCACAGGCGCGCGGCATGCTGTGGCCCGCGCTGCGGTCCCGGACGCGGATACCGAGCGCGCTGGCCGCCGTTCAGGAGGGCGAGGACCTGTTCCGCGCGGTCGAGCACTACCGCCACGCCGTGCCGAGTGCCCGGCCCGCGGACGCGGAGGAGCTGCGGTCGGCGCTGGCGGCGCTGGCGGATCCGGTGTCGATCGCGACCCGGCTCCGCGACACCGATCCGCTGCTCGCGCTGGACGTCCTGCGGTGGGTGCGGGAGGACGGCGGAGCCGCGCACGTCCGCGCGGGCCTGCTCGGGGCGGAGATCGCCGCCGGCCGCGGTGACGACGAGACGGCCCTGCGCCACTTGAACGGGGTAGTCCGGTCCGCGCCGTACCGGTTCGACCTGCGCCGCCGCCGGTACGAGGCCGCGTGGCGGGTGTTCGCGGCACGACCGGCGGATCGCGCGCTGGGCGAGGTGCTCCTGGACGACATCGCCCTGCTCAAGCAGACGAACCCCGAGGACGACGACTCCGCGCTGCACCAGCGGGCCGCCGAGGTGCACCTGCTGCTCGGCGATCCGGGCGCGGCCGCACGGGAGCTCTTCACCGTGCTCGCCCGTGACCCGGGTGACCTCGACGCGCTGGTGGCGTACTGCCGCTGCTGGCTCGAACTGGACGATGTCCAGAACGCCAGGCGGACCGGGGCCGAGGCACGGCGGCGCATCGAGCGCATGGTCGACACACAGCTGCTCACGTCAGGGGAGGCACAGCAGTGGTACGAGCGGTTCGCCCGGCTGTTGTCCTGATCATCGCGGTCGTGGCCGTGCTGGTCGCGGCACCGGCCCACGGCGCTCCACAGGACCCCGTGATCGTCCTGCCCAGCGGCACCGTGCTGCCGCCCGGCCGCCACCAGGCCAGGATCGACACGGGGTCAGGGGTCGTGACGGCCGAGGTCGTCGTGCCCGGTGCCCCCGCGGTCGGCACGACCCAGCCCGCTGTCCCCAGTGGACAGCCGACGACGAACGGTTCGGCCGCGCCTTCGTCGGCCACCACCGGCCAACCGGCCGCGTCGTCATCCGGGTCGTCGTCCGAATCGTCATCGGGGTTCTGGACGACATTGCTCGCGGTTCTCGCCGTCGTCCTGCTGCTGATCGGTGTCCTGGTCGGCTACCGCAGGCTGGTCGCGCCACGCCGCCAGGTCCGCGAGTACCGCGACGCGGTGGGCATGGTCAAGCGCGGCGACCACGTGAAGGCGTTGCCCGCGCTCGAACGGCTCGAACACCGGCTGCCGGAGAAGCACCGGGCCGAGGCCGGGTTCTTCGCCGCCTTCGCACTGGTCAAGGCCGGCCTTCCGGAGGAGGCGGAGTACCGGCTGGCCGCGCTGCACCGGGAGAACCCCCGCGACGTCGACGTCGCGTACCTGCTGGCCTACCTGCGGGTGCAACGCCAAGATCACGACGGCGCGGAGCCGTTGCTGGAGGCGATCGAGGCGGCGGGCGGGATGGGCGAACCGCGGGCGCGCCGGCTCTACGGCATCGTGGAGTTCCACCGTGCGCTGGCGGCGTTGCGCGACGGCCGGGTCGACGCCGCGGCCATGTTGTTCCAGAAGGTGGAGAGGCTCGGCGACTTCGCCGACCGGGTGCCTGCCGACCTGCGCAACCAGCACGCCGTGCTGGGCGCGCAGGCGTTGTTCGACCGGGACCTGGTCGTGGCTCGCGGCCAGTTCGAGGACCTGGCGCGGGCGGCAGCGGACGCGGACCCCGAGCGGCGGGAGTCGATGCTGGCCTCGGCGAAGATCGGCCTGGCGCTGGCGGCGTGGCTGGAGCACACGGTGGCGTCGACGGGCCAGGTGGACGAGTTGCTGGAGAGCGCGGCGAAGCACCTCGACCCGGACGCGGAGACCGAGCGGGAGTGGAGTTGCGTTCCCGACGACGAGAGCGTCACGGAGCGACTGGCCGCACTGGTCGCCCGCCAGGGCAGGGCGGCCGAGATCACCGAACGCGACATCACGTTGCGCGCCGTCCACCTGCTGCGCGCCGCGGCCGTGCTGCGCCTCTGGGCGGCGGGCAAACGCACGCGCGAGGGGGACGCCAAGCGGCTGGCCGAGGTGCTCGGGCGGCTGGCGTGCGCCCGCGAGTACGACCCGGAGCTCGGTGACCCGTACCTGGTCGCCGGTCTGCTCAAGTGCTACCTGGCGACGACGGCGCGGGAACGCGACGACGGGGTCGCCCTGCTGCGGCACGCCCAGCGACTGGGCGTGCGGGAACCGGAGGTCGTGCGCATCCTCAACGAGGAGGCCCGCAGGGGCCAGGCCCGCAGGGACGCGGCCGACCGGTACCTGCAGGTGCTCGACCAGTTCATCGAGGACCCGTCGGTCCGCCACGAGGTCCGGGTCAGCCTGCTCGAACGGTTGTCGCGGTTCAGCAAGGTGCGTTCGCTGGACCGCCGGCCGGAACTGGCCAAGGCGCGCACCGTGGCGCCGACGGTGGACGAGATGAACAGCCGCACCGAGCTGCTGCGGGAACGGGTGAGCCAGCTGATGAGCGCCCAGAGCGGCAACGAGAACCTGACCGCTGCCCAGCAGCTGGTGCACAACCTGGAGGACGACAGCCGGGTGCTGGCGGAGCAGGCGCATTCCGTGGAGGCGAAGGAAGCGGACCTGCTGGTGCTCATCGGGGACTGGCTGCTCGGCGACGACGAGAGGTGACCTGATGGCGAGAAAGCACATCTCCCCCGCCGACTGCCTGGACGAGCTGCCGGAGCCGGAGCTGGAGTTCACCGACGAGGCCATGGGCGACTCGATGCGGCGGATCGAGCTGCGCCGCTCGATCCTCGCGATCGCCGAGCTGGACCACCCCGCGGAGACGGCGCTCGTGACCGCGGTGGCGAAGAACCGCAAGGAAGGCAAGGCGAAGCGACGTGGATGACAACGGCGTGGACCACGGTGAAGACGCCGGTCTCGCCTTCCAGCCAGGCGAGGACTCGGACCTGACCTTCGTCAGGAAGACGGCCGAAGCGTTCGAGCCACTCGATCTCGGCCGCCGAGGCGCGTTCGCACCGGAGCCCGAGATCGGCCGGAAGACCCGTCTCGGTGAGATCGGCGACCGGTTCGAGCCGGCCGGCGACGGCCTGTGGATCGACGCGGACGACGACCGGTTGCGCGACGACCTGGCAAAGCTCGAGGAGCACCAGGCCGACCTGAGGCTGCGCGCCCTGCTGACCAACGCGGACCGCGCGCTGCGGGCCGGCCGTGCCGGCGAGGCGTGGGAGCACGTCGAGGCGGCGTTGCGGATCGCGCCCGCCAACGTGACCGCACTCCTGCTCGGTGCCCGCTGCCACGACGCGCTCGAAGCGTTCGACAGCGCGCTCGACCTGCTGGCGACGGCACGGCAGCACGCCACCGACGCCGACGAGGTGACCGTCCTGCTGCGCCTGCGGGACGGCTGCCGGCTCAGGCTGACCAAACACGTCACCGTCCGCGCGGACGAGCTCCTGCGGGAGGGCCGCACGCCGGAGGCGGTCGAGTACACCGGGCAGCAACGGGCCAAGCACCCGGAGGTGCTCGGACTGCACTACGTCCACGGTTCGGTGCTGCTCATCGCCGACCGGCCCGCACAGGCACGCGAGGTGGTCGAGGCGGCGCTGGCCACCGCACCGGACAGCGAGATGTTCGCCGAGCTGCACCGGGTGATCCTGTCCAGGCTGTGCAAACCCCAGGTGGACCGCGCCTGCCGGTCGTTGCGGGCCGGTCAGCCCAAGGCCGCCATCGAACACCTCGAAGTCTGCGGCGAGGCACTGCACAGCGAGCCCATGCACGAGTGGCTGTGGTCCTACGCGCACGAGCGGTACGCGAAGAAGGTGCCGATCATCGGCTGGCGCCGCGCACGCCGCGCGAACGTCGTGCCGCTGGACGCGGACAGCCTCCAGGAGGTGCTCGGGCGGCTGCTGACCGAGGAGTTCACCGAGGTGATGAAGGCCTTCGAGCGCGGCGACTTCGAGGCCGCCGGCGAACACTGCGAACGCGCCGAGGCCATCGACGGGCGCTACGGCACCATCGCCTACCTGCACGCCACAGCCGAGGCCCTCGCGGCCGACAAGGCACTCAGGACGATCAACCCGCGCACGCTGACGATCGCCGAACGACATCTGTCCGCAGCCGCGCGGATCGCGCCGAAGATGGCCTTCGACCCCGAGCTGACCGCCCAGCGCGACAAACTGACGGCCAGGATCGACAGCGAGCTCGCCGAAGTGGCCCGGCTCAAGAGGTTCATCACCTGCGTGTCCCGGTTCAACGACCTGATGTCGCGCTATGAACATCAGAGCATCACGAGCCGCTACGAGCTCCAGAACGTCCGGAGCGAGCTGATCTCGATCCGGAAGGCGGCCCACAGGTCCAGGCAGGAGCACCCGCCGAACTCCCCCGCCCAGCAGACGCTGGACCGGGTGATCATCGCAGTCGACTCCAACTTGCGGTCGTTGCCGACCTGACGAAGCAAAATCGCCCATTCGCGGACGACCGCGCTCGACGTGGGCCAAAAAAGGAACCAGCGGGCTGGTTCAGACCGTCGACGCCAGGATTTGAACCTGCGGCCCCTCGCCCTCAGGACGATCCTGCGCCGACCGGCAAAAACAACGGACACGCACGCCCGACATGCAGCACAAGCTGGGGCAAACCGAACAAGCACGACGACAAAGGAATGTTCGGCAGCAAGCCCTGCAAATGCGCACAAACAAGTGGGTGTGAATAAGTTAGTCCTTGTTAACGGCCGGTTCGCAACAGATCCTTGCCGTGCTCCGTAAACACATTCACCTCGACGAACGTCCGGCTCTCCCTGCAACCGCAGAGCCGGGCCGTTCGCCCTGCAACGAGGAGAACGATGCAAGCGAGACGTAGTTTTGTGCTGGCCGCGGCCGGATCACTGGCCGTCGCCGTGCTCACCCAGACAGGTGCGCACGCGGCCCCGCAGCCCCAACCGGGCCAGACCGCTGAGGCGCTGGCGGTGGACGCGGCCGCGAGCCTCGTCGACAGCCGGCCCAGCCAGCTGCACGCCAGCGCGAGCGACCAGTTCGTGCGGCACGACGTCATCTCGTCCACCAACGGCCTCAAGTACGTCCCCTACGACCGGACCTACAAGGGCATGCCGGTGGTCGGCGGTGACTTCGTCGTCGTCACCAACTCGACCGGGCAGGTGCTGCACACCTCGGTCGGCCAGAGCTCCACGATCGACCTGGCGAACACGACGCCGTCCGTCACCAAGGCGCAGGCCGAGAAGACCGCGCGGACCGCCCTGTCCACTGTGGATGGTGTCGGCGCGCCCGAGCAGGTCGTCTACGCGCTCGACTCCACGCCGAAGCTCGCTTGGAAGGTCTCGGTCACCGGCCGGGGCTCCGAGGGCCCGAGCAAGCTCGACGTGGTCGTGGACGCGACGACCGGCCAGGTGCTGCACACGCAGGAGCACGTCCTGCACGGCACCGGCAACAGCGGGTGGAACGGTCCCTCCGTCCCCCTCGCCACCACGCAGTCCGGGTCGACGTACTCCCTGAAGGACCCGAACCTCACCAACGTCAGCTGCCAGGACGCGGCGACCAACACCACGTTCACCAAGTCCTCCGACTCGTGGGGCAACGGCAACGCGACCAACCGCGAGACCGGCTGCACCGACGTGCTGTTCGCAGCGCAGACCGAGTCGAAGATGCTCACGCAGTGGCTGGGCCGCAACGGTTTCGACGGCAACGGCGGTGGCTGGCCGATGCGCGTCGGCCTGAACGACCAGAACGCCTACTACGACGGCAGCCAGGTCCAGATCGGCAAGAACACCAACGGGCAGTGGATCGGCTCGCTCGACGTCGTGGCGCACGAGCTCGGTCACGGCATCGACGACCACACGCCGGGTGGCATCTCCGGTGCGGGCACGCAGGAGTTCGTCGCGGACGTCTTCGGCGCCACCACCGAGTGGTTCGCCAACGAGCCGTCGCCCTACGACACGCCTGACTTCCTGGTCGGCGAGACGATCAACCTCGTCGGCAGCGGCCCGATCCGCAACATGTACAACCCGAGCGCCATCGGCCACGCGAACTGCTACAGCAGCTCGATCCCGAACACCGAGGTGCACGCGGCGGCCGGGCCCGGCAACCACTGGTTCTACCTGCTGTCGCAGGGCACGAACCCGACCAACGGCCAGCCGACCAGCTCGACGTGCAACAACACCTCGATCACGGGTCTCGGCGTCGAGAAGGCCGTCAAGATCTTCTACAACGCCATGCTGCTCAAGACCTCCGGCAGCTCGTACCCCAGGTACCGCACGTGGACGCTGACCGCGGCGAAGAACCTCTACCCCGGCAGCTGCGCGGAGTTCAACACCGTCAAGGCCGCCTGGGACGCGATCAGCGTGCCCGCGCAGACGGCCGACCCGACGTGCAGCGCGACCGGCACGGTCACCGTCAGCAACCCCGGCAACCAGTCCAGCACCGTCGGCACCGCGGTGAGCCTGCCGCTGTCGGCGAGCGGCGGCACCGCGCCGTACACGTGGTCGGCCACCGGCCTGCCCGCCGGCCTGTCCATCAACTCCGGCACCGGCACCATCTCCGGCACGCCGACGACCGCGGCCACGTCGAACGTCACGGTGACCGCGACGGACAGCGCGAACAAGAGCGGCACCGCGTCGTTCAGCTGGACCGTCGGCACGGGCGGCGGCAACTGCTCCGGCCAGAAGCTCGCCAACCCTGGCTTCGAGTCCGGCAACACCTCCTGGACGGCGACCTCCGGTGTCATCGGCCAGCACGGCAGCAACGGTGAGCCCGCGCGGTCCGGCACCTGGTCGTCGTGGCTGAACGGCTACGGCTCGTCGCACACCGACTCGCTGACCCAGTCGGTGACGATCCCGGCCGGCTGCAAGGCGACCCTCACGTTCTACCTGCACATCGACACCAACGAGACCGGCAGCACCGTGTACGACAAGCTGACGGTCACGGCCGGGAGCACCACCCTCGGCACGTTCTCGAACGCCAACGCGGCCTCCGGCTACGTGCTGAAGACGTTCAACCTGTCCTCGTTCGCGGGTCAGACCGTGTCGGTGAAGTTCAACGGCACTGAAGACGCCTCCCAGCAGACCTCGTTCGTCATCGACGACACGGCGGTCACGCTCAGCTGACGCGGGGTGCGGTTGCCGGTGCTGGAACATCAGCCCGGCAACCCCACACCCGTTTCGCGGTGGTGGGGAGCGGTCCACAAGCCGTGGACGGTCGCTTGGTCATCGCCGATGTCGACGGGCGGTTGGAGAAGTCACCGGCCTCCGCCCGCGGACTGAAGCGTGCACTCGGCAGGGGGTGCCAGGGGTAGCCCCTGCCGGGACACGTTGCGAGATTCGTGGCATGAGCTCAGCTATCACCTCAAATGCTTGGTTGCGGCGGTTCCGGCCGCGGGACAGCGCCCCCGTGCGCCTGGTCTGCCTTCCGCACGCCGGAGGTTCGGCGACCTACTTCCTGCCCGTGGCAGCGGCGCTGGATCCCTCGGTGGACGTCCTGGCGGTCCAGTACCCCGGCCGCCAGGACCGGCGTACCGAGCCGTTCGTGCGCACCATCGACGAGCTCGCCGAGCTCGTCACCGAGCAGTTGAGCGGCTGGACGGACCGCCCGCTGGCGTTGTTCGGGCACAGCATGGGCGCGACGCTCGGCTTCGAGGTCGCGCGCAGGCTGGAGCGGGCGGGCACGGTTCCGGTGGCGTTGTTCGTCTCGGGTCGGCGGGCGCCCTCGTGCTTCCGCGACGAGCGCGTCCACCAGGAGGACGACGAGCAGCTGCTGGCCGATGTGCGCGCGCTCAGCGGCACCGACGCACGGCTCTTCGGCGACGAGGAGATCATGCGGATGGTGCTGCCCGCGCTGCGCGCCGACTACGAGGCGGCGGAGACCTACCGGTACGAGCCGGGAGAACCTCTGCGGGCACCCGTCGTCAGCCTGGTCGGAGATGCCGACTCCAAGGTGACCGTGGACGAGGCGCGCGCGTGGGATCGGCACACGAGCGGGGAGTTCGACTTCCACGTGTACCCCGGCGGGCACTTCTTCCTCGACGAGCACGCCACCGCGGTGATCGACATGATCAAGCGGCGGCTGCTCGGCTGAACGAGCTCAGGTGTTGAGGTAGGCCAGCACCGCGAGCACCCGGCGATTGGTGTCCCCGGTCGCCGGGAGCACCAGCTTCGTGAAGATGCTGGAGATGTGCTTCGCCACGGCGCCTTCGGTGACCGCGAGGTGCTGGGCGATCGAGGTGTTCGAACGGCCCTCCGCCATCAGCTCGAGGATCTCGCGCTCGCGGGCGGTGAGCGCGGCCAGCGGTTCGTCCTTGGAGTGGCTGACCATCAGCTGTGCCACCACTGTGGGGTCCATGGCGGTTCCGCCGCCGGCGACCCTGCGCACCGCGTCGATGAACTGCACGTCGTCGAGGACACTGTCCTTGAGCAGATAGCCGATCCCTCCCTTGCCGTCGCTGAGCAGCTCCCGTGCGTACATCTGCTCCACGTGCTGCGACAGCACGAGGATCGGCAGCCCGGAGTGTTCACGCCGCACCCTCAGCGCGGCCTGCAGGCCCTCGGTGGTGAAGGTGGGGGGCAGGCGCACGTCCACGATCGCCACGTCCGGCCGGTGCCGGGCGACGGCGGTCACGAAGTCGGCGCCGTTGTCGACCGCCTCCAGCACCGTGCACCCGTGCACCTCCAGCAGTTGAACAATGCCTTGTCTCAGGAGGAAGAGGTCCTCGGCGAGAACAACGCGCACGGCACCTCCATCTTTGTTCTCGTGGGACCGCCGGGCGGGCTGTCCAGGTCGAAACTTCCGTCGAACGCGGCAAGTCTGCGCCGGATCCCACCGAGTCCGCCCTCCTCGGTGAGGACCGCGCCGCCACGGCCGTCATCGGTGACCGTGACGTGGAACGTGCCCTCGTCGTACCCGCCGACGATGTCCACGTGGCGCGCATCGGAGTGCTTGAGCACGTTCGCCAGCAGCTCCGAGATCGAGAAGTACACCGCTGACTCCACCGGGTCGGGCAGCTTCCCCGGCAGGTCGAACGTCACCTCGACGGCCAGCGGACTGGCCAGCCCGAGCGCGCGCACGGCGTCGGCGAGGCCACGTTCGGCGAGCACCGGGGGGTGGATACCGCGCACCAGGTCGCGGAGCTCCCGCAGCGCCTGCACGGACGACGCACGGGCCTCGCGCAGCACCTGCCGCGCTTTCTCGGCGTCGTTGTTGCCGACGTGGCGGTCGGCCACGCCGAGCTGCAGGCCGAGGCTCACCAGCCGGGCCTGCACGCCGTCGTGCAGATCGCGCTCGATCCGCCGCAGCTCCGCCGCCTGGGTGTCCAGCGCGCCGGAACGCGTCTCGGCGAGGTGCCGCACGCGGGAGGCGAGCCGGCTCCGCTCGGTGGGGCCGAGCAGCAAGCGGACGAAGTGCGCATAGCCCGTGACGATCCACGGCGACAGCGTCAGCCACACCACGAACCCCACGACCGCGAGGCCCGCCACGGCCGCCGCGGAGCCCCAGCTGCCGACCTGGAAGAAGGCGTACCAGGTCGGAGAACCGTCCTCGGCCAAGGGAATCCAGAGGCCGCTCGCGAGCACGAGCCCGTGACCGACGTAGTAGAGCAGCGCCGCGGGCAGCACGGCCACGAGGCCGGCCACGCAGTTCAGCAGCAGCCACAGCAGGTCGCGCCAGGTCGCCGGGTCGGCGAGGATCCACTTGCAGCGGCGCGTCCAGCCGACGATGTCGCGCTCCACCTGCTCCGGCTGCGGGCGGTACGGGCGCTCGACCGGCACTCCGAGCCGGGTGGCCGCGCGGCGGTTGAGGTCGCACAACCACCGCACGGCCGCGGTCAGGTGCGGCAGCACGACGAAGCCGATGCCGATCAGGCACAGGATGGTGAAGTACGTCGTCGAGATGAACAGGACGATCGAGAGCAGCGCGCCGGCTCCGGCGGCCGCACCGATCGCGGTGTGCAGGACGGCACGGCGGAGCCAGGGGCGCCAGGAGGCCGCGATCGTGTGCACCCGAACATGATCCCATTCCCCGAGTGCGGCAGGCGGATCGCCCCAGTTCTGGAACGGGGGCGATCCGTGACCGGTGGTCGCGGTCATCCTTCCTTGACCGCCTCCACCGCCGGCGAGCGCATGCCCCGCCAGGAGGACGTCAGCGTCGCGCCGAACACCAGCAGCAGCGAGCCGGCGACGATCGCCAGGTAGATGCCGATGGAGCCGGACGGCAGCCAGTCGCCGGTCTTCACCAGGCTGTAGGGCACGATCGTGGTGGCCGACGCGATCGTGCCGAGCAGGATCGCCACCACACCGACCAGCACGCCCTCGGCCGTCAGCATCCCGAGCACCTGCCGCTTGGTCGCGCCGACCAGCTGCTGCAGCCCGAACTCGGCCTTCCGCTTGCGGGTCACCGCGATCAGCGTGTTGAGCACGGTGATCGCCGCGTAGCTCACGATCATCGCGACGATCGTGTAGTTGGCCGAGGCGAGGATCTGCTGGATCTGGTTGTTGCGAGCGGCCAGCGCGGAGCTGTCGACCAGCTCGGTGCCGGGCACGCCGGCGGCGAGGGTCGAGAGCCGGTCGCGCACCGCGCCCACCTGGCCCTCGTTGGAGCGAACCAGGATCTGGCTGACCACGCCTTCGGTGGTGTGCCGCGCGAGGGTGTCCGCGGGCAGCGTCAGGTAGTTCTGGTCGGGGTTGTCGGCGTACAGGGCGACCACGGTGGGCCGGACGCCGGTGCCGTCGCCGAGCTGCAGCGGCAGCCGGTCGCCGACCTTGACGCCCTGCTTCTCCGCGGTCTTGTCCGAGAGCGCCACCGCGTCACCGGTGAGCCTGTCCAGCGAACCCGCGACCAGCGGCAGGTCGAGGTTCCGCGCCACGCCGTCCGCGGAGACACCGCGCAGCTCGACCGAGTCGCCGCCGCCCCCCAGGTAGCCCGTGCTGGTGACGAAGTCCGTGGCCGCCGCCACACCCGGTGTGGTCCGCACCCGGTCGAGCACCTCGGGGGCGAAGCCGCCGGAGGAGGAGACGAGCAGGTGGTCCGCGAGCACGTTCCGGTCGTACGAGGCCTGCGACACGGTGTCCTCGGTGGCCTGCATGTACAGCGTGCCCGTGGCGATGCCGACGAGCAGGATGATCGGCGCGATGGCACCGGCCGTCCGCACCGACGAGGTCATCGCGTTCCGCACCGCGAGCCTGCCCGACAGCCCGCTGAGCAGCCGGACCGGCCACCACAGCACGGCGATCAGCGCCTTGGTGATGCCGGGGGCGAGCAGCGCGATGCCGATGCAGAACAGCACCGAGGCGGGTCCCGCCGTGCTGGCCAGCGTGGGACCGTTCTCCATCAGCGTCGCGGTGGCCACGGCGAGCCCGATGCCGTTGGCGAGGAAGAACAACGCGAAGATCAGCCGCCACTTGCTGAACCACTTGGCTTCCGACGCGCTCTCCGCGGCGGCCACCACCGGTTCGGTGCGCGCGGACTTCCGCCCGGCGAAGCGGGTCGCGAGCGCCGCGGCCAGGACGGTGACCAGCGCGCCGACGGCCATGGGCGCCCAGCCCGCGTGGTAGACCACCGAGGAGGACACCACGCCGCTCGAGGACAGCACGGCGAAGAGCGCGTTGCCGAGCCAGTACCCGGGGAAGAGCGCCAGGAGCACGGCCAGCACCGACAGCACGGCCGTCTCGGACCCGATCATCCGCCGCAGCTGCCCCGGCGTGGCGCCGACGCCGCGCAGCAGTGCCATCTCGCGCACCCGCTGCTGCAGGGACAGCCCGAACGTCGAGGCGACACCGAACATCACGATGAGCACGACCGCCGTGCCGAAGACCGCGGCGAGGATGACGATCGTCTCCCGGCTCGCGAGCGTGCCCGGCAGCTCGGCGAGCCCGCGGGTGTCCCCGGTGAGGACTTCGGCGCCGGTACCGACCTTGGCGCTGATCGCGGCGGCGACCGCGGTCACGTCGGCGCCCGGAGCGAGCACGACGGCCACGGAGTCGATGCTGCCGCCCGCGAGCCGGCGTGCGGTGTCGTCGGTGAAGAACAGTGCGCCCGCGGGGTTCGCGTCGCCGTTCTGCCCGGCGACACCGGTGACGCGGAAGGTCTGGGTGACGCCGCGGACGGCGACCCGCACCGACGCACCCGGCTTGACCCCCGCGGCCGCTGCCAGACCGGAGTCGAGCACGACGTCGTCACGACCGGCGGGCGCCTTGCCGTCGGAGAGGGTGTAGGGCGTCAGGCCGGCACTCCCCCAGCCGTGGCCGTAGGAGGTGCCGCCCACGGCCTTGCCGTCGCGCAGCACGGCGGACTGGACCGAGACGTCGGGAACCACGCCTTCGACACCGGGCACCGACGCCACGGTGGCGGCCAGCTTCGGATCGAGGTGGCGGCGCTCGGTGAGCGCCCCCGCGTCGCCGGACTGCTGCCCGGTGACGACGATCGGCGCACCGCCGAGCCGCTGGGGCTCGGCGGACATCCGGATGCCGGTCTCCATCAGCGCGCCGCAGGCGATCACGATCGCGGCGCCGAGGAACATCGCGAGGAACGTCGCGACGAAGCTCGCCCTGCGGAACTTGAGCGTGCTCAGTGCCAGCCGGAACATCAGAACCCACCCCTCATGGGCGCGGCCGCCGTGTCGTCCTGCCAGGCGCCGAGCCGGGTCATCCGCGCCGCGACCGCGTCGGCCGTCGGCGACACCAGCTCACCCGCGATGGCGCCGTCGGCCAGGAACACCACGCGGTCCGCGTAGGACGCGGCGACCGGGTCGTGGGTGACCATGACGAGCGTCTGGCCGGCCTGGTTGACCGACTGGCGCAGCAGGGCGAGCACCGAGGAGGCGGTGCGGGTGTCGAGGGCGCCGGTCGGCTCGTCGGCGAACACCACGGCGGGCCGGGTCACCAGCGCCCGCGCGATGGCGACGCGCTGCTGCTGACCGCCGGAGAGCTCCGACGGCCGGTGCTTGAGCCGGTCGGCCAGACCGACGCGGTGGACGACCTCGCTGATGAGCGCCTTGTCCGCGCGCTTGCCCGCCAGCTGCAGCGGCAGGGTGATGTTCTCCATCACCGTCAGCGCGGGCATCAGGTTGAAGGACTGGAAGATGAAGCCGATCCGGTCGCGCCGCAGCTCGGTGAGCTGGGTGCTGTCCAGACCGGACAGGTCGATGCCGCCGACGGTCACCCGGCCCGAGGTCGGCGTCACGAGCCCCGCCGCGCAGTGCAGGAAGGTGCTCTTGCCGGAACCGGAGGGTCCCATCACGGCGGTGAAGGTGCCGTCGCCGAAGTCGAGGCTCAGACCGCGCAACGCGGCGACCTGGCTGTTGCCCTTGCCATAGGTCTTCGACACGGACTCGAGCCGGACCGCCTTCGTGCGGCCGCGGATGGCAGTTGTGGTCACTGCGGTCTCCTGACTGGATTCCCGCGCTCCTAGCACGGCGTCTGGATTCGAGATTAGTGATCGGGCCGGGAGGCCACATTGGCTCTAACCCGCCGATTGAAGGTAGACTTTTCTCCACCTCGACACGCTCAGTAGCCGCGCGGGGAGGAACCTCCCCCGTCGAACCTCCAGTTTTCTCCACTGTTTCCGCTCCGGTTCGTACCACCGCATGAATTGACCTCAGCACCAATGCATTCGCACTTCAGGTCCGGTAACCTCCAGATGTCAAGATCAGTGCGGAATCCGCGGCGACGGCCGCGGACTCGGAGGTTCACGCCATGACGGCGCATGATGAGGAATTCATCGCACGTGTGCTGCCCGACGGATGTCTCGAACTCTTCTGCCAGAGCGAGCAGACCTGGCACAAGTGCAGCCGGCGCGGTACCGCGATGTGGATCGCACTGCGGCGCAGCGACTGGCGGCCGGATCTGGCAGCACACGAAATTGCGTGGCAGTTGAATGTGGACGCCGACTCCGTGCGGTGTGACGCGGAAGCCTGGCTGGCACATTTTCGCATGAAGACGAACTGAGCAACCCCGTCGCCGTTTCCCGTCACTTCCGGCCGCTGCTCTCACCGGCTGACTTCACGGGACGTGCGCACCCAGCGGTCGACGGCTTCGGCCGTCGACGTGGCGAAATCCTCCAGCACGGTGAAATGCGTTCCGGGAACCTCGGTCAGCTCGTGGTCGCCGGGCCAGGTCGCCCGCCACTCGGAATCCCCCTCGGCGAAGGACTCGGAAGGCCGCACGAACAGGACGGGCGCGGTCAGCGCGCCAGGGGGGCAGTGCTGGATCAGGTCGCTGTAGCGGCTCATCGCCGCGAGCCGGGAGGTGCCGAACCCGCCGAACGCCGACTCGCGGTCCAGCATCCCGCCGAACATCTGCCGCCACAGGTCGTCCCTGCCCTCGCCGCCGGGCAGGTACGTGTCCACCAGCACCACACCGCCGGCAGGCAGGCCGGCCCTCTCCAGGGCTTCGGCGGCGGCGTGCGCGAACTGCCCGCCGGAGGAGTAGCCCACGAGCACGTAGGGCCGGCCGTCCTCACAGGCGGCGCGAACGCCCTCGACCACCACGTCCACCACCGCGGCCACCGAAGCCGGCAGCGGCTCACCGGCACCGAAACCGGGCACGGCGGGCACGAGGACGTCGCGCACGCCGTGGAAGTGCCGGGCGAACCGCGCGTACTGGTGCGCGCCGCCGAGGGCCATCGGCGAGGGCACGCACACCAGCCGGACGGGGGCGTCCCCGGTGGAGAGCCGGACCGGCGGCGGCACCGCGCCGAACTCCTCGACGCCGTCGAACGCGGGCAGGACGTCCGCGACGCAGCGCAGCAGGTCGATCGCCGCGGACATCCGGCCGTCCGCCACGGCCCTGCGCACCAACCCGGCGACCGACTCGTCCTCGGTGAGACCGCCGGAAGCAGGCTGCTCCCCCGCGACCAGCTGCTCCTGCAGGTGCGCGGCGAGCGCGTACGGGGTGCCGTGGTCGAACACGGTGCCGGCGGGCAGCGTCGTGCCGAGAGCGCCGGCGAGGGAGTTGCGGAGCTCGGCGGCCGAGACCGAGTCCATGCCGATCTCCAGGAACACCGCGTCCTCGTCGACGTCGCCGGGACCCGCGTGACCGAGCACGGCGGCGGTGTGCGCGCGCACCGCGTCGGTCAGCCGCGCCAGCTGCTCCTCGCGGGGCAGTCCGGAGATCCTCGCCCACAACGCCTTCTCGGGCGGGGCGTCGTCGACGTGACCGGGCAACGTGTCGAAGGTGAGCTGCGCCTGCGAGGCCAGCCAGTAGCGCTCGCGCTGGAAGGCGTACGTGGGCAGCGCCGCGCGGCGCGTGCCGGGGAACAGCCTCCGCCAGTCGAGCGCCACTCCGCTGACGTGCAGCCGCGCGAGACCGGCGGCCAGTGCCAGGGGTTCCTCGACCTGGCGACGTCCGAGGGCGATGAGCCCGGTCTTGCCGTCCTCGTCCAGACACTCGCCGGTCATGCCGGTCAGCACGGCGTCGGGGCCGAGCTCGACGTAGCGGGTGACACCGGAGGCGCGCAGGGTCGCCACCGCGTCCGCGAACCGCACGGTCTCGCGCACGTGGCGCACCCAGTAGCCGGGATCGGTCAGCTCGGCCGCGGCCGCGCGGCCGGTGAGCGCCGAGACGATCGGGATGCGCGGCTCGTGGTACGTGAGCTTTTCCGCCACCACGCGGAAGTCGGCGAGCATGTCGTCCATCAGCGGGGAGTGGAAGGCGTGCGAGACGGTGAGCCGGCGGGTCTTCGCGAACCGTCCCGCGACCGCCAGCACGGCCGCCTCGTCGCCGGAGAGCACCACCGAACCGGGTCCGTTGACCGCCGCGACCGCCACGCGGCCGGGAGCGTCCGCCAGCAGCGGGAGGACGTCGTCCTCGCTCACGGCCACCGCGACCATCACGCCGCCTTCCGGCAGCGCCTGCATCAGCTTGCCGCGCGCCACGACGAGCGCGCACGCGTCGGGCAGGTCGAGCACCCCCGCCACGTGCGCGGCGGCGAGCTCGCCGATCGAATGTCCCGTCAGGGCGGCCGGTTTCACCCCGAGCGAGGTGACCAGCCGGAACATCGCGACCTCGAAGGCGAACAACGCCGGTTGCGCGTACTCGGTCCTGCGCACCAGCTCGGGGTCCTCCGAGGCCAGCACCTCTGCGAGGCCGAGGCCGGACACGGCGTCGATCTCGTCGAACGCTTCCGCGAACACCGGGTGGTGCGCGCGCAGGGCCAGCCCCATGCCGGGGCGCTGGGCGCCCTGGCCGGTGAAGAGGAACGCCGTGCGGCCGCGGTTCTGTGCACGGCCGCTGACGGCTGCCGCGCTCGGTTCGCCCGCCTCGAACGCGCGCAACGCGTCGAGCAGCTGTTCCCCGGTGGAGCCGAAGACGGCCGCGCGGTGCTCGAACGCCGACCGCGCCGTGCCGAGCGTCCGCGCGACGGCGGTGATCGGCTCCGCCTCCCGCTCCGCCAGGAAGGCGTGCAGCTTGCCGGCCTGCGCGGCGAGCGCGCAGGGCGACCGTGCGGACAACGGCCACACCACGACGGGTGCCGGGGGCTCGTCTCCCGGCTCGGGTGCCGCAGGAGGTGCTTCGAGCACCACGTGGGCGTTCGTGCCGCTGATGCCGAACGAGGAGATCCCCGCGCGGCGCGGACGGCCGGTCTCCGGCCACGCCCGTTGCCGGGTCAGCGGCCGCACGGCTCCCGCCGACCAGTCCACCCTGGTGGACGGGGTGCCGACGTGCAGCGTCCGCGGCAGGACCCCGTGCCGCATGGCGAGCACCATCTTGATCACGGCCGCCGCACCGGCGGCGGCCTGGGTGTGCCCGATGTTCGACTTGACCGAGCCGAGCCACAGCGGTTCGCCGCCCTCACGGCCCTGGCCGTAGGTGGCCAGCAGCGCCTGCGCCTCGATCGGGTCACCGAGGGTCGTTCCGGTGCCGTGCGCCTCCACCACGTCCACATCGGACGGTGTCAGCTCCGCCGCGGCGAGGGCCTGCGCGATGACGCGCTGCTGCGACGGCCCGTTGGGCGCGGTGATGCCGTTCGACGCGCCGTCGGAGTTCACGGCGGAGCCGCGCAGGACGGCGAGCACCTCGTGACCGCACCGCCGCGCCTCCGACAGCCGCTCCAGCACGACGACCCCGACGCCCTCGGCGAAGCCGGTTCCGTTGGCGTCGTCGGAGAACGACCGGCAGCGGCCGTCCGGGGACAGTCCTCCCTGCCTGCTGAACTCCACGAAGGTGCCGGGGGTGCCCATCACCGTCACACCGCCTGCCAGCGCCCGGTCGCACTGGCCGCCGCGGATGGCCTCGGCGGCGAGGTGCAGCGCGACGAGCGACGAGGAGCAGGCGGTGTCCACCGACATCGTCGGGCCTTCCAGGCCCAGCACGTACGACACGCGGCCGGAGACCATGTTGCCGGTGCCGAAGCTGCCGAAGTAGTCGTGGTACATCACGCCCGCGTAGACGCCGGTGCGGCTGCCCTTGAGCGTGTGCGGGTCGATTCCCGCGTCCTCCAGGGCCTCCCAGGAGGCCTCCAGCAGCAGCCGTTGCTGGGGGTCGAGCACGGCGGCCTCGTTCGGGCTGATGCCGAAGAACGCGGCGTCGAACTCCCCCGCGTCGTGCAGGAAACCGCCTTCCCAGGTGTAGGTGTGTCCTGCCTTCCCCGGTTCCGGGTCGTACAGCGCGGGGTCCCAGTCGCGGTCGGAGGGGAAGGCGGTGATGCCCTCCCGGCCCT
The DNA here is from genome assembly GCF_055607425.1 of Lentzea sp. NPDC037011. NCBI lineage: Bacteria > Bacillati > Actinomycetota > Actinomycetes > Pseudonocardiales > Pseudonocardiaceae > Lentzea > Lentzea sp. NPDC037011. The sequence continues at coordinate 64,355 of NZ_JBVJRT010000002.1, read as the reverse complement.
CCACGACCAGCTGCCACAGCTCGTCCGGTGTCGTGACCCCGCCGGGGTACCGGCACGCCATGCCGACGAGCACCACCGGGTCGTCGGCCACCTCGGTGAGGGAGCGGTTGAGCTCGCGCAGCCGCTCGTTCTCCTTCAGCGAGGCACGCAGGGCCTCGACGAGTCTGGCGTCCGGTTTGCCGGCGTTGTCAGCCATCCGTGCCTCCATGTCACAGCCCTTCGCCGGCGAACTCGTCGCCGGTCTCGCCGAGGGCGAGACTGATGAGGGCTTCGGTGTCGAGATCGTCCAGCGCGTCGGCCACCGGGGCGTTCGTCCCGGTGGCGGCGGGACGGGGCTCGGCGAGCGCGAGCAGGGTGTCGAGCAGACCGGCCTCGCGGAGCCTGCCCACCGGGATCGACGCGAGCACCGCCCGGACGTCCGCTTCGGCGCCGTCGCCGCCACGCGGAGCGGGCGTCACGGGCTCGAGCTGTGCCGCGAGGTGCGCGGTCAGCGCGTCCGGGTTCGGGTAGTCGAAGACGAGCGTCGCCGGCAGCCGCAGACCGGTGGCCTCGTTGAGGCGGTTGCGGAACTCGACGGCGCTGAGCGAGTCGAAACCGAGGTCCTTGAACGACAGGCCCTCCTCGATCCGCTCGACGCCGAGCGCGTACCGCACCTCCTCCTCGACGAGCCGCACCAGCCGTTCCGCGCGGCCCTCCTCGTCCAGCGCCACCAGCTCGCGCCGCAACGCCGCCGCCGCACCGGAGCCGGACGCCGCCGCCTGCTGCTTCGGCACCCTGACGAGCCCGCGCAGCAACGGGGCCACGTGAGCGGCATCGCGCGGAGCCGAGGTGTCGAGCACGGCGGCGAGCAGCAGCGCGGACTCCCCCGCCTCCCCGGCCGTCGCGGTGTCGAACAACGCGAGCGCGGCCTCCCGGGCGAGCGGGAGCACACCACCCCTGCTCATCCGGCCGGCGTCGCCGTCGTCCAGCGAGGCGGCCATGCCGGCCCCCTCCCACGGTCCCCAGGCGAGCGACACGGCGGGGAGTCCGAGCGCACGGCGGTGTTCGGCGAGCGCGTCGAGGAACGCGTTGCCCGCCGCGTACCCGGCCTGTCCCGGGCTGCCGAGCAGACCCGCCGCCGAGGAGAACAGCACGAACCGCCTCAGGCCCCGGTCACGGGTCAGCTCGTGCAGGTGCCAGGCCGCGTCCAGCTTCGGGCGCAGGACCTCGCTCAGCCGTTCGGCGGTCAGGGAGGTCAGCACGGCGTCGGCCAGCACACCCGCGGTGTGCACGACGGAGGACACCGGGTGTTCGTCGAGCACCCTGGCCAGCTCCGCGCGGTCCGCGGTGTCGCAGGCGACGACGGTCACCTCGGCACCTGCCCCGGCCAGCTCGTCCCGCAGCGCGAGCGCTCCGGGGGCGTCGGGACCACTGCGGCTCACCAGCACGAGCCGGTCGGCATCGTGCGCGGTGACCAGGTGCCGTGCGACGGCGGCGCCGAGCGCACCCGTGCCACCGGTCACCAGCACACCCCCGGACCAGTCGGCCGGGCCCGCGGCCCGCTTCGGGGCACGCACGAGCCGGGGGATGGCGACGTGGCCCTCGCGCACGACGAACTGCGGTTCGCCGGACGCCACGGCACCGGGCAGCGCTCGCCAGGAGCTCCCCGCGGTGTCGGGGGCTTCGAGGTCCGCGAGCACCACGCGGCCGGGGTTCTCCGTCTGTGCCGAGCGGAGCAGCCCCCACGCGGCCGCCTGACCGGGACGGGTCGGGTCCGGCCCCGCCGCGCCGTGCGTGACCACCACGAGCGTCATGTCGGCGAACCGGTCGTCCGTGAGCCAGTCCCGCACCAGGGCGAGCAGCCGTTCGAGGGCGGCACGCGCGGAGTCAGGACCGTCGCCGCCGGGCTCGGCGAGCACGACGAGCGTGTCCGTCGTGCTGTCCAGCTCGCGGAGGTCCCTGGCGAGCACCACCTCGGCGACGGCCTCCTCGAGCACGCTCGCGACCTCCTTGCACCGCGAGTCCGGCACGTCGCCCTGGCCGAGCACGGTCCACCGTCCCGCGCTCGGAGCGGACGGCACGGCGAGCGGCGTCCACGCGAGCTGGAACAGGTGCTCGTGCCCGCCGGACGCCGCCGCGGAGAGCTGCTCGGGCCGGATCTCGCGCAGGGCGAGGGAGTCCACGGTGAACACCAGGCGGCCGGTCGCGTCGGTGGCCACGACCCGCACGGCGTCGCCACCGCTCGGGCTGATCCTGACGCGCAGCGCGGTCGCTCCCCGCGTCGCCAGCTCCACGCCGTTCCACGCGAACGGCAGCCGGATCCGCTCCGGCTCCTCGCCGGAGCGCAGGCCGATGCCGTGCAGCACCGCGTCCAGCAACGCCGGGTACAGCAGGAACGGCTCCGGGGCGACCGGCTCGCGCGGCACCTCCACCTCGGCGTAGACGTCCTCGCCGCGCCGCCAGGCCGAGCGCAGGCCCTGGAAGCGGGGACCGTAGTCCGCGCCCAGCTCGGCGAAGCGTTCGTACACGCCGTCGAGCGCGACGGGTTCCGCGGACGGCGGAGGCCACGCACCGAGGTCGGCCGTCTGCCCGTGCGCGGGCCGCAGCAGGCCGGACGCGTGCAGCGTCCACGGCTCGCTCCCGACCGCCGCGTAGCAGCGGAACTCACGACGTCCGGCGTCGTCGGGCTCCCCCACGGTGCACTGCACCCGCACCGCCGCGTGGTCCGGCAGGACCAGCGGCTCGGTGACCAGCAGCTCGTCGATCCGCGCACAGCCGAGCCCGGCACCGGCGGCCAGCGCCAGCTCCACGAACGCCGCGCCCGCGAGCAGCGGCACGCCGCCCACGGCGTGCTCGGCGAGCCACGGCTGCTCGGCCAGCGACAGCCGTGCCGTGTGGACCACGCCCTCGCTGCCCGCGAGGTCGACGGCGGTGCCCAGCAGCGGGTGCCCGCCCCCGGACGAGGCCGCGGCGCCGCTGGTGAGCCAGAACCGCCGGTGCTGGAAGGCGTACGTCGGCAGGCCCGCGCCGTCGCGGTGCGGCAGCAGCGCCGTCCAGTCGACAGCGGCACCGTGCACGTGCAGAGCGGCGAGCGCGGACACCACCGACGCGGCCTCGTCGGAGTCCTTGCGCAGCAGGGGAACGACCGCGCTGCCGTCCTCCGGCAGGCATTCGACCGCGGCCGCGGTGAGGGCGTTGCCGGTGCCGACCTCGGCGAACCGGCGCACCCCCGCGTCGTGCAGCGCGCCGACCGCGTCGGCGAACCGCACCGCTTCGCGCGCGTGGCGCACCCAGTACCCGGGTGAGGCCAGGTCGGCGCCGGTGACCGCCGTCCCGGTCAGGCTGGAGACGAACGCGATGCGCGGCGTTCCGAAGCTCACCGACTCGGCGATCTCGCGGAACTCGGCGAGCATCGGGTCCATCAGGGACGAGTGGAAGGCGTGGCTGACCTTCAGCTCCCGTGTGCGGCCGAACCGCGCCGCGATCGCCCGCACCGGTTCCGCGGGGCCCGCCACGACCACCGACGACGGGCCGTTGACCGCGGCGATGCTCACGTCCCGGGTCAGCAGTGGCGCCACCTCGGCCTCGGTGGCCTTGATCGCGATCATCACGCCGCCCGCGGGCAGCTCCTGCATGAGCCTGCCGCGCGCGGCGACGAGGCGGCACGCGTCGGGCAGGTCGAGCACACCCGCGACGTGCGCGGCCGCGAACTCCCCGACCGAGTGCCCCGCGACGGCGTCCGGCCGGACGCCGAGCGCGGTGAGCAGCCGGAACAACGCCACCTGGTGCGCGAAGAGCGCGGGCTGCGTGTACCCGGTGCGGTCCAGCGCGGCGGCGTCGTCGAGCACGTCGTCCAGCGGCCGTTCGAGCAGCGGGTCGAGGTGCGCGCGGACCTCGGCGAAGGCCTCGGCGTAGACGGGGAACACCTCGCGGAGCCGCTTGCCCATGCCCGCTCGCTGCGACCCCTGTCCGGAGAACAGGAAGGCGAGCTTGCCCTCGGTGGCGGCGCCCGACGCGCCGGTGCGCGGCGACCGGCCTTCGGCGACCTCGCGCAGCCCGCCGGTCAGTTCCTCGACGGTGCCGCCGAGCACGGCGGCACGGTGCCGCAGCCGGGTGCGGGCGCTCGCCAGTCCACCCGCGAGCACCGCGATCGGTTCCCCGGTACCCCCGGTGACGTGGTCCAGCAGCCGGGCGGCCTGCGCGCGCAACGCCTCCGGTGTGTGGCCGGACAGCAGCCACGGGACGACACCGGTGTCCGGCGCGGCCGGTTCGATCGCCGGTACCTCGTCTTCCGGCGCGGCTTCGATGATCACGTGCGCGTTGGTGCCCGAGATGCCGAACGAGGACACACCGGCGCGGCGGGGACGGCCGGACGCGGGCCACGGGCGCGACTCGGTGAGCAGCTGGACGTTGCCGCCCTCCCACTCCACGTGCCGGGAGGGGGCGTCGACGCCGAGGCTCGCCGGCATCGTCCCGGCACGCATCGCCTCGATCATCTTGATCACCCCGGCGACGCCCGCCGCGGCCTGCGTGTGACCGAGGTTGGACTTCACCGATCCCAGCCACAGCGGCGTGTCCGCGGACCGGCCGGCGCCGTAGGTGGCCTGCAGGGCCTGCGCCTCGATCGGGTCGCCCAGCGTCGTGCCCGTGCCGTGCGCCTCCACCACGTCCACATCGGACGGTGCAAGTCCTGCGGCTTCGAGCGCCCTGCGGATCACGCGCTGCTGCGCGGGCCCGTTCGGAGCGGTGATGCCGTTGGACGCGCCGTCGGAGTTCACGGCGCTGCCCCGCACGACGGCCAGCACGCGCCTGCCGTTGCGCCGGGCGTCGGAGAGCCGTTCGAGGACGAGCACGCCGGAGCCCTCGCCGAAACCGGTGCCGTCGGCACCGTCGGCGAACGGCCTGCACCGGCCGTCCCGCGAGAGCCCGCGGTGCTTGCTGAACTCCACGAAGGTTCCCGGCGTCGCCATGACGGTCACGCCACCGGCCAGCGCCAGCGCGCAGTCGCCCTGCCGCAGCGACTGCACGGCGAGGTGCAGCGCGACGAGCGACGACGAGCACGCGGTGTCGATCGACAGCGTCGGCCCTTCGAGTCCCAGCTCGTACGCCACGCGGCCGGACACCACGCTGCCGGAACCGGCACTGCCGACGTAGTCGTGGTACATCACGCCCGCGAACACACCGGTGTCGGAGCCGCGCAGGGTCACGGGGTCGATCGACGCGCGTTCGAGCGCCTCCCACGAGGTCTCCAGCAGCAACCGCTGCTGGGGGTCGGTGGTGAGCGCCTCCTCGTCGTCCATGCCGAAGAAGCCGGGGTCGAAGTCGGCGGCACCGTCGAGGAACGAGCCGTGCTTCGTGTAGCTGGTGCCCGGCCGGTCGAGGGTGGGGTCGTACAGGTTCGCGACGTCCCAGCCGCGGTCCTGCGGGAACTCGCCCACCACGTCACGGCCTTCGGCGACGACCCGCCACAGGTCCTCGGGAGAGCCGATCCCACCGGGAAGCCGGCAGCCGATGCCGATGACGGCGATCGGCTCGTCCGAGGCCCCGCCCGCCTTCGGGCGCGGCGCGCTGACCGCCGTGGCTATCGTGCCCGCGAACTCGTCCAGCAGGTGCCGCCCGAGCGCGGCGGACGTCGGGTGGTCGAACACGAGCGTCGCGGGCAGCCGCAGGCCCGTCGCCCTGGACAGGCCGTTGCGCAGTTCCACCGCGGCCAGGGAGTCGAACCCGAGCTCGCGGAACGCGAGGGTGCGGTCGACCTCCTGCGCCGACCGGTAGCCGAGGATGGCCGCCACGTGCTCGCGGACCAGGTCGACCAGCAGTGGTTCGCGGTCCGGCTCGGCCACGGCGGCGAGCCGTTCGCGCAGCCCGCCGGCGCCGTTCGTGCTCGCCCTGCCCGCCGCGACGCGGCGGACCGGCACGAGGCCGCGGAACAACGGCGCCAGGTCCTCGCCCTGAGCGCGCAACGCGGCCAGCTCCAACCGGACCGGGAGCACGACGGGCTCGCTGCCGCGCAGCGCGGCGTCGAACAGCGCCAGACCGTCCGCTGTGGACAGAGGCGCGACACCCCCGCGCGCGATGCGCGAGCGGTCGGTCTCGTCGAGCGTGCCGGTCATGCCGCCCGACTGGTCCCACAGGCCCCACGCGAGGGAGCGCGCGGGCAGTCCGAGTCCGTGCCGGTGCCGCGCGAGCGCGTCGAGGTAGCTGTTCGCCGCCGCGTAGTTGGCCTGTCCCGGCGATCCGAGGGTGGCGGCCGACGAGGAGAACACGACGAACTCCGCCAGCGCACTGCCCGCCGTCAACTCGTGGAGGTTCCACGCGGCGTCGACCTTGGGCCGGAACACCGCGTCCACGCGCTCCGGCGTCATCGACTCCAGCACGCCGTCCGCGAGCACGCCCGCGGCGTGGATCACCGCGACCAGCGGGCGCTGCGGGGGCAGGCCCGCCAGCACGGCGGCGAGCGCAGCGCGGTCGGCGACGTCGCAGGCAACCGACGTCACCTCGGCACCGAGCGCGGTCAGCTCGTCGACGAACTCCGGCGCGGCGCCGCGCCGGCTGAGCAGCAGGAGGTTGCGGACGCCCCGCGCGGTGACCAGGTGGCGCGCGATCGCCGTGCCGAGTGCACCGGTGGCGCCGGTGAGCAGCACGGTCCCTTCCGCGAGGGACGCCGGTTCGGTGTCCTCGATCGTGCTCCTGGTGAGCCGCGGCACGAACCACGCGCCGTCCCGCAGCAGCACGTGCGGTTCACCGATCGCGACGGCCTGGCTGATCCGGTCTTCCGTCACGTCCGCGCCGTCGCTCTCCACGAGCAGCACGCGGCCGGGGTTCTCCGACTGCGCCGAGCGCACGAACCCGGCGACCGCGGCGCCCACGGGATCGGACCCGGTCACGACCGCCAGCAGACCGTCCGCGGCGAGGGCGTCCCGCAGCTGGGCGCACACCTGGTTCACCGCGGCGCGCGCTTCGTCCGCACTGCTGCCCGCCGCCGCCCGCAGGACCGCCGCGACGGGTTCGCCGGTGGCGTCCGGCACGGCAACGGGTGTCCAGCCGACGCCGTACAGGGCGCCGTTCGCACCGGCCTGCTCGGCGGCGGCGAGTGCGTCGGTGCGCAACGGCCGCAGCGTCAGCGACTCGGCCGTCGCCACGACGCCGCCCGCGGGATCGGCGAGCACCAGTGAGACCGCGCCTTCGCCCAGCGGGCGGATCAGCGCGCGCAGGGCCGTCGCACCGGTGGCGTGCAGGCGCACACCGGACCACGCGAACGGCAGCATCGGGCCGGACCCGGAGCCGCCGAGCACCTCGCCGGCGAGCGCCACGGTGTGCAGTGCCGCGTCGGACAGCGCGGGGTGCAGGCCGAACCCGTCGGCGGTGGCGCCGCGACCGTCGAGCACCAGGTCCGCGCAGAGGCCGTCCGCCGTGCGCCACGCGGCGCGCAGGCCGCGGAACAGCGGTCCGTAACCCAGCCCGATCTCGGCGAGCTCGTCGTAGAACCCTTCGAGCGGCAGCGGTTCCGCGTTCGCCGGTGGCCAGGCGGCCAGGTCCGCACCGGCGACGGCGGGCAGCGTGCCGGTCGGGGCGAGGACACCTTCGGCGTGCCGGGTCCAGCTCACCTCGTCCTCGCGGTCGGCCGGCCGCGAGTAGACGCCGACCTCGCGCGTGCCGTTGCCCGGGTCCGCGGCGCCGACCACCACCTGCAGCTGGACCGCGCCCTCGTCGGGCACCACCAGCGGGGCGCCGAGGGTCAGCTCGGCGACGTCACCGGCGCCGACCTGCTCTCCCGCGCGCAGGGCGATCTCCAGGTGCCCGGTGCCGGGGAACAGCAGCCGGCCGGCCACGCGGTGGTCGTTCAGCCAGGGCTGCAACGCGGGCGAGAGCCGTCCCGTGAACACGGCGCTGTCCTCGTCCGCGCGCAGGACCGCCGCACCGAGCACGGCGTGCTCCGTGGGCGCGAGGCCGAGCGAGGTCACGTCGGCGCCGGCCGCGGTGCTGTCGAGCCAGTACCACTCGCGCTGGAACGCGTAGCCGGGCAGCGCCACCCGCTTCGGACGCCCGCCGTGACCGTCGGCGACGGCGGCCCAGTCCACGGCGGCACCGTGCGCGAACGCCTCACCGAACGAGGCGAGGACCCGGTCGAGGCCTCCGTCGTCGCGGCGCAGCGAGCCGACAGCGGCCACCGCGGCGTCGGTCTCCTGGATTCCCACGGTGAGAACCGGGTGCGGGCTCGCCTCCACGAAGAGCGTGTGCCCGGCGTCGACCGCCGCGCGCACGGCCTGTTCGAACAGGACGGTGCCGCGCAGGTTCGTGTACCAGTAGCCGGCGCCCATCGTGGCGGTGTCGATCGGCTCACCGGTCACCGTCGAGTAGAACGGCACGCCGGTCGAGCTCGGCCGCAGGCCGTCGAGCACCTCGGCGAGGCGTTCGCGCAACGACTCGACGTGCGCGCTGTGCGAGGCGTAGTCCACCGGGAGCCGCTTCGCCCGGACGCCGCCGGCCACCAGCTGCTCGTACAGCTCGTCGAGCGCGTCACCGTCACCGGAGACCACGGTCGAGGCGGCACCGTTGACGGCGGCGACCGACAGCCTCCCCTCCCACGCGCCGAGGCGTTCCCGGACGTCGTCCACCCCGGCACCGACCGACATCATGCCGCCGGTGCCCGCGAGCACCTCCGCGATGGCGCGCGACCGCAACGCCACGACACGGGCGCCATCGGCCAGCGACAGCGCGCCCGCGGCGCACGCGGCGGCGATCTCCCCCTGCGAGTGGCCGATGAAGGCCGCGGGGGTGACACCGGCCGCCTGCCAGGTGTGCGCCAGCGACACCATCACCGCCCACAGCAGTGGTTGCACCACGTCCACGCGGTCCAGCGCGCCGGAGAGCTCGGAGTCGAAGTCCCAGTCGGTGTACGGCTTCAGCGCGGCCGCGCAGTCGGCCATGCGCGCGGCGAACACCGGTGAGGAGTCGATCAGCTCGGTGGCCATGCCCCGCCACTGCGACCCCTGGCCGGGGAAGACGAACACCGGCTTGGCCCTGCCCGCCGCGGTGGCGGAGGTGAGCGCGGCGTGGGTGCCGCCGGCCGCGAGCGCGGCCAGGGCCTCGCGCCGTTCCGCGTCGGTACCGGTGATGGACGCGCGCTGCGCGAAGCGTGCCCTGCCGTGGGCGAGCGACCAGCCGACTTCCGGCGTGCCGAGCCCGGGATGCGCGTTCAGGTGGTCGCGCAGGGCGGCCGCCTGGCCCGCGAGCGCGTCCGGCGTCTTCGCGGAGAGCAGCCAGGGCAGCCGCGCTCCTTCCCCGGCGGCGCTCGCGGCGGGCACGGCGGGCGCCTGCTCGACGATCACGTGCGTGTTGGTGCCGCTGATCCCGAACGAGGAGATCCCTGCGCGGCGCGGACGGGACAGCGCGGGCCACTCCCTCGCCTCGGTCAGCAGCCGCACCTCGCCCGCCTCCCAGTCCACCTTGGACGAAGGGGCGTCGACGTGCAGGGTCTTCGGCATGATGCCGTGGCGCAGCGCCTGGACCATCTTGATGACGCCGGCGACACCGGCGGCCGCCTGGGTGTGACCGATGTTCGACTTGATCGAGCCGAGCCACAGCGGTTCGCCGTGCTCGCCGCGTTCCTGCCCGTAGGTGGCGAGCAGCGCCTGCGCCTCGATGGGGTCGCCCAGGGTGGTGCCCGTGCCGTGCGCCTCCACGACGTCCACATCGGACGGTGAGAGGCGCGCGTTCGCCAGCGCGTCCAGGATGACGCGCTCCTGCGACGGCCCGTTCGGCGCGGTCAGGCCGTTGGAGGCGCCGTCCGAGTTCACCGCGGTCCCGCGGACCAGGGCGAGGACCTCGTGGCCGTTGCGGCGTGCTTCGGAGAGCCGTTCCACGACCAGCACGCCGACGCCCTCTCCCCACACCGTGCCGGACGCCGAGTCGGCGAAGGCGTGGGTGCGGGCATCGGCGGCGAGCGCGCCCTGCCGGCTGAACTCCACGAACGTGTCCGGCGTCGCCATCACCGCGACACCGCCGACGAGCGCCAGCCCGCACTCGCCCTGCCGCAGCGCCTGCCCCGCGAGGTGCAGCGCCACCAGCGAGGAGGAGCACGCGGTGTCCACGGACAGGCTCGGGCCCTCCAGTCCGAGGGTGTAGGAGATCCGGCCGGAGATGATGCTGCCGGTGCCGAAGCTGCCGAGGTAGTCGTGGTACTGCACACCGGCGAACACGCCCGTGCGGCTGCCCTTGAGGGACTGCGGGTCGATGCCCGCCGCTTCCAGCGCCTCCCAGGAGGCTTCGAGCAGCAACCGCTGCTGCGGGTCCATCACCGCGGCCTCGTTGGGGCTGATGCCGAAGAACGCCGCGTCGAACTCGCCTGCCTCGTGCAGGAAGCCGCCTTCGCCGACGTAGCTGGTGCCGGGACGCCCGCCGGTCGGGTCGAGGACGCGGTCGACGTCCCAGCCGCGGTTGCGCGGGAACGGGGTGATCGCGTCGGAGGCGTCGTGCACCAGCCGCCACAGCTCGTCGGGCGAGGTGACACCACCGGGGTACCGGCAGGCCATGCCGACGATCGCGAGCGGCTCGTCCGCGGGGGCGGTGGAGGTGCGGCCGCGACGCTTGCGCCCTCCGCCGGTGACGAGGGTGCCGAGGTAGCTGCTGAGCACCTCGGACGACGGGTGGTCGAACACGAGCGTCGCCGGCAGGCGCAGCCCCGTCTCCTGGATGAGCGCGTTGCGCAGCTCGATCGCGGCGAGCGAGTCGAAGCCGAGGTCGTTGAACGCGCGGTCGGCCTCGATCCCCTCGGGTGAGGCGTGCCCCAGCACCGCGGCGACGTGCGTGCGCACGAGCTGCAGCAGCGCCTCGGCGCGTTCTTCGTCCCCGAGGGCGGCGATGCGGTCGGCGAAGGCCGTCCCCGTCTCGCCCGCGGCGGCCCTGCGGCGCTCGGTCCGTCCGGCGAGCGCGCGGAACACGGGGGCGAGCGACTCACCCTGCGCGCGCAACGCGGTGAGGTCGAGCCGCACCGGTGCGAGCGCCGGCACGGCGGTGCGCAGGGCGCGGTCGAACAGCGCCGTGCCTTCTTCTTCCGTCAGCGGCGTCATGCCGCCGCGCGCGATCCGCGCGTGGTCGGCCGCCTCGATCGTGCTCGTCATCCCACCGGTGGGCACCCAGGGTCCCCATGCGAGCGACAGCGCGGGCAGACCGCTCGCGGCGCGGTGCGCGGCGAGGGCGTCGAGGAGGGCGTTCGCCGCGGCGTAGTTGCCCTGGCCCGGTGCGCCGGCGGTGCCGGCGATCGAGGAGAACAGCACGAACGCCGAGACCTCGCCGGCCAGTTCGTGCAGGTGCAGCGCGCCGAGCGCCTTCGGCCCCAGCACGGTGTCGAGCCGTTGCGGTGTCAGGGAGTCCACGACGCCGTCGTCGAGCACGCCGGCCGCGTGCACGACGGCGGTGAGCGGGTGCCCGGCCGGGATGGCGGCGAGCACGGCGGCGAGCGCGGCGCGGTCGGCCACGTCGCAGGCGGCGCTCGTCACCGCCGCGCCGAGATCGGTCAGCTCCGCCACCAGCTCCGCACCCGCGCCGCTCCGGCTGACCAGCAGCAGGTGCCGCACGCCGTGCTCGGTGACGAGGTGCCGGGCGAGCACCGGGCCGAGACCGCCGGTGGCACCGGTGAGCAGCACCGTGCCTTCGGGGTCGAACACGGGCCGGTCGTCGTCCGCGGCGCGGTTCGCGCGCAGGAGGCGGGCCGCGTACGCCCGGCCGTCGCGGACGGCGAGCTGCGGTTCGCCGGAGGCGAGAGCCGCCGGGACGAGCTCGGCGAGGTTGTCGGCGGCGCCGGGTTCGAGGTCGACCAGCAGGAACCGGTCCGGCTGCTCGGACTGGGCGGACCGCACCAGGCCCCACACCGCGGCACCGGCCAGGTCGGTGACACCTCCGGCGCCGGTGTGGTCGACCGCGCCGCGCGTCACGACCGCGAGCGGCCGCGCGTCGTCCTCCTGGAGCGCGGCCAGCGCGGCGTGCGTCGCCATGCGGACCGCCTCGGGCGTGGTACCGGGTGTCGTCATCAGCACCCGGTAGCCGGAGTCGCCGCCGGTCTCGCCGAGCGTCACCGGCTGCCAGCCGAGGGCGTACAGCGCGTCGGCGGTCGCGTCGTGCTCCCGGCGCAGGTTCGCCAGTGGCCGCGAGACGAGCGAGGCCGCGGTGGCGACCGGTGCGCCCTCGCTGTCGGCGAGCTCCACCGCGAACTCGCCGTCGGACAGCGGCAGCAGCCGCGCGCGCAGCACCGCCGCACCCGTGGCGTGCAGCGCGACTCCGGTGAACAGGAACGGCAGCCGCGCGCCGTCACCTCCCGGGGTGTCGCCGCCGAGCAGCGCGAGGGAGTGCAGTGCGGCGTCGAACGCGGCCGGGTGCAGACCGAACCGGCCGGCGTCGGCCGCCGGGCCGTCCGGGAGGCGGACCTCGGCGTACACCTCACCGGTCGCACCGCGCCACGCCGCCGTGAGCGCGCGGAACGCGGGGCCGTAGTCCAGCCCGGACTCGGCCAGCCGCTCGTAGAGGCCGGTGACGTCGAGCGGTTCGGCGTCCTCGGGCGGCCAGACGTCCAGCCCGGCCGGCCGCTCAGTCCGCCCGGAGCCGAGCAGGCCCGACGCGTGCAGCGTCCAGGGCTCGTCCGGCGCCGCCTGCTCGGGACGCGCGTACACCGCGACCTCCCGGAGGTCGTCCTGTCCCCCGCCGACGACGACCTGGATGCGCACGGCCCCGTCGGGTGGGAGCACGAGGGGCACCTCGAGCGTCAGCTCGTCGATGCTCCGCGCACCGACCTGGTCTCCCGCGCGGACGGCGAGCTCCACCATCGCGGTACCGGGCAGCACCACCGCGCCGCCCACGACGTGATCGGCGAGCCACGGGTGCGTGCGGGTGGAGAGCCTGCCCGTGAGCACCACCCCGCCCGAACCGGCGACCACCGTCACCGCGCCCAGCAGCGGGTGCTCGGCCGCGTCGACACCGAACGCGGCGACCGAGCCCGTCGAGCCCGTGTCCCCAACCGTCTCCGGCCAGAACCGGTCGCGCTGGAACGCCGTCGGCGGCAGGTCGACCGGACGTGCGCCGCGCACCAGCTCCGTCCACTCGGGACCGGCGCCGGAGACGTGCAGCCCGGCCGCGGCGGTCAGGAGCGTCTCGGCCTCGTCGCGCTCACGGCGCGCCGTCGCGACCAGCACCACGTCCGCCTCGGTGCCGTCCTCGGCGACCAGGCACTCGCGCGCCATCGCGGTGAGCACCGCGTCCGGGCCGATCTCCAGGAAACGGGTGACGCCCGCGTTGTGGAGGGCGCGCACGCCGTCGTGGAAGCGCACCGCCTCACGCACGTGACGCACCCAGTACTCCGGTGCGGCGAGCTCTTCGTGCCCGGCGAGCGCGCCGCTGACGTTGGAGACGACGGGAATCGTCGCGCGCCGGTAGGTCAGCGCGGCGGCGACCGCGCGGAACTCGGCCAGCATCGGCTCCATGAGCGGCGAGTGGAAGGCGTGGGACACGCGCAGCTGCCGGGTCTTCTCGAACTGCGCGGCAACCGACTGCACGGCGTCGGTGTCACCCGAGATGACCACGGACCGCGGTCCGTTGACGGCCGCGATGCCCACCCGTCCGCCGGTCCTGTCGAGCAGCGGCAGGACCTCGCTCTCGGTGGCGCGCAACGACACCATGGCGCCGCCCTCCGGCAGCGCCTGCATGAGCCTGCCGCGCGCGGCCACCAGCCGGACGGCGTTGTCCAGGTCGAGCACCCCGGCGACGTGCGCCGCGGCCAGCTCGCCGATCGAGTGGCCGCCGACGTGGTCCGGTGCCATGCCCCAGGACTCGATCAACCGGTACAGCGCGACCTCGAAGGTGAACAACGCGGCCTGCGTCACCGCGGTGCGGTTCAGCGGTTCGGCGTCGGTGCCGAACATGACGTCGCGCAAGCCGGACAGCGCCGCGTCCTCCTGTGCGAAACGCTCGCACAGCTCGTCGAACGCCGTCGCGAAGACCGGGAAGCCGGCGTGCAGCTCCCTGCCCATGCCGGGCCGCTGCGAGCCCTGTCCGGTGAACAGGTACGCGGTCTGTCCTTTCCGGACACGACCGGCCACGGCGGCGGGTCCGCCTTCGGCGACGCGCGCGACGGCGGCCAGCAGCGCGTCGCGGTCCGCGCCCAGCACCACCGCCCGGTACTGCTGGGCGGTGCGCGTCCCGGCGAGCGACCAGGCGACGTCCAGCGGGTCCAGGTCGCGAGCGTGCTCGGCCAGTCCCGCGGCCTGTGCGCGGACCGCCGCCGGCGTGCGACCGGACAGCACCCACGGCACGACCGCCGGCACGAGGCGGTCCGCCGGCGTTTCCCCGTCGCCCGCGGGCTCCACGACCGGGGCTTCCTCGATGATGGTGTGCGCGTTGGTGCCGCTGGCGCCGAACGACGACACGGCGGCCCGCCGGGGACGGTCCGCCTCCGGCCACGGCCGGTTCTCGGTCAGCAGCCGGATCTCGCCGCCGCTCCAGTCCACCTTGGACGTCGGCTCTTCGCCGTGCAGCGTCTTCGGCAGGGTGCGGTGCCGCAACGCCATGACGACCTTGATGATCCCGGCGACGCCCGCGGCGGCCTGGGTGTGCCCGATGTTGGTCTTGACCGAACCGAGGAACAGCGGGGCCTCACGGGTGTGCTCCGCGCCGTACGTCGCCTGCAGGGACTGGGCTTCGATCGGGTCGCCGAGCGTGGTGCCGGTGCCGTGCGCCTCGACCAGGTCCACATCGGCCGGGGTGAGCCTGGCCGAGTCCAGCGCCGCGCGGATGACGCGCTGCTGCGACGGTCCGTTCGGGGCGGTGAGGCCGTTCGAGGCGCCGTCCTGGTTCACCGCGCTGCCGCGCACGACGGCCAGCACCTCGTGGCCGTTGCGGCGCGCGTCGGAGAGCCGTTCGAGCACGAGCATCCCGGCGCCCTCGCCCCAGCCCGTGCCGTCCGCGGAGTCGGAGAAGGCCTTGCACCGGCCGTCCGCCGACAGCCCGCGCTGGCGGCTGAACGCGATGAAGGCGTTCGGCGTGGCCATGACCGTCGCGCCGCCCGCGAGCGCGAGCGTGCACTCCTTCGCCCGCAGCGCCTGGATGGCGAGGTGCACCGCGACGAGCGCGGACGAGCACGCGGTGTCGACCGTGACCGCGGGGCCTTCGAGCCCGAGGGTGTAGGAGATGCGGCCGGAGAGCACCGCGGCGAGCACACCGGTCCCGAGCGCCGCCTCCCGGTCGCTCGGCATCCGGGCGAGCAGGTCCTTGTAGTCCTGCCCGTTCGTGCCCGCGAAGACGCCGACGCGCGCGCCCCGCAGGGTGCCCGGCGCCACCCCGGACCGCTCCAGCGCCTCCCAGGAGGTTTCGAGCAGCAACCTCTGCTGGGGGTCCATCGCGAGCGCCTCGCGCGGGCTGATGCCGAAGAAGTCCGGCTCGAACCCCGCGGCGTCGTCGAGGAAGGCGCCGCGGGTGAGGTAGGTCTTCCCCTCGGCGTCGGGGTCCGGGTCGAAGAGCTGCCCGATGTCCCAGCCGCGGTCGGACGGGAACTCGTCCACCGCGTCGACCCCACCGGTCACCAGCTGCCACAGCTGTTCCGGCGTGGTGACACCGCCGGGGAACCGGCAGCCCATGCCGACGATCGCGATCGGTTCGGCGTCCTGCGTCTCGACCTCGCGCAGCCGCTGCCGCGTCGCGTGCAGCTCGCCCGAGACGCGCTTGAGGTAGGCGAGCAGCTTCTCGTCGTTGGTCATCGGTGTGTCGCCACTCCTGTGCGAAGCCGAGGGCCGCGGCCGGATCAGGCCGAGCCGAGTTCTTTGTCGATGAAGGCGAAGACGTCGTCCGCCGACGCCTCCTCCAGCCGTCCGGCCAGCACAGCCGCCCCGTCACCGACGAGGGCCTCGTTCAGGTCGGTGAGCAGCGCCTGCAGCCGCATGGTGATCCGGCCCTGCTCCAGGTCGGACGGGCTCATCGCGGTCAGCCGGGCGGCCATGCCCTCCAGCTCGGCCACCACGCCGTCCACGGTGCCCGCCGCGTCCGCGGCCGCGCCGCCGCCGATCTGCTCGTCCAGGTGCCGGGCGAGGGCCAGTGGCGTGGCGTAGTCGAAGATCAGCGTCGCGGGCAACGGGACGCCGGCCGCGCTGCTGATCCGGTTGCGCAGGTCCACCGAGGTCAGCGAGTCGAAGCCGAGGTCGCGGAACGCGGTGCCCGGCTCGATCGCGGTACCGCTCTCGTAGCCGAGCACCGACGCGGCCTGGGTGCACACGAGGTCCTGCAACGCCCGGTCGCGCTCACCGGCGGTCAGGCCGGCGAGGCTGTCGGCGAAGCCCGCGAGCTCGGCGGTGCCGGCACCGCCGCCCGCGCTGACGGTGGCCCCGGGAAGCTCCGCCAGCAGCGGGCTCGGCCGCGTCGCGGTGAACGCTGGGGCGAAGGTGGACCACTCGACGTCCGCGACGGTCACCGCGCTGTCGCCTCCGTCGAGCGCACGGCGCAACGCCACCAGCGCTTTGCCGGGGTCGAGTGCCGTGATGCCCATGGCGGCCGTCGCGGAGCGCACCGCGCCGTGTGCCGCCATGCCCTCGCCGCCCCACGGTCCCCAGGCCACCGACGTCGCCGCGAGTCCCATGCCACGGCGGTGCTCGGCGAGCGCGTCGAGGTAGGCGTTGGCCGCCGCGTAGTTGGCCTGGCCCGCGCCGCCGACCGTCGCGGTCAGCGAGGAGAAGAGCACGAACGCCGAGAGGCCCTTGTCCTTCGTCAGCTCGTGCAGATGCCTCGCGGCGTCGGCCTTCGGCGCGAAGACGCCGCTGAACCGCTCGGGCGTGAGCGAGTCGAGCACGCCGTCGTCCAGCACGCCCGCGAGGTGCACGACCGTCGAGAGTGGACGGTCCGCGGGGATGCCGTCGAGCAGTGCGGCCACCGCGTCGCGGTCGGCCACGTCGCAGGCGACCAGGCGCGCCTCGACACCCGCCGCGGCCAGTTCGGCGACGAGCTCGTCCGCACCGGGTGCCTCCGCGCCGCGCCGCGAGATCAGCAGCAGGTGCTTCGCACCCTGGTCGACGAGCCAGCCGGTGACGGCGGCGCCGACCGCACCGGTGGCGCCGGTGACCAGCACCGTTCCCTCCGGCTCCCAGCGGGACGCGATCCGCGCGGGCGCGGGTTCGAGCCGCCTGCCGTAGGCGACGGACTCGCGGACGAGCAGCTGGTCCTCGTCTCCCGGGTCGGCGAGCACGGCCGCGAACCGCGCCACGGCGGCGGTTCCCAGCTCGGCGGGCAGGTCCACGACGCCGCCCCACCGGTCGGGGTGCTCCAGCGCGGCGACCCTGGCGAGGCCCCAGACCGCCGCCTGGTCGACCCCGGTCACCGCGGATGAGGCGCCGTGGGCCACCGCATCCCGTGTGACACACCAGAGCGGTGCGCCGTGGCCGGCGTCGCCGAGGGCCTGGACGAGGGCCGCGGTCACCGCGGCCGCCTCCACCGCGGTGCCGGCGGCCGGTGCGAGCAGCGACAGCACTCCGTCGGCGCCGGGGCCGGCCGAGGCGAGCAGCTCGGCGAGCGCGGTGCGACCGGTGCCACCGGGCACGGCGAGCACCTCGGTCCGCAACCCGGCCGCCGCGAGACCGTCGAGCACCGCGCGCGTCCAGTCGTCGGGGTCCTGCGGTGCCAGGACGAGCCAGGAGGCCGCTCCACCGGGCGTCGCGGGCGGTGCCAGCGGAGCCCACGTGACCCGGTGGCGCCAGGCGTCGGCGGCCGCGTCGGCGCGCTGCCGGTCGTACCACGAGGCGAGTGCGGGAAGCACCGGCGCGACCGAGTCCTCGCCGACGCCCAGCGTCGCGGTGAGAGAGGCCAGGTCCCCTTCGGACACCAGGTCCCAGAAGGCCGCGGTCACGTCGCCGCGGGTGCCTGCGGACCGTTCGGCCTGCAGGATCGGCGCGTCCTCCCAGTAGCGGTCGCGCCGGAACGGGTACGTCGGCAGGTCCACCTTGCGCCCGCCGGCGAACACGGTCCTCCACTCAGGACCTCCACCGGTGGTGTGCAGTGCGCACAGGGCTTCCACGAGGGTCTCGTCCTCGGCCCGGTCGCGCCGCTGCGTACGGAGGACCGCGACCGTCTCGCCCACCACGGCCAGTGCCATGGTGGTCAGCACCGAGTCCGGCCCCACCTCGAGCAGCCGCGTCGCGCCTTCCTCGACCAGCGTGGAGACACCGTCGCCGAAGCGCACGGCCTGGCGCACGTGCCGCACCCAGTACTCCGGTGAGGTCAGCTCCTCCGCCGTGGCGAGCACGCCGGTGACGTTGGAGACCACCGGCAGCGAGGGCTCGTGGAACGTCAGTCCGGACAGGACTTCCCGGAACTGTCCGAGCATCGGGTCCATGCGGTGCGAGTGGAAGGCGTGCGAGACGGTCAGGCGGGTGGTCTTCTCGAAGTGCGCGGCCACCGCGGTCACGGCGTCCTCGTCACCGGAGATCACGACCGAGCGCGGTCCGTTTACCGCCGCGATGTCGACGCCCTCGGTCAGCAGCGGGACGACGTCGGCTTCGGCGGCCAGCAGCGACACCATCGCACCACCGGACGGCAAGGCCTGCATCAGCCTGCCGCGCGCGGCCACCAGCGCGACGGCGTCCTCGACGCTCAGCACGCCCGCGACGTGCGCGGCCACCACCTCGCCGATCGAGTGACCGCCGACGTGGTCGGGACGCACGCCCCAGTGCTCCAGCTGGCGGTAGAGCGCGGTCTCGAAGGTGAACAACGCCGCCTGCGTGTAGGCCGTGCGCGCGAGCGCCGTCACGGCGGCCGGGTCCTCGGGGTCGGCGAACATCAGGTCGCGCAGCGGTTCGTCGAGGTGCTTGCCGAACGCCAGGCAGAGCTCGTCGAAGGTCTGCGCGAACACGTCGAACCCGGCGTGCAGCGTGCGGCCCATGCCGGGTCGCTGGGAACCCTGGCCCGAGAAGAGGACCGCGAGCCCGCCGGGCGCCCCGGCGACGACGGCGGGAATGTCCCCGGACGCGACCGCGCGCAGCGCCTCCAGCAGTTCGGCGCGGTTCCTGCCGGTCACGGCGGCGCGGTGGGAGAACGCCGCGCGCGTGGTGGCGAGCGAGAACCCGATGTCGAACGGATCGGCGTCGGCGTCGTCGCCGAACCTCGCGCGCAGCCGGTCGGCCTGACGCCGCACGGCGTCGGACCCCTTGCCCGACAGCACCCACGGCACCACCGGCAGCGCGGCGCGCTCCCGCTCCTGCCCGGCGGCGGGCTCGGGTGCCTGCTCGACGATCACGTGCGAGTTGGTGCCGGAGATGCCGAACGACGAGACGCCGATGCGGCGCGGGTGGTCCTGCTCCGGCCAGTCGCGGGTCTCGGTGAGCAGCCGGACGTTGCCCGCGGACCAGTCCACGGCCTTGCTCGGCTCGGTGACGTGCAGCGTCTTCGGGAGCACGCCGTGCCGGATCGCCTGGACCGCCTTGATGATCGAGGCCACGCCCGCCGCCGCCTGCGGGTGACCCATGTTCGACTTGATCGAGCCCAGCCACAGCGGCGCCTGGCGGTTCTGGCCGTAGGCGGTGATCACGGACTGCGCCTCGATCGGGTCCCCGAGCGTGGTGCCGGTGCCGTGCGCCTCGACCGCGTCGACGTGGTGCGGTGCGAGCCGCGCGTCGGCGAGCGCCTGCTCGATCACGCGCACCTGCGCCGGGCCGCTGGGCGCGGTGAGGCCGTTGGAGGCGCCGTCCTGGTTGACCGCGCTGCCGCGCACGACGGCCAGCACCTCGTGCCCGTTGCGCACGGCGTCCGAGAGGCGTTCGAGCAGCAGCATCCCCGCTCCCTCCGACCAGGCGGCACCGGCCGCGTCGTCGGAGAAGGAGTGGCAGCGCCCGTCCGGGGACAGCGCGCGGCGCTCGCTGAACTCGAGGAACATCTCCGGGCTCGCCATGACCGCGGCGCCGCCGGCGAGGGCGAGCGTGCACTCCCCGCGGCGCAGCGACCCGATCGCCGAGTGCAGTGCGACCAGCGAGGACGAGCACGCGGTGTCCATCGTGACCGCGGGCCCCTCCAGTCCGAGCGTGTAGGCGATGCGGCCGGAGACGATGCTGCCGGAGATGGTGCCGCCGACGTAGTCGTGGTGCATCAGTCCGACGAAGACCCCGGTCGGGGTGCCCTTGCAGGCCCCGGGGTCGATTCCCGCGCGCTCGAACGCCTCCCACGTGACCTCCAGCAGCAGCCGCTGCTGCGGGTCGGTGCCCGGAGCGTCCTTGGGGCTGATGCCGAAGAACGCGGGGTCGCACTCGGCGGCGTCGTGCAGGAAGCCGCCCTCGCGGACGTAGGAGGTGCCGGGCGGGCCGGGCTCGGGGACGTAGAACGACTCGGCGTCCCAGCCCCGGTCGGACGGGAACTCGCTCACCACGTCGACGCCGTCGGCGACGATCTCCCACAGGTCCTCCGGCGTGCGCACCCCGCCGGGGTACCGGCAGCCCATGCCGATGATCGCGATGGGCTCGCGGTGGCGGTCCTCCAGCTCGCGGACGCGGCGGCGGCTGCGCTCCAGCTCTGTCGTCGCCCGCTTGAGGTAGTCGCGGAGCTTGTCCGCAGTCGCCGAATCTGCCGTGGCATCCATCAGAGGGCTCCCAGTTCGTTGTCGATCCTCGCGAAGAGCTCGTCGTCGCTCGCCTCGCCGGCATCGGGCGAGGCGGGTTCGGAGCCGTCCGTGCGGCCGTCGCGCCAGGCGTGCAGCAACGCCTCCAGCCGTGCCGTCACGCGGGCCTGCCCGTCACCGTCGCCGTGCAGCGCGCGCAGGGCCGCTTCCAGGCCGTCGATCTCGGTCAGCACCGCCTGGGCGAGGTCCTCGGGGCCGGGCACGAGTGCGGCCTTGAGGTGCGCGGCGAGCGCGATCGGGTTCGGCTGGTCGAACACCAGCGTCGCCGGGAGGGTCAGTCCCGTCGCCGCGGCGAGCAGGTTGCGCAGCTCCACGGCGGCGAGCGAGTCGAACCCCAGCTCCTGGAACGCGCGGCCCGGGTCGATCGACTCGGCCGACGGGTGGCCGAGCACAACGGCCACGTGAGTGCGCACGAGGTCCAGCAACGCCTTGTCCCGCTGCGCTTCGGTGAGCGACGCGAGTCGCTCGCGCCAGCCCGCGCCGTTCGCGGCGCCGGCACCCGGCTCGGCTGCGCGCCGCGGTGCGCGCACGAGACCGCGCAGCAACGGCGGCACACCGCCCGCGCGGTGCCGCACGGCGGCCGCGTCGAGCCGAGTGGGGACGAGCACCGCCTCCTCGCCACCGACCGCGGCGTCGAAGAGGCGCAGGCCCTGCTCGGCGGTCAGCGGCGGGAACCCGAGGCGCCGCAGGCGTTCGGTGTCCGCCTCGTCCATGTCGTCGCTCATGCCGCCGGTGCCCGTCCACAGGCCGTAGGCGAGTGAGACGGCGGGAAGTCCCAGCGCGCGGCGGTGCTCGGCGAGCCCGTCGAGGAAGGTGTTCGCCGCGGCGTAGTTGCCCTGGCCGCCCGGTACCAGCGTGCCCGCGGCCGACGACAGCAGCACGAAGGCCGACAGGTTCCGTTCGCTCGTGAGCTCGTGCAGGTGCCACGCGGCGTCCACCTTCGGCCGCAGCACCCGGTCGACGCGCTCGGGGTCGAGCCCGGCCAGCACACCGTTGTCCACTACGCCGGCCGCGTGCACCACGGCGCGCACGTCGTGCTCGGCGAGCAGCGCGGCGAGCGCCGCGCGGTCCGTCACGTCGCAGCGGGCGAGCGTCACCGACGCGCCGGCCGCCTCCAGCTCCGCGCGCAGCTCCTCGGCGCCGGGCGCGGCCGCTCCCCTGCGCCCGGCCAGGAGCAGCCGCCGCACACCGCGTTCCGCGACGAGGTGCCGCGCGAGCTGCGCGCCGAGGCCACCTGTGCCGCCGGTGATGAGCACAAGTCCGTCGGGGTCCCAGGACAGCGGTTCGGCCGACTCGGCCCGTGCGAGGCGCGGCACCCACAGCTCACCGCCGGCGACGACGACCTCCGGCTCGCCGACGGTCAGCGCCGCGCGGACCGCGTCGTCGGCGGCGACCTGCTCGTCGGTCGCGGCCAGATCGGTGCTCACGACGAGGAACCGGCCGGGGTTCTCCGCCTCCGCGGCGCGGATCAGCCCGCGCACGGCCGCGTGGGCGAGGTCGCCCGTGCGCAGCACCACGGCCAGGCGGCGTCCGGCGGACAGCGGGTCGTCCAGCCACCCCCGCACCCGGTCGAGCGTCGTGTGCACGCGTTCCCGCACCATTCCCGGCACCTCGTCACCGGCGTCGGGCACCGGCGGGACGAACACGGGGTCGGTGTCGGAGCGGTCGGCCGCACCGGACGCCGCGACCAGCTCGATCCGGTACAGCGGCAGGTCCGCGGAGCCCGCGAGCGCCTCCGGGGACACCGGGCGCGCGACGAGGCTGCGCACACTGGCCACCGGGTGCCCGTGCTGATCGGACAGCTCGAGCGACACCGCACCCGTCCCGTCCGGCGAGAGCCGCAGCCGCAGCACGTCGGCTCCCGCGCGGTGCAACCGCACCCCGCCCCACGCGAACGGCAGCACGGCACGTCCATCGGGCAGGTCGAGCAGGTTGACGTGCAACACGGCGTCGAGCAGCGCGGGGTGCAGGCCGAACCCGGCGGCGGTGCCCCGGGCGGAGTCGGGCAGCGCGGCTTCGCCGAACAGCTCGTCGCCGCGGCGCCACATGGCCCGCAGGCCCTGGAACACCTCGCCGTAGCCGTAGCCGGTGCGCGCCAGCCGCGGGTACAGGTCGGCCAGCTCGACCGGCTCCGCTCCCTCCGGCGGCCAGACCTCCGGCGCCGCGGCCGCTTCCCCCGCACCCGCGGCCAGGGTGCCGCTCGCGTGGCGCGTCCAGGAGCCACCTTCGTCTGCGGCGTCACCCCGGCGGGACCAGATCGTCAGTTCACGGCGGTCCGGCGCGTCGTCGCGCGCACCGCCGACGACCACCCGGACGGCCACCGCGCCGTCGCCGGGGAGGAGCAGCGGTGCGTCGAGGGTCAGCTCCTCGACGGTGTCGCACCCGACGTGCTCACCCGCTCGCAGGGCCAGCTCGACGAACGCCGTACCGGGCAACAGCACCGCGCCGTGCACCGAGTGGTCGGCCAGCCAGGTCTGCGCCGTCGGCGAGAGCCGTCCGGTGAGCACGGCGGCCCCGTTCTCGGGCACGTCGGTCGCCGCGGGCACCAGCGGGTGCCCGGTCGAGTGCTGGCCGAGCCCCTCCGGGTCGCCCGCCGGCGTCGTGCTCTCCTCCAGCCACAACCGTTCGCGCTGGAACGCATAGGTCGGCAGCTCCACCCGCTGGGCGTTGTGGGCGGCGAAGAAGCGCTCCCAGTCGACTGTGCCCCCCGCGGCGTGCAGGGTCGCGGCGGCGCTGACGACGTCCAGTTCCTCGTCACCGTCGCGGCGGAGCCCGGCGATCGCCACGCTGTCACCGCCGAGTGCGTCGGCGGCGAGCGCGGTGAGCGCGGCGTCCGGTCCCAGCTCGACGAACCGGCGCGCGCCGAGCGCGTGCGCAGCCGCCAGCGCGGGGGCGAAGCGGACCGGTTTCACCACGTGCTCGACCCAGTACTCCGGTGTGGTCAGCGCGGTGGTCGCGAGCTCACCCGTCATCGTCGAGACGATCGGCACCCGCGGCTCCGCGTAGGAGCACCGTTCCGCCACCTGCGCGAACTCCGCGAGCATCGGACGCATCAGCGGCGAGTGGAAGGCGTGGGACACGGTGAGCCGCTTGACCTTCCCGAACCGCGCGGCGAGCTCGTCGACGGCTTCGGCCGTGCCGGAGACGACGACCGACCGCTCGCCGTTGACGGCCGCGAGTGCCACCTGGCCGGTGAGGAACGGCGCGACCTCGGCCTCGGAGGCCCGCACCGCGGCCATCGCGCCCCCGGACGGCAGTGCCGCCATCAGGCGACCCCGCGCACCGGTCAGCGCGACCGCGTCCTCCAGCGAGAACACACCGGCGACGTGAGCGGCGGCCAGCTCACCGACCGAGTGGCCGACCAGGTGGCCGGGCACGATCCCCCAGGACTCGAACAACCGGTACAGCGCGACCTCCACGGCGAAGATGGCGAGCTGCGCGTAGTCGGTGCGGTTCAGCAGCTCGGCGTCGCCGTCGATCACGGCGGCCAGCGGCTCGTCCAGGTACCGGTCCGCGAGCACGCACACGGCGTCGAAGGTTTCGGCGTACACGGGGAACGCCGCACGCAGCGCGCGGCCCATGCCGATCCGCTGCGAACCCTGGCCGGTGAACAGGAACGCCGTCGAACCCCTCTTGCCGGCCAACGGGGACGCGAGGGCGAGCCGGTCGAGCAGCTCCCCCTCGTCCCTGCCGACGGCGATGACGCCGTGCTCGAACCTGGACCGCGTGACGGCAAGGGACAGCGCGACGTCCGCACTGCGCAGCTCGGGGTGTTCGGCGAGGTGCGCTCGCAGGCGGGCACGCTGGTCCTCGAGCGCACGCGGCGTGCGCGCGGTGACGATCCACGGCACCGCGGAACTCGCCGGTGTCCCGGCCTCCGGGGGCGGTGCCGGCGCGGGAGGCTGCTCCAGCACCACGTGCGCGTTGGTCCCGCTGAGCCCGAACGAGGACACGGCGGCCCTGCGCGGCCGGCCGGTCTCCGGCCACGGCTGCCGCTTCACCGCCAGCTCGACGGCGCCCGCGGCCCAGTCCACCTGGTCGGTGGCGGTGTCGGCGTGCAGCGTCGGCGGAACCTCGCCGTGCTTCATGGCCAGCACCACCTTGATCACGCCCGCGATCCCGGCCGCGGCCTGGGCGTGACCGATGTTCGACTTCACCGAACCGAGGAGCAGCGGGTGCGCGCGGTCCTGACCGTAGGTGGCCAGCAGCGCCTGCGCCTCGATCGGGTCGCCCAGCGCCGTACCGGTGCCGTGCGCCTCCACGACGTCCACGTCCGACGGCTTCAGGCCGGCACTCGCCAGCGCCTGCCGGATGACGCGCTGCTGCGACGGCCCGTTCGGTGCGGTCAGCCTGCTGCTCGCACCGTCGGAGTTGATCGCGGAACCGCGGATCACCGCGAGCACGGGGTGACCGTTGCGCTGAGCGTCGGACAGGCGTTCCAGCAGGACCATCCCGGCGCCTTCGCCCCAGCCCGTGCCGTCCGCGTCGGCCGAGAACGCCTTGCACCGGCCGTCGGGAGCCAGTCCGCGCTGCCGTGAGAAGTCCACGAACGTCTCGGGAGTCGACATCACCGTCACGCCGCCGGCCAGCGCGAGTGAGCACTCGCCGGACTGCAACGCGCGCACCGCCCAGTGCAGCCCGACCAGGGAGGAGGAACAGGCGGTGTCGACGGTGACGACCGGGCCTTCGAGCCCGAAGGTGTAGGCGACGCGACCGGAGGCGATGCTCGCGGCGCTGCCGTTGGAGAGGTAGCCGTCGAGGTCTTCCGGGACCGAGGTGATCCTGGTGGCGTAGTCGTTGTACATGACGCCCGCGAAGACTCCGGTGCGGCTGCCCCGCAGGGACGACGGGGCGATGCCGGCGCGCTCGAACGCCTCGAAGGACGTTTCGAGCAACAGCCGCTGCTGCGGGTCCATGGCGAGCGCTTCACGCGGGCTGATGCCGAAGAAGTCGTGGTCGAACTCGGCGGCGTCGTGCAGGAATCCGCCCGTGCGGGCGTAGGTGTGCCCGCGGCGCGACGGATCGGGGTCGTACAGCGCCGAGATGTCCCAGTTCCGGTTCGACGGGAACTCCGAGATCGCGTCGACACCGGAGGAGACCAGGTCCCACAGGTGTTCCGGCGCCGTGACGCCGCCGGGGAACCGGCAGCCGATCCCGATGATCGCGACCGGGCCGCGTTCCCGCTCTTCCTGCTCGCGCAACCGCTTCCGCGCCTCCCGCAGCTCCGCCGTGGTCCGCTTGAGGTAGTCGAGAAGCTGATCTTCGTTGTTCACCAGCGCGCCATCCGATCACGATCGCCGTGCCTGTTCGGCCGTTGGCTTCCGCCCGCGGACCCCCTTGGCCGCTCTGCATCGGAGGCTAGGGAGACGGCATTCACGTCAGGTACCCCTAATGCCCCCAGGAGGGCGTCCTGCAGTGCAGGGGTCAGACGTGGGGACGGGCCGGCACACCCTGGCGCAGGTCGCTTGCCGGAGAGGGCCGGATGAGGCCGGCACACACGCGCGACCAAGTGGTTTAGGAGAATTCCCAGGACGGTTCCGCGTTGATCCGCGAGTCAGTTAACAACGGTGTTACCGGCAGGTTCACCGTCCGGAAAGGATCTTGAACGGCCGGGCGCGAATTGAGACATGTGCCCTTCGTACACCGGCGAAAGTATCCCGAATCGTGCTAGCTTGGACCCATGCCGGGCAACACCGCTGCATGACATGAGCGACTCCGGAAGCAGTCATTGCGGAGTCGTTCCCCGTGAGGTCGGAGTGACCGCGGACGAACGGTCATCACCCTTCTCACCGGCGGTGGCTTCGCACCAGGGCGCGGCCGCACACAACGGCGAGTGCGAGTTCCCCGGCTCCCTGCGGGTACTGGGACGGAATACGAGGCGATGGCGCGCATATTCGGTCGAACGAGAGAACTGGCCAGTCTGCACGAAGCATTCGTCGAGAGCACCAGAGGAAACGGCCTGCTCGTACTGGTGAGCGGCACACCCGGTTCCGGAAAGACCCAGGTTCTCGACGAGTTTCTGATCAGCGTCCGGGAATCGGGTGCGCGGATACTGCACGCCACGGCAGACCCCGCCTCCCGGGACAGACCGCTGAGCCTCGCCCGGAATTTGCTGAAGAACAGCGGAACCGCCTGCCCGGAGCTGTGGAGCGAAAAGCAAGACCACATCGTTTCCGACCGCGTTCACCCTCCGCGAGAAAAAAGTGAAGAAGTCGATTTCCCCACGGCCGAGCTGGAAGCCTCTGCGGAGGCTCTGCTCGGCCGCGCGGACGAGGACTGCCCGCTGGTGCTCGCGGTGGACGACGCCCACCTGATGGACGCCTGGTCCACCACGAGCATCGTGCACCTGCTGCAGCGCGGCCGGTTCCGCAAGCTGCTCGTCGTGTGCACGCTCGGGATCGAGGACGACGCCTCGCGCACCGTCTCCTCCCGGCAGCTGAACCGCCATCCGCACCGGCGCATCCGGCTGGCGCCGCTGTCCGCCGCGGAGCTCGCCGAGCTGCTCGCCGCGGACGCCGGAGGACCGCCTTCCGAGGAACTGACGACCGGGTTCTCCCGGATGACCGCGGGTGTCCCGCTGCTCGCGCACGCGCTCCTGGACGACTGCAAGACGCGCGGCGCCCTGGTCGAGCGGCCGGTCGCGGGAGCCGCGTACCGCAACGCGGTCCTGCAACTGCTGCACCGCAACTCGTCCGAGAAGATCCACGTGCTGCGGCTGCTGGCGTTGTTCGGCGAGTCCGTCCAACACCTCAGCGACACCATCGACAGCGTCAACCTGTCCGAGACCATGGGTGTGAGCGACGAAACGGTCAGCAACGCCGTCGACCGGGGCAACTCGACCGGCCTGCTCACCGGTCGCCGTTTCCTCGACCCGGCCGCGGCGGCCGCGGTGCGCGAGGACATGAGACCGGACCTGCGCACGACGCTGCACTGCAGGATCGCCGAAGCGCTCTACAACTCCGGCGCACCGGCCGAGGTGGTCGCCTCACACCTGCTCGCCGCCGAGCTCGTGCCGGCGGGCTGGGGCACGAGCACGCTGCGCAGCGCCGCGGAGGCGGCGCTCGGGCGGGACGACCTCGAACGCTGTGCCGCCTGCCTCCAGCTCGCCCTGCGCGGCTGCTCCGGCACCGCGGAAAGCCACGAGATCACCGCGGCGCTCGCCAGGGTCGAGTGGCTCACCAACCCGGCCGCGGCCGGCAGACGCCTCGACCCGCTGCGGCAGGCCGCCGAGAAGGGCGAGCTGGACCTGCGTGATGCCACCACGGTGCTCCGGCACGTGCTGTGGCAGGGCGACACGGAGCTGGCCGGCCGGATCGCGGAAGCGCTGCCGCCGCCGGTCTCCTCGGCCGACGAGCTGGTGCGGCAAGAGGTCGACATGATCCGGCAGTGGTTCTACGGCGCGGGCGAACCCGCCGGCCCCTCCCGTTCGAACGGGCACCCCGACAAACGGCGCACCATGTACGGCATCATGGCGCCGCTGAGCGCGCTGCTCAACGGGGTGGACACGGCGGAGTCCACCACCGCGCTGGCGCAGTGCCTGCAGGGCCACCGGCTGGACGACCTCAACCTCGAGATCGTGGCGATGTCGCTGCTGGCGATCGCGTACGCCGGCCAGCCGGCGCTGGCCGGCGCCGCCTGCGAGGGACTGCTGGAGTCCGCCGTCGCGCGGCGTGCCAAGACGTGGCAGGCGATCCTGGGCAGCGTGCAGGCCGAGGTCGCACGATTACAGGGAGACCTGCCGGCCGCGCTGACAGGGGCGAGGGAGGCGGTGGAGCTGCTGGCCCCGCAGGGGTGGGGTGTGCTCATCGGCCTGCCGCTGTCCACCGCGTTGTTCGCCAACCCCGGGCTGGGCGCGATCGCGCACAACGAGCAGCTGCTCAACCTCCCCGTGCCGAAACCGATGTACCGCACCGTGTTCGGCGTGCAGTACCTGCGCGCGCGAGGGCACCACTACCTGGAGACCGCGCAGCCGTTCGCCGCACTGAACGACTTCGAGACCAGCGCACGGCTGATCCGGGAGGGCAACTCCCAGCTGCAGCGCGGCATTCCGTGGCGCACCGACCTCGCCATGGCGTACCTGCGGCTGGGCAAGACGCGCACGGCCCGCACACTGGCCGAGGAGGAGCTGCGGCGTTCGCGGACCAGCAGCGCGAACGCCCAGGCCCTCGCGCTGAGGGTGCTGGCGGCGACCAGCAAGCCCTACCAGCGCGCACCGCTGCTCCACCAGTCGATCGACCTGCTCAAGGCTTGCGGCGACCGGCAGTCCCTCGCTCACGCGTACGCCGAACTGGCGTCCGCGCACTACGAGTTCGGCGAGTTCGCCCGCGCACGGCTGGTCGCCAAGCACGCCGCGCGCGAGGCGGAGGCGTGCCGGATGGTCTCCCCCGTCGACCAGCACCTGCTCGAGGACGCGGAACCGACGGCCTCCGACTCCGACCAGAGGGGGACCGTCCTGCTCAGCGACGCCGAACGCCGCGTCGCGCACTTCGCCGTGCTCGGCTACACCAACCGCGAGATCAGCGACCGGTTGCACGTCACGATCAGCACCGTCGAACAACACCTGACCCGCGTGTACCGCAAGCTCAACGTCGCCAAGCGCTCCGAGCTCCCGTCGGACATCATCGTCGGTGAGCAGGCGCAGCGGCAGAAGACGGCGGTGGACTGACAACCGCCCGGGGGACGAGCCCAGACGTGCCGAAGCGGCCCGCCACAGGACGGCGGGCCGCTTCGCGCGTCAGATGTGGCTTCCGAGCTCGTCGTCCAGGATGCCGAGCAGTTCCTCCACGGTCGCGGTCTCCAGCGCGCGCTCGTCGCTCACGACCGGTACGTCCGCGCCGTAGGTGGCGGCACCGTCCCAGCGCGCGCTCAGTGCGCGCAGCCGGGCGCCCACCCTGGCGCGCTGCTCGTCGTCCACCGAGGCCGGGTCCGCGGTGGAGTCCAGCAGCGTCTCCAGCCGGACCACCTCGGCCTCCAGGTCCACCGCCCCCGCAGCCGCTGTCGCCCCGCCCAGCTCGGTGAACAGGTGCTCGGCGAGTGCGTCGGCGGTCGGGTGGTCGAACGTGAGCGTGCTCGACAACCGCAGGCCGGTGTCGGCTCCGAGCCGGTTGCGGAGCTCGAGCGCGGCCAGTGAGTCCACGCCGAGGTCACCCAGGGAGCGGTCGGGTTCGACCGCGGCCGCGGAGGTGTGGCCCAGCACGCCGGCGACGTGACCGCACACCAGCTCGGTGAGCAGCTTCCTGCCTTCGGCCGCCGGGAGCTTCGGCAGCCGTGCGGACAGCGGCTCGGCCACGACCTCACCGGCGGCGTTCGCCACCCGGCGAACCGGTGCCGCCGCGGCGTGCCCGGACAGCGCGCGGACGAG
Organism: Lentzea sp. NPDC037011; assembly: GCF_055607425.1. NCBI lineage: Bacteria > Bacillati > Actinomycetota > Actinomycetes > Pseudonocardiales > Pseudonocardiaceae > Lentzea > Lentzea sp. NPDC037011. The sequence goes on along the minus strand of NZ_JBVJRT010000002.1, from coordinate 34,383 downwards.
GGCGGGAGCGTCCTCGGTGACGCGCACCCGCACCGGCAGGACGGCAGCGTGGTCAGCACCGAGCGCGGCGTCGAACAACTCCAGCGCGCGACTCACCGGCAACGGCAGGATGCCGTCGCGGGCGAGCCTGCTCCGCTCCGCCTCGTCCAGGCTCGCGCCCATGCCTCCCGCGCCCGCGGTCTCCCACAGGCCCCACCCGAGCGAGTGCGCCGGCAGGCCCAGGGAACGGCGGTACGCGGCGAGGGCGTCGAGGAAGGCGTTGCCCGCCGCGTAGTTGGCCTGTCCCGCGGCTCCCAGGGTGCCCGCCGCCGACGAGAACAGCACGAACGCCGCCAGGTCCAGGTCCTTCGTCAGCTCGTGCAGGTGCCACGCCGCGTCCGCCTTGGGCCGCAGCACCGTCTCGAACCGGTGCGGGGTGAGGTCGGTGAGCAGTCCGTCGTCGAGGACGCCCGCCGCGTGCACGACGGCCGTCAGCGGGCGGTCCGCGGGCACCGCGGCGACCAGTCCGGCCAGCGCGGCGCGGTCGGTGACGTCACAGGCCACCACCTCCACCAGCGCACCGAGCTCGTGGAGCTCCGTCAGGTCCGGCTCGCGGTGACCGCGCCCCACCAGCACCAGGTGACGGACCCCGTGGTTCGCCACCAGGTGGCGGGCCAGCAGCAGACCGAGGCCACCGGTGCCGCCGAGGACGAGCACCGTGCCCGCCGGGTCGAGCGGCACGGGCGTGCCCGGACCGTCCACTTCGGACAGCTCGGGGACGTGGGCCACCCCGGCGCGCAACGCGAGCTCCGGAGACCCGGTCGCGACAGCGGCCGCGAGGACGGCGTCCGACTCGGCCGTGCCGTCGGAGTCGAGCAGCACGAACAGGCCGGGGTGCTCGACGGCGGCCGCGCGCACCATGCCCCACACCGCCGCCTGCGCGAGGTCGGGGGTCTCGTCCGCGGTGACCGCCACCGCACGCCGGGTGCGGACCACGAGCGGACCGCTCGCGGTGCCACCGGCCTCGCGTTGCAGCACCGCGAGGGTGGCCGCCACCGTCGCACGCGTCGCGGCCGTCACCTCGCCACCGGCGTGGTCCACGGTGTGCACCCGCGGTTCGGCGGTCGCGGTTCCGACCGGCTTCGGCGTCCAGTGGAGGCGCAGCAGGTCACCGGGCTCGGTCGTCCGCAGCTGGCCGGGGTCGATCTCGCGCAGGCTCAGCGCGGCGACGTCGGCGACCGGAGCGCCCACGCCGTCGTACAGGCGCACGCCGAGCCGGCCCTGCTCCAGCGGCGTCAACCGCACCCGGAGCGCGGTCGCCCCGGTGGCGTGCACCTCGACGCCCTCCCACGAGAACGGCAGGGCCATGACGTCCGGGTCCTGGCCATCAAGGAGGTCGAGCAGGTGCAGTGCCGAGTCCAGCAGTGCCGGGTGCAGGCCGAAACCGGTGCCCTTGCCGTCCGGCAGCCGCACTTCGGCGCACACGTCGGCACCGTCGCGCCACGCGGCGCGCAGCCCGCGGAACAGCGGCCCGTAGTCGTAGCCCTGTGCCGAAAGCCGGTCGTAGACGCCGCTGACGTCGATCGGCTCCGCACCCGCGGGCGGCCACTCGCCCAGCGCGGGCGGTTCCTCCGCCGAGGCCGTGCCGAGGACACCGGTGGCGTGCCGCGTCCAGGCCGCGTCCGTCCCTTCCGGACGCGAGTGCACGGCGAGCGCGCGACTGCCGTCCGATCCTGGTGCGGCAGCGGTCACCTGCAGCTGAACGGCCTCGCCTGCGGTGAGCGTCAGCGGCCGTTCGAGCGTCAGCTCGGCCAGGTGCGGGCAGCCGGCCTGGTCGCCCGCGCGCACAGCGAGTTCCACGAACGCGCTGCCGGGCACGAGCACGGTCCCGGCGACGACGTGGTCGGCGAGCCACGGGTGCGTCGCGATCGACAGCCGCCCGGTCAGCGCCACGGTGTCGTCGCCCGCGAGCGTCACGGCAGCGCCCAGCATCGGGTGCGCCGCGGGGGTCTGGCCGAGGCCGCGGGCGTCCACCACCGCGCCGGGCTCGTCGTGCAGCCACAGCCGCTGGTGCTGGAAGGCGTAGGTCGGCAGGTCGATCGTGCGCGCGCCGGTGCCCTCGAACGCCTGCGCCCAGTCGACGTCGACTCCTCGGACGTGGGCGGTGCCGAGCAGCGTGGCGAAGGTGCGCACCTCGTCGTGCCCGCGTCGGCACACCGGTGCGAAGGCCGGCGTGGCGTTCTCCGCGTCACCGACGACCTCGCGGCCCATCGCGGTGAGAACCGCATCGGGACCGACCTCGATGAAGGTGCCCACCCCGGCGTCGGCGAGCGTGCGAACGCCATCGGCGAAGCGCACGGCCTCGCGCACGTGCCGCACCCAGTACGCCGGTGAGCACAGCTCCTCGTCGGTCGCGCGCTCACCGGTCACGTTGGACACCAGGGGGATCGACGGCGCCGCGAACTCCAGTCCGGCTGCGACCTGCTCGAACTCCGCGAGCATCGGTTCCATCAGCGGCGAGTGGAAGGCGTGGCTGACCCGCAACCGCTTCGTGCGGCGGCCGGTCAGCTTGTCCGCCACCGCGGCCACGGCGGCTTCGGAGCCGGACACGACGACGGCGCTCGGCCCGTTGACCGCGGCGATCGCCACGTCGTCGGCCGTCAGGTACGGCAGCACGTCGGTTTCCGCCGCGTCGACGGCGAGCATCGTGCCTCCGGCTGGCAGGGCGGCCATGAGCCGTCCGCGTGCGGCGACGAGACGCGCGGCGTCCCGCAGCGACCACACGCCCGCGACGTGGGCCGCGGTCAGCTCGCCGATCGAGTGGCCCGCCACCCAGTCCGGCCGCACGCCGTAGGACGCGAGCAGCCGGAAGAGCGCGGTCTCGACGGCGAACAACGCGCACTGGGTGTAGTCGGTGCGGTCGAGCAACGCGCTCGTGTCGTCCGCATCGGCCCACACGACCTCGCGCAGCGGTACGTCGAGGTGCTCGTCCAGCGCCTCGCAGACCTCGTCGAAGGCGGCGCGGAACACGGGGTGGCTCTCGTACAGCGCACGCCCCATGCCGAGTCGCTGGGCGCCCTGCCCGGTGAACAGGAACGCGACCTTGCCCGCCACCGGACGCCCGGTGACGACCGCCTCCGACGTGCGTCCCCCGGCGAGCGCCTCGAGCGCCGCGTCCAGCTCACCGGCGTCGCGCGCCACCACGGCGGCACGGTGGCCGAACGTGCTGCGCGTCGTGAACAGCGAGTAGGCGAGGTCCGGCAGCGACGCGCCCGCGACCTGCCGCAGTCGCGCGGCCTGCGCGGCGAGTGCGTCCGGTGTGGTCGCGGAGACCACGAACGGCAGCAGGGGGGCCTCCGCCGCGGGTTCCGGCGCGGGAGGTGCGGCCGGGGCCTGCTCCAGGATCAGGTGGGCGTTGGTGCCGCTGATCCCGAACGACGACACGCCCGCACGACGCGGGTGGCCGGACTCCGGCCAGGCGCGCTGCTCGGTGACCAGCCGCACGGCACCGGCGTCCCAGTCCACCTCCGCCGACGGCGCGGTGACGTTCAGCGTCGCGGGCAGGACGCCGTGGCGCATCGCCTGCACCATCTTCACCACCCCGGCGACGCCCGCCGCGGCCTGCGTGTGCCCGAGGTTCGACTTGATCGAACCGAGCCACAGCGGTTCACCGCGGTCCTGGCCGTAGGTCGCGAGCAACGCCTGCGCCTCGATCGGATCGCCGAGGGTCGTTCCGGTGCCGTGCGCCTCCACGGCGTCCACATCGGACGGTCCGAGGCCGGAGACGCGCAACGCCTCCCTGATCACGCGCTGCTGCGACGGGCCGTTGGGCGCGGTGAGGCCGTTCGACGCCCCGTCCGAGTTCACCGCGGAGCCGCGGACGACGGCCAGCACGTCGTGGCCGTGGCGCCGGGCCTGCGACAGCCGTTCCACCACGAGGACGCCGACGCCTTCGGACAGCGCCGTGCCGTCCGCGTCGGCGGAGAAGGCCTTGACCCTGCCGTCGGCCGCGAGGTTGCGCTGCCTGCTGAAGTCCACGAACGTGTCCGCGGTCGACATCACGCTCACGCCACCGGCGAGAGCACGGTCGCATTCGCCCCGTCGCACGGCCTCAGCGGCGAGGTGCAGCGCGACGAGCGACGACGAGCACGCGGTGTCCACGGAGAGCGTCGGGCCCTCCAGGCCCAGCGCGTAGGCGACGCGGCCGGAGGCGACACTGCCGAGACTGCCGTTGCCGAGGTAGTCGCGCACCTCCTCGGGCACGGCGCGCAGCCTGCTGCCGTAGTCGTGGTACATCACGCCCACGTAGACACCGGTCCGGGTGCCGCGCACGGTGTGCGGGTCGACGCCCGCGCGCTCCAGCGCCTCCCAGGAGACCTCCAGCAGCAACCGCTGCTGCGGGTCCATCGCGAGCGCCTCCCGCGGGCCGATGCCGAAGAAGTCGGGGTCGAACCGGTCGGCGTCGTGGAGGAACCCGCCCACGGCCGTGCTGCAGTGCCCGGCCTTGCCCGGCTCCGGGTCGTAGAGGTGCGCGAGGTCCCAGCCGCGGTCGGTGGGGAACCCGCCCATGCCGTCGCGGCCGTCGGTGACGAGCTGCCACAGGTCCTCCGGCGTGGCGATGCCGCCGGGGAACCGGCAGGCCATGCCGACGATCACCACCGGATCGTCCTGCGCGTCCACGGTGACCGGCGCGGCCGGCACGGGCTCGTCCGCCTCGGCGCCGAACAGCTCCGCGCTGACGTATGCGATCAGCGCGTCGGCGTCGGGGTAGTCGAAGACGAGCGTGGCGGGCAGTCGCAGGCCCAGCGCCGTGCCGAGGCGGTTGCGCAGTTCCACGGCGGTCAGCGAGTCGAAGCCGGTCTCCCGGAACGGGCGGCGCGGGTCGAGCACGAGGTCGTCACCGAAGCCGAGCACGGCGGCGACGAGCGTGCGGAGGAGCTCGCGCAGCTCGGTGTCGCGTTCGGCGGGACCGAGGGCGGTGAGGCGGTCGACGAGCGACGACCGCGCGGCGGCGGCGAGGCCGGTCGCGGCGCGCTTGCCCGAGGGCACGACGCCCCGCAGCAGCGGTGCCACCTCTCCCGCCCTGCGCAGAGCGGGGAGGTCGAGAGCGATCGGCACCAGCCGGGCGTCCGGCGCGGACAGCGCCACGTCGAACAACCGGAGTCCGTCGGCGGTCTGGATCGGGCGCACGCCCGCGCGGGCCATGCGCTCGACGTCGGCGTCGGTCAGGTGCTCGGTGAGCCCGGTGCGCTGGTCCCAGAACCCCCAGGCGAGGGAGTGCGCGGGCAGGCCGAGGGACCGGCGGTGCGCGGCGAGCGCGTCGAGGAACGCGTTGGCCGCCGCGTAGCCGGCCTGTCCCCCGCCGTCGACCGTGCCGGCGGCCGAGGAGAACAGCACGAACGCCGCGAGGTCCAGGTCCTTCGTCAGCTCGTGCAGGTGCCACGCCGCGTCCGCCTTGGGCCGCAGCACCGCGTCGAGGCGTTCGGGGGTCTGGTCGCTCACCAGGCCGTCGTCGAGCACACCCGCGAGGTGCACCACGGCGGTCAGCGGGTGTGCGGGGTCCACGGCGGCCACCACGCGGGCGAGCTGGTCGCGGTCTGCGGCGTCGCAGGCGACCACCGACACGTCGGCGCCGAGGTCCGACAGGTCGTCCGCCGCCACACCGCGGCGGCCGGTGAGGACGAGCCGCCGCACACCGTGCTCCCGCACCAGGTGCCGGGCGACCAGGCAACCGAGGACACCGGTGCCCCCCGTCAGGAGCACCGTGCCCTCCGGGTCGAGGGTCGCGGTCCGCGCGGTGGCCGGCACCCGCGCGAGGCGTGGCACGGACACGGTGCCGTCGTGCACGGCGAGCTGCGGTTCGGTGGTCGCGCCCGCGGCCGCGACCGCCGCCTCCACCCCGTCGCCGGAGTCGACCAGCACGAACCGGCCGGGGTGCTCGTCCTGGGCCGCGCGCACCAGGCCCCACACCGCGGCGGCGGCCACGTCGCGGACGGGTTCGGTGACAGCGCCCCCGGTGAGCACGAGCAGCCGCGCGGAAGGCTCCTCGGCGATCCAGCGCTGGATCGCGGCGAGCGCGAGTCCCGTGGTGCCGCGTGCCGCGGCAGCGGGGTCGAGAGCGCCTTCAGTGGTCCCGTCGATCGGCAGGACCACCCACTCGTGTGCGCCATCGGGCAGTGCGGAGTCACCGTCCCACACGACGAACGAGCCGGGTTCGGTCCTGGGCACCGGCAGCACCGGCCAGCTCAGGCGGTAGAGGTCGTCGGTGCGGGTGGCGACGGCACCCCGGTCGACCGGGCGTGCCACCAGCGCTTCCACCTCCGCCACCGGCGCGCCGGTGGGGTCGGCCATGCGCAGCGACAGGGTCTCACCGCGCCGGATCGCCACTCGCAGGGCGGTCGCGCCGGTGGCGTGCAGGGAGACACCGGTCCAGGCGAACGGCAGGCTCGTCTCGCCGGCACCGTCGGCGGCCAGGCCGTCCACGTGCAGGGCGGCGTCGAACAGCGCCGGGTGCAGGCCGAAGCCCGCCGCCTCGACGGGCAGCTCCACCTCGGCGAACAGCTCGTCACCCCGCCGCCAGGCCGCGCGCAGCCCCTGGAAGGAGGGACCGTAGTCGTAGCCGAGCGCGGCGAGCCTGTCGTAGGCGTCGTCGACGACCAGCGGTTCCGCGCCGCTCGGCGGCCACACCGCCAGGTCGAAGGCCGCGGCCGCGGACTGGGGAGCGAGCAGGCCGGAGGCGTTGCGCGACCAGGGTTCGCCGGGATCGCCGTGCGGTCGCGAGTGGACGGTCAGCGCGCGGTGCCCGGTCTCGTCCGGCGCGTCGACGCGCACCTGCAGCTGGACGCTCCCCCACCCGGCCAGCACGACCGGCGCGTGGAGGGTGAGCTCCGCGAGGTGACCGTGCCCGAGGTCGTGGCCCAGCGACAGCGCGAGCTCGACCAGCGCCGTGCCGGGGAGCAGCACCGTGCCGGCCACGGCGTGATCGGCGAGCCACGGCAGCGCCGACGTCGAGAGACGGGCGGTGAAGACCACCGCTCCCGCACCGTCCTCGTCCTGGGCCACGGGGACCGCGGCGCCGACGAGCGGGTGCGCGACGGTGTCGAGGCCGGCCGCCGTGACGTCGCCCGTCGCCCCGGACCGGCCCAGCCAGTAGCGTTCCCGCTGGAACGCGTACGTCGGCAGATCGGTCACGCGCGCGCCGGAAGCGCTGAACACCGCGCGCCAGTCCACGGGAACCCCGGCGACGAACGCCTCGGCCAGCGAGGTGAACAGCCGTTCGGGACCGCCGTCGTGCCGGCGCAGCGACCCGACCCCGGTGACGTCGACGCCGGCGGCGTCGGCCGTCTCCGCGATGCTGTGCAGCAGCACCGGATGCGGGCTGCACTCGATGAAGGCACCGTACCCGGCGTCGAACAGCTCGCGGGTCGTCTGTTCGAAGAGGACGGTCTGCCGCAGGTTCTCGTACCAGTACTGGGCGTCGAGGACCACCGTGTCGATCCGGCCGCCGGTCACGGTCGAGTAGAACGGCACGTCCGCCGTGCGCGGCCGGATGCCGGCGAGGTCGGTGAGCAGCCGCTCGTGGATCGCCTCGACGTGCGCGCAGTGCGACGCGTAGTCGACCGGCACGAGCTTGGCCCGGTGCCCGTCCGCGATCACCGCCGCGCGCAGTTCGCTGAGCGCCTCGGGGTCGCCGGAGACCACCACCGACAGCGGGCCGTTCACCACGGCGATCTCGAGGAGGCCGCCGTGGGCCGCGAGTCGTTCGCGCACCTGCTCGGCCGGGAGCGCGACCGACAGCATCCCGCCGCGGCCGGAGAGCTCGTCGGCGATGGCCTTCGCGCGCAGGGTCACCACCTTCGCACCGTCGGCGAGGCTGAGCGCGCCCGCCACGCACGCGGCGGCGATCTCGCCCTGCGAGTGGCCGATGACCGCCGCGGGCTCGACCCCGTGCGCACGCCAGAGTGCCGCCAGCGACACCATGACCGCCCACAGCACCGGTTGCACGACGTCGACGCGGCTCAGCTCACGCCGGGCGCGGACGGTGTCGAGCAGGTCCCATCCCGTGATGGGGTCGAGCACCGCCGCGCACTCCGCCAGCGCGGCGGAGAACGCCGGTGAGGAGTCGAGGAGGTCGGCGGCCATGCCGGCCCACTGCGAGCCCTGGCCCGGGAAGACGAACGCGACCCGCGACTCGGGGGCGCGGGCACCGCGCACGACACCGGTGGCGGTGTCGCCCGCGGCCAGCGCGGTGAGCCCCGCCGTCAGCGCGGCGAGGTCGTTCCCGACGACGACGGCGCGTTCGTCGAGCACCGCACGCGACGCCACGAGGCCGTACGCGATGTCGGCCGGGGAGTCCGGGGTCGCGGCGAGGTGGTCGAGCATCCGGCGGGCCTGCGCCGCGAGGCCGCGTCCGCTCGCTCCCGACAGCACCAGGGGCACCGGGCCCGACCACGGCTCGGCCGGTTCCACGACGGGCTCTTCCGCCGGCGGTGACTCGAGGATGACGTGGGCATTGGTGCCGCTGATGCCGAACGAGGACACGGCGGCCCTGCGCCGCCCGTCGCGCGCCGGCCAGTCGCGCGCCTCGCGGAGCAGCTCGACCGCGCCCTCCTCCCAGTCGACCTTCGAGGTGGGCTCGCCGGCGTGGAGGGTCCGGGGCAGCCTGCCGTGCCGCATGGCCTCGACCATCTTGATGATCCCGGCGACGCCCGCCGCGGCCTGCGTGTGCCCGATGTTCGACTTGATCGAACCGAGCCACAGCGGTTCACCGCGGTCCTGGCCGTAGGTCGCCAGCAGCGCCTGCGCCTCGATCGGGTCACCGAGCGGCGTGCCGGTGCCGTGCGCCTCCACGACGTCCACATCGGACGGTTCGAGTTCCGCGTCGGCCAGCGCCGCCCGGATCACGCGTTGCTGCGACGGGCCGTTCGGCGCCGTCAGCCCGTTCGACGCACCGTCCTGGTTGATCGCGGAACCGCTCACCACGGCCAGCACCCGGTGCCCGTTGCGCCGCGCGTCGGAGAGGCGTTCGAGCAACACCATCCCGGTGCCCTCGCCCCAGCCCGTGCCGTCCGCGCCCTCGGCGAACGACTTGCAGCGCCCGTCCTGCGCGAGACCGCGCTGCTTCGAGAAGTCGATGAACGTGTCCGGGGTGGACATCACCGTCACCCCGCCCGCGAGCGCCAGCGAGCACTCGCCTGACCGGAGCGCCTGCACCGCGAGGTGCAGCGCGACCAGCGAGGACGAGCACGCCGTGTCCACCGTGACGGCGGGGCCTTCCAGCCCGAGCGTGTACGACACCCGCCCGGACGCGACGCTGCCCAGGTTGCCGTTGCCGAGGTAGCCCTCGACCTCCTCGGGCACCTCGGTGAGCCAGGTCCCGTAGTCGTGGTACATCACGCCCGCGTAGATGCCGGTCCGGCTGCCGCGCAGGCTGTGGGGGTCGATGCCCGCGCGTTCCAGGGCCTCCCAGCAGACCTCCAGCAGCAACCGCTGCTGCGGGTCCATGGCGAGCGCCTCCCGCGGGCTGATGCCGAAGAAGGCGGGGTCGAACCACGCGGCCTCGTGCAGGAACCCGCCTTCGCGCACGTGGGTCCTGCCCGGTGCGTCGGGATCGGGGTCGTAGATGTTGTCGACGTCCCAGTCGCGGTCGGCCGGGAAGTCCCCGATCGCGTCGGTGCCTCCGGCGACCAGCTCCCAGAGCTTCTCCGGGGTGTCGGCGCCACCGGGATACCGGCAGCTCATCCCGACGATCGCGACCGGTTCACGAGCCGCTTGGGCGTTCTGCGCGCGCAGCCGCTCGTTCTCGATCAACGACTGGCGCAGCGCTTCGACGATCTGTTCGACGGATGTTTCCATGCTCGGTGTCGCTCCCCTGCTCGCTCGGCTTGGCCCTGCTTCCCCGGGTGGCCGGGCGGGCGGCTCAGGTGCCGCTGCGGTTCAACGCGGCGCGCACGAGGTCGGCCACGTCCATGGACTTGATGTCGGTGCCGGGTTCGCCGTCCGCTGTCCGCGGCACCTGCGGTTCGGCCGGCGGTTCCGGGGCCAGGCGGCCGAGGAGGTAGCCGGCGAGTGCGGCGGGCGTCGCGTAGTCGAAGATCATCGTGGACGGCAGCCGCAGCCCGCTGACGGCGTTGAGCCGGTTGCGCAGCTCCACCGCGGCGAGCGAGTCGAACCCCAGCTCGGTGAAAGCGCGCCGTGGTTCCACGTCGGCGGGCCCTGCGTGGCCGAGCACCCCGGCCACCTCGGTGCGGACGGCGGTGAGCACGACGTGCTCGTGGTCGGCCTTCGGCAGCCCGGCGAGCCGGTCGCCGAGGGTGCGGGCGTGCTGGGCGGGTGCCACGGCGACGCCGGCGAGCGTCCGCAGCGGCGCGGGCACCTCCTCGCCTCGCCGCCGCAGCGCGCGGAGGTCGAGCCGGACCGGCAGCACGGCGGGCAGGCCGGTCGTCACGGCGGCGTCGAAGAGGGCGAGCGCGTCGTCCGGTTCGAGCACGCCGACGCCGGAACGCTCGATCCGGGCGAGCTCGCCCTCGTCCAGCGACGCGCCCATGCCGCCGCCCGCCCACAGGCCCCACGCCATCGACGTCGCGGCGAGCCCGAGGTCCGCCCGGTGCGCGGCGAGCGCGTCGAGGAACGCGTTGGCCGCCGCGTAGTTGCCCTGGCCGGAGGCGTCGATGGTGCCCGCGGCCGACGAGAACAGCACGAAGTGCGCCAGCTCGCGGCCGAGGGTCAGCTCGTGCAGGTGCCAGGCGGCCTCGGCCTTCGGGCGCAGCACGGTGTCCACACGCGACGGTGTCAGCGCCGTGATGACGCCGTCGTCCAGCACACCGGCCGTGTGCACGACGCTGTCGACCGGTGTGAGCGCGAGCAACGCGGCGACGGCCGCGCGGTCGGCGACGTCGCAGGCGACGACCTCGGCCTTGGCACCCAGCGCGCTCAGCTCGCCGAGCAGGTCGGCGGCACCCGGCGCGTCCGGCCCGCGCCTGCTCGTGAGAACGAGCCTTTCGACGTCGTTGCGCCGTGCGAGGTGCTTCGCGACGAGCGCGCCGAGCCCGCCCGTCCCTCCGGTGATGAGCACGGTGCCCCACGGGCGCTGCGCCGTGCGGTCCACCGCGTCCGGTGCGCGGACGAGACGCGGTGCGTGCACGTCGCCGTCCTTGAGGCGCACCTCCGGCTCACCGGTGTCGAGTGCCGCGCCGAGGGACGCGAGGTCCGGCCGGGCGTCTCCGAGGTCCACGAGCACCACGCGTCCGGGTTCCTCCGCGTACGCGGCACGGACGAGACCGCGCACCGCCGCGCCGGCGAGATCGTCGCGGGTCAGCACGACGAGCACCGCCTGCCGTTCGTCGGCGAGCCACGCCTGCACGACCCGCAGGGTCTCGGCGAGGGCTGACCGCACGGCGTCCGGCACAGCGGTGCCGTCCGGCACCGGTGCGGCGTACAGGACCGCGTCGGCGGTGCCCAGCGCGGCGGGCTCCGGTGCGACCGGGACGCCGAGTCCGAGGTCGTCGTCACCGAGCACCGCCCAGCTCCGGTGTGCCCGCACGACGGGCTTCGGCACCGGCTCGCCGGCCACGACGTACAGCTCCCGGGCCGGGGCACCCAGCCGGTCTGCGGCGACGGGCCGCGTCACGTACGACGCCACGGTCGCCAGCGGTGCTCCGTCCTCTGTGGAGAGTTCGATCCGCAGGCCGCCGGTGCCCGCGCGGGTCACGCGCACCCTGGCGGCGAGCGCGCCGGAGCCGTGCTGGGTGACCCCGGTCCACGCGAACGGCAGCTCGACCACGCCCGCGCCGGCATCGGCGGGTTCGGCTCGCGGGTCGAGCAGACCGGTGACGTGCAGCGCCGCGTCGAGCAATGCCGGGTGCAGGCCGTAGCGGGCGGCGTCGTGCCTGGCCTCCGCGGGCAGTTCCAGCTCCGCGAGCACGGTGTCCTCGCCGGCCCGCCACGCGGCGCGCACGGCGTGGAAGACGGGCCCGTAGTCGTAGCCCTCGGCGTGCATCCGCTCGTACAGGCCGCTGACGTCGAGCCCGGTCGCGCCCGGCGCGGGCCACTCGCCGACCGGCGCCTGACCGGACGCGTCCCCGACCACGTCGAGAACGCCCGTGGCGTGGCAGGTCCACTCGCCGGTCGCGTCGTCGGGCCGCGAGTGGATCTCGACGGTGCCGTCGGCGGCGGCCGAGACGTGCAGCCGCACGGCCGACTCCCCCGGCACGACGAGCGGCGACTGCAGGGTCAGCTCGGTGAGCGCGGGGCGGCCGGTGAGGCGGCCGGCGTGCAGGGCGAGGCCGACCAGCGCGGCACCGGGTACCAGCACGGTGCCGAGGACGGCGTGCTCGGCGAGCAGCGGGTGCGTGGCGAGCGAGACGCGTCCGGTGAGCAGCAGGCCGCCGTCGCCTGGCAGGTCCACGGCCGCGCTGACCAGCGGGTGGTCCACTGAGGACAGTCCGTGCGCGGTGACGTCGCCACCGGTCGCGGCCAGCGGCAGCCAGTGGTGCCGGTGCTGGAACGGGTAGGTCGGCAGGTCCACGTGCGCGCCGGTGAAGTCGCCGTAGAGCTGACGCCAGTCGACGTCGAAGCCCCGCACGTGCACCTCGGCGAGCGAGGTCAGCAGCGCGCGCACCTCCCCGGTGTCCTTGCGCGCGGTGCACGCGAAGGCCGGTTCGGCATCGCCCTGGGCTTCGACGAGGCAGTCGGGTCCCATCGCGGTCAGCACGGGGGCGGCGCCGAGCTCCAGGAACGTGTCGACGCCGCGGTCGGCGAGCGCGCGCACGGCGTCGGCGAAGCGCACGGTCCCGCGCACGTGGTCCACCCAGTAGCCGGCCGAGCCGAGCTGGGCGGCGGTCGCGGGCTCGCCGGTGAGCGTGGACATGATCGGCACCGCGGGCTCGTGCGCGGTGAGCCCGGCCATGACCTCGCGGAAGCCGGCCAGCATCGGTTCCATGCGCGGCGAGTGGAAGGCGTGCGAGACCCGCAGCCGCCGGGTCGTGGCGAACCGCGCGGCGACCGCCTCCACGGCGTCCTCGTCACCGGACACCACGACCGCGCGGGGCCCGTTGACCGCGGCGATGCCGCACCGCTCGCCGAGGAGCGGGGTGACCTCCTCCTCGGTGGCCTGCACGGCGATCATGGCCCCGCCGGCGGGCAGGGCCTGCATCAGCTCGCCCCGCGCGGCGACCGCGGTCACCGCGTCGGACAGCGACCAGACACCCGCCACGTGCGCGGCGGCGAACTCGCCGATGGAGTGCCCCGCGAGCCACGCCGGACGCAGCCCCGCCGACTCGAGCACCCGGTAGAGGGCCACCTGCGTGGTGAACAGCGCGGCCTGCGTGTAGGCGGTCTGGTCGAGCAGCGCGGCCGCCTCGCCGTCACCGAACAGCACGTCGGCGAGCGGGTGGCCGAGGTGACCGGCGAACTGCGCGGCGATGCGGTCGAAGTGCTCCGCGAAGACGGGGTGGGTGCGGTACCAGTCGCGTCCCATGCCCGGTCGCTGGGCACCCTGACCGGAGAACAGGAACGCCAGCGTGCCGTCGGTGACCGAACCGGTCACGACGAGCCCCGGCGCGTCGGCGGCCAGGGCGAGCGCGTCGAGGCCCGCCGTGACGTCGTCGGAGGAGTCCGCGCCGGCGAGGACGACGGCGCGCTCGTCGTGCGCCGCGCGCGTGGTGGCGAGGGCGAAGCCGAGGTCGGCGGGGGCGGTGGTGGACGCCGCGATGACCAGGTTGCGTGCCTGGTCGCGCAGCGCCGCGGTCGTCCGCGCCGAGACCGGCAGGGCGACGACCGGGGGCGCTTCTCCTCCGGCCACCGCCTCCTGCGCGCCGGGCTCCTCGATGATGACGTGGGCGTTCGTGCCGCTGATGCCGAAGGACGACACGGCGGCACGGCGCGGCCGGGCTCCGGGTTCCCACGGACGGGCCTCGGTGAGCAGCTCGACGGAGCCCGCCTCCCAGTCGACCTTCGAGGACGGCGCGTCGACGTGCAACGTCTTCGGGAGGACGCCGTGCCGCAGGGCCTCGACCATCTTGATGACACCCGCGACACCCGCCGCGGCCTGCGTGTGCCCGATGTTCGACTTGATCGAACCGAGCCACAGCGGTTCACCGCGGTCCTGACCGTAGGTCGCCAGCAGCGCCTGCGCCTCGATCGGGTCACCGAGGGTCGTGCCGGTGCCGTGCGCCTCCACGGCGTCCACATCGGACGGTGCCAGGCCCGCTGCGGCGAGGGCCGCGCGGATGACCCGTTGCTGCGACGGGCCGTTCGGCGCCGTCAGCCCGTTCGACGCGCCGTCCTGGTTGATCGCGGAACCGCTCACCACGGCCAGCACCCGGTGCCCGTTGCGCCGCGCGTCGGAGAGCCGTTCGACGACGAGCACCCCGACGCCCTCGCCCCAGCCCGTGCCGTCCGCGCCGTCGGCGAACGACTTGCAGCGGCCGTCGGCGGCGAGCCCGCGCTGGCGGGAGAAGTCGATGAACGTGTCCGGTGTGGACATCACCGTGACGCCGCCGGCGAGGGCGAGGTCGCATTCGCCCTGCCGCAGCGCCTGAGCGGCGAGGTGCAACGTGACCAGGGACGAGGAGCACGCCGTGTCGACGGTGACCGCGGGGCCCTCGAGACCGAGCGCGTACGCGACGCGGCCGGAGACGACACTGCCCAGGTTGCCGTTGCCCGCGTAGGCCGCGAGGTCCTCCGGCAGCTCGGGGAGCCAGGCACCGTAGTCGTGGTACATCACGCCCGCGTAGACGCCGGTCCGGCTGCCGCGCACGGTGGCGGGATCGATCGACGCCCGTTCCAGCGCCTCCCAGGACACCTCCAGCAGCAACCGCTGCTGCGGGTCCATCGCGGTGGCCTCCCGTGGGCTGATGCCGAAGAAGCCGGCGTCGAACCGCGCGGCGTCGTGGAGGAACGCGCCTTCCCGCGTGTACGTGCGGCCGGGCGTGCCCGGCTCGGGGTCGTAGAGCGCGTCGGCGTCCCAGCCGCGGTCGGCGGGGAACCCGCCCACCGCGTCGACGCCGTCGGCGACCAGCCGCCACAGGTCCTCGGGCGAGGTGACGCCGCCGGGATAGCGGCAGGCCGTGCCGACGATGACGATCGGATCGGTGGTGGTGCCGGGGTCGCGCACGACGACGGGAACCACGGGCTCGGCGCTGCCGAACAGGCCCTCCTCGACGTGCTTGGCGAGCGCGCGCGGCGTCGGGTGGTCGAACACGAGGGTGGCGGTCAGCCGCAGCCCGGTCACCGCGTTGAGCCGGTTGC
Organism: Lentzea sp. NPDC037011; assembly: GCF_055607425.1. Taxonomy (NCBI): domain Bacteria; kingdom Bacillati; phylum Actinomycetota; class Actinomycetes; order Pseudonocardiales; family Pseudonocardiaceae; genus Lentzea; species Lentzea sp. NPDC037011. The sequence goes on along the minus strand of NZ_JBVJRT010000002.1, from coordinate 19,155 downwards.
GCAGCTCGACGGCGGCGAGGGAGTCGAACCCGAGCTCGGTGAACGCGCGCGCCGGGTCGATGGCGGAGGCTCCGTCGTGGCGCAGCACGTCGGCCACCTCGGTGCGCACGAGGTCCAGCACCACGCGTTCGCGCTCGGCGACCGGAACGGTGGCGAACCGGCCTTCCTCGGTGGTCCGCGCACCGCCCGCGGCAGCACGGCGCACGGCGGGACGCACGAGCTCGCGCAACAGGTGCGGCACGCCGTCGGGACGGCGTCGCACGGCGGTCGCGTCCACCTCGACCGGCACCGCGGTGGACCGTCCTGATCGGACGGCGAGGTCGAACAGCCGCAGCGACCGTTCCGCCGGGAGTCCCGGCAGCCCGGCGGCGGCGATGCGGCGCAGCGCGGCGGCGTCGAGTGCGGCACCCATGCCGGTGCCCGTCGCCCACAGGCTCCAGGACAGCGCCGTGGCGGGCAGGCCGAGTGACGCGCGGTGCTCGGCGAGCGCGTCCAGGTAGGCGTTGGCGGCGGCGTAGTTGGCCTGGCCCGGCGCGTCGAGCACCGCGGCGAGCGAGGAGAACAGCACGAACCGCTTCAGCGGGCGGTCGAGCGTCAGCTCGTGCAACAGCCAGGCGCCGTGGGCCTTGGCGTGGAAGACCTCGTCGACCATCTCGTCGGTGAGCGAGCCGAGCAGACCATCGCGGACGACTCCCGCCGCGTGCACCACCGAGTCGGCGGGGTGCTCCGCCAGCAACCGCGTGACGGCGTCGCGGTCGCCGATGTCGCAGGCCACCACGGTCACCTCGGCGTCCAGGTCCCCGACGAAGCCGGGCACCTCCCCGCGCCTGCCGGCCAGCACCAGGCGGCGGACGCCGTGCGCCTCGACCAGGTGCCGCGCCACGAGCGACCCGACCCCGCCGGTGCCACCGGTCACCAGCACGGTGCCCCAGTCGTCGGCGGCTGCGGTGGCCGGGACCGAGACCGGAGCGGAGACCAGGCGCGGGACGAGGAACTGCCCGCCGGTCAGCGACAGCTCCGGCTCACCGCTGGCGAGGGCCTGGGCCAGTTCGGTCTCGGAAGGCTCGGCGTCGTGCTCGACGAGCACGAAACGACCGGGGTTCTCGGCCTGCGCCGCGCGGACGAGCCCGCGGACCGCGGCGTGCGCGGGGCTCGCGGGTGGGGTCACCACGACGAGCGGCGCGGTCGTGCTGTCGTCTTCCAGCCACGTGCGCACCAGGCGCAGTGCCGTGCCGGCGTGCTCGCGGGCGTCCCGCGCGTCCGCGCTCGCGGCACCGCCGAAGCGGTGCACGACAGTGCCCTGTGGAACTGCGGTGGGTGCCGGGGCACGGTGTGGCACCCACCGCACAGCGTGCAGGACCTCCTGGTCCTGCACGAGCCGGGAAACCAGTCCGCCGATGTCGGCCACCGGTGCACCGGTGACGTCGGCGAGCCGGAGCGAGATGCCGCCTCCGTCGCCGCGCGTGATCGCGACGCGCACGGCGGTCGCGCCGGTGGCGTGCAGCGTGACGCCGGTCCAGGCGAACGGCACGCTCACCTCCGACGGAGGCGCGTCCAGGTCTGCCGCGTGCAACGCCGCGTCGAGCAACGCGGGGTGCAGGCCGAAGGCACCCGCGCTCTCCGCGATCCCTTCCGGCAACGCGACCTCGGCGTACACGGTCCCGCCCTGCCGCCACGCGGCGCGAAGACCCCGGAACGCCGGCCCGTAGCCGTATCCCTCGTCGGCCAGGCGCTCGTAGAGGTCGTTCGTGTCCACCGGGTCGGCACCCGGCGGCGGCCACTCGCCGAACGGCGCGGGATCGGCGGTGTCGGCCGGGGCGAGGACGCCAGCGGCGTGCTCGGTCCACGGGCCCGCCTGGTCGGCGCGGCTGTGGACGGTGACCGGGCGACGGCCGTCCTCGTCCGCCACGCCGACCGCCACCTGGACGGAGACCTCCTCGTCGCCACCGAGGACGAGCGGTGCGCTCAGGGTCAGTTCCTCCAGCTGCAGCGGCGGGCCGGCGGGTACGTGGTCGGCGGCGCGCAGAGCGAGCTCCACGAACGCCGTGCCGGGGAACAGCACCCTGCCGCCGATGACGTGATCGGCGAGCCACGGCTGGGTGCGCGTGGAGATCCGTCCGGTCAGCACCGCGGCGTCCGCGCCCACGCCGGCGACAGCGGCGAGCAGCGGGTGATCGGCGGGCAGCTGTCCGAGCGCGCCGGCGCCGGCGGACGTGCCCTGGTCGAGCCAGAAGCGCCGCCGCTGGAACGGGTACTGGGGCAACTGGACCGGAGCGCCGCCGAACCCGGCGAAGTGCCGCCGCCAGTCGACGGGGACGCCGCGCGAGTGCACGGCCGCGAGCCCCGACATGGCCTCGTGCGCTTCGGGCCGGTCCCGGCGCAGCGCCGCGATGAAGGCCACTCCGCCGGCGTCCACGCACTCCGGCCCCATCGCCGACAGCGTGGCGCCCGGTCCGAGCTCGAGGAACGTGCGCACGCCCGTGTCGGCGAGCAGCCGCAGCGCGTCGTGGAAACGCACCTGTGCGCGGACGTGGCCGACCCAGTACTCCGGATCGCACATCTCGACCGACACCGGCTGCCCGGTCACGGTCGACACGATCGGCAGGCGCGGCTCGCGGAAGTCGAGCACGCGCACGACGCGGCGGAACTCGTCGAGCACCGGCTCCATGAGCGGCGAGTGGAAGGCGTGGCTCACGCGCAGACGCCGGGTGTCGCGATCACGTGACGACAGCTCGGCGGCGATCCGCTCGACGTCGCCGAGCTCGCCCGACACCACGACCGACTCGGGGCCGTTGACGGCGGCGATCCCGGTTCCCGCGGTCAGCAGAGGGGTCACTTCGGCCTCGGACGCGCGAACGGCGAGCATCGCGCCCCCGGCGGGCAGCCGCTGCATGAGCCGGCCGCGCGCGGCGACGAGGATCGTCGCGTCCTGCAGCGTCAGCACGCCCGCGACGTGCGCGGCCGCGATCTCGCCGACGGAGTGGCCCGCGAGGTGGTCCGGCGTGAGGCCCCAGCTCTCGAACAGCCGGTACAGCGCGACCTCGACGGCGAACAGCGCGGGCTGCGCGTACTCCGTCGTGTCCAGCAGGGCGGCGTCGGCACTGCCCGGCTCGGCGAACATCAGCTCGTCGAGCCGGCGCGGCAGCTGGAGGTCGAAGTGGGCACAGGTCGCGGCGAGCGAGTCCGCGAAGACGGGATAGGCGGCCGCCAGCTCGCGGCCCATCCCCGCGCGCTGGCTGCCCTGCCCGGCGAACAGGAACGCGATCTCGCCCGGCACCCGCTGCGGCACCGCGGTGGCACCGTTCGCGAGTCCTTCCAGGGCAGCGCGCAGCTCGTCCCGGCCGGTCGCGACGAGCACCGCCGAGTCGCGCAGCGCGGCACGCGTGGTGCCGAGCGCCTGTGCCAGCTCCACCGGTTCGACGGTGTCGACGAGGGGCAGCAGGTCACGGGCACGCGCGCGGAGCGCGTCCTCGCCGCGCGCGGACAGCGGGAACGCCAGCGGGCGCCCGCCGGCCGGGCTCGGCGCGGAGGTGTCCGGTTCCTGCTCGGGGCGTTCGAGGATGACGTGCGCGTTGGTGCCGCTGACGCCGAAGGACGACACGGCGGCGCGGCGCGGGCGGCCCGTCTCCGGCCACGGACGGGACTCGACGGTCAGCTCGACCTGGCCGGAGGACCAGTCGACGTGCGGCGTCGGTTCGTCGACGTGCAGCGTCGCGGGAACCTCGCCGTGCTGCATCGCGAGCACGGCCTTGATCACCCCGGCAACGCCGGCGGCGGCCTGGGTGTGCCCGAGGTTGGACTTCACCGACCCGAGCAGCAGGGGCCTCGCGCGGTCGCGTCCGTAGGTGGCCAGCAGCGCCGTCGCCTCGATCGGGTCGCCGAGCCGGGTACCGGTGCCGTGCGCCTCGACGACGTCGACGTCCGCCGGCGTGAGTCCCGCTGACGCGAGCGCACTGCGGATGACCCGCTGCTGCGCGGTGCCGTTGGGCGCGGTGAGGCCGTTGGACGCGCCGTCGGAGTTCACCGCGGAGCCGCGCACCACGGCGAGCACCCGGTGGCCGTTCTTCCGCGCGTCCGACAGCCGCTCCAGGACCAGGACGCCCACGCCTTCGGCGAAACCGGTGCCGTCCGCGGCCGCGGCGAAGGGTTTGCAGACCCCGTCCGGCGCGAGGCCGCGCTGCCTGCTGAACGCGGTGAAGACGCCCGGTCCACCGAGCACGGCCACACCACCGGCGAGCGCGAGCGTCGTTTCCCCCGCGCGCAACGAGCGGCACGCCAGGTGCAGCGAGACGAGTCCCGCGGAGCACGCCGTGTCCACGGTGAGCGCGGGACCTTCCACACCGAGCACGTACGCGACCCGGCCGGACACGACGCTGGAGGCGTTGCCCGCCAACAGGTACGCGTCCATGCCGTCGGGTGCCTCGTGCAGGTGCGGGCCGTAGTCCAGCATCTCCGCACCGACGAAGACACCGGTCGCCGTGCCGCGCAACGCGGTGGGGTCGATCCCGGCGTTCTCGAGCGCGTGCCAGGTGGTCTCGAGCACGAGCCGCTGCTGCGGGTCCATGCCCAGCGCCTCGCGCGGGCTGATGCCGAAGAACTCGGCGTCGAAGTCGGTCGCGGTGCCGAGGAACCCGCCCTTGCGCACGTAGGCGCTGCCCGGCGTCTCGGGATCGTCGTCGAACAGGGCGCCGAGGTCCCAACCGCGGTCGGAGGGGAAGTCGGACAGCACGGTGCCGCCCTCGGCGAGCAGCTGCCACAACGCCGCCGGATCGTCGATGCCGCCGGGGAAGCGGCAGCCGATGCCCACGATCGCGACCGGCTCGTCGTCGACGGCGGCGGGGGTGGTGGGTGCGGCGGGCACGTCCGCGGCGTCGTCGGTTCCGTCGGCCGCGCGCAGCAGCCGGTCCACCAGCTCCGGCAGCGTCGGGCAGTCGTAGGCGAGGCTCACCGGCAGGGGAATCCCGGTGCGCTCGGTGAGGACGTGGTGCAGGTGGACGGCGGCCAGCGAGTCGAGCCCCTGCGCCGCGAAGGACTGCTCGGCGTCGAGCGCGGCGCCGGCGGCCGCTGCGTCCGGCCGCGCCTGCGCGATGGCCTCCGCCACGGCGGCGCGCACCAACTCGGTGACCACCCGGCGGCGTCCGCCCGGCGCGGCCTGCGCCAGCCGTGTCGCCAGTGCTGATTCGGCTACGAGCCCGTTCATCCGCGCATCTCCCGACTGACCGGCGCGATCTCTGGTCCTTGCTTGGAACGTAACGAGAGCAGGAGGAGGGACCCCACCCTTAAAAGCCCCTAAGACACACCGGCGGCGGCCATGCCGTCGTAGCTGCGGCGCACGAAGGACAGCGACCGCAGCAGTTCCGACGACGTGAGTCCGCGCGCCGCGCGGCTCTCGGCGATACCGCGCAACGGCATCCGCCCGATCCGCGACCAGCGCAGGCTGCCATCGGTGTCGATGTAGCTCCTGCTCTCCCCCGCGTTGTCCGGGTGCAGGCAGTACGGCACGTCGAGCAGGCCCGTCGCGAACGCCGTCAGGAACGCCTGGCCGAGGTCGTCGTTCAACGCCAGCACGGCCTCCACCAGTGCGCGGGCTTCGGCGTGGACGGCGTTGCCCTCCAGCGGGGCCGGCGCGTACGGCGTGCGGGCGGCGACGTCGGAGGCCAGCTCCAGGGCGGCCACGTTCTCCTCGATCGACGGGATGCGTTGCGACTCCGCGACCGTCTTGACGATGATCCGCTCCGACCCCGTGCGCGACGCCAGCCCTGCCGCCGCGCCGAGCAACGCACGCGCGCCGTCCTCGGTCTCCGGGAACACTCCCATGTAGGCGTAGATGACGACGTGCCAGTCGACGTCCGGCAGGAGCATCGAGCACAGCGCGCGCAACGCGGCGACGGCTTCGGCGTCCTGCGCCTCGTTCGTCTGCTGCGCATAGCTGACCGAGATGCTGCGTATGCCCAGCCGCCGGAAGAACACCGCTTCCAGCACGCTGATCGCGACGAGCAGGCTCGGCGGGCACAGCTGCCCGAGCATGCACCCGCCGAACGTCTCGAGGTGCGGTTCCACGCCCGGCCCGCGCGCGGCCGCCATCAGCTCGGACGCCGCCGTCCAGTGCGCCACGGACTCCCGCAGCGACACCCGCCCGTAGGGCAGGCAGTAGGAGATCGGCCCGCCCTCCGAAGCGTCCAGCCCGACCTCGAGCAGAGCGCGGATGATGTCCTCCGGTGCCGCCGAACCGTGCCGCACCTGGACCGGGAAGTCCGGTCCGCAGACGCCGTCGAGCACCGCCTCGGTGGTCCGGCGTTCGTGGCTCACGATCGGGTAGCCGTTGAGCGCGGCCCCTTCGAGCAGGGCCAGGCGGGCCGACTCCAGATCACCGACGCGCGTGTAGCTGTCGATGGTCAGGGTGCCGACCGTGGTCGCGTCGGCCTTCCTGGTGGCCCGCAGGCCCGCGCGCATCCGCTCGGGATCGCTCATCCCCATGCGCGGTTGCACGACGAGCCTGCCGCGCTCGTGCGCCTCGCGGACGAAGGCGCCGAAACCGGTTCTCGCGCGGGTCATACCCGCAGCCGCTGGGGCAGTTCGAACAGCAGGCGGCTGAACTCGTCGATGCCCCCGCTGTCCACGCCGTCGGCGAACACCGCGTCGTAGCCCGCCGCCTTCAGCTCGGCGACCTGTTCCGCGGACGAGCTGCCGGTGATGCCGAGCTTGCCCCCGATCACCGCGGGGACGTCGGCGAGCTCCTGCCGCGCGCGCAGTCGTGTGACCATCCGGATGCCGTCGTGGAAGCCGTGGCCGTTGACGCTGCTCACGACCACGAGCGCGGGCTGCTCCGCCACCGCCTCTTCGACGAGCAGGTCCTCCGGCACGCACGGGCCGAGGTTGACCACCCGCCTGCCGTGCTCCTCGATCAACAGCTGCAGGTAGACGAGGTTCCAGGTGTGCGAGTCCGACGTACCGCCCGCCACGAGCACGGGCTGGTCGCCCGCGTCGCCGGGAAGGAGATCGACGTTGTCGCGCTGCGGCGAAGAAATGGTCATCAGAGTGCCTCTCCGTGTTCATATGCTCGTGAGTGCTCGATGCGGGAGGCGGAGACGACATCGGCACCGCGGACGACGACTTCGGTGGGCGCGGGCCTGCCGAGGAACATCAGCAGGCTCGCGGTTGGGCCGTAGGACCCGGCGTTGGGCACGGTCAGCAGTTCACCGGGCTCCAGGTCGGGCAGCCGGACCCCCCTGCCGAGCAGGTCGCCGGGGGTGCACAGCGGACCGGCGAGGTGCGCGCCGGCGCCCTCGGCGACGGCCTCGTGCGGCTCGACGGAGATCGGCATGATCCGCCCGAGCCCGGACATGCCGCCGAAGGTGTTGATCCCCGCGTCGAGGACCAGGTAGCGCTGTCCCCTGCTGTGCTTGACGTTGACGACCGAGGTCAGCAGCGTGCCGCTGTCCGCGACGAGGTACCGGCCCGACTCGCAGGCGATCCGCGGCGCGCCGTCCCGCCAGCCGGGGAAGTGCTCGTCGAGCGCCTCCGACATGGCCTTGCCCAGGTACTCGTAGACAGGGCGGTGGCCCTGCACGGCGTACGGCGCGGCGAAACCACCGCCGATGTCGACCAAGCGGAACCGGACACCGAGAACGTCCTGCAGCCGTGCGGCGCTGGTGATGGTGTGCTGGAACTCCGCGATGAGGCTGTCCTCGTCCTGGGTGTTGCTCAACGGGAAGAAGTGCAGCCCGGCGATGGTCGTCCCCGGCACCTCGCGCAGAGCCGGGGCGAGGTCGGCCAGCGTCTCGCTGTCGAACCCGAACTGCGACGGCACACCGGTCATCCGGATGCTCGTCGCCGCGGCCCCCGTGGCGTTGTTGACGCGCAGGAGGCAGTCCGCGGTCGTGCCCGCCTCCAGCGCCACCGCGCCGACGCGGCGCAGGTCCCCGATCGACTCGACCGAGAACAGCCGCACGCCGTGCGCGATCGCCGTGGCGAGTTCGCCCGCCGTCTTGCCGGGGCCGGTGTAGAGCACCTCGTCACCGCGGAAACCGGCGCGCAGCACCGCGTCCAGCTCGCCGGTCGAGCTGATCTCCGCGCGGACGCCGCGTTCGCCGGAACGGAGCTCGCGCAGCAGCTCGGGGTGGGGGTTGGCCTTCGCCGCGTAGTACAGCACCACCTGCTCGGGCAACGCCGCGAGCAGGTCGTCCCTGGCCGCCACGACGCGGTCGAGGTCGTAGACGAAGGCAGGCGTGCCGAAGCGGTCCGCGATCTCCCGGTAGCCGGTCACGGTGCGACTCCTTCCAGGAGCTTGGTGAGGCGGGCCCTGTCGTACTTGCCGTGCTGGGTCAGCGGCAGTTCTTCGACGATCCTCGCCACCGAGGGCACCTTCGCGGGTTCGAGCCGGCGCGCGAGCTCCCGCAGCAGTGCGTGCGGTTCGATGTCGCCCTCCACGAACACGGCGAGCGCACGGCCGTCCTCGGGCGGCACCGCGGCTGCCGCGCGCACACCGGGCACGTCGGCGGCCGCGGCCTCCAGCTCGGTCGTGCTCATGCGCACGCCCTTGTGCTTGAACATGTCGTCGCGGCGGCCCTCGTAGTAGAGGAACCCGTCCTCGTCCACACGACCGAAATCGCCGGTGTGCAACCGAAGCCCGCCATCGGACCCGACGCGGAAGGAACGCGCGGTCTGCTCGGGGGCGCGCCAGTAGCCCGGCATCACGTGCGGTCCTTCGACCACGATCTCCCCGATCTCTCCCGGCGGCAACGGCTCACCGTGCTCGTCCACGACGAAGGCGCGGGTGCCGGGCAGTGGCCTGCCCACCGAGTCCGGCTTGCTGCCGGCGAGCTCCGGCGGCAGCACGGACACCCGCTTGCACTCGGTCTGTCCGAACTGGATGATCACCTCGGCGCCGGGGAAGGCCGCGCGCAACGCGTCGGCGGTGGGCTTCGGCAGCGCGGCACCGGTGTTGGTGAACATCCGCACCCGCGCACCCTCCGGGACACCGCGCTCCGCGAGCGTGCTGATCATGGTGGCCAGCGAGGGCACGATCGGCACGACGGTCGCGCCGGTGTCCACGATCCGGCTCAGCAGCAGCAGGTCCGACTCGCCGTCGGCGAGCACCAGCTCGCTGTGGCCGGCTGCGGTGAGCAGCACCTTGTAGAGCCCGTAGTCCCAGGAGATGGGGAACCGGCAGAAGACCACGTCGTCGGGCCGGTAGCCGAGCTCGGCGTTGATCGCCCCGGTGACGAACACCATCTGCCGGTGCGGGCAGATCACCGCCTTGGGCGCCGCGGTCGAGCCCGAGGTGTAGACGAGCACGGCGACGTCGTCGGGGTGCACGTCGGTGCCGGCGCCCCGCGCCTTCATCCGGTACAGGTCCTCGATCTCGGCCCACACACCGGAGAAGCCGCGCACGGCCACGCCGCCGGAGAACGCGGCGACGCGGTCCACCGCCTCGTCGGGCACGATGATGAGCGCCGGTTCGGCGTTCTGCACCACCGCGCGGAGGTGGAAGTCCTTCATCCCGGTGTTGACCGGCACCAGCACCGCGCCGCAGCGCGACGTGCCGTACAGCAGGGCCGCCAGTTCGCGGTTGCTCGGCAGCTGGACCAGCACGCGGTCGCCGCGGCCGATGCCGGAGAGGGCCAGCCAGGCGTCGACGGCGTGGCTGTGGCCGGCCAGCTCCTGGTAGGTCCACCGGCCGGCGGAGTCGCTGATCGCGAAGGAGTCGGGGTGGCCGGCGAGGGCTTCGTCGAGCAGGTCGTGGACCAGGGCGCCGGTGCGGGCCCCGGTGGTCTGGGTGGAGTTCACTTGTGGCTCGGGCCTTTCGTGCTGGTTCCCGGTCACCGGCCGCCGCGAGGGCGGGGCCGGCCTCTGACCGCGGCCCCGCTCGCCTCGGAGGTGAGCTTCGAGCGGTCGATCTTGCGGTTGCTGTTCAACGGGAACGCGTCGATGTGGTAGTAGGCCCGCGGCACGACGCCGGAGGGCAGCCGGTCGCGCAGGTGCCGCGCGAGCCGCGCGGGCGAGAGCGGTTCCCCGGTGTGGAACACGGCCAGCTCGACCGTGCCCTCCATCTCCAGCGCCACCGTGACGGCCTGGTCGACGCCTTCGCAGTCCCGGACCGCCGCGTCCACCTCGGCCAGCTCGACGCGGATGCCGTGCACCTGCACCTGGGAGTCCCTGCGGCCCAGGTACAGCAGCCCCGCGCCGTCGGTGGCGAGCCGCACGCGGTCGCCGGTGCGGTAGAAGCGCTTTCCCTCGTGCACCAGGAAGCGGTTCACGTCGTCGGCCGGGTCGAGGTAGCCCGCGGTCAGCTGCGGGCCCGCGACGCACAGCTCGCCTTCCCCGGTCCGGCTCGGCCTGCCGTTGTCGTCCAGCAGCACCAGGTCGTGACCTTCGTGGAGCTCGCCGATGGGCACGACGTGGTGCCGCCGTTCCTCGTCGCACCAGCGGTAGGCGCTGACGGTGATCGTCAGCTCGGTGGGCCCGTAGAGGTTCTCCAGGGTGGACCTGGACGCGGCCTGCGCCCAGTCGGCGGCGTCGACGTCGTGCAGCGCCTCACCGGCGAAGAAGCTCCAGCGCAGGGTGCTGAGGGACCCCGCCTGGAGACCGCCGGTCTTGCGCACCAGGGAGATCGCGCTCGGCGTGGAGAACCACACCGTGATGCCGTGCTCGCTCAAGAACTCGGGGAGCCGCGCGTAGGCTTGGGGCGGCAGCGGAACCACCGGCGCGCCCGCACCCCAGGCGCAGAACAGGTCGAACATCGCGCAGTCGAAGTTGAGGTCGAAGGTCTGCGAGAAGACGTCCTCGGGACCGAAGTCGTAGCGCTTGTCCTGCAAGGCGAAGTAGTGCGCCGTGTTGGCGTGCGTGACCGGGACGCCCTTGGGACGTCCCGTGGACCCCGAGGTGAACAGCACGTACGCGACGTCGTGCGGACGTGTCGGCATCGGGGCCGTCAACGCGCTGCCGGGGTCGATCCGCAGACCCGGCGCCGGGTGGCCGCCCGGCGCGAACAACGTCGGCAGCTCGACCCCCTCGTCCGCCAGCGCGCGCAGCGCGGGCAGGGAGTCGTCGTCGGCGAGAAGTGCCTGCACACCGGCCGCCTCGATCATCTGCCGGGTGCGCGCCGCGGGGAACGCGGGCTGCAGCGGCACCACGGTCAGTCCACTGTAGAATCCCGCGAGCAGGGTCGCGTAGGCCGAGGTTCCCTTGCCCACCAGCACCCCGAGCGTCCGGGTGTCCTCGGCGAGGCCGGCGAGTGCGGAGCCGGCGAGCAGCAGTGCCCGCTCGTGCAGCTCGCGGAAGGTCGTCACGCCCCCGTCCGCGCGCACGGCCGGCCGCTCCGGTGACAGGGCGAGGCCGCGGGAGAACCGTCCCGCCAGGGTGCTGTCGGTGATCTGGACCAGGTTCGCCGTCATGGCTCAGCGCGCCGCGTGGTCGAGTGTGCGCTCCACGGTCGACCACAGCATGCCCGCCGTGCGGAAGGTCTCCATGCTCAGCGCGCTGTCGTCGAAGCGGACGCGGTAGGCGTTCTCCAGAACGCTGAGCAGGTGCACCGCGTTCAGCGAGTCGAGGCCGAGCTCCTTGAGGTCGGCCTCCGGTGCCAGGTCCTCGGTGTCGGGAAGGAACGGCAGAAAGCCGCGGACCAGGTCCTCGAAGTCATCGTTCCACATGGTTTCCTCCATCTGTCTGGCTCAGGCCGCGAGCACGCGGCGCCGGGGTGTCATCGCGAGCCGCGGCTGGGCGGCGACGACGTCGAACCGCTCCGCCGCGCACGGAACGCGGCCGAACAGGCTGTCCGGCCCGGCGACGCACAGCCGCCGCACGCCGGAGTCGCGCAGCGCGTCCGTCACGCTCGGCCAGTTCATCGGGTGGTCGAACCCGTCGAGCAGCATCGTGCGCAGCTGCTCACCGGTGTGCAGCAGCGAGCCGTCCTGGTCGGCCACGACGGGCAGCGAGGGGTCGGCGAACCGGTAGCGCGAGACGACCTCGCGCTCGGCCTTGTCGCGCAGCCCGCGGAAGAGTGAGGCGTGCATCGGCGGCCGCATCGTGTAGAGCGGCATCCCGCCGATCCCGCGCACCCGTGCCGCCAGCCACTCGACCTCGCTCTCCGCGATCGACACCATGAAGAACCCGTCGTCGACGTAGCAGGAGATCTCGTGCCACTCGCCGCGTTCGGTGAGCTCGGCGAAGATCGGCTCGATCTTCGCCATGGGGGCGCGGACGAAGGACAGCGTGACGACATCGGTGTGCTCCTCGGCGAAGTACTCGTCGAGGCACCGGGCGATGTCGGCGGTGAGCCGCACCGCGTCAGGCAGTTCGAGCACGCCGGTGTAGGCGAGCACCGCCTTCTCGCCGAAACTGGGTCCCGTCACCACGTCCGGTGTCACGCCGAGGTCCGCCTCTGCCCACCGCGCGCAGGCGAGGCAGTTCACGAAGAACGCCACCTGCGCGGCCTCGGTGTAGTCGCCGGGGTCCTCGCGCAGCGAGTCCACCAGCGAGTAGCCGAGCACGTCGTCGGCCACGGCGACCAGTTCCCGCGCGAACGGGTTGGCCACCATGAACCGGCCGATGTCGCGGAACGGCACCGGTCCCATGCCGGGGAAGACCATCGCCGTGGTGAACCCACCGCCGCCACTGGGCGCGCCCACCGTTCAGAGCCCCTTGAGGAAGTCGACGAGCACCTCGTGGAAGAGCTCGGGCTCTTCGAGGTGCGGAAGGTGCGCGGAGTTCTCGAAGATCTCCCAGCGCGCGCCCTTGACGTGCTCCTCGTAGGGCCGCATCACGGTCGGCGTCGCCTCGTCGTAGCGGCCGCTGAGCAGCAGCGTCGGGGTGTCGATCGCGGGGAGGTCGTCGATGACCGAGAAGTCCTTGAGCGAGCCGATCACGTGGAACTCGTTCGGCCCGTTCATCGCGTAGTAGACGGTGGGGTCGTTGTAGATCTCCATGTACGAGGAGACGAAGTCGCGCGGCCACGGCCGGGCGCGGCAGACGTGCCGGTCGTAGAAGACCCGCATCGCGGCGAGGTACTCCCGGTCGTCGTAGGTACCGGCCGCCTCGTGGCGCAGCAACGCTTCCTGGGTCTCCCTCGGCAGGTCGGCACGCAGGCGCGCCATCTCCTGCAACCAGATCGGGTACGAGGCCGGCGCGTTGGCCACCACCAGCCCGCGCAGCCCTGCCGGGCCGGCCGCGGCGTGCTTCGCGCACAGCGGACCGCCCCACGACTGTCCGAAGAGGACGTAATTGTCGGCGATCCCGAGGCCGGTCAGCAGGTTGTCCAGCTCCTCCAGGAAGAGCTCGACCGTCCAGAACGCCGGATCGGCGTCGGGCAGGTGCGTCGACCCGCCGTTGCCGAGCTGGTCGTAGTGCACCACCGGCCAGCCGTCGTCCGCGAGCCGCGCCAGCGGCAGCAGGTAGTCGTGCGTGCTGCCCGGTCCACCGTGGACCGCGACCACGGCCGGCCGGTCGCCGCCGAGCTCACCGGTCACGCGGTACCAGGTCCGGTAGTCGCGGAAAGCCACCGTTCCCTTGGTGCTGGCCAAGGGGACACGGGTTCCGAACGGCACGAAGACCACCTCCTCGGGCAGCACTCGCTGGAACGGCCGCGGCACCGGCAAAATGGCGCGCTGACCGTTGGGGACCGAACTTCCAGCCGAAAGCTATCGCCGACCCCGACCCCTAAAAGCCCCTACGCGGCGGGGTCGGGTTCCGGTGCTCCGTGAGGTGCGTCCCCTGTGTGGTTCGCTTCAGAAATGAGAACGCTCACAACGGAAAGCTCGCACGGCACAACCGAAAGCGTCTCACTACGGACAGCGGTTTCTAGGGGCGATTAGGGGTGGGAGCGCTCTCCCCCTCTCCCTAGGTTGCGGACAGTGGCGTGCACCGCTGCCATCCCGTCCGTCTACCCCAGCGACGAGGACTGCCCATGGCTACCCCCGACTCCCCCTCCGCACCGGTCGGCGACTCCGATCTCCCGGACTTCCCGATGCGCAGGGCCTGTCCGTTCAGCCCGCCCGCCGAGTACGCGCGACTGCGCGAGACCGAGCCCGTCTCCAAGGCGAAGCTGAAGGTCAACGGCAAGCACACCTGGCTGGTGACCCGCCACGACCTGTACAAGAAGCTGCTGTCGGACTCGAGGGTGAGCTCGAACCTCAAGCTGCCCGGCTACCCGCTCCAGGTCCCGGTGCCCGACGAGATCCTCCAGCAGGTCCCGCACACCTTCCTGTCGCTGGACCCGCCGGAGCACTCCGTGCAGCGGCGCATGCTCACGCCGGAGTTCAGCGTGCGCAGGATGCGCCAGCTGCGCACCCGCGTGCAGGAGATCGTCGACGAGCGGGTGGACGAGCTGCTGGCCAAGGCGGGCGACGGCCCGGTGGACCTGGTGTCCGTGCTCGCGCTGCCGGTGCCCTCGCTGGTGATCTGCGAACTGCTCGGCGTGCCCTACGCCGACCACGGTCGCTTCGAGGCCTGGGCGTGGGCGATCATGAGCCACGAGCTGAGCGAGGAGGAACGCGGCCGCGCGCACTACGAGCTCGACCGCTACGTCGACGAGCTGGTCACGCTCAAGGAGTCGGAGCCGGGCGACGACATGATCAGCCGGCTGATCGCGTTCAACCGGGAGACCCCGTCGGTCACGCACTCCGAGCTCTCCAGCATGGCCAAGGTCATGCTGATCACCGGGCACGAGACGACGGCCAACATGATCGCCCTCGGCGTGCTCGCCCTGCTGGAGCACCCCGACCAGCTCGCCGCACTGCGCGCCGAGCCGGAGCTGATGACGACCGCGGTGGAAGAGCTGCTGCGGTACTTCTCCATTTCCGACGCGGGTACCGCGCGCGTGGCGATGGAGGACATCGAGCTCGGCGGGGTCACCATCCGCGCCGGTGAGGGCATCCTGCCGCTCAACCACGCCGCGAACCGCGACGTGAACGTCTTCGAGGACCCCGACCGGCTGGACGTGCGGCGCGAAGCGCGCAGCCACGTCGCCTTCGGCTACGGGGTGCACCAGTGCGTCGGGCAGAACCTCGCCCGCATGGAGCTGGAGATCGTGTACTCGACGCTGCTGCGCCGCGTGCCGGGGTTGCGCCTGGCCGCACCACTGGAAGAACTGCGCTTCAAGGACGACGCCATCGTCTACGGCGTCTACGAGCTGCCCGTCCACTGCTGAGACCGCCCACGCCTTCCGAGAGGCAGTCATGACCGAATCGCTCCAGTCCCCCGGCACCGTCGGCACAGAGCCAGAGCTGCCGCAGTTCCCGATGCGCCGCGAATGCCCGTTCAAGGAGCCGGCCGCCTACTCGGAGCTGCGGGAACGTGAACCCGTCTCACGGGCGACGGTGAAGGTCACCGGACGACCCGCGTGGTTGGTCACCCGGCACGCCGACGTCAAGCAGGTCCTCGGCGACCCGCGCGTCAGCTCGAACCTCAAGCTGCCCGGCTACCCGCACCAGTTCCACATCCCACCGGAGCTGCTGGCACAGGTGCGGCTGATGATGCTGTCGATGGACCCGCCGGACCACACCGCGCAGCGACGGATGCTGATCCCCGAGTTCACCGCCCGGCGCGTCCGTGAGATGCGCCCGCGCATCCAGCAGATCGTGGACGAGCGGATCGACGCGATGCTCGCGGCAGGCGGTCCCGCGGACCTGGTCACGGCACTCGCGCTGCCGGTGCCGTCACTGGTGATCTGCGAACTGCTCGGCGTGCCCTACGCCGACCACGCGCAGTTCGAGGAGTGGTCGGCGGCCATGATGAACCACGAGCTGAGCCCGGCCGAGTACGGCGCGGCCGTGCAGGCGTTGGACGCCTACCTCGACGGGCTGGTCACCGCCAAGGAGAAGGAGCCCGGCGACGACCTGATCAGCCGGTTCCTGGAGAAGAACCGGGTGGAGCAGGTCGCCGACCACCTCGACGTGGTCACGATGGCCCGGCTGATGCTCGTCGGCGGGCACGAGACGACGGCGAACATGATCTCCCTGGGCGTGCTGGCGCTGCTGGAGCACCCCGGGCTGTCCGAGGAGCTGCGCGCTGACCCGTCCCTGCTGCCCGGCGCGATCGAGGAGCTGCTGCGCACGTTCTCGATCTCCGACTCCGGCACCGCCAGGGTCGCGCTGGAGGACATCGAGGTCGGCGGCGTGACCATCCCGGCCGGCGACGGCATCCTCGCCCTGAACGGCGCCGCGAACCACGACGCGTCGGTGTTCCCCGACCCCAGCGTGATCGACCTCCACCGCAAAGAGGCCCGCAGCCACCTGGCCTTCGGTTTCGGCATCCACCAGTGCATCGGCGCCAACCTCGCCCGCGTCGAGCTCGAGGTCGTCTACGGAACGCTGCTCCAGCGGATCCCCGGGCTGAAACTGGCCGTACCCGCCGACCAGCTGCGCTACAAGGACGACGCGATGGTCTACGGCGTCTACGAACTTCCCGTCACCTGGTGAGGAACGGCAAGAGGAGCACCCTGATGCACGTCACCACCGACAGTGCCCGCTGCGTGGGCGCGGGTCAGTGCGCCATGGTCAGCCCCGAGGTGTTCGACCAGGACGACAACGGTCTGGTCGTCGTGCTCCAGGACCACCCCGCCGAGGACCTGCACGACTCGGTCCACCAGGCGGCGGACCTGTGTCCGGCGCGCACGATCGTCCTGAACACCGCGAGCGTCTGAAGTCTGGCGGCCGAGCGCTGTTCGAGTGGTTGCCCCAGCCACTCGAACGGCCGGTTGCACGGTTCCCGCGCTCCTGCCCGCACCGGAGGCGGTGACCACCCCGCCGCCGCTCACCTGCAGGTGTGGCGCGGCGGCTTTGTGCATCGCGGCGAACGTGCGTTCATTGAGTCCACAATGGACATACGGACGTGATCTCGGCAAAAGCCGTGGGGACTCGGTTCTCCTGCACCGCACGCCGCTCGCGCTGACCGGCCCCGGCACCCCCTAAGCGTTGTGGGATAGGGGTTGTCGAAGCCCGTAGTCGTGGAAAGACTCGACACATGATGGAGCTGGCAGCAGAGTTCCCAGCAGCGTCGTACGGACAGTGGCGCGATCTGGTCGACGCCGTGCTCCGCAAGTCGGGAGCGGACTTCGACTCACTGATCACCCGCACGCCCGACGGCATCGACGTTCAGCCTCTCTACACCGACGCACCGGCGAGCTTTCCCTGCCTGGCACCGGTGAAGCAGGGCTGGGACATCCGCCAGCGGCACTCCGTGCCGGACCCGATCGCCGTGCTGAACGACCTCGAGGGCGGCGTCACGTCGTTGTGGCTGTCCGTACCGGCCGATTCCCTCGAGACCGTGCTGGCGGACGTCCACCTGGACCTGGCGCCGATCGTGCTGGACGGCTCGCCGGAGGTGGCCGTCGCCATGCTGCGGCTGTGGGGCCGGATCGCTCCGGAGTCCGTCCGCGGAAACCTCGCGCTCAGGCCGACCGGCGACGCACTCGACTTGATCACGCGGGTTTCCCGCACGTTCCCCGGTCTGCGGACGGTCGTGGTGGACGCGTTGCCGTTCCACGACGCGGGCGGGTCGGACTCGGAGGAGCTGGGTGCGTCGCTGGCCCTGGCTGTGTCCTACCTGCGTGCTCTGGTTTCCGGTGGTCTGTCGGTCGAGTCGGCGTTCGCGCAGTTGGAGTTCCGTTTCGCGGCCACGGCGGACCAGTTCGCGACGATCGCGAAGCTGCGTGCGGCGCGCCGGTTGTGGGCGCGGGTGGCTGAGGTGTCGGGCGTGGACGTGCCGCAGGTGCAGCACGCGGTGACGTCGTCGGCGATGATGACGCGCCGTGATCCGTGGGTGAACATGCTGCGCACCACCGTCGCCACCCTGGCGGCCGGTCTGGGCGGTGCCGATGCGGTGACGGTGCAGCCGTTCGACGCGGCGATCGGGCTGCCGGACGAGTTCGCGCGCCGGGTCGCGCGCAACACGCAGAACCTGCTGTTGGAGGAGTCGCACCTCGGCGCGGTGATCGACCCGGCGGCGGGGTCCTGGTACGTGGAGCAGCTGACCGAGTCGCTTGCGGTGGCGGCGTGGGCGTGGTTCCAGGAGCTCGAACGCGCCGGCGGTATCGGTGAGGCGGGGGAACTGGTCGCGTCGCGGATCGCCGCCACGTGGGAGGCGCGGTCAGCTCGGCTCGCGAACCGGTGCGACCCGATCACGGGCGTCAGCGAGTTCCCGAACCTGGCCGAGAAGCCCGTGGTCCGCGAACCGGCGCCGCTGCCGGACGGTGAGTTGCCGCGGGTGCGTTATGCACAGGCCTTCGAGGAGCTGCGCGACCTCGCCGACGCCCAGCCCGAACGCCCCGTGGTCTTCCTCGCCACCCTCGGCCCGGTCGCGGCCCACACCGCCAGGGCCATCTTCGCCGCCAACCTCTTCAACGCCGGCGGTTTCGCCACCCCCGACGCGGGTCCGACCACCACACCGGCCGAGGTCGCGGACAGGTTCACGGCCTCCGGTGCCAGGATCGCCGTCCTGTGCGGCAGCGACAGCAGCTACGCCGACCAGGCCGGGCGGACCGTCGAGGCCCTGCGTGCGGCCGGTGCCGAGCGGGTGCTCCTGGCGGGCAAGAAGACCGACGCGGACGTGGACGGATTGGTCTTCGCGGGCTGCCCGGCGCTGGAGATCCTGAACAGCACCTACGAGCTCCTGGGAGTGCAGCGATGATCCCCAGCTTCGCGGACGTCGACCTCGGCTCGCTCCCGTCGGCGAAGTACGAGACCGACTTGCCTGCATGGGAGACACCGGAGGGCATCGCGGTCAAGCCGGTCTACGACAGATCCGATGTAGACGGTCTCGACTTCCTGCAGACCTATCCCGGTGTCGCGCCGTTCCTGCGCGGCCCGTACCCGACGATGTATGTCAACCAGCCGTGGACCGTGCGCCAGTACGCGGGGTTCTCGACGGCGGAGGAGTCGAACGCCTTCTACCGGCGCAACCTCGCGGCCGGTCAGAAGGGTTTGTCGGTCGCGTTCGACCTGGCCACGCACCGCGGGTACGACTCGGATCACCCGCGGGTGGCCGGTGACGTCGGCATGGCCGGTGTCGCGATCGACTCGATCTACGACATGCGCACCCTGTTCGACGGCATCCCGCTCGACAAGATGTCGGTGTCGATGACGATGAACGGCGCGGTGCTGCCGATCCTGGCGCTGTTCGTGGTGGCCGCGGAAGAGCAGGGGGTGCGGCCGGAGCAGC